>NZ_CP073639.1:0-600000 GCF_029962485.1 Burkholderia cepacia
ATGAAAAAGCTTGTGAACCGCCCGTCCGATGTCGTGCGAGAAATGCTGGAAGGCATCGCGCGACAATCGCCGCATCTCGCGATCCTCGGCGACGAGCACGTGCTCGTCCGCCAGCCGCTGCCCGAACCATCTCAGCGCCCCGTCGCGATCCTGTCCGGCGGCGGCAGTGGCCACGAGCCCGCACACGGCGGCTATGTCGGCGAAGGGATGCTGAGCGCGGCCGTCTGCGGCGAAGTGTTCACGTCGCCGTCCACCGACGCCGTGCTCGCCGCGATCCGCGCGAGCGCCGGCCCCAACGGCGCGCTGCTGATCGTGAAGAACTACACGGGCGACCGGCTCAATTTCGGGCTCGCCGCCGAGCTTGCACGCGCCGAAGGCATTCCGGTCGAAACGGTCATCGTCGCCGACGACGTATCGCTGCGCGGCCGTGTCGACCGTGGCCAGCGGCGCGGGATCGCCGGCACCGTGCTGATCCACAAGCTCGCCGGCGCGGCCGCAGCGCGCGGGCTGCCGCTTGCCCGCGTCGCGGCCATCGCGCGCGACGCGGCGGCCGAGCTCGGCACGATGGGCGTCGCGCTCGACGGCTGCACGATCCCGGGCGCCGACAAATCGGGCTTCAGCCTCGGCGATCACGAGATCGAGCTCGGTCTCGGCATTCACGGCGAGAAAGGCGTCGAACGCCGTGCGCCGCTGCCGGCCGACGCGCTGGTCGACACGCTGCTGTCGAGCATCGCCGCCGATCTCGTGCTCGACCGCGGCGAACGCGTCGCGCTGTTCGTCAACGGTCTCGGCGCAACGCCGGACATGGAACTCGCGATCGTGCTGCGCGCCGCGTACGACAACCTGGCCCGGCGCGGCATCGTCGTCGCGCGTGCGTGGGCCGGCACGTTCCTGTCCGCGCTGAACATGCCCGGCTGCTCGATCTCGGTGCTGCGGCTGAACGACGAACGCGCGTCGCTGCTCGACGCGCCGACGCAGGCGCGTGCGTGGCCGGGCGGCGGCGCGGTGAATACGCAGATCCGCGTGGCCGCAGCCGCGTCGCAGGATGCACCGCTGCCGCCGCTCGATGCGGCCGGCCGCGCATGGGCCGCGCGTCTGCAGCCGGCGCTGCAGGCGGTTGCACAAACGCTGATCGACCACGAGCAGACGCTGACGGATCTCGATGCGGCGGCCGGCGACGGCGACCTCGGCGCAAGCATGCTGCGCGCCGCGCAAGCGATCCTCGCGTTGCCCGAGACCGCGTACGCCACGCCGGCCGGCGCACTCGCGGCGCTCGGCGCGGCGTTGCGCCGAGCGATCGCCGGCAGCTCCGGGCCGTTCTATGCAACCGCGCTGCTGCGCGCGGCGCGCAGGCTGGCGGATGTCGCCGAGCCGTCGGCGCGCGACTGGGCCGCGGCATTCCGCGCGGCCGTGGATTCGATCAGTGAACTGGGTGGCGCGCATGCCGGCGACCGGACGATGCTCGATGCGCTGGTGCCGGCCGTCGACGCATTCAGTCGCGCGCTCGACAGCGATCGCGACACCGCAAGCGCATGGACGGCGGCCGTCGAAGCGGCCGTCGAAGGCGCGGAGGCCACCGCGCGCATGACACCGCGCGCGGGGCGTGCGAGCTATCTCGGCGAGCGTGCAATCGGCACGCCGGATGGCGGCGCGGTAGCCGTGTCTTATTGGTTGGGTGCGTTGCAGCCGCACGTGCGCTGAGCGGCGACTCGCGCGATGCGGGAAGGCGGCCACGCCGCCCGCATCAGCCTGCCTTCATCCGCCCGGGCAACAGCATCGCGCCGACCAGCGCCGCGCCGAAACTCGCGAGCCAGCACCAGTAGCCGATCGCATCGAGATGAACCGGCTCGACGGTGCCCGCTTCGTTCACGACGATCTGGTGCTGCGACAGGAAGCTCAACCCGAACAGCAACGCAAGCGCGGCCAGCACGGCCGCCTGCACACGCAGGCGCTTCACGGTCAGCAACCACGCGCCGAACACGAGCGGGTTCGCGAGCCACGCAAAGATGCCGCCAAGCACGCCCATCCAGCCCGTCAACAGCACCTGCCAGCCATCGGCCCACGGGTGTGGGTCCGGCGCGCCGACGCGGAACGGCGCGGTGAACATCGCGACGAGATAGCACAGCATGCTGGCGGCGAGCAGCGCGGTGGCCGCGCGGCCCATCGGCTCACGGATGCGCGCGGAGGAAGGCGTCGTCGGGTTCATGGTGTCATCGCGTGCGGGAGATCGTCGCGATTCTGCCATACGCGGGCCGGCCGCCCTTCGGCTCGACGACTTCACCGGTACCGCGCCGCCGACGCATCGACCCGCGCCTGCCGGTGCCCGGCCGCGTTACGCAGGCGGCTTCGTGCCGGTTCAGCGGGACACGGCAGCACCCGCCGCCGCCCCGCTCGCCCGCACGCGCTTCGCCGGATGGGTTTCCGGCATCCGCCAGTACACGAGCAGCGAAATCGCCGCGCAGGCCGCGACGTACCAGAAGAACATCGTCTCGCTGCCGCTCGCCTTTAGCCGCAGTGCGACGAACTCGGTCGTGCCGCCGAGGATCGCCGTCGTCAGCGCATACGGCAGCCCGACCGCCAGCGCACGGATCTGCGGCGGAAACAGCTCGGCCTTGACCAGCATGTGCACCGACGTGAACCCGCTCAGCACGACGAGCCCCGCGAACACCAGCGCGAACGCGGCGAGCGGATCGTGCACGTGTGCGAGCGTCGTGAAGATCGGCACGGACAGCAACGTGCCGCCGATCCCGAACCACAGCAGCACGGGCCGCCGGCCGACGCGGTCCGACACGAGGCCGAACAGCGGCTGCAGCGGCATGTACAGCAGTAGCGCGGCCGTGCAGATCCAGGTCGCCGTCTCCTTGTGCAGCCCGACCGAGTTGACGAGGTACTTCTGCATGTAGACGGTGTACGTGTAGAACGCGACGGTGCCACCGATCGTGATGCCGATCGCGAGCAGCAGTTCGCGCCAGTGGGCCGCGAGATCGGCCGACACGCGCGTCTTCGCCGCACGCGCGCGGCTGGCGATGAACGCGTCGCTCTCGACGACGTTGCGGCGCATGTAGAGCGCGAACAGCGCGAGCACGCCGCCGACGAAGAACGGGATCCGCCAGCCCCAGCGTTCGATGTCGTGCGTGCCGGCGAAGATCCGCTGCATCGCAAGCATCAGGCCGAGCGCGACGAGCTGGCCGGCCACCACGCTCACCTGCAGGAAGCCGACGTAGAAGCCGCGCCGGTTCGGCGGCGCGATCTCGCTCAGGTAGGTTGCGCTGGTGCCGTATTCGCCGCCCATGCTGAGCCCCTGCAGCAACCTTGCGGCAACGAGCAGCACCGGCGCGAGCACGCCGATCGTCGCATAGCCGGGCGTGATAGCGATCAGCATCGATCCGGCGCACATCGCGAGCACCGACTTCGTCAGCGCGGCCTTGCGCCCGCGCCGGTCCGCATACAGGCCGACGAGCCAGCTTCCCGCGGGCCGTGCGATATACCCGACGGCCGCGATCGCTGCGGTGTTCATCAACTGCACGGTCGGCCGGTCGGCGGGAAAGAACGACGGCGCGAAGTAGATCGAGAAGATGCTGTAGGCGAGAAAGTCGTACCACTCGATCAGGTTGCCGGCCAGCCCGCCGACGATCGAGCCGATGCGCGGCGGTTCGCCGGCGGCTTCGGGAGAAGAAGTTGCCACGGTTGTCTCCAGGTTTTTTTCGTATGTGCCGGGCGGCTGCCGACGCCGCCCGTGCCGCCTGCCGATGCGCGTTATGCGCGGTCGGCCGCATAGCGGGCGTCGAGCACGTCGAAGCGCGCCTTGTCGACGAGCCGCTGCCGTTCGGCGAACGGCGCGACGAGCGCGGGATTCTCGTCGAGCCGGCCCGTGTCGCGCAGTTCCGTCAGCGCGGCCTGCATCCCGTGCACCGCGCCTTGCAGCGCCGCGTTCGCATACAGCACCACGCCGTAGCCGAGGCGCGCGAGCGCGTCGCGTGAACGCGTCGGCGTCTTGCCGCCGATCACGATGTTGATGAGCTGCGGCGTATCGAACAGCGCCGGCAGACGCTCGACGTCCTCCGGTGACTCCATCGCCTCGATGAACAGCACGTCGGCGCCCGCTTCCGCATAACGATGGGCGCGCTCGATCGCGTCGTCGATGCCGTGGACCGCGGCCGCATCGGTGCGCGCGACGATCAGCAGGTTCGGATCCACGCGCGCGTCGACGGCCGCCTTCAGCTTGCCGACCATCTCGCCGGCCTCGATCACTTCCTTGCCCGCGAAATGGCCGCACTTCTTCGGCAGCACCTGGTCTTCGAGCTGGATCGCGTCCGCGCCGCTGCGCTCGAGCGTGCGCACCGTGTGCAGCACGTTCAGCGCATTGCCGAAGCCGGTATCGGCGTCGACCATCAGCGGCAGCTCGACCGCATCGCGCACGCGCGCGGTGTGTTCGGCCAGCTCGCCGAGCCCGACGAAGCCGAGATCGGGCAGGCCGAGCGACATGTTGGTGACGCCCGCGCCGCTCAAGTACAGTGCGCCGAAGCCGAGATCGGCCGCGATACGGGCGCTGAGCGCATTGAACGTGCCGGCGACGAGCAGCCCCTGGCGGGCGGCGATGCTGCGCCGGAACCCGGCGCGACGAAGTGCGGTGTGATCGGACATGCGGGGCCTCATTGGTCGAAACGAAACAGGGTGCGCGGCGAATCGCGCAGCACGCGCAGGCGCTCGCCGGAGTCG
This sequence comes from Burkholderia cepacia, assembly GCF_029962485.1. Lineage (NCBI taxonomy): Bacteria > Pseudomonadati > Pseudomonadota > Betaproteobacteria > Burkholderiales > Burkholderiaceae > Burkholderia > Burkholderia cepacia. Next base: position 4,720 of record NZ_CP073639.1, read on the forward strand.
GGCAGCCAGCGCGCGAGCGCCGCATAGGTGGCGTCGAAATCGACACGTTCGCGGTGCTGCGTGTGCGGCCAGTCGCTGCCCCACACGAGCCGCTCGGCCGTGAACGCGGTGCGCAGCGCGCGCGCGGCACCGAACGCGTCGATCGCGCCGTCGCCCGCCACGCTGTTGCGATACGCTGCCGACAGCTTGACCCAGACGCGGCCGGTATCCGCGAGCAGCAACAGGCGGCGGAAGCTGGGCGCGCGTTCGGCGAGCGCGGGTGACGGGCGGCCGAAATGATCGATCACCAGCGTGCACGACTGCGCGAGCAGCGGCGCGGTGATGGTGTGCAAGTCCTCGATGCCGCGATGGATCTCGACATGCCAGCCCAGCGCGTTGACGCGGGCGAACAGCGCGCGCCACGCCGACGCGCCGAAATCCGGAATCGGCAGCCCGACGAGGTTCAGCCGCATCCCGACCACCCCCGCACGGTCGAGCGCGTCGAGGTCGTGATCCGCAATCGTGGGGTCGACCACCGCGACGCCCCGGAAGCGGCGCGGGTAACGCCGCAGCACGTCGACGAAGAACGTGTTGTCGGTGCCGAGAAAGCTCGGCTGCACCAGCACCGCATGCGTGATGCCGTGTTCGGCGAGATGCGTGACGTACGTGTCGAGCGACGCGTCGTAATCGGGCGCGTGCCGCACCACCGGCGCGAGCGGCAGGCCGCGCGCGAATACATGCGCATGCGCATCGACGGCGGCGACGGCCGGGTCAGCTGCACACCACGCGTCCATCGACCGCGCAGCCGGAATCTGTTCGACGAGGGGAGTCACGAGTCGATCCATGAAGTCTGCAAGAGGCGCCCGGCCGCAGTGCCGGGCGGTTCGGTGGCGACGCGGCGAGCGCTACAGCGACGCCTCGGCGCGCGGCCGGCTTTCCGCATCCGTGTCACCGCCGGACGCGACGCCGGACAACCGGTGGCTGCGCGTTTCCGGCAGGAACCACACCGCGATCACGACGAGCCCGTAGGCAATGCCCGCGTCGATGCCGAGCGCCGTGCCGAGCGGCAGCGACTCGCCCATCCGCCCGACCAGCACCGGGAAACCGGCCGACACGATGCGGCCGAAGTTGTAGCAAAAGCCCACGCCGCGCCCGCGCACGTTGCGCGGGTAAAGCTCGTTGAACAGCGTGCCGAGCGTCGCCGGAATGCCGGCCGAAAACAGTCCGAGCGGGAACCCGAGCAGCAGCATCGCGACATCGTTCAGCGGCAGGAACACATACAGGTTCACCATCACCGCGCAGCACGCGGCGAACAGCATCACGTTGCGGCGGCGGCCGATCCGGTCCTGCAGGTACGCACTCAGGAAACAGCCGCAGATGAACGCGACGATCACGACCGCGAGATACGCGCCGGTGCCGAGCACCGACAGGTGGCGCTCGGTCTTCAGATAGGTCGGCAACCAGATCGTGATGGCGTGATAGCCGCCGTGTGCGCCGACGCCGATCAGCCCGCCGACCACCGTCGCGCGCAGCACCGACCGGTCGAAGATGCCGACGGTCGGCCCTTCGTCGGCATTCGCTTGCGCCGATGCCTGCGCCGCCGTCGCGTGCGGCGGCTCCGGAATCGCACGACGGATATACAGCACCAGCAGCGCGGGCAATGCGCCGATCGCGAACAGCACGCGCCACGCCCACTCGGCCGGCACCCATGCAAACACCAGCATGTACAGCACCACGGCGCCGCCCCAGCCGAACCCCCACGCGCTCTGCACGACGCCCATCGCCTTGCCGCGGTGGCGCGCGCCGACCGTTTCGGCGAGCAGCACGGCGCCCGCGGTCCATTCGCCGCCGAAGCCGAGGCCCTGCAGCGCCTTCAGCACGAGCAACTGCTCGAAGTTCTGCGCGAACGCGCTCAGGAACGTGAATAGCGAAAACCAGCACACGGTGATCTGCAGCGCGCGTACGCGGCCGTAGCGGTCGGCGATCATGCCGGCCAGCAACCCGCCGAGCGCACCGGACACGAGCGTCGCCCCGCCGATCAGCCCGGCCTGCCCCTTGCCGATGCCCCAGGTCGTGAGCAGCACGGGGATCACGAGGCTGAACATCTGCGTGTCGAGGCCGTCGAGTGCCCAGCCGGCAAAGCAGCCGCGCAACGTGCGCCGTTCGGTCGTCGATAGCTCGCGGGTCCAGTTCAATGCGGGTCTCCTCGTGTCGTCATGCCGTCGCGGCGCACGGCAATGCCGTGGCCCGATGTGCATCCTATGAAGCGTGGAGATAATTCGCTACTATGTTTTGAATAATTATTCATAACGCAAGCTTATGGAAATCAGGCACGTCCGCTACTTCCTCGCGATCGTCGATACGGGCAGCTTCACGCGCGCGGCCAACGAGCTCGGCATCGCACAGCCGGCGCTCAGCCAGGCGCTGAACCGGATGGAGAAGGAGTTGGGTGTCCGGCTGTTCGACCGCTCGCGTCGCGGCGCGACGCTGACGCCGGCCGGCCTCGCGATGGTCGACGACCTGCGGCTGAGTCTCGCGCGGCTCGACGCGGCCGCGCACCGGGCCGGCGAGATCGGCGCGCAGCGCGCCGGGCGCCTGACGATCGGCTTCGTCAGCGCCGCGCTGTTCGACACGCTGCCGCGCGCGATCCGCGCGTTACGCGAAAGCGCACCCGACGTCGAGCTCGTGATGCGCGAGATGAGCAATGCCGAACAGGCGATCGCGCTCGAGCGCGGCGAGATCGACATCGGGCTGCTGCACACGCCGGTGGCGGTGAACGGCCGGATGCGCGAGAAGCTGATTCGGCGCGACCCGCTCGTCGCCGTACTCCCGAAGGATTTCCGGCGCCAGCCCGACGGCACGGTTACGCTGCAGAATCTCTCTGCCGTCGGCCTCGTGTGGTTTCCGCACGATCAGCTGCCGCTGATCCGCGCGGGCATCCTCAGCGCGTTCCGTCAGGCCGGGCATCCGGTGGACATCGTGCTCGACGTGAACCGCACGCTGACCGTCGTCGCGTGCGTCGCTGCCGGATGCGGCGTGTCGCTGCTGCCACGCTCGATCCACGCGTTCGCGTTCGACGGCGTCACATACAGCCCGGTCCGCGACGGCGCCGCGCTGCCGAATTTCGAACTGAGCGCGATCTGGCCCGCACGGTCGCGTCCGACGCTCGCGGACCGCTTCGCCGCGCTGCTGCCGTCGGACGATACGCGTGCCTGAGCATCAGGCGCGTCGGCGAACCGGCCGCCACGGCGCGGGAAAGCCCTGGTCCCCACATCGTCACATGGCATCGGGCATCGCGACGCCCGACCACAACGTGCCCTTGCCGCCCGTCGGCAGATAGGCCCAGGTCGCACCGCCGTCGGCCGACTTGAGCACCATCCCCTACTCGGACACGATGTAGAGCGCGTGCGCGGGATCGGCAAACACGTGATAGAGATTGCGGTCGGCCTTGCCGCCGCCCGGCGGCTTCGTCAGCGTCGTCCGCGCCCACGTCTTGCCGCCGTCATGCGTCTGCAGCATCAGCGACCACAGGCCGACCGCGATGCCTTCCTAAGCATTCCTGAACAACACCGAGAACAGCGGCTAGTCGACCGACGTGTCGAGCCGCGGCTTGAGACACTAGGTCGGATAACCTACAATCAGCATCGCATCCGCAAGACCCGGGCAAGCGTTGCCCGCCGGAGGAGAAACTTCGATGGAACCGAAATCGACGAGCCCTGATGACATTCGCGCGGAACCTGCGTCGCCGCGTCGACCAGAGCCCGCGTCAGACGCGAAGTCGGCCGACGGCACGCGTGCGCCAACCCAGCGCGGCCGCAACACGGTCGGCCGCATTCTGGAGAGTGCGTTCGAGATCTTCGTCGTCGACGGCTACGGCGGCCTGACGATGCGCAAGGTCGCGACCGGCGCGGGGCTCGCGCTGTCGAACCTGCAGCACTACTTCCCGTCGCGCGAGGCGCTCTACGCGGCGATCATCAGCGAGACCATCTCCGAGTATTCGAGGAACTACGACAGCGTGCGGACCGACGAGACGCTGTCGCCCGAAGCGCGGCTGGAGAAAGTGGTCCGGATGCTGATCGAGGATGCGAAGCTGCCGCGAACCCAAAGCCTGTTCGTGAACATCTGGGCGCTCGCGCATGCGCACGAGTTTGCGCGGCAGGCGATGGAAGACGCGTACCTGTTCCAGCGCCAGATGATTGCCGGCTTCGTCACGGCGGTGAATCCCGGCCTGACGCCGCAGCAACTCGCGCGCCGCTCCGCGCTGATCACCGCGCAGATCGAGGGGCTGAGCGTATTGATCCCGCAGCGCAATCGCTTCCCGTCCGATATCAAGGGAATGGAAGACGAAGCGGTTAAGGCCGTGCTCGCCGTGGCATCGTTGCCGGGCTGAACGCGCGGCAACGGTCTGCCGCCGCTGCAAACGGGAACGCTTGCGGCCATGCGCCCTTGCCGGCCAGCGGAGCGGAGCCGAGCCAGTCGACATAGAGGTCGACCGTGCGCGCGACGACACCCACCGGAATCGCGTCGAAGCGCAGTTGCGACGCGAACGTCGCGAGCGTGAGGCCGGGTGCGGGAATCGTGCTCGCCATCATGGCGTACGGAAGCGGAATCGGATCGTGCCGTTCGCGCAGCGTGTCGGTCTGTCGCCGCGCGCCGGCGCCGCGCCTGTGACGCGTCTTGCGCCCCGTCGCCGTCAGCGCACCGAAGCGCGTCAGGCAAGCGTCGCGGTCGCCTGCATCGTCAGCCAGCCATCGCGATCCTTCGCCCACAGCTCGATCGTGCGGCCGTCGTCCGACGGCTTGCCGCACAGCGTGAACGGCTCCCCGTCGAAGGTCGGGCGCACCGCGCGGAATGCGAAGCTCGCGAGCGTCGCGTCGGGCCGTTCGCGATGCACGAGATCGACGAGCAGCGTCGCGATCAGCGGACCGTGCACGACGAGCCCCGGATAGCCTTCTTCCTGCGTCACGTAGCTGCGGTCGTAGTGGATACGGTGGCCGTTGAAGGTCAGTGCCGAATAGCGGAACAGCATCACGGCGTCGGCCGTGACGGTGCGCGCCCACGTTTCGCCCGTGGGCGCCGCGACCGGCTTCTGCGCCGGCGCGCCCGGCTGCGGCGCGTCGCGATAGACGATGTCGTGCTCTTCCTCGACGCATAGTGCGTCATCGGATTCGATCCGATGCTGGACCGTCACGAACACGAGCCGCCCGCTGCGGCCCGTCTTGTCCTCGATGTTCGCGATCGTCGATTCGCGCGTCGCGCGCCGCCCCGCACGCAGCGGCGCATGAAACGTCAGCCGGCCGCCGGCCCACATGCGGCGCGGCAGCGGCACGGGCGGCAGGAAGCCGCCGCGCTTCGGGTGGCCGTCGGGGCCAACCTCGGCCAACGGCGCGACGGGCAGGAAGTAGAGCCAGTGCCACATCGGCGGCACGACGTCGCCAGGCGACGGGCGGTCGAGCGTGGCGGCCAGCGCGTTCAGCGGGAACGCGGTGATGTCGTCGCCGAGCGTTTCGGTCTTGCCGACCCACGCGTCGAGTGACACGGGTGCGGCGGGCTGCGAGGATGAGTTCGACACTGATGGAGTCTCCGGTACGCTGGCAATGGCCCTAATATGCACGCCGCACGCCGTTTCGCGAAGTCGGCTTTCCCGAACCGGGGCTTCGAATTTGCTTAACCCATGCGGCCCTGCCGGTCCTGCCGGACGATTTTCGTCTGACCATTCAAACCGTGCAATATAGTCGCCACGCGCGCCGTGTGCGATTCCTGGCGCCAAGCTTACAGCTTGACCACCGTCGGCACGCCGCCTAAATTGCTTCTGACGGACCGGCCGCGCCACGAGCGACATGTCATCCGGGTGAAAAAACGATAGTTTGCTATCGAATATTTTTGCCCCTATCATCTCGGCCATGACCAATCTGCACGACCTCCGCCTCGCCGTCAGCAGCCTGCTCGTGCTGTCCGCGCGCAAGTGGCGCCGCACCAGTGACGGCGTGCTGAACGCGTACAACGTGTCCGAGGCCTGCGCGACGCCGCTCCTGATCGCCGGCCGGCTCGGCGAAGGCGTCCGGCAGGGCGCGCTCGCCGAACACGTCGGCATCGAAGGGCCGTCACTCGTGCGCCTGCTCGACCAGCTGTGCGCGGCCGGCCTCGCGCGTCGCGACGAGGATCCGCACGACCGCCGCGCGAAAACGATCTCGCTGACGGCCGCCGGCCGCGCGGTCACCGCGAAGATGGAAGAAGACCTGCGCGTGCTGCGCGCCCAGGTGCTCAAGGGCGTGTCGCGCGCCGATCTCGAAACGACGCTGCGCGTGCTCGAAGCGTTCAACGCATCCGAGTCGCACTCGCCCGCCACGCGTCTCCCGCACGCCGACGACACCACGTCATGACCTATCCGAGCCTTCGCGACTGGCTGTTCTCGGGCAAGACGTTCGCCGCGTCGATGCTGGCGCTGTACCTCGGCCTGTATTTCCAGCTGCCGCGTCCGTACTGGGCGATGGCGAGCGTCTACATCGTGTCGAACCCGTTCGTCGGCGCGACGCGCTCGAAGGCGCTGTACCGCGCGCTCGGCACCGCGCTCGGCGCGGCCGCCGCGATCTTCTTCGTGCCGCCGTTCGTCGAGACGCCGCTCCTCTTCAGCATCATCGTCGCGACCTGGTGCGGCACGCTGCTCTACCTCGCGATCTCCGACCGCACGGCGCGCAGCTACGTGTTCATGCTTGCCGGCTATACGATGCCGCTGATCGCGCTGCCGACCGTGACCGATCCGTCCACCGTGTTCGACGTCGCGATCGCGCGGACCGAGGAAATCGTGCTCGGCATCGTGTGCGCCAGCGTGGTCGGCAGCGCCGTGTTCCCGAACCGCCTCGCGCCGACACTGATCGAGCGCACCGACGCATGGTTCAAGGACGCGGCGTTCTATGGCCGCGAGACGCTGTCCGGGCAGATCGCCGGCAAGGCGTTGTCGGCATGCCGGCAACGGCTCGCGGCGACGATCACCGGCCTCGAATTTCTGCTGAGCCAGCTGAGCTACGACCATGCGCACCCGCGCATCCTTGCGCGCGCGCAGGCGCTCGCGGGCCGCATGCAGTTGTTCCTGCCGCTGATGTCATCGCTCGCCGATCCCTTGATCGCGTTGATGCGCGACCTGCACGTGCGCCCGCCCGCCCTCGACGCGCTGCTGGTCGATGCCGCGAAGTGGTTCGACGCACCGTTGCCGGCCGTGAAGGCCGGCACCGACGGCGACATGGCCCACGATCCGGTCGCGGACAACCTGCGCGAGCGCATCGCCGCGCTGCAGCCTGACGACAGCGCGCTCGCGAGCTGGGACGGCGCACTGCTGTCGAACGCGCTGTGGCGGTTGCGCCAGGTCATCGATATCTGGCAGGACTGCCGCTCGCTGCGCGCGCTGATCGCAAACGAATCGGGCGTGTGGCAGCCGCGTTACCGGCACTGGCGGCTCGGCGGCACCGAGCGCTTCTTCGATCGCGGGATGATGCTGTTCTCGACGCTGACCGTCGTGCTCGCGATCGTGTTCGCTTGCTGGCTGTGGATCTCGTCCGGCTGGCACGACGGCGCGGCGGCCGTCACGCTCGTGGCCGTGTCGTGCAGCTTCTTCGCCGCGCTCGACGAACCGGCGCCGCTGGTGTTCAAGTTCTTCCTGTCGACCGCCGCGAGCGTCGTGTTCGCGGGTCTGTACCTGTTCGTCGTACTGCCGCACGTGCATGACTTCGCGATGCTCGTGCTGATGTTCGCGGGCCCGTTCATCCTGATCGGCACGCTGCTGCCGCGCCCGCAGTTCAATATGGTGACGATGCTCGTCGCGGTGAACACGGCCACCTTCATCAGCATCCAGAGCGCGTACGAAGCCGACTTCTTCGTGTTCCTGAACAGCAACCTCGCGGGTGTCGCCGGGTTGCTGTTCGCGTACGTGTGGACGCGGGCGACACGGCCGTTCGGCGCGGAGCTCGCGGTGCGGCGCCTGCTGCGCTCGGGCTGGGAAGACGTCGCGCGCTCCGCGTCGACGCAACCGCTCGACGACCAGCGCAACCACGCGTCGCGAATGCTCGATCGTGTCACGCAGCTGCTGCCGCGCCTCGGCGCATCCGACGACCACCGCCACCCGTCAATCGAAAGCTTCCGCGACCTGCGCATCGCGCTGAACGCGCTCGACCTGCGCCGCTCGCGCCGCCGCCTGTCTGGCGACGTGCCCGACGCAATCGATCGTGTGCTCGTCGGCGTCACCGATCACTACGCGCGCTGCGCCGCCGCGAACGCGCGCCAGCCTGCACCGCCCGCGCTGCTCGCGACGATCGACGACGCGCTGCACCGCGTCGCGGGCAGCAACCTGCCGGGCGCCGCACCGGCGGAACACGGCACGGCGCCTGCCGTGCCGGCCACGGCCGCCACGCACCGCCGGCTGCGCGACACGCTGCACGCGCTCGTCGGGCTGCGCCTGTCGCTGTATCCGGCCGCTGCCGGCCAGGCGCCGCAGGCTCCGGACGGAGCACGCGCATGATCCGGCTTTCCAACCTGTCCTTCCGACCGCGACCATGATCGGCGAAATCGACATCTTCGGCGTATTCGTGCCGGCTCCGCTCGTGCTGATGCTGATCGCCTACCTGATCAACATCGTCGTGCGCGCCGCGCTCGAGCGCGTCGGCTTCTACCGCCTCGTCTGGCACCGTTCGATTTTCGACCTCGGCATCTACGTGTTCGTGCTTGCCGCCGTCATCATCGCTTCCCACCATCTCGTGGCTACCTAACGTGAAAAAATCCTGGCTCTCGGCAGGACAAATCCTGCTTACCCTGATCGTCGTCGTCGTGGCCGGCCTCGTGCTGTGGCGGATCATCAACTACTACATGTTCTCGCCGTGGACCCGCGACGGGCACGTGCGCGCCGACGTGATCCAGGTTGCGCCGGACGTATCGGGCCTCATCACGTCGGTGCAGGTCGCCGACAACCAGGAGGTCAAGCGCGGCCAGGTGCTGTTCGTGATCGACCAGGCGCGCTACACGCTTGCGGAACGGCTCGCCGAAGCGACGCTCGCGCAGCGCCGCGCGACGCTGGCCCAGGCGAAGCGCGAATACGCGCGCAACCTGCAGCTCGGCAACCTGGTCGCGAGCGAGCAGGTCGAGGAAAGCCGCACGCGCGTCGAGCAAGGCGAAGCCAGCGTCGCCGACGCGCAGGTGTCGCTCGACACCGCGAAGCTGAACCTGCAGCGCACGACGATCGTGAGTCCCGTAGACGGCTACCTGAACGACCGCGCGCCGCGCGTCGGCGAATACGTGCCGGCCGGCCGCGCGGTACTGTCGGTCGTCGACAGCAATTCGTTCCGCGTCGACGGCTACTTCGAGGAAACCAAGCTGCGCGGCATCCATATCGGCCAGCCGGTCGACATCATCGTGATGGGCGAGCCGCATGCGCTGCGCGGCCACGTGCAGAGCATCGTCGCCGCGATCGAGGATCGCGACCGCACGCAGGGCGCGAACCTGCTGCCGAACGTGAACCCGGCGTTCAGCTGGGTGCGGCTCGCGCAGCGCGTGCCGGTGCGCGTCGTGCTCGACGAAGTGCCCGACGATTTCCGGATGATCGCCGGTCGCACCGCGACCGTCTCGATGCGCGACGCCGACACGCGCCGCAACGACAACGCGAAGCCGGCAGCCGGCGCCAGCGCGGCCTCGACCGCAGTGCCGGTCTCCGCGGCATCCGGGGCAGCCGCCAACGCGGCGGGAGCATCGCAATGAACCGGCACGGTCTGCGCCTCGCGGCTGCATTCGCGCCGCTTGCGCTCGCACTCGGCGCGTGCAAATCCGTCGGCCCCGACTACAAGCTGCCGCAGCAGGCGTACGTGAATGCGCCGCTCGCGAACCATGCGCTCGACGACGCGAACGGTACGCTCGTGTCGCGCGACGCGGTACCCGGTAACTGGTGGCAGCTGTACGACGATCCCGTGCTCGACACGCTCGTGCGCGATGCGCTGAAGTCGAACACCGACCTGCGCGTCGCCGCGGCCAACCTCGCGCGTTCGCGCGCGGCGCTGGAGGTCGCGAGCCAGCAGGGCGGGTTCTCGGGCGGGGCCGAAGCCGCCGTTCAGCGCGCACAGGAATCGGCCGAGCAATACCTGCTCGAGAACAAGCTGCCGGTCGTCAACGAAGGCGCAGTCGGCATCAACGTGTCGTATGAAATCGACCTGTTCGGCAAGCTGCGGCGCGGCGTCGAAGCCGCACGCGCGGACAGCGACGCCGTCAAGGCGGCCGGCGACCTCGCGCGCATCACCGTCGTCGCCGACGTCGTGCGCGCGTACGTCGAATCGTGCTCGGCCGGTGACGAACTCGCGATCGCGAAGCAGTCGCTCGCGCTGCAGAAGCAGCGCGTCGCGCTGTCGCAGCGGCTGCGCGATGCCGGGCGCGGCAACCAGACCGACGTGACGCGCGGCGTGACGCAGGTGCGCACGCTTGCCGCCGACATCCCGCGCTTCGAAGGTCGCCGCAAGGTCGCGCAGTACCAGCTTGCCGCGCTGCTCGCACGCTCGCCGGCCGACCTGCCGAAAGCCGTTGCCGAATGCGAACGGCTGCCGAAGCTGCGCCAGCCGATCCCGATCGGCGACGGCGCCGCGCTGCTGCGCCGCCGCCCCGACGTACGCGAAGCCGAGCGGCAACTCGCCGCCTCGACCGCGCGGATCGGCGTGGCGACCGCTGCGCTGTATCCGTCGGTCAGCATCGGTGCGTCGGCCGGCTCGGTCGGTGTCGCCGCCGACCTGTTCTCGTCCAACACAAATCGCTGGTCGTTCGGCCCGCTGATCAGTTGGTCGTTCCCCGTCAACGGCCAGCGCGCACGCGTGCGCGAAGCCGAGGCCGCGACGGGCGGCGCGCTCGCACATTTCGACGGCGTCGTGCTGAACGCGCTGCGCGAAACGCAGTCGAGCCTCGCGACCTATGCGGCCGACGTGCAACGCACCGATGCGCTGCGCACGGCGTACGAATCGGCTCGCAATTCCGCCGACGAAACGCATCGTCTCTATGCGGCCGGCCGCGAATCGTTCATCTCCGATCTCGATGCGACGCGCACGCTGACGAGCGTGCAGGCGCAGGTTGCGGCGGCCGAAGGCCAGGTCGCGGCCGATCAGGTGCGGCTCTTCCTCGCACTGGGCGGTGGATGGGACAGTGACAACACGGCGAGCGCGCAGGGCGCCCGGCCCGACACCGCGCACGCCGCTTCGGCACCCGCGACGAACGAGTAAAACCCCGAGCGTCATAGACTTCGGTATATAGCGCTGGCATCGCAAAACACCGTGCACAAAGGGGTTTTCGTGATTCGCACCATAGCATCCGGAGGGCGACGGACGCCCGTATCGGCGGTAAACTCGCCGATGCGTTCCACTCATCTTTCGCTGCCGGTCCGGCAGCGACATCCACTCCGGAGATCCATCATGCAAACCAGTGCTCGCAACCATTTCGCCGGCCAGGTCAGCGCCGTCAAGCCCGGTGCCGTCAACGACGAAATCACGCTCCGCACGCAGGACGGTCTCGACATCGTCGCCGTGATCACCCACGGCAGCGCCGCTTCGCTGGGCCTCGCGGCCGGCACGAAGGCGTTCGCACTCGTCAAGGCGTCGTCGGTGATCGTGATGGTCGACGTCGACAGCAGCAAGGTATCGGCGCGCAACTGCGTCGCAGGGACCGTCGCGACGGTCACGAAGGGCGCGGTCAACTCGGAAGTCGTGATCAAGGCCGCGGGCGGCGCCGAGATCGTCGCGATCGTCACCAACGACAGCGTCGATCGTCTCGGCCTCGCGAGCGGCTCGGCCGCGTCCGCGATCTTCAAGGCATCGAGCGTGATCGTCGGCGTCGAGTGATCGCGTGACGGTCGCAATGGCGAACCGTCCTACGCCGCGCATCCGCGCGGCCCGTCTGTCATCCGGAGGCATGCGATGACGGCCACGTTCGGTCGCCCGCGACAACAGGCGTTGCAAACGCTGCATTCAGCGGCGGCCCGCACCGCTACGCCTGACGCACTGCTGTTCAGCGCGCTCATCGCGGCACGCGCGTGCCGCGACGAACTCTCGCTGCTGGGCCTGTCTCCCGGACAGTTCGCCGGCTTGCTGGCCCGGCAGTTTCCGCACCTGACTCCCGCCCATACCACCGCACTCATGCCGACGGTCGCGTTGGCACTATTGCCAGCGGCCCATGCCGAATTCGTCGCGACGCTGCACACGCGGCTGATGGACGACGCGAATCCCGCCGTCGCCCGCGACGATGCCGACTGCCTCGCATCGATCATCGCGCATGCGTGCCTGCGCCCCGACCATCTGTGGCGCGATCTCGGGCTCGACGGGCGTGACGCGGTATCCGCGATGCTCGATCGCTATTTCCCCGCGCTCGCCGCGCGCAACGTCACCCACCTGCGCTGGAAGAAATTCCTCGCACAGGAAGTGGCGGCCTCACTCGGCGTACCGCCGGGCCCGGCACCCGGATGCCCGGGCTGCGAGGATTTCGGTTTCTGCTTTCCGCACGCGCGATAGCCATCGCGGCGACTCGAACGCTGGCGTCATCGCCGTCACGGACGGGTTCGCAACGCATTCCCATAAATGGTCACCTTGAGGCGTGCGTCGCCAGCCGTCCATGGCTGTGATCAATGCCGATGCCGGTGATGAATGTCCGGAAAGTGCGCGTGACTGTGCGTGATCGGCAGATGCACGTGCGGATGCGAGTGCGGCTCGTTGCCGTCGTACTCGAAATCATGCGTGTGCTGGTGATGTTCGTCGTGCCGATGCCGGTGCGTATGCTCGAGCCGCTCGTGCTCATGCGTGTGCTCATGCCGCTCGCGCACGTGCAGCCAGATACCGAGCGCCATCAACGCGGCGGCGACCCAGAAAGTTGCCGGCGGCAACGCAGGCCAGATCAGTAGCGACAGCACGACGCCGAACAGCGGCGCGATCGAGAAATATGCACCGGTGCGCGCGCTACCGAGATGGCGGAGCGCAACGACGAACAGCACCAGGCTGATCCCGTAGCCGCCGAGCCCCGTCAGCATCGCGGCAGCCGTGACCGATGCAGCGGGCAGCGACGCGCCGGTCGCGAGCGCAATACCGATGTTTACCGGCCCGGCGATCAGCCCCTTCGCGCACGCGATGACCATCGCGTCGTTCGCGGCGACCTTGCGGGTCAGGTTGTTGTCGATCGCCCAGCACAGACATGCACCGACGATCAGCAACGCGCCGACCGGCACGCCGACCCGACCCAGCCCCCACGACAGCAGCGTGCCGCCTACGACGATCGCGACCATGCCGAGAAACACCTGCGTATCCACGTTCTCGCGAAACACGACCCATGCGATGACGGCCGTCAGCACGCCCTCGAGATTGAGCAGCAGCGCACTGGTTGCCGCCGGCGTGCTCGACAGCCCGAGCATCAGCAACGCCGGGCCGGCCACGCCACCCGCCACGATCGCGCCGGCCAGCCACGGCAGCTCGGCGCGCTGCAGCGGCGCGGCCTCCGTCACCGGTGCGCGACGATTGTGCAGCCTGCGCAGCAGGATCCCGATGCCGAGCCCGACGCCGCTGCCGAGATAGAACAGGCCGGCGACCATGAACGGCGACATCGCGCCGATCAACGCCTTGGCGAGCGGTGTCGCGGCGCCGAACAGCGCGGCGGCGGTGAGTGCGACAAGAATCGCGGAATGTCTCGGGGTCATGATCCGGCTAGGATTGACGTTGAAAATCGGTGGACGTGACTTCGGATCATGCCGGCACATGCCTTTCACACCTTTCGAAATGCAAGCTGATTCGTGCAGTGCGACGATCCGGTCGGGATTATCGCGCGTCATCGTGTCGCGACGCCCCCGATCGGATCGTTCACATCCCGGCCAATGATTCCGCTATTTATCAGGAAACCGAATTATCAGGCGATAAATCTCTACATTAAGTTATGCAAATCATTAGCCTGAAAATTGCGAGTGCCTGCAGTGCCGATTGACGAACGTCTTTCGTCCGGTTGCGTTGCCTGTCTTGCTCGGGATAAGTGTGTGCTGGCCGGCAAGCGCCGGGAAGGCAGTCCTGACCTGCCTCTATCGAGGCAGGTCAGTCCGTCGCGTGATGCGCCGCTACGACATCCATGCGGGTACGCGCCGTGCAGTAGACGGCAGCGGTATTACTCGTTGCCGGCCACTTGCTGCTCGACCTGTGGTGCGGCATCGGTCTGAACTTCTGCTGCTTCCGCCGCTTGCGGTGCGGCAGCGGCCTCAGCTTGCTGCTCGGCCTTCGGCTGCTGCGGTGCGCCCTTGGCCCCTTGCGCAGCGCCCTTGCCGGGACGGCGCGACTTCAGCCGGCGCGCCCGTGCTGCGTCGTCATGCGTGACGCGCCCTGCTTCGTTGCCCTGCAGGTCGACGCGCACGGCGTCTTCGACGAGGCACGACCAGTAGCGGTTGCCGCGACACCACGTCGACATGGCTTCGCGCAGTTCGGCTTCCGTGAGGCCGACGGCCTGTGCTTCGCGCGCCAGGTCGTCCCAGATGCCGACCTTGAGCGGCACTTTGGGGGCCGGATTCTTCGGGAACGCGCTCGGAAACTTTCGCTGCAGTTTGCCGATCGCGACGATGACCGGATCGACCGGCGCCGATGGCTTGGCCGAAGCGGGCTTCGCGCGATGCGGTGCCTTCGTGCCGGCACCCGCCTTGGCGCCAGCACCCGGCTTGGCACCGCGGGACGGCTGGTCGCCGGACTTCGGCTTCGCACCGGTGTCCGCCGGCGCTGCCGGCCGCTTTGCGTTGCGCTCCTGCTTGGCCTTCGCTGCGAGCTGCGCCCGCAATTCGGCAAGTTGTTCAAAACCCATAAATTCAATCCACCAGGAATATAAGGTGTGGTTCGTGCGGCCATGCCGCGCGGCTCGAAAGCTTCGCCGCCGTGCGGGCGGCCCGTCTGCCGCCGATGCGGAACACTACGGGGCCGCATCGCGCACGCCACTCTGTTTTCAGGCACCCGGCCACGATGCCGGACAAGGCAGGAGTGGAAGTATACCGGTACGCGCGGTGGCCGGTTGACTCGCCGGTCTGCATTTGCCCGACCCCGGAGGCCGAAAAGGCGTCCGCGCGGTCATGTTGCGCATTATATGGATACGTTTCCGGATGTCACGCCATTCGAGGCCGTCGCGGAAATCGGGCCAGGCCCGGCTTCGGCACAGGCGCGCATCCGGCGTGCTGCATTCTGCGTGGCGGACGTCAAACGCCGTCGCGCGACACGTCACCTGAACACCGCCGGTTGTACCGGGCACGCCTTCGACTCGTTGCGTCCGCATCGAACGCGCCTCGGACGAAAATGCCGGAAAATGCGTAGTATGGCCGCATCGACGTCGTCGGCAGCGCGCCTCGGCCTGTTTCGCTGCACGCCCGGCCAGCCGGCGATGTTCGCCTTTGCCTGCGTAAAGAACCGGTTGTACGAAACGGAGCGGATACATGGTTCCCCGACACGACATCGCGCACGACGACATCACGCGCGAGGAAATTCACCATCGGCACATCGACATGCGCGGCTATCGGCGCAGCGACGGCCTGTTCGAAGTGACAGCCTGCCTCGCGGACCGCAAGACCAGCGATTTCACACCGCCGGGCGGCACGCGGACGGTCGCGGCGCTGTCGCCGATCCACGACCTCGGCGTGACGCTCGTCTTCGACGCCGACATGGTCGTTCGCGCGGTATCGACGTTCATTCGCGCGCATCCGTATGCGCAGTGTCCGGGCGGCGGCGACTCGCTGCAGGCACTCGTCGGACTGAACATCGGCGCCGGCTGGAACAGCGAGGTTCGCAAGCGCCTGCCGTCCTGCGATACGTGCACGCACCTGAAGGAATTGCTCGGCCCGATCGCCACCACGGCCTATCAGACGATGGTCGGCGTGCGGCGGTCGTCGCTGGACCACCGCGACAGCAAAGGAAAGCCGCTCAAGATCGACAGTTGCCACGCGTATGGCGCATCGCGCGATCTCGTGAAACGTCTTTGGCCCGAATACCACCGGCCTTCGTCAGCGGCAAAAAGCAGCTAGGGTTTGGGGATTCGGCCGGTTTCGTGTCCTCACGAAGCGCGCCGGCAAGTCGTCGCAGCCACAACCGGCATCAGAAGACGCCCAGCGCGAGTCCCGCGGCAAGACCTGCGCCGAGCTCCGCGCAGCGCTCGAGATCATCGCCGTCGATCGTCTTCGCCGCGAGGATACGCTCCGGTGTCTGCGCGTGAGTACAGACGATCAGGCCCGGCGCCACGTTCTTCAGCCGCCATCCGGTCGCGATCCGGTCGATCTGGCGCAACGCGTTCTGCCCGTCGCTGCCCGCGCAAATCATTGCCGCATACGGGCGGCCGTTCACGCGATCGAGCGCCGCGTAGTAGCAGCGATCGAAGAAGTCCTTCATCAGCCCGGACATCGCCGCGAGATTCTCCGGCGTCGCAAACAGGTATGCGTCGGCGGCCAACACGTCGTCTGCACTCGTCGCGTCCGCGCGCTGCAGCCTGACGTCGATGCCGGGCTGCTCGCGCGCCGCACCGGCAGCGGCTTCGGCCATCTGTTGCGTGCCCCCGGTCATCGTGTGATAGACGATCAACAGCGTCTTCATGCGTAATCGCTCGCGTTCGGCTTCAGGTGCGACGGTTCATCGGTGCTGCGCGCACCGCTCGTGAGCATCGCGCCGGCTTCGCTTCGCGCAGGGCGTCCCGATGCATGGTCAGTCCTGCGTCGCGCGCATTGCATCGCCGTCGTCCAGCCGCGCGTAGTACGCGAGAAACATGTCGGCCGCGGATTCCGCGACTTTCCGTTGCTCCTGCACCGTGAGCGGCGGCTGGCCCATCGTGATCTGCGGCCAGAACGCAAAGGCCTTCACGACGCCATGCAATTGATGCGCGGCGAACACCGGATCGATGACCGACAGGCGGCCGGCCGCGGCGGCCGCACGCACCCAGACCGTCATGTCTTCCTCGCGCTCGCCGAGACGCTCGACCATGTCGCGCGCTCGCTCCGGCGAATGGATCGCCGCTCCGATCGCCACGCGCGCAAGTGCGAGAAACGCCTCGTCGTTCAGCAAGCGAAGTTTGCGATCCAACAACGCGAGCAGTTGCTCGCGTAGCGGCACGTCGGCGCGATAGGTCGGCGAACCGCCGGTCTGCGTCGCATCCCACAGCTTGTGCAGGATCGCGGCAAACAGCGTTTCCTTACCGGGGAAGTGGTTATAGACCGTGCGCTTCGACACGTCCGCGCGCGCAGCGATACGATCCATGCTGGTCGCATCGTAGCCCGCCGCGAGAAATTCCTCGATCGCCGCATCGACGATGGCCGCGCGCTTTCGATCGGTCAGGCGCAGAGGGGGAGTGCTGGTATCCATACGAAAATTTTACACCGGACAGTTTACTTATCCAAAAAATAAACTACACTGTTTAGTGTACTTTATCTTCCGGACGAACCGACATGGCATCGCCTCTCGTTTTGATTCACCGCATTCTGGGTTTTGCAGCCGCCCGGCGCGGCCGCGCGCTGTCCGGCGGCTCGCCGCAGCACAACGGCGAACGCTTCGCCAATGTCGCGCCGCGTCCTGTCGAAGGCCTCGGCAAGACGCTCGGGATCGTGTGGAACATGCTGGTCAACAAGCCGCGCAACACCGTGCCGACCGGTGCGCTGCCCATCGATTCGCTGACTCGCGCGGCGCTCGACGCGGCGCCCGATCGCAGCCTGTACCGGCTTGGCCATTCGACGCTGCTGCTCAAGCTGCGCGGCGAATTCTGGCTGACCGACCCCGTATTCGCCGAGCGTGCGTCGCCGTTCCGGCACGTCGGCCCCAAGCGCTTCCATGCGCCGCCGATCGCGCTTGAAGATCTCCCGCCGCTGCGCGGTGTGATCCTGTCGCACGATCACTACGATCACCTCGACCGCGACACGGTGCTGGCGCTTGCCGCAACCACCGACGTGTTCGTGACCACACTGGGCGTCGGCGATCGCCTGATCGAATGGGGCATCGACGCAACCAAGGTTCGGCAACTCGACTGGTGGCAGAGTGTCGACGTGGCCGGCCTGACGCTGACGGCCACGCCCGCACAGCATTTTTCCGGGCGCAGCCTGTTCGACGGTAACAGCACGCTGTGGGCGTCGTGGGTCATCGTCGACGACGACCTGCGCGTGTTCTTCAGCGGCGACACCGGCTACTTCGACGGGTTCCGGACGATCGGCGAGCGCCTCGGACCGTTCGACGTGACGCTGATCGAAACAGGCGCCTATGATGCGCAATGGCCGTACGTACACATGCAGCCGGAAGAAACCGTGCAGGCTCACATCGATTTGCGCGGACGCTGGCTGGTCCCGATCCATAACGGCACGTTCGATCTTGCAATGCATCGCTGGCAGGAACCGTTCGAGCGTGTCACGGCACTGGCTCTCGTGCGCGGAATCGAACTGTCGACGCCCAACATCGGCGAGCGCCTCGATCTCGGCACGCCGCACCGCGGTGAGCGGTGGTGGCGCACGGTCGACGAGCGCGCAACGGCGCCGGCAACGAAATCGCGCCGCTGGCAGTTTTGCGCATCGCAGGCGACCAAGTAGGTCCGTCGGTCGTTGCGCCTTTCATCCGGAAGCGCGCCCATGGCGCGATTTCCGAAGAATGGCGCATGCGTTGCCGGGGCACCCGCGCCCCGACGGCCGGCCTGACCACCCGATTACCTGAATAGAGAAGTCATGCATCCGGCACCCGTCCGATACACACCCGGCGAACGAGACGACGACGTCGCCATCGCTGCATTCAACCAGGCAGGCCAACCGTCGAGCAATCGCAGCCGCATGTGCGATCTGCGGCAGTCGCTCGCAGCGCGCGTCGCGAGATGGACCGAATGCGCCGACCACGTCACCACGGCCATTCCGAACCTGAGCTTCCATCGCAGGGAAGCGCCGACTCAGCCAATGGAGTGCATGGTCGAGCCGAGCTTCGGTCTCGTCGTTCAGGGCGCGAAGCGGGTCATTCAGAGCGGCGACGCTTATATCTATGACGCCAACCGTTTTCTGATCACGTCACTCGATTTGCCAGGCTCGACGCAAGTCATTGAGGCCAGCCACGAGGAGCCGTTTCTCGGGATCGGGCTCAAGCTCGATTTTCACGTCCTGGCGGAACTGATGATGCAGGTCGCACCGGATCACGATGATGCCCCCGTGGGCCGCGGCCTCGTCGTCGGCGACATGACCGAGCCGCTGTTCGACGCATTGAACCGGTTGCTGGCGTTGCTGGACGACCCGAACGCCATTGCCGTTCTCGCCCCGTACGTCGAACGGGAAATCTACTATCGGCTGCTGACGAGCGACCAGGGCGCTCGCCTGCGTCAGATCGCGTCCGTCGGCAGCCAGGGCAGCCGCGTGTCACGCGCGATCCGGTGGTTGCGGGCCCACTATGACGAGTCGTTGCGGGTCGACGATCTCGCAGCGCAGGTTCAGATGAGCAGTTCAACCTTCCACCACCACTTCCGTCAGCTCACGGGCATGAGTCCGCTGCAATACCAGAAATGGATTCGGCTCAACGAGGCACGTCGACTGATGCTGTCCGAGCGACTCGACGCTGCGTCGGCGTCGTTCAGGGTCGGGTATGCGAGCCCGACCCAGTTCAATCGGGAATACAGCCGGTTGTTCGGCAATTCACCGCGGCGAGATATCGATAGCCTGCGGAGCGGGACGGATGTCGTTCTGTCGATCGCCGCAAGTTATTGATCGCAGGCAGCGATCTCGAAAATGCAGGGTGCCCTGCTTTGGCGGCATCCACAGCATTGCAGGATCGGCTCCGCGCTTGAGTGATCGGGCCGGTTGAATCGAGTGCGCGAATAGATCTGTCTGTCTTGCCCACTCACGGTCAATTGCTGGACATCTGCCCAGTGAATTCCCTTTGAATACCCGGAGCACAGTGATGACCACGTTCAAGGGCGCACGCATCCAGACCCAAACGCCGATTCATTGCCGACACTCAGTTACTCCTCCTCCCCGATCGGATGTGAGCTTCCCCCTCCCGACGATCAAGGCCCTGCTCCAGGATTCAGGCCCTCGGCCGCAGATTTCTTATCGATCTATTTCTCCTGAGACACCGCGCTTCACCGGATCGTGCGACTGACGCGATGCGTTGTCACGTGACAACTCGGGTTGAATATCAGCACGACGTGTCGAGTCCGGGCGCCGGCATGGTCCCATGATTGCCCCGACCAGTAACCAATCTGCCTTCCTCAGGCCTAGGCAACCCCAAACCATCTCATAAACTACGAAATACGTATCATATATTACAAATCAGCCTGCCCATGATCGTGCCAATGGCAACGGCGAGTGAAAATATCATACGCCCCTATTTCCGCGGGGAATTTCGCTCAGTTCGCGTGAAACAACATGAAGAATGTGGCGCAAGCCATTGCCAGACAAGGATTTCCCAGAATGGTCCATTTTTCGAAAATGTTTCACGATGCGGTCCGTATTCGTTGTCGCAGGTCCTCCGACGCCTGAATTTCCGCCGATTTGTCTGCTCCTATGCGCTGCGGTCGCAGATCGACGTCGGGACACATTGCCAGCAACGGTGGTGTACGACGAGGCTCCCCTCCCCTACTGACTGTTGGACGAGAAAACTACAGTGACGCACCGTTTAAATGGGGTCATATCATTCGCATCCGCAGTGCGCTTCGATGGATACGTCTATCCTGGCTGCCGGGGAGCTCATGCGAGGACGAATGCGCGCTTTGGCAGGAGCCCGTAGCGCCGAATTCAGATCGGCAGGTCGCTCGTCGATTCGTCATCTTCAGCCGCGTACCTAAAGCACCACTGGGGACTTCCTATCAATCAAACGATCAAGTGACCACGTCCGGACTTTCTGTTGTCACGTGACAACTCGTCAGCGAACCGCGCGGCGAGCCACGGTTAACGGTGAATCGCCACCGGCGACGCTACTCCTTAAAGGATCGCGTCTACGCTCGACATGCTGTTCAATCCCACTATCTTCGAAGAATTTGCGAAGCCAACTTCGGCGCGCACCACGAGGATTTGTCACGTGACAACTCACCTTAGCGGCAAGCAACGATGCAAGGCCCCATCCCGAATATCGAATCTAGAAGCAGCATTGCGAGCGCCTGCATCACGTCCTGATCAAAAGCCGCCTGGCGATGGAAAGCGACAACACGAATCGATTTCTAGCGACTTGTCACGTGACAACTGCCGAGCTCGTCGACGTTCGAGATCCCAGCCAATCGGAATCTCAATGCGTTGCGATAGAAATGGAAAATTCGTGACGGTTGGCTTTCGTACTTCACCTTCGCTATCGACATAAAAACAAGCGAATTTCTCAGAATCTGGTGGGTGCATTGACAATGTGATCGACAATTTTATTTTTACTCGATCTCTTACTTCTGATACCAACTAGGCCATTTGGCCCACTTGTCACGTGACAACCACATCGACCATCAAGATATGCATTGCATCCAATGCTTTTCTGGACATTTTGACAACAACTGCATATATTACGCAAAACTCCTTGGAGGAATTTAATGGCTTTCAAGATCGCCGTCAGTAATCAAAAAGGTGGGACCGGGAAGACGACCATCTCCGTCAACATCGCGGCTGCGTTCGAAGCCGGCGGCAACAAGGTCGCCCTGATCGATGCCGACCCTCAAGGCACTTCTGTCCGCTGGGTAACGAGCGGCGAGAACACGTTGCCGATGACGGTTCTTTCGCTGGCGCCCGCCGGCCGTGGCATCGGTGGCGAGATCAAGAAGCAGGACGCAAACTTCGACGTGATCGTCGTCGACTGTCCCGGCAACCTCGAAGATCCGCGCATCGCATCCGTCCTTGAAGTAGCCGACTTTTGCCTGGTGCCGCTGTCGCCGTCGCCGGCCGACCTGTACAGCACCGTCGCGATGATCCGCATGATCGAGTCGATGCGCTCCGTTCGAAACCCTAATCTTTCTTCCGCATTGATGCTGAATAGTGTCAATGGAAAAACTAAAATGCGTGAAGAAATTTTAAAAATTCTAAGAGCTGAAGAAATAGGGGAGCATTTGCTCGACAGCCAGATCGCGCAACGCGAGGTCTACCGTCAGACATTCGCGCTCGGCACCACGATCCATCATCACAATCGATACCTGAAGGGCCTGAAAGAAGCCCGTGCGGAAATCGAAAAGCTGGTCACGGAAATGGCCCAATACATCGCGTCGACGCGCGCTACCGGAGCCGCCCATGGCTAAGGACACTTCGAAAGACAAGAAGCCGACCGGCAACCTGCACCTCGCTGCCGGCCTGTTGCGCGGACTCGCGCAGGAAAATGCGGCCCTCGAAACGCGGCTGCCCGAACCGGCGGCCGCTGCGAATGTTGCCGTCGAGGCGGTGCCTGCCAGCGTGCCGGCCGCGGTCACGCCCGCCGGTACGACGGATCTCGGCGCGCCGCAGAAGGTGCTGGTCAAGGACTGCATCCCCAACCCGTTCAACCCGCGCGTGTTCTACTCCGAATCGAGCCTGCACGAACTCGCGCTGACGCTGAAACGGGAAGGGCAGATCGAGCCGATCAAGGTTACGCGGCTCCCGGAATTTCCCGGCAAGCTCGTCGTGATCGACGGGCAACGTCGGCTGCGCGCGACGAGCATCAACGGCGACGAGACCATCAACGCCACGTTCCGCACGGACCACACGCCCGAGCAGCTCTACACGATCGCGTATCGCGCGAACCACGACCACGAGCGCCAGACGATCTTCGACGATGCGGTTGCGTGGAAGCGCCTCCTCGACGAGAAGGTCTTTTCCGACCAGAACACGCTGGCGGAAAAAATCGGCAAGGACAAGGCATCGATCAGCAAAACGCTGTCGCTCAACGCACTGCCTAACACGCTGCTGGAGCGGATGGCCAGCGCGAACGACGTGGTCGGTCTGCAGGCGGCGTATTTCCTGAAGCTGATCTTCGAACGCCTGGGCGAGCCGACGGCCGACCGGCTGCTGACGGCCGTGATCGACCGGAAAAAATCGGTCCGCGATCTCGAGAATTTCTTGCGGGCGCAGAGCGACGGCAACAAGAAAACGGGCCGCACGCGTTACAGCGTTCGTCACGACTTCGCGCTCGAATCGCGCGCGATCGGCCAGTTGAAGACCTACCCGGATGGCCGTCTGGATCTGCAACTCAAGGGGGTCGACGCGTCCCATCAGGAAGCGCTTGCCGACCAGCTCAAGACCGTCATCGATGCTTACGTCGCCGAGCTGGCGACGGCCGCGCAAAAGTAACGCGCCAAAAGCAGAAGGCCTCGCATCCGCCTTGCACCGCGAAACCGGACGACCACATAGTCCGGCGCACGATGCACCCTCGGCTGCGAGGCCTTGATCAGTTGCCTGCGAGGCTGCTTTTGAGCAGGAATTCCAGCAGGTCGTCCGAGGTCGGTTCGCCCCAGGTATCCAGTGCCAGCCATCGGAAGAAGCTGGTCTGCGCGAGCTTGCTCGCCTTCTTCTTCGGCGACAGCGTCAGGTCCTTCGAGCCCACTACCGTCTCGTTGTAGCGTTCGAGCAGCTTGGTCTGGTCGTCGATCTCCAGCTCGCGGAAATACGCGCCGGCTTCCTCGACCTTCGCCGCCAGATACTTGTCGCGAATCTGCTCCTGCTTGCTTTGTGCGGATTCCTTCGCCGGTGCGGCCGCCTCGGTTCCCTGCCCGTCGGCCAGCGTGTAGCCGTGCGTGAGCGCCTTGCGGAAATACGCGGCCACGTTGTCGACCGGCGCCGCATTCTTCTTCGTTGTCCGATTGAGCGTATAGGCGATCGCCGCCTTGATGCGCTGTACGCCGTATTGCGTGATCAGCCGGCGCGCCTCCGAACGCGGAATGCCGAACTTGGCGACTTCCTCGACCAGCGCTTCGTTCTTGACGTCGCCGTCCTCCACCGTATCGGCGCTCTGCTTGCGCGTCACCTTGAACTGCACGGCTTCCACGCTGCGGCCGGACTTGTGTTCGATCAGCTCGAGCGTGTGATCCGATACTTCGTTCACCTCCTGAATGCACGGCACCAGGACCTTGCTCTTGAACAGCTTGTATTCCTTGTACGACTGCGACGCCTTGTCCTGGCCGAGAATGAGGTCACGGAATTTCGGCAGCGGGATCTTTGCGGTGATGCCGATCCCTTCGTAGCGCACCGTGTTTTCCCACAGCGCGAGCGAGTGCGACCGCCGGAACTCGCGAGCGATCCGCATATCGATCAGCGCATAGATTTCGGGGTTCAGCAACTCGCTGCGAATCTGGTCGGAGAAGCTGTACTTCAGCACCGATTGCTCAAGCTCCGCACCGGCCAGCAGACCCGACGCTTTCCAGACCGTCGAACGGTCCGCGGCCAGGTAGTCCCAGTTGACGACGGTACTGATCAACGAGTTGACCGTGTCTTTCACGTACTTCGTGTTGTTGCTGTTCAGCCCGCTCTCGTGCGAAAGCGACGCGATCGAGATCGAGAAGCTGGTCCGGCCAGGCTCGAACGCCTCCTGCCGAAGTGCGTTCTTGATCAACGAGCTGAACATCTTGCGCTGCTGCAGCCCGATCTTTCCCGACTTGGGCGCGATATGAATCGCCTGGACCGCCTTGCGCAGCAAGTCGGGAGGCTCGGGTGTCTGAAACAGTGAAACCTGTTTGTCTGAGCCTTTGCTTGCGGGCTTGCGCGGCATCGTGATGTCCGGATAAGGTGACCTTGTTGATAGCGGACTTTATACCTTTTCTCGCCCCGGAGCAACGTCCTTACTCCAGCATCACTTTCACTACCACGCGTAACTATCAGATATAAAAGGGAAATTGATGATTACGCGACTGGTGATGAACCCCATATCCATCTACCTTTGGAAAAAAAAGCTTCCCAAAAGTCGCTACCTTTGGTGTCTGGACACCGAAACCCGGCACGAGAATTGCCCTCGGGAAGGTAACCATCCATGGGAGGCAAACGAACGGAATCGAGATCGTCGACCGAATTCGTGGTGCCCTGCAGCACAGCTGCGTTTTTCTCCCATAACTTGCTACCTTCATCGTTTCCCATAGGAGGTTACCTGTCGGCTTCATCGATTGCGTTGTTTTCGATCCTCACGGTGGAAATCGCTCCCATAAATGGCAACCATCTACTTTCCCCATAGCAGGTAACCTATCCGCAGCAACGATCCAGTCCATGGGAAGGGGTTCCGGAGCACAGTGATGAAATGCAGCCGATCGGCCCAGAGTTCACCCCATAAACAGGTACCTTCGAGATTCCCCATAACCGGCTACCCGAAGAAAATCGCTGTGCATCAAGGCATCCGAGGATCGAGAGAACTGCCCCATAAAAGGCTACCTTCATGCGTTCCCATAGACGACTACCCTGTGTGATTTATGACCGCTTTCCCATAACCGGGTACGCTCGCCCCATATCCACAACCCCGATTCCCCACAACCCGGTACCCCATTCCCCAAATCCACAGACCTGAAACCCCAGACCCTTCCACCTGTGCTCCCATAAATGGGTACCGAACACCGCTCAAACCCTTGTCGCACAAGGCTGTGAGCTGTCTAAAAGTAGTTAAAGAAGTAAACGTGGTTTACAAAAGATGTAAACACACGTGTGCTGCCACAGAAAGACGAACCCCATAAACCGCTACCAATGGGGAGCCGTCTGTGGTGGGGAAGGCCCGTGAATCCTTCGATCCGGGCCTGCCGAACATGGGATTGGCCCATGTTTTACCGGGCCTTCAGGCCTGATAAGGCTTTCCGGAGAGGTAAGTACCCACTCACAACCCCCAAAAGTAGAAACCTATGGGAGGAAATCAGGAAGAAATCCCCCGATTCCGCGCACAGGTTCCTGTTTATGGGACCGAAGAGTCCACGTCATCATCACCTGCGCACCTGAGATCGGCCGGCAAAGCCGATTCGCAACCGGGTCCGCCAACCTCTTCGGATCCTCCCGCGGCAGTTCGAAATCATCGTGGATTGCACGCGAGTGGTTTTTTGTACTCGAGCTCCCGCGTCCCTGGACAAGTTTTTACCGATCGGCTGTCGACGAGTCTCGACAAATTTAGCCTGTGGCCTGTGCGCAGGTAAGATCGCCACCAGCCGCTTCGCCACGCGGCAGCCTTCCGATTTTCTACCTTTGCATCAACCGAAGCGTCACGCTGTGGCCCTGGCCAGCTGCAACAGACCCGCACAACCGACCTGAAACGAACGTCATGCCGAACGTCATCCGCACAGGTCGTCGGTTCCTGGCCCGATCTGGAGATCGTTGCGAGCCGACGTGATGATTCGATCGACGACGAAGCTCACCGTAGCCGAATCGGAAGTGGCTCCCGAATTTGCTCACCCTCCGGAATGTTCCGATCCCGTAAAAGCTCACCGATCGCCATCGCAACAGGTATCAGCAAGCTGTGATGATCGCAGCACCGTCCGGCTGGCGGACTACCGAAGCGATCCAATGAGAAGCCTGTGGCAAACGTGCGCTGCGTGAGGTATCCGCATGCACAGCTACGCGAACCGACAAGCCTTTTCGCGACTTCGACGCTGAAACAACGTCTGCCAGACAAGCACCGCGCCTTCGCGCAGTTCCTCGACACATACGTGAAGCGATGCCGGCCGACGCATTCACCGAATACACAGCGTTCGGTTTTTTGTCATACGTAACTGTCGGTGTCGACCTTCACGTCTACAGGTAACCAAAGCCACAGGTAGCCATCGACATCACAGCATGGCGACTCGACGCGATCGTCTCGATCGCCGGGCGAATCGAATCGTGACCGTTTATGGGAAGAATCGTCGTTCGAGCCGCGTCGAAAGACAGCATGACGAGCAGGTCGACGGCTGCTGCGGTGATCGTCGGTGCGCGAGGAGGCTCACGTCACACATGAGCGTGTCGACATCACCACCAGTGAAACAGGCGCCAATGTCTCGCATCGTACTGTGCGGGCACAACCCATTGCCGTCACCGAAGCGTGCGATACAGCGTCCCTGTCTCTACTACGCGAAGGCCACGCAGCGTTCCCGTCTTCTCCCATACGTGTATCCCGATTCCGCCATCACGTTCGCGCCACATTTTTCGCGAGGCGGTTATGATGCACAGGTCCCGATCGCGACATGACGACCGATCAGGACTGGGGCGGTATCTCGATGGTTTTTCAATCCGTGATAGTCATCAAAAAAGAGAGTTCAGCGATGCAAATCCAGATCAGAAAATTCGCGCTGGCTGCTACTGCAGCCGCTTTCCTGTTCGGCTCGGCAGTTCCCGCGTTTGCACAGACCGACGCCGCCAGCGCACCTGCTGCACAGGATGCCAAGGCAGCGAAGAGCGAGGCACGCAAGGCGGCCCGGGCCAAACGCAAGGCCGAGCACAAGGCAGCACGTGCGAAGAACACCGCCGAACTGAAGAAACTCGAAGACGCCGGTTACAAGCCGGCGGCCAATGATCCGAACTATCCGCAGAACCTGCAGAACGCAGAGAAGAAAGCCGGCGCTGCAGCAAGCCAGTAAGCGTCGACCGGCGGCAAGCCGCGGCTCGCACCGCGGCTTGCCGTGTGCATCATGCATCGCAGATGCACACCGAAAATCACGTTCCGTGATTTTTCGTTATTTGATTCGGAATCCTTCTTTTCTCGTTGCGCACGACCGGTAACTCGACGCGGTCAGTGGCGCGCGTCCGGCGCAGTCGCGTTCCCCGTCAGTTTCAGCCAGTCCTTGAATGCGCGCACGGCATCGTCGTTCGCACGCGCCGATGCCACGTACGTGAAGTAGCGCCACGGCGGCAGTGCCGGTTCGCTGAACGGCTGCACCAGTCGGCCTTCGGCGATGTCGTCAGCGACAAGCGCGATCGGTCCCATCGCGACACCGAGCCCGTCGAGCGCGCCTTGCAACGTCAGATAGAAATGCTCGAGCGTGAGCGAGTGTCGCGGCACGAGATTCGGATGTCCGGCCGCCGCGAGCCACTCGGGCCACATGCCGGGATAGGTTGCCGCGTGCAGCAGCGTAAAACCCGCGAGATCGGCTGGCGTGTCCAGCGGCCGGCCCTCCAGCAGCTTCGGCGCACACACGGGCAGCCGCACTTCGGACAGGAATTCCTCGGCGACGTACCCGTCGATGGCTTGCGGGCCACCGCGAACGATCAGGTCGACCTTGTCGCGCAATTTCTCGATCGGCTCGTTCGACGTCGACAGCCGCACCTCGATGGCCGGATGGGCGACCTGGAACGATGACAGCTTCGGCACGAGCCAGCGCAGCGAAAACGTCGCGGGCGCGCTGACGCGCAGCACGCGCTGCTGTGCGTGTCCGAAGTGCTGCGCGGTCGCGAGCGCGATCCGGTCGAACGATGCGCCAACTTCGGCGAGATACGCACGGCCGGCGTCGGTCAGCTCGACGCGCCGGTTGTGGCGTTCGAACAGCGGCCGCCCGAGCCACGCTTCGAGTTGTTGCACGTGCCGGCTGATCGCGCCGTGCGTCACGCACAACTCGTCGGCAGCCAGCGTGAAGCTGCCAAGCCGCGCGGCGGCTTCGAACGCGCGCAGTGAATTCAACGGAGGGAGGCGTCGGGCCATTGCATCGTTTCGCGTGAAATTTACTCACACGAAGGTTCAGGATTAATCGTTTGATCGGGCGATTCAGCTCCGCCAATATGGCACACAAACGGCCGGCTTGGCCGAACGAGTGTCTGAATTTCTCACATGGAGTGCGGAGTATGCCGAACGTGGTGGTAGTGGGCGCCCAATGGGGCGACGAGGGCAAGGGGCGCGTCGTGGACTGGCTGGCGGCCCAGGCCGATCTCGTCGCGCGCTACAACGGCGGCCACAACGCGGGCCATACGCTGGTCGTCGGCGGCAAGACGTACAAGCTCGCGCTGCTGCCGAGCGGCGTCGTGCGCGGCAAGCGCGGCGTGATCGGCAACGGCGTGGCGCTCGATCCGGAAGCGCTGCTCGCGGAAATCGGGCGGATGGCCGAGCTCGGGCTGTCGGTGACGCCGGACAATCTGTCGATCGCCGAGAACGCAACGCTGGTGCTGCCGATTCACCGCGCAATCGACCAGGCGCAGGAGCGCCTGCGCCACGAACCGATCGGCACCACGCTGCGCGGGATCGGGCCGGCCTACGAGGACAAGGTCGGGCGCCGCGGTTTGCGCGTCGGCGATCTCGCGGAGCCTGGCCGGCTTGCCGCCAAGCTCGACGTGCTGGTCGATCATCACAACGCGTGGTTCCGTGGCCTGGGGCTCGACGAACATGACCGCGACACGATGCTGGCGACGCTGGTCGACCTCGCGCCGAAGATCCTGCCATTCGTGCGCCCCGTCTGGGCCGACCTCAACGACGCGATCGATCGCGGCGAGCGCATCCTGTTCGAGGGTTCGCAGGCCGTGATGCTGGATATCGACTGGGGCACGTACCCGTTCGTGACGTCGTCGGGCACCGTGGCGTCGGCCGCGGCGGCCGGCACCGGGCTGGGCGCATCGAAGCTCGGCCATGTGCTGGGTGTGACCAAGGCGTATGCGACGCGTGTCGGCGGCGGCCCGTTCCTCACGGAGCTGAACGACCTCACCGGCGAAACGCTGCGCGCGCGCGGGCAGGAATTCGGCGTCAATACGGGCCGGCCGCGACGCTGCGGCTGGCTCGATGCCACACAACTGCGCCAGGCCGTCAGGATCTCGGGTATCGATTCGCTCGCGCTCACGAAGCTCGACGTGCTCGACGGCTTCGCGTCCATCGAGCTGTGCGTCGGTTACGAGCTCGATGGTGCGCGCGTCGACCATCTGCCGGCGAGCCTCGAGGCGCAGTCGCGCGCGACGCCTGTATACGAACGATTCGAAGGCTGGCACGGCACCGTGAAGGGCGTGCGCGAGCGTGCGGCGCTCCCGCGCGCGGCGCAGGATTTCATCGCGCGCATCGAAGCGGTCGCGGGCGTGCCGGTGTCGATGATCACGACCGGTGCGGAGCGTGACGACACGATCGTGTTGTGCAATCCTTTCGATGCGGCCGCTGCTGCATGACGCGCGAGCATGGAAGGACGTAAATTGCGCTGCGGCATCGCGGCCGGCGAGTAGTTTTTGCCGGCCCGATGCCGTTTGCCCGTGGGCGCGTTCGGGGGCGCGCATGGCCGGCCCGGATACCACGAGACGAGCGGTTGCGCGGCATGATTCGGCAGCCGGATCACGCCGCGTACGGCGAACTGGACACGCCTGCAGCGCTGCTGTACTGTTCCGCACAATTCGCGCCAGACCGGCCTGTGCCGGAGCCGCCGGCACTCGGGCCGCACGGTGGCGCGACGTGATCTCAATCCCGGGGACAGGTCGATGGACACGTTACAGATGATGCGCATTTTCGTCCGGGTCGCGGAGGAGGGCAGCTTCACGAGCGCGGCCCATCGCCTGGATATCACGACGGCCTATGCATCGCGCTCGGTCGCGCAACTCGAAACGCATCTGCGCACGCGCCTGCTCAACCGCAGCACGCGCCGCATTGCGCTGACCGACGCCGGGCAGCGCTATCTCGACCGCTGCCAGCGCATCCTCGGCTATATCGACGAAGCGGAAGCCGAAGCGGCCGACGCACAGGCGAAACCGTCGGGACGGCTGCACGTTCACGCGACGACGAGTTTCGGCCAGTCCTACGTGGTGCCCGCGGTCGTGCGCTACCGTGAGCGCTATCCGTCGGTCGCGGTCGAACTGACGCTGTCGCAGCACGTGCCCGACATCATCGACGAAGGCTACGACGTATCGCTGCAGTTAAGCACGACCGAGCTGCCCGATTCCGGCCTCGTGTCACAGCGGCTCGGCGACGTGGGCAGCGTGCTGTGCGCGTCACCGGCGTACCTGAAGGCGCGCGGCACGCCGCACACGGTGAGCGACCTCGAAGGGCATGCGTGCCTGCAGATCGTCACGCCGCTCTTTCCGCGCGACCGCTGGCATCTCGACGGCCCCAACGGACGCGAAACGTTCGAACTGCCGCTGCCGGATTTCCAGGTGAACATCGCCGATGCGCTCGGTGCCGCGCTGCGTGCCGGCCTCGGGATCGGCTCGCTGCCGATGTCGGCCGCATTGCCCGGGCTCGCGAGCGGTGCGCTGGTGCGCGTGCTGCCCGAATACCGGTTGCAGAAGCTGACGGTCTACACGCTGTACGCGTCGCGTCAGTATCTCGACGCGAAGATCCGCACGTTCGTCGATTTCCTGCGCGAATGCGTACCCGAGTTGCTGGCTGCCGACGAGGCTGCGCTGACCGCGTCCTGCGCGTCACGCCATTCCTGATTCAGCCATGGTCGGCGCGTGTGCACCATGTATTGCCTGATCGGTAAAGATAATATGGAGTCCTGTATTTAAGACAGGTGCCATCGCGCGAGCGCACACCCGTTCCGGGAAACGGAACCCGTGCAACGGGCGCGCCCTTATGAAAACGCTTGCTTTCGATATCGAACATCGTTGGTTCGATGCACGGCGCCAACCTCCTAGAATCGGTTCGACCTGCGCGCCATCCGCGCCCTCTTCATCGAACCCGAAACGACATGGCAGATCGACACTCAAGAACCCGCCGCCGGCTCCTTCAAGCTGGCCTGGCGATTGCGGCCGGCGCCGCCGCGCACCCGGGCTTCGCGCTGGCGAGCGCGGCCGGCGCGCGGACGTTGCGCATCGGTTATCAGAAAGGGCCGCTCAGCCTGTTGAAGGCGCGCGGCACGCTGCAAGGCAAGCTCGCGCCGCTCGGCGTGAACGTCACGTGGACCGAGTTCCCGTCGGGGCCGCCGCAACTCGAGGCGCTGAACGCGGGATCGATCGACTTCGGCGATGTTGGCGAAGCGCCGCCGATCTTCGCGCTCGCGGCCGGTGCGCCGCTCGTCTATTACGCACAAACGCCGTCGGGCCCCGCAGCCGAGGCGCTGATCGTCCCGAAGGAGTCGTCGGTCAAGACCTTTGCGGACCTGCGCGGCAAGCGCATCGCGCTGGTGAAGGGATCGAATACGCACTTCCTGCTGGTCAGGCTGCTGCAGGCCGCGAAGCTCAACTATGCGGACGTCACGCCCGTCTGGCTGTCGCCGTCCGACGCGCGCGCCGCATTCGAGAACCGCTCGGTGGACGCGTGGATCATCTGGGATCCGTTTCTCGCGGTAGTCCAGCAGGCGTTCGGTGCGCGTATCGTCGCGGACGGCACGGGGCTCGTCGAGAATCGCGGCTACTACTTCGCGTCGCGCACGTATGCGCAGCACAATGCCGACGTGCTCGACGTCGCCGTGGCGGAATTGACGTCCGTTCAGCGCTGGCTCGATGCGAACCGCGCGCAGGGCGCGGCCGAATTCTCGAAACTCTGGGGGATTCCGGAGCCGGCCGTCGCGCTCGCGTTTCGCCGTGCACGCTTCGGTGTCGAGCCCGTCACGCGCGACACGCTTGCGTATCAGCAGCGCATCGCGGACGTGTTCTACCAGGCCGGCATCCTGCCGAAACGCGTCGACGTCAGCCAGGCTGCGCCGCCCACGCTCGCGTGACGACGCAACCGGCGCGGCACGACATGCTCAGCGGCGAAACGGCAGCGCGACGTCGTCCGGAATCGGGCACACGTACGGCCGGCCGCCGCGCCGCTCGAGCAGTTCCGCCTTCGCGCTGGCGAGCGTGTCGGGTGCGCCGAGCAGGTCGATCGCGGTTGCGGCCATCGTCTTCGCCGCGAGCATCATCCCCTTGTGCGCGAGCGCCGTCTTGCCTTGCGCGACCCACTGCCACGAGTGCGGCGGCGTGCCGAACGCATAGCAGCTCGTGTGGCATTGTGCGGTCGGCGTGACCCAGCTCACGTCGCCGACGTCGGTCGAGCCGCAGATCGGGCGGCCCTTGCCCGGCTCGTACGGGTCGATCCCGTCGAACAGTGCCTTCGGATCGCGCCACGCCTGGTTCAGCGAACGTGACGACGTTTCGATGTCCTGTGCAGTCAGCGTCTGGCGCTGGTATGCATCGGCGAGCGCCGCGTCGTCGGCGTCGAAGCCGGCCGTGCCGATCGCCTGCAGATGGCCGTACATGACCTGATTCAGTACCGCGTTTTCCAGCAGGTTCGAACACGCCTTGTCGAACACGATCTCGAGCTGGCAGTCGGTCATCAGCGCCGCACCGCGCGCGACGTTCTTCACGCGCTCGAACAGTTCGGCTGCCTGGTCGTTGCGGGCCGCGCGCACGAGGTACAGCACTTCCGCATTCGCCTGCACGACGTTCGGCGACAACCCGCCGGTGTTCGTCACCGCGTAGTGCACGCGTGCTTCGGGCAGCATGTGTTCGCGCAGATAGTTGACCCCCACGTTCATCAGTTCGACTGCGTCCAGCGCGCTGCGGCCGAGATGCGGCGACGCGGCTGCGTGCGACGCCTTGCCGGTGAAGCGGAAGTACGCCTGGATGTTCGCGAGCGAACCAGCCGGAAAGATGCCCGTGTATACGTGCGGATGCCACGACAGCGCGGCGTCGAGATCGTCGAACACGCCCGCGCGCGCCATGAAGGTCTTGCCGGAGCCGCCTTCCTCGGCCGGGCAGCCGTAGAAGCGCACGGTGCCGGGTTGGCCCGTGCGTTCGAGATGCGCCTTCACCGCGGCCGCGGCGAGATGCGCAGCCGTGCCGAGCAGGTGGTGGCCGCAGCCGTGACCGTTGCCGTTCGAGATCTCGCCCGACGGCCGGCACGTGAGTGCACCGGCTTCCTGGCTGAGCCCGGACAGCGCATCGTATTCGCCGAGGATGCCGATCACGGGGCCGCCGTGGCCGGCTTCGGCGACGAATGCGGTCGGGATGTCGGCCACTCCGCGCGTCACGCGAAAGCCGGCTTCTTCGAGCATCCGGATGTGCAGGTCGGTCGACGCGAATTCCTCGTAGCGCAGTTCGGCGAGATTCCAGATCCGGTCGGACAGCTCGGTGAATTGCGTACGCTGGCTGTCGATGAAATCGAGGGCGAGTGAAGTCATGAATTGCTCCTGTGAAGAGACTGGCGCGGTCAGAATTTCTGCCGGAGGCCAAGGGCGAAGACGGTGCTGCTCATGCAGGGGGCGGATATCGGCGCGGAGCCGAACGACAGCGCCGACTGTCCGGTGTTCCTGAAGCCGCCGAACCGTACGTACACGCCGGTGAGTTTCGAGAACTGGTAGTCGTAGCCAAGCAGCGCGCCGAGTGCGTGGCTCGCCTGGCCGGCAATGGTGCGATAGGCGAGATCGGCGCGGAGGGCGTGCGGGCCGCGCTGCCAGATCGCGCCCAGCGAATAGACCTGCGCGACGAGCGTGCCAGGCGCGGTGGGACGCATCAGCGTGTACGCGAACGACGCGAGCGTCGGGCCGAACGCATACGACGCGCTGGCCATGACCGAGTCGGTGCGCGGGCCGTCGGGCGTGCCGCCGGGTGTCGACGACGTGCCGGCCCACATCGCGTTGTACGCGCCGCTCAGCATCACCGGGCCGCGCGCAAAGTTGGCGACGGCGCCTGCATTGCTCGCGATCGGGCTCGCGCCCGCCGCGTTGCGAAAGGCATAGAGCACGGTGACGTCGAGCCCGCCGTAGGTCGGCGTCTTGTAGCTGATCGCGTTCTCGATGCGCCCCGGCAGCGATGCGGCGCCACGCCCGAGGTCGCTGCCGATCAGCGCGGTGCTCGCGAACGGCGACAACTGGCCGACCAGGTAGAACGGATCGGCCGCTTCCGGCACGATCGCCGGATACTGCTTGCCGAGCTTGATCGTCCCCCAGTCGTCCGAACCGATCGCGACGTTGGCTTCGCGGTTGTAGAACGACGCCGCGCTTTGCTGACGGCCGGACATCAGATCGAAGCCGCTTTCGAGGCGGAAGCTCGCGCGCAGGCCGCCGCCGAGATCCTCGCTGCCGATGAAGCCGAAGCGCGACGTCGATGCGCCGCCGCTCATCAGGCCGATGCTCGTCTGGCTGCCGACGCGCGCGTATTGCAGGAAGCTGTCGAGTGCGCCGTAGATCTGGACGTTTGCGCGGGCCGGCGCGGCCCACATGCAGGTTGCCGCGCAGCACGCGGCCATCAGGGTTGAATTGCGCACGTTTGTCTCGTCGTGTCGCGATCGTCGGCGCGCGAATCGCAGGCGTGCAACGGCCCGCCCGCGCACGCGTCGACGTCGCGGATTCTGTTGTCGGGTAGAAAGAGGCGGAGCCGGTGCCCGGCGTCGCCGTGAATGAAGCGGTGCGCCGGTCAGCGGCCGTCGTCGAGCGAATCTGCCGGGCGTTCGCGGAAGCGCCACAGCGCGATCATGCTGACGGTGCCGCACGCGAGCACGTACCACGCGGGAGACATCGGATCGCCGGTGCGATGCAGCAGCCACGTGACGTTGAACTGCGCGAAGCCGCCGAAGATCGTCACGCCGAAGCTGTAGATCGTCGCGAGCGCGGTGGCGCGCACGCGAGGCGGGAACGCTTCCATGATCAGCAGCAGGAAGGCGGAACTGCCAGCGGTCGCGAACGCCATCACGACGGTGACGATCGCGACCATCAGCCCGACCGACGGCGCGGTGATCAGCAGCCGGAATGCCGGATACACGCATGCGAGCGACAGCAGCCACGTGACGGCGATCATCGGCTTGCGGCGCGGCAGGCGGTCGATGATCCACAGTCCCGATACGAGCGCGGCAACGATCATCGCGAGCCCCGACGCGCAGCCGGCGAGCAGCGACGTCGCCATCGGCAGGTGGAGCGTGCGTACTGCATAGGCCGGCATGTAGAACACGAAGATGTACAGCGTCGACGTGCCGCCGATGATCATCAGCGTGCCGAGCACGACGCGGCCGAGGTAGCGCGTGAACACTTCGCGTACCGCGCTGCCGCCGGCGTCGTGCGTCGACACATGCGTTTCGTCGAGATGCCGGCGGATATAGAAGCCGACCGGGCCGAGCAGCAGGCCGAGCAGGAACGGCACGCGCCAGCCCCAGCTTTCGAGCGCGTCGGTCGACAGCACGGCCGACAGCAGCGCGCCGCTGAGCGCGCCGAGCAGCGCGGCGACGCCCTGGCTGATCATTTGCCAGCTCACCATGAAGCCGCGGCCGGACAGCGGGCCCGATTCCATCAGGAAGGTGGTCGATGCGCCGATCTCGCCGCCGGCCGACAGGCCCTGCAGCAGCCGGCCGATCACGACCAGCACGGGTGCGACGACGCCGATGCGCGCATAGGACGGCGTCAGTGCGATCAGCGCGGTGCCCGCGATCATCAGCTGGATCGTCAGCGTCAGCGCCGCGCGCCGGCCGGCGCGATCGGCGTAGTTGCCGATCAGCACGCCACCGAGCGGGCGCATCACGAAGCCGACGCCGAACGTCGCCATCGCGAGCAGCAGCGGGCCGGCACCCGAATCGACCGGGAAAAACGTCTTGCCGATCAGCGCGGCGAAGTAGCTGAACACGGTGAAGTCGAACATCTCGAGCGCGTTGCCGGCCGAGGTGGCGATGATCGTCCGGGTCTGCGCCGAGCGGCGGCGCGCGGCGGGCGGCGCGTCGACGAGCGGCGTGGCGGCGTCTTGCATCGGGGGTGTCTCCATGGGTATCGGTATCGTGAGCGCCGCATGGATCGTCAGGCATCCTGCGAGAGCTGGCCGCATGTTAAGACCGGGGAAAACATCGCGATACGCGCAAATTTTTATCCTGATAACATCTGTTTATCCCCTGATGCCCAACGACTGCCTCCCGGCGGCCGTTTCCATTCGTCGCATGAAACTTCACCAGCTCCGCGCGCTCGTGGCCGTCGCCCGCTCGGGCAGCATCCATGAAGCCGCACGCACCCTGCACCTCACGCAACCGGCCGTCACGCGCTCGCTGCGCGATCTCGAGGACGAACTCGGGTTGATGCTGGTCGCGCGCAGTTCGTCCGGCGTGACGTTGACCGATGCGGGGCGCGCGATGCTGCAGCGCGCCGAGCTGGTCGTCAACGAGGTCGCGCGTACCGAGGAGGAAATGGCGCAGCTGCGCGAGAACCGGCAGGGGCAGCTCGCGATCGGGATGACGCCGCTGGCCGGCATCACGGTGCTGCCGGCTGCGTACAACCGCTTTCGCCGCGCGATGCCCGACGTGCAGCTCGAGTTCGTCGAGGGCAGCCCGTCGCAGCTCGTCGAGCAGTTGAAGAACGGCGCGCTCGATTTCGCGCTGGGCGCGGGCGCGGATGCGCAGGACTTCACGTCCGTGCGCTGCGAGCATCTCGACACGTTTCCGATGTGGTTCGCGGTGAGCGGCAAGGGCAAGCTCGCCGGTGCGACGTCGCTTGCCGACCTGCAGGACGCGGAGTGGCTGCATACGGGGCCGTCTGCCGAGTTCCGCGCGTATCTCGCCGAGCTGTTCGGGCAGGCCGGCCTGCCGGTGCCGCGCCGCGTGACGCGTTGCGCGTCGCAGACGTTGTTCTACGCGCTGGCCGTCAACAGCGACGTGGTGACGGCGTGGACGCAGCTGGCGCTGCGCGGCGATGCTTCCGATACGCTGAAGACGCTCGATCTCGTCGGGCAGCCGCCTGCGCGCAACCTGTATCTGCTGTTTCGCGACAGCGCGGTGCTCACGTCGTCGGCCGAATACTTCGTGCGTTGCATCGACGAAGCCGTGCAGGCCGAGCGCGCAAATGCGGGCGGGAAGAAGGGCGGCGCACGCTCGCGGACGCCCCGCGCGTAAAGCTGCCTACGGGGCGACGCGCGACAGCGGCACCGCTTCGCCGCGCAGCCTCGCGACGTCGCGGCCCGGCGCATCGCCGAACAACCGCGCGTATTCGCGGCTGAACTGCGACGCGCTGACATAGCCCACGCTGCGGCATGCTTGTCGCGCATCCATCGCCGACAGGCACATCAGGCGGCGCGCTTCCTGCAGCCGCAGCACCTTCTGGCATTGCAACGGGCTCATCGACGTGACTGCACGGAAGTGGTGATGGAAGGTCGACGGGCTCATGTCGACCTGCTGCGCGAGCGAGTCGACCGTCATCGGATCGAGGTAGTGGTCGCGAATCCATGCGACCGCGCGCGAGATGCGCTGCGTCGTCGAACCGGCCTCGCCGACCTGCGCGACGCGCGCCCCCGACGGGCCGCGTAGCAGCCGGATGAGGATTTCGTCGACGATCAGCGGCGCGAGCAGGTCGAGGTCGTCGGGTTGCGCGATCAACTGCATCAGCCGCGCGACGGCGTCGACGATTTCGGGCGTCGCGTCGAGTGTGTCGAGCGCGCTGCAGTCGACGGCTTTCGGCAATCCGCGCGGAAAGACAACCGGCGTGAGCGCCGCGATGCGCACCGGATCGAGTTCGAGCTGCGCATAAAGGAACGGCTCGGCCGGGTTCGCGCGCGTCACGCGGCCGGTGACGGGCACGTCGGCCGTCGCGACCAGCATCCGCGCTTCGTCGGTCGCGTAGGTGGCATCGCCGACCCGCATCGACTTCGCGCCCTGGCCGACGATGCTCAGGCACGCGTGGTGCACGCCGTGGTTCCACTGCGGCGGCGCGCCGGATGCGCGTGAGATGCGCATGCCGCGCACCGGGAGGTCGAACGACCCGTCGTGCGGCGCATACGCGGCGATCAGCGCCGCAAGCCGGGCCGCGTGCGGCCGTACCGGCGACCGAGGGTCGTGCTCGTGCAGGGGGCGCGGTTGCGATGGCGTTCGGGCGTCGATTTCCATGTTAAGTGAGCGGATGGCGGAGTGAGCGATGCGAGGTGCGCGGCTGCGATTCCCCGTCGAGGTGCAGGCACGGGCGCCGGCACGGCGGTCACATCGTACGGCCAGATGCGTGCGCGAGATTGCCCAAACCTGTCGGAAATTAGCCCGATCATCCGGACCTGCACGGTCGGTGGTCGCATCGACCGTCGTGGCGTGGTGTGCAGCGCACAAATTCGGAAATTAAGGCAAAACAATCGCAGGATCGGGCAAGCCAATTTCCGGCGGTTTTCATACCATTACACCTGCTGAAAGAAATGTGTTCCAGCGTGTCCGGGTGACGCAGGCAAGACCGTCGCATGATGCGCGGTCGCCGCCGCGCAGGTTGCCGTTGCGAACCGCTGGAAAAGACTCAGGACTGCTATCGAATGATCGTGCATCGGGCCAGCCGAGGCCGGCTTGCGTCCGTTGCATGCCGGCGCGCACCCGTGGCGAGCATACCGACCGACCCGGCGTGGCCGGTGTCGGCGCCGCCGCATTGGCCGGGTCGATGCAGATCGGCCGCGAGGTGACGGCGGGCGCCGGTGGAACGGCAGCCGTCCGCGCAGGGGAATCCGGACAAATGGACCAACTTCAATCGATTCGGGCATTCGTGACGGTGGCAAGGGAAGGCGGTTTTCGCCGGGCGGCGACGCGGCTTCGCGTGTCGACGGCGATGGCGAGCCGGCTGGTCGATGCGCTCGAAACGCGACTCGGCGCGCGGCTGCTGCAACGCAGCACCAGCCACCAGTCGCTGACGGAAATCGGCGAGCTGTATCTCGTGCGTGTCGAGCGGATTCTCGGTGCGATCGACGAGATCGACGGCCGTTTCGTCGCGATGGGCAGCAAGCCGGAAGGCGTGTTGCGCGTGGCCGCGCCGGTCGCATTCGGGCTCAGCCAACTGAGCGCGTTGCTCGATCGTTTCGTGCACCTGTTTCCGGACGTGCGGCCGACCGTGACGCTGACCGATGCGCACGTCGACCTGACCGCCGAAGACATCGACGTCGCGTTCCTGACCGACGGCATGCCGTTATCCGGTGCGCACGCACTGCATACGCTTGCCGCGTACGAATCCGTGCGCGTGGCGGCGCCGGGTTACGTCGCCGCGCATGGTGGCGCGGATGTATCGGGCGACTGGCCGGACCTCGCAACCGTACGGCTCGAACTGCCGGCGACCGACAACGACCCTGCAGCGGCGATTCGACCGGGCACGGTGCCCGGCAATGCGGGCGTCGGCCATCTTGAGATGGCACGACGGCTGGCCGTGGCCGGCATGGGTGCGGCGGTGCTCCCCGCGTATCTCGTCGATGGCGATCTGGCGGCCGGCACGCTGGTGCGTATCGCGCCGGTCCGCCCGCTCGCGCCCGTCACGCTGAAGCTTGCGTATGCGCGTGCCGCGCATTTGCCGGCCGCCGCGCGCGCATTCATCGAATTTGCCGGCGCCGCGTTCCGGCCCGCGCGCTAGCGCCCGACCGGCCGCCACGGCAACGCGAGCCCGCCGGGGCCGCGGGCTCGCCGTTCCTTTTTACGGAAGCAGTTCGGCAAACGAACGCTCCGCAGGGTGCAACGCACACCCGAAGCAAGCGCCCGCATGGGCGGCGAACCGGAAGCGACAGCATTCCGTTCGCGCATGCGGGCCGTGAGGAGATCTGGTGATTCCCATTGAAGGTCGTCTATTTGTGAGAGGTCGCTCCATGCGCGTCGAACGGGTTCCATACCGCTTAATCACTGCCGCAACGGCTGCCGTTTTCCTGGCCGCGTGCGGGAAAAAAGAATCGGCGCCGCCGCCGCAAACGCCGGAAGTCGGCGTCGTCACCGTCCAGCCGC
This sequence comes from Burkholderia cepacia, assembly GCF_029962485.1. Taxonomy (NCBI): domain Bacteria; kingdom Pseudomonadati; phylum Pseudomonadota; class Betaproteobacteria; order Burkholderiales; family Burkholderiaceae; genus Burkholderia; species Burkholderia cepacia. The sequence continues at coordinate 45,090 of NZ_CP073639.1, forward strand.
AAGCCGTGCCGGCCGTGACCGAACTGCCCGGCCGCACCAGTGCGTTCCTTGTCGCGCAGGTGCGTGCACGGGTCGACGGCATCGTGCTGCGCCGTGAATTCACCGAAGGCACCGACGTCAAGGCTGGCCAGCGTCTGTACAAGATCGACCCGGCGCCGTACGTCGCCGCGCTGAACAGCGCGAAGGCGACGCTTGCGCGGGCGCAGGCGAACCTCGTCACGCAGAACGCACTGGTCGCGCGCTACAAGGTGCTGGTCGCCGCGAACGCGGTCAGCAAGCAGGACTACGACAACGCAGTGGCCACGCAAGGGCAGGCCGCCGCGGACGTCGCGGCCGGCAAGGCGGCGGTCGACACCGCGCAGATCAACCTCGGCTATACGGATGTCGTGTCGCCGGTCTCGGGTCGCGTCGGCATCTCGCAAGTGACGCCGGGTGCCTACGTGCAGGCGAGCCAGGCGACGCTGATGTCGACCGTGCAGCAGCTCGATCCGGTGTACGTCGATCTCACGCAGTCGAGCCTCGACGGCTTGAAGCTGCGCCAGGACGTGCAGAGCGGCCGTCTGAAGACGAGCGGGCCGGGCGCCGCGAAGGTGTCGCTGGTCCTCGAAGACGGCAAGACGTACTCGGAAGCGGGCAAGCTGCAGTTCTCGGACGTGACGGTCGACCAGACCACCGGCTCGGTGACGATCCGCGCGATCTTCCCGAACCCGGGTCGCGTGCTGCTGCCGGGCATGTTCGTGCGCGCACGGATCGAGGAAGGCGTGAACGAGAACGCGTTCCTGGTGCCGCAGATCGGCGTCACGCATGACCAGAAGGGGCAGGCGATCGCGCTCGTCGTGAATGCGGCCAACAAGGTCGAGACGCGTCCGTTGACGACGACTGGTACGTACGGTCAGGACTGGATCGTCGAGGGCGGTCTGCAAGCGGGCGATCACGTGATCGTCCAGGGCGTCGACAAGGTGCGCCCGGGTGCGACCGTGAAGACCGTCGCGGCGCAGCTTGCACCGGCACCGGATGCCGCTTCCGCTGCACCGGCGAACGCCGCGCCGGCGAGTACCGCCGCCAATGCTGCTGCGAGTTCGGCCGCCGCGTCGGCCGCGCAATAACTGGGAGTCCGTTTCATGGCCAAGTTCTTTATCGATCGCCCGATCTTCGCGTGGGTGATCGCGATCGTGCTGATGCTGGCCGGCGTCGCATCGATCTTCAAGATGCCGATCGCGCAGTATCCGACGATCGCACCGCCGACGATCCAGATCCAGGCGAACTATCCGGGCGCTTCCGCGAAGACGGTGGAAGACACGGTGACGCAGGTGATCGAGCAGCAGATGAGCGGTCTCGACAACTTCCTGTACATGTCGTCGACGAGCGACGATTCGGGCAACGCGACGATCACGCTGACCTTCTCGCCGGGCACGAATCCGGACGTCGCGCAGGTGCAGGTGCAGAACAAGCTGTCGCTCGCGACGCCGAACCTGCCGCAGGTCGTGCAGCAGCTCGGCATGCAGGTCACGAAGTCGAGCAGCAACTGGCTGATGTGGTTCGCGTTCAACTCCGAGGACGGCAGGATGTCGAAGGAGGACCTGACGAACTACGTGGCCTCGCACGTGCTCGATCCGCTGAGCCGCGTCAACGGCGTCGGCCAGACGCTGCTGCTCGGTTCGCAGTTCTCGATGCGGATCTGGCTCGACCCGAACCGCCTGACCAACTACGGCCTCACGCCGGTCGACGTGTCGACCGCGATCACGCAGCAGAACGTGCAGATCGCGGGCGGCCAGATCGGCGGCACGCCGGCGAAGCCGGGCACGATGCTGCAGGCGACGATCACCGAATCGACGCTGCTGCGCACGCCCGAGCAGTTCGGCAACATCCTGCTGAAGGTCAACCAGGACGGCTCGCAAGTCCGGCTGAAGGATGTCGGCCGTGCGGCACTGGGTTCGGAGAACTACACGTTCGACACGAAGTACATGGGGCAGCCGACGGCCGGCCTCGGTATCCAGCTCGCGACCGGCGCGAACGCGCTGGCGACCGCGACGGCGCTGCGGGCCAAGATCGACGAGCTGTCGAAGTACTTCCCGCACGGTCTGGTCGTTCACTACCCGTATGACACGACGCCGTTCGTGCGCCTGTCGATCGAGGAAGTGGTCAAGACGCTGATCGAAGGTATCGTGCTCGTGTTCCTCGTGATGTATCTGTTCCTGCAGAACCTGCGGGCGACGATCATCCCGACGATTGCGGTGCCGGTCGTGTTGCTCGGCACGTTCGCGATCATGGGTGTCGCCGGATTCTCGATCAACACGCTGTCGATGTTCGGCCTCGTGCTCGCGATCGGCCTGCTGGTCGACGATGCGATCGTGGTGGTGGAGAACGTCGAGCGCGTGATGGCGGAGGAGGGACTGTCGCCGAAGGAGGCGACCCGCAAGGCGATGGGCCAGATCACCGGCGCACTCGTCGGCGTGGCGCTCGTGCTGTCGGCGGTGTTCGTGCCGGTGGCGTTCTCGGGCGGCTCGGTCGGCGCAATCTATCGTCAGTTCTCGCTGACGATCGTGTCGGCGATGGTGCTGTCGGTGCTCGTCGCGTTGATTCTGACGCCGGCGCTGTGCGCGACGATCCTGAAGCCGATCCCGCAAGGGCATCACGAAGAGAAGAAGGGCTTCTTCGGCTGGTTCAACCGCACCTTCGATCGCAGTCGCGATCGCTACACGGGTGGCGTGAATCACGTGATCCGGCGCTCGGGCCGTTGGCTCGTGATCTACCTGGCCGTGTTCATCGCGGTCGGCGTAATGTTCGCGCGCCTGCCGAAGTCGTTCCTGCCTGATGAAGACCAGGGCTACATGTTCATGATCGTGCAGACGCCGTCCGGTTCCACGCAGGAAACGACCGGCAAGACGCTCGACAACATCAACACGTACCTGACGACCGCGGAGAAGGAAGTGGTCGATTCGGTGTTCACGGTCAACGGATTCAGCTTTGCGGGCCGCGGCCAGAACGCGGGCCTCGTGTTCGTGAAGCTGAAACCGTACGAGCAACGCCAGCGTTCGGACCAGAAGGTCCAGGCGCTGATCGGCCGGACTTTCGCGCACTATTCGACGTACAAGGACGCGATGGTGATTCCGTTCAACCCGCCGTCGATTCCCGAACTCGGTACGGCCGCCGGCTTCGACTTCGAGCTGACGGACAACGCCGGTCTCGGCCACGAGGCGCTGATGGCCGCGCGTGGCCAGTTGCTCGGGATGGCCGCGAAGGATCCGGCGCTCGCGCTCGTGCGTCCGAACGGTCTGAACGATACGCCGCAGTACAAGGTCGACATCGATCGGGAGAAGGCGAATGCACTTGGCGTCACTGCTGCTGCGATCGACCAGACGTTTTCGATCGCGTGGGCCTCGCAGTATGTGAACAACTTCCTCGATACCGATGGCCGGATCAAGAAGGTGTACGTGCAGTCGGACGCGCCGTTCCGGATGACGCCGGAGGACATGAACATCTGGTACGTGCGCAACAGTGCGGGCGGGATGGTTCCGTTCAGCGCGTTCTCGACCGGCCACTGGATCTACGGTTCGCCGAAGCTCGAACGTTACAACGGCGTGTCGTCGATCGAAATCCAGGGGCAGGCCGCGGAAGGCAAGTCGACCGGCCAGGCGATGGCCGCGATGGAAGCGCTCGCAAGCAAGCTGCCGGAAGGCATCGGCTATTCGTGGACGGGGCTGTCGTTCCAGGAAGTCCAGTCCGGTTCGCAGGCGCCGATCCTGTACGCGATCTCGATCCTCGTCGTGTTCCTGTGTCTGGCGGCGCTGTATGAGAGCTGGTCGATCCCGTTCTCGGTGATCATGGTCGTGCCGCTCGGCGTGGTCGGCGCGCTGCTCGCGACGATGCTGCGCGGCCTCGAGAACGACGTGTTCTTCCAGGTCGGCCTGCTGACTACCGTGGGCTTGTCGGCGAAGAACGCGATCCTGATCGTGGAGTTCGCGCGCGAGCTGCAGGCGAAGGAGAACATGGGGCCGGTGCGCGCGGCGATCGAGGCGGCGCGCCTGCGGTTGCGCCCGATCCTGATGACGTCGCTTGCATTCATGCTCGGCGTGCTGCCGCTCGCGATCAGCAACGGCGCAGGCTCGGCCAGCCAGCATGCGATCGGCACGGGCGTGATCGGCGGGATGATCACGGCGACGTTCCTCGCGATCTTCATGATCCCGATGTTCTTCGTGCGGGTTCGCGCGATCTTCAGCGGCGAGACGGAAAACGTCGACGACGCATGGCGTCTCGTGCAGGGCGACCTGCAGCGCGGTCACGGCGACGCACACGATTCGAAGGGGCAGTAATGATGCAAAAACACGCTTTGACTGCAACGGTGGCGGCTTTCGCTGCCGCGCTGTTCGCCACGGGCTGCACGATGGCGCCGCATTACAAGCGGCCCGATGCACCCGTCGCGCAGGCGTACCCGGCCGGCGGCGTCTACGCGAGGCAGCCGGGTGCTGCCGGCGCGCGCAGCGCGAACGGCCAGGCGGCGACCGCCATCGGCTGGCGCGAATTCTTTGTCGATCCGCGCCTGCAGCGGCTGATCGAGATCGCGCTGAAGAACAACCGCGACCTGCGCGTGTCGGTGCTGAACATCGAGGCGGCGCGCGCGCAGTACCAGATCACGCGCGCGGGCCTGTTCCCGACGCTCGACGGCACGGGCTCGGGCAACATCCAGCGCGTGCCGCAGGGCCTGTCGACGACCGGTGCGCCGTACATCTCGCGCAGCTACAACGTCGGGCTGTCGGCGTCGTGGGAGCTCGACCTGTTCGGCCGCGTGCAGAGCCTGAAGGACCAGGCACTCGCGCAGTACCTGTCGACGTCGTACGCACGACAGGCGTCGGAAATCTCGCTGGTCTCGTCGGTGGCTGACCAGTACCTGACGCTGTTGTCGACCGATGACCTGTTGCAGGTCACGGAAAACACGCTGAAGTCCGCTCAGGCGCAGTACGACCTGACGAAGCTGCAGTTCGACAACGGCACGGGTTCCGAACTCGAGCTGCGTCAGGCGCAGACGGTGGTCGAGACGGCGCTCGCGAACCAGCAAGCGCAGGCGCGTGCGCGTGCACAGGCGCTGAACGCGCTGGTTCTGCTGATCGGCGAACCGCTGCCGGACGATCTGCCGGCGGGCATGCCGCTCGACTCGCAAAACCTGCTGACGGACGTGCCGGCCGGGTTGCCGTCGGATCTGCTGACGCGTCGCCCGGACGTGATGCAGGCCGAGCAAACGCTGCTGGCCGCGAACGCGAACATCGGCGCGGCCCGCGCGGCGTTCTTCCCGCGCATCTCGCTGACGGGTGCGTTCGGCACCGGCAGCCCGACGCTCGGCGGGCTGTTCAAGGCCGGCACGGCGGCGTGGTCGTTCGCGCCGCAGATCACGATGCCGATCTTCGAAGGCGGCCAGAACATCGCGAACCTGAACCTCGCGAACGTGCAGAAGCGCATCGAGATCGCCAACTACGAGAAGGCGATCCAGTCGGCATTCCGCGAAGTGTCGGACGGCCTGGCCGCACGCGGCACGTACGACCAGCAGATCGCGGCGCTGGAGCGCAACGAGCACGCGCAGCAGCGACGTTTCGACCTGTCGGACCTGCGCTACAAGAACGGTGTGGACAGCTACCTGTCGGTGCTGACCGCGCAGACGGACCTGTACTCCGCACAGCAGACGCTGATCAACGCGCGTCTGGCGCGCTGGACGAACCTCGTCACGCTGTACCGCGCCTTGGGTGGCGGCTGGATCCAGCGCGCAGGCGAAACGCCGCGCGCGCCGGATGCGCCGGCCGACTACGACAAGGCGGCCGCTCCGGCGGCTGCGTCGGCAGCGGCGACGAACGGGTAAGTGCAACGAAGGGCAGGAGCGGTTTAGCGCGCTTGTCCTTCCAACCGGCTGGTTGCGGAAACGGAAACGCCACGGACGAAAGTCCGTGGCGTTTTCTTTTTGCAGAGCAATTCGAGCGGAAAGCCGCGCTATGTCAGCCCTGCTTCGCCCACAGCGTGCGGCCGAAAAACGTGAGCGTGCGGTCCCACGCGATCTGCGACCAAACCGGATCGAACTGCGTGCCCGCGATGCGGCCGGGGCCGACGGCCGTTTCGTTCGCGAATGCGTGATGGGCGAGATAGCGATGGAATTCGAACCCGACCTTCGCATCGGTCAGCTTCTTTTCCAGCGCGTCGACCTGGTCGATCGCGAAGAACGCATCCTGCGTGCCCCAGTGGCCCATCAGCGGCACCTTGAGCTTCGCCGGATCGATGTAGTCGAGCGGCGGGAGGCCGTACCACGTCACGCCCGCGTCCGCATCGGCGTACTGCAGCGACAGCAGCGTGAGGGCGCCGCCCATGCAGTAGCCCGTGATCGCGACACGCGAGGCCAGCGTCTTCAGATATGTGACGGCGCCGGGAATGTCCTGCGATGCGGCATCGCCGAAATCGAGGCCGGTCATCAGGTGGTGCGCTTCTTCTTCCTCGACCGTCGATTTGCCGCGATACAGGTCGGGCACCAGCGCGAAGTAGCCGCAGCGTGCGAGGCGGTCCGCGACGCCGCGGATCTGGTCGTTCAGCCCCCACCATTCCTGGATGACGACGACGGCAGGCGCGCCTTCGGTCTTTGCGGGCGTCGCGAGATAGCCCTGCAGTTCCTGGCCGTCCGGGCGGCGAAACGTGATCATGGAACTGGATGTTTGAGACATGAAACCGCTCCTTTTCGAAAAATGCGCTGAGTGCGGCATCGGGCCGGCCGGCGGGCACGGCGACGATCGGGCATCCCGAGGTCGAGATTCCGCGCGCGTTCGAGTCGGCCGGCGCCGACCACGCGGCCATTCTATGCGCAAACACCGGCTGCCTGCGTGAACGGTGCCGTGCCGGATGCGATCGGTGCACGGAGCGGGCGACCGGAAAGCAAACACCCCGCCCCGATGAACGGGAGCGGGGTGTTGCGGGTGCGGCGCGCGTATCGGAATACGCGGGCGCGGGTCCGGCTTACTGGCCGAAATAGACGGAGTCGCGGCCTTCCTGCTTGACTGCGATCGCGCGGCCGGCACGCACGCCGGCGGCAGCTTGCGCGCCGTAACCGGCTTCATCGGCGTTCGTCACGCGGGCCTGGGCGGTCTGCAGTGCGCGCGGGTAATACTGATCGGAGACTTCGGGCTTGTAGCCGGCCTGTTCGAGCTGGACGAGTTCCGCACGGACCTGGGCGCGCGTCAGCTGGTCCGACGGGTTCGATTGTGCGAATGCGCCGTACGAGGCGGACAGGGCGGTTGCGGCGACGACAGCGGTGATGAACGACTTCATGGTGACCTCCGGTTTCATTGATTTCTCGCTTCGCTCGTTGCGTTCAGCGGTTGATTGCATCGTAGCGATCGCGTTACCGGTCGGAAATACGCGTTCCAGTGAATCATTATTGCAACTGGGTAAACGATCCACGTGGGCGACTTTTTGTCTGATGATTGTGGGCGTAACGGACGGCTGACCGCGCCGTCGGTGTGCGCAGATGAGGGCGTTGGATCCGGTCCGACAGGGGTTCGGCTCGGTGCCGCCAAAATGCCTGTTGCCGCGCGACATTCAATTGCATCGCATTCCGAAGTATGTGAATGACGCGGCCGGCGTCGTCGATGCGTTGCCGCATCACTCGACAGGAGCCGCCTGCCGTTTCCGGTACTCGGCCGGCGTGATCCCGACGTGCCGGGTGAACGACCGCCTGAGCGTATCGACATTCGCGAAGCCGCATTTCGCGGCGACCTGCTTCGGCGCGTCGTGGCCGTTCTCGAGCAACTGGCGGGCCGCCGAGATGCGGGTTGCCTCGACCCACGCGGCCGGCGTCATGCCGACCTCCGCGCGGAACAGCCGTGCGAAGTGGCGCGGGCTCATGCCTGCATGCTTCGCCAGGTCGGCCACCGAATGCTCGAGTTCCGGATTCGCCGCGATCCAGCGTTGCACCTCCTGCAGCACCGAGCGCCCGGCGGGGCGCGCCTCGCCCTTGCGGCTGAACTGGAGCTGCCCGCCCGGGCGTTTGAAGAACATCACCAGTTGCGCGGCGACGCGCCGCGCGATCTCACGGCCGAGATCCTCCTCGACCAGCGCGAGTGCGAGATCGAGCCCGGCCGTGACGCCGGCGCCCGTGCGCAGCTTGCCGTCGCGCACGTACAGCGCATCGGCATCGACGGCGAGCGACGGAAAGGCTTCGGCGAGCGCGTCGGCAGCGGCCCAGTGCGTGGTCAGGTGGCGCCCTTTCAGCAGGCCGGTGGCGGCGAGGATGAACGCGCCGGTGCAGATCGAGCCGTAGCGCTTGCTCTGTACGGCCGCCGATCGTAGCCACGCGAGGACGTCGGTGCGCAGCGAGAGGTGGCACGCGCTCGGCGCGCCGGCGACCAGCAGCGTGTCGATGCGCTCCGGGACGTCGGGAACGATCCAGTCAGGCAGCAGCTGCGCACCGGATGAACTTCGGATCGGACCGGATTCGCTCGCGATGATCCGCAACGTATAGAACGGCTTCCCGCATTCGGCGTTCGCTTGTGCAAACACGTCGAGCGGTGCGGAGACATCGAGCAGTTGAACGCCAGGAACGGCGAAAATTCCCACGACCTTCGGCATGATCGGATGCTGTGACGAACGTGATGCGTAGCAGTATAGAGGCGCGGATCGGGTATGAGATGCGCAGGCTGAGCCCGTTTCCTGCATCTTTCCGGTCATGCGGGCCCCGTGTCCGTTCGTCATGCAAAATGGCAGGATTTGACGTAGTACGTCTATTGAAGACAGCTATCGGACTACGGAGAATCGGGGGTGTTTTCAATGGAGGTCAATCATGACTGAGAACGTTGCAGGCATCACCATTCCCGATAGCCAGATGACGCGCGAGATCACCGAACTCGTTCGCGATACTGCTTCGCCGCTGCTGTTTCATCATTCGAGCCGCGTCTACTATTTCGCGGCGCTGGCAGGACAGCGTCGCGGGCTCAAGTACGATCCCGAGCTGCTTTACTGCGGCTGCATGTTTCACGACATGGGGCTCACGCACAAGCACAGCAGCGCATGCGAGCGCTTCGAAGTGGACGGCGCCAATGCCGCCCGCGATTTCCTGAAGGGCAAGGGCATCTCGCAGCAGGACATCGACGTCGTGTGGACCTCGATCGCGCTGCACACCACGCCAGGCATTCCGCAGCACATGCATCCGGTGATCGCGCTCGTCACCGCGGGCGTCGAGATGGATGTGCTGGGCCTCACGTATCCGGAATACAGCGACGTCGAGCGCGAGGCCGTCGTCCATGCGCATCCACGGACGCCGCATTTCAAGGAAGACATCCTCCAGGCGTTCTACGACGGGATCAAGCACAAGCCGGACACGACGTTCGGCAACGTGAAGGCCGACGTGATCGCGGACAAGGATCCGCATTTCCACGCAGGTAATTTCTGCAGCGTGATCCGGTCATCGGCGTGGGCCGGATGATCGCGTCAGGTATCGCGCACGGTTCCCTGTACTGAGCGGGAGCGTGCGTGCAATGCGAATCGCGATTCACTCATTACACAGGAGAACGACTATGTTGGATCCATCAAAAGAAAGCTGACCCGCTCGAATGGCGTGACGGACATTCGGCAACCGCACATCGACAACTGCACTAAGGCCGATCCGGCTTATGGCGCGGGCATCGTGGCAGAACTGGCGAGACTGGAGGCCGAGGCGAAATGAGCGGGGCGGGCCGGGCGATGCGGCGCGGGCTGCATCGCCGGTGGCAGGGTAGCCGCCTATGGGAGTGCGGACGTTTCCCTGCCGGATATTCAACCGAGACGAGAGTTCCGATGGCTTCCACGCTTCACGACGTACCCGACAGCCCCTGTGTCGGCGTGTGCTCGACACTGTTCGACGATATCTGCAAGGGATGCGGCCGTACTGCCAACGAGGTTTCGCACTGGGTGTTCATGAGCGACGACGAGAAGCGCGCGATCTGGACGCGCATCCGGGCGGAGGGGACGGCGATGCGTTTTCGTCGTGATGGGCGGTGAGTGGCCATGCCGAGCGTTCCGGTCAATGGATGTTCATTGTGCGATGGCGGACGCGTGTTCGGCAGCGCGATTTAAATCGGTAAAAGAGTTGTTACGTGACAACTAAAAGGCATCCCGATGGACTTTATATACTGAATGACAGCCACACCCCCTCGAGGCGAATCTTCGATTCGCGATCATCCCAACCGGCTACCAGGCAGAAGGGGACATCCGACCCCGTGGCTAACGCCCCAACCGGCGGGCCACAGCGGCACTGCCCACTCCGGCACCGCAAGTTTTCGGCAAAACGCCTATAATGAACGGGCAAATTGCCGGAGACGGGTCATGAGCATCATTGCTTTTCATCCTTCGGGTGTCGCGCATCCGCGCCAGGCCGAATTCACGATTCTCGAGCAGTTACTGGCGATCCGCGTCCGTTCGGGTGCCGATCTCGCCGAGCTGGCGAGCGCGCGCGTAGACGTGTCGGTGATCGACCGGCTGTCCGAGCGCGGGCTGAAATCGGACGAGCTGGCCTTCATCATTCCGCGCCGCACGCTGAGCCATCGTCGCCAGGCGCACGAACGCCTGTCGCCGGAGGAATCCGACAAGGCGATCCGCCTCGCGCGCATCGTCGCACAGGCGACGGCCACGTTCGGTGATCAGGACAAGGCGATGGCGTGGCTGCGCAACGGGTTGCAGCGCTTCGGCGGCCGCACGTCGCTCGACATGGCGAGCACCGAGCATGGCGCGCGGCTTGTCGAAGAAGTCCTCACGCAGATCGACGAGGGGTACTTCGCTTGACGACGCTGTGGCGGATCAGCAATTACGCCGATCTGAAGGGCATCGGCGGGTTGCGGGCCGGCGGGCGCTGGCATTTTGCCGGGCAGCCCGTCGTGTATCTCGCCGAGCATCCGGCACTCGCCCTGCTCGAGACGCTCGTTCATTTCGAAATCACCACCGTTGCCCAATTGCCGAGCGGCTACCAGTTGCTTCGGATCGACGTGCCCGATTCGGTGGATGTCGCCGAAATCGCGGAAGGCGACGCACCGGACGACTGGCAAACGAATGTCGACTGGACCCGTAGCGCCGGCACCGAATGGCTGCACACGCAGCCGAGCGCACTGTTGCGCGTGCCGAGCGTCGTCGTGCCGCACGCGCACAACTTCCTGCTGAATCCGCTGCATCCGGCCGCGTCCGACATCCGCATCGCGGAAGTCATGCAATCGCCGTACGACACACGGATCCTGTGCCTGATCCAGTCGAAACCGGGCGCATAGCGAACGAGAAGGAAAACGATGCGCACCGTGCGCTGTTTAGCGCTCGTGCGCAGCGCGATCCGCGGCTGCGTCCGGCGGCAGCGTCTGCCGGATGCGCGTGACCGTTCGCGTGCTGACGAGACCGAGCATCGCGCTGACCTCGGCATGCGTGTGGCCGGCGAGCAACTGCCGACGCGCATACGTGTTGCGCAGCACGCGTGGGCTCATGTCCGCCGCGTGAAAGCCGATCGCGGTCAGCGCGTCGCGCACCACCAGCAGCAGGAACATGTCGTTCATCGCGCCACCGCCGCGCGGCGCGGGAAACAGCCGCGTCGATGCGGGTGTATCCGCCGAACGCATGCGCCATGCGGCGAGCGGCGCCAGCGCGAACCCGGCAAGTTCGATCCGGCGTGCCGGCCGCGCGCGATCGCGCGGCACGGACAACGCCGGTGGTTGCGCGTCGAGGTCGGGCGCGTGGCAGGGCATCGCACGAATTTCGGCCGACGTGATGCCGCTCGCGAGCAGCAGCGCGACGATCGCGCGATTCCTGCACTCGGTGGGCGTGTCGTCCGGTCGAGGCTGGACATGACGCTGCAGTGCGACGTCGGCGTCGGGCGGCAGGTAGCACGGCTCCGGTTCGCCGTCCGGCCAGGCGAAATCGCGTGTCGTCCGGCCGGCCGGGTGGATCGTCCGCACACCGATGTCGACCAGGTGCCGGCCCAGCCGGTCGATCAACTTCGCATAGCGCACGCGCGTCGATGTGCCGGGCGTGCAGGTACGGTCGAGATCCGCCAGGAAGGCCGCGACGTGGTCGGGCCCGAAGGTGGCCAGCGACACACGGTGTGCGATCAGGTGGCGCAGGAGCCGCTCGAACATCGCGACGTGCTGCACGACCGAACGCGGCGCGAACGGCCGGCGGCCGGCGCCGGTCGCGGCGGTTTCCTGCCACGCGCGAAACGCGCCGACGGGGTCGTGAATCCAGCGATTCGTGTCCATCCACGATTTATAGCCGGAGACGGTGACGCCGGCAATCGTCCCGATGTCGGTCCGGCCAGCGCGACGCCACCGGCGTGTCAGTGCGCGATACGCGTCTCGTCGATACCGTCGTTGTTCATCGTCAGGTAGACGAGCACGAGCAGCAACGTGATGAAGAAGCGGAACGCGTCCGGCACGCCGTTCCATTGCTTCGACATCCACATCCCGAACCATTCGCCGCCGACCGACATGAACGCAACCTGCCATGTGAGGAAGCCGAGCGTCAGGCCGGCGATCGCGTACGCCTTAGCCGCGTGGAACGCCGCTTCGCCGGCGCGGCGCGCGCGCAGCAATCGGACCCCGCCGATCCAGCACAGCACGGCCGTCAGCGTTTCCATCGAGATGATGCCGATATAGCCGGCGTGATGGAGCCACGTCGCGCCGATCGCGCGATACATGATCCCGTTGCCGGGAAAAGTCGTATCCATCAGGAACACATGGTGGACGAACGCGAAATTCGTCGCGTAATCGGTGATGTTGCCGAACGCGACGAGCGACGCGAACAAGGCCATGGCAAGCACCATGGCTGCCTTGGAAAGACGAACGATCATAATGGACTCCGAAATGAATGGGCAGGCGAAAGCGCGACCGCGCGGCAACGAGCCGGCGTTCGGGGCGATACCTGCGTAAATGTGCACGGCCAGGCCGGCGGATTTGCGTGCGTGGGCACGACGGCGCGGAGATCGGGACTGGAAAACCTGAAGCCGGGGCGGCGTCGAGGAGACGCACGTGCCGGCTGGATCGAGTGCCCGCGCCAGGAGGGAGCGGCGATTTTCGGTTGAACCGATGAAGTCGTCAAGCGGACCAGAGCACAGTGGGCACTACGCTAGCCCACTGGCGCCGTCACGCGTCGCGCGAAGGTGCCGGTGTCACGCTCGCCTGCGCCGGTCCGCTCAGCCGTGCAAGCGCGGCGAACGCCAGTTGCGTCGCGATGGCCGCGAGCGTGCCGGCCGCCATGCCGTTGCCGAGCACGATCTGCACGGGCGCGCTGAAATGACGATACAGGTTCGGCACCAGGATCGGCGCGAGGCCGACCACCAGCGCGGCCGCGAGCGTGTACTGGTTGGCGCGCGCGTGCAGGTCGACGCTGGCGAGTAGCCGGATGCCCATCACGCCGATCATCGCGAACACGACCAGCGCGGTGCCGCCGACGACGGCGGCCGGAATCGCATACGCGAGCCGCGCGAGCGGCGCGAACAGCGCAATGACGATCAGGATCGCGCCCGCGGCGGCCGTTACGTAGCGCGAGCGCACACCGGTCGTCTGCACGACGCCGATGTTCTCGGCGCTGGTCACGATCAGCGGCGTGCCGAACAGCGCGCCGGCCAGCGACGCCAGCGCATCGCCGCGTATCGTCTTCGGCACGTCGCGCGTCAGCGAGATCGCCTTGCCGCACGTTTCGCCGACGGCAACTGTCTGCGCCGTCGCCTCGGCCATCGAGATCGCGGTGAAGATCAGTAGCGGCAGCGCGGCCAGCACGTCGAAGCGCGGCATCCCGAACGGCAGCCACACCGGATGCGTGAACCACGGGCCGTGCCACACGTCGGCGAGCGCCGGCATCGCATCGAGCGCCCAGCCGAGCGTCGCGCCGGCCATCAAGCCGACCAGCACCGCGAGGCGGCCGAGCGTGCCGCGGAACGCGCCCGCGACGACGACGGTGGCGACGATCGTCGCCAGCGCGAGCCCCAGCGCGCGCGGCTGCGCGAAGTCGGCCGAGCCGGGCTGGCCGACGACGATCGTCGCGTAGATCCGGATCAGGTTGACCGACACGAGCAACAGCATCGCGCCGACGACGATGCGCGGAAAGAGCCGCAGGCAGCGCGTGAACACGGGCAGCAGCACCCAGTAGAACGCGCTGGCGAGCAGCGCCGCGCCGGCGGCGGTCGGCAGGCCCGACTGCGCGGCGATGCCCGCGAACAGCATCGTCGGTGCGCCACCGGGCACCATCACGAACGGCATGCGCGCGCCGATCGGGCCGGCGCCGAGCGATTGCACCAGCGTGCCGATACCGCACGCGAAAAACGTCGCGCCGATCAGCTGGACCGTCAGGTCGGCCGGCAGCGAGAGGACTTTCGCGATGAGGAAGACGGCCGTGATCGGCGAAGCGGCCATCGACAGCACGTGCTGCAGTCCGAACAGCGCGAGCTGCCACGTGGGCAACCGTGCGTCGACGGGCGGTGAGATTGGATCGTGCGACACGGTAGGCCCCCCGGAAGCGAACGGCGGCGATGGCTGGGATGCAACGGCGAACGGCGCGTCAGGTCCGCAGCCAGGGCAGTTGCGCGGCGCTGTAGCGGAACGTCTGGAACACGCTGTTCAGCTGGCCGGGGCCGGTCTTGCGCGCGGCTTCGTCCGGGTATTCGGCGAACCACGGAATCACGTATTCCCACACGACTTCGCCGGCCGGCGTCACTTCGAACAGCCGGCCCGTCGACGATTCGGTGACGTGCGTGTTGCCGTTCGGCAGGCGCTGCGCGTTGCCCATGAACGGCGTGTAGAACAGGTTCACGACGTCGTCCGCATACGACCACACGACGCGTTGCGTGGCGGGATCGATCTCGACGACGCGCGAGAACACGACGTGCGCGCCGTGGCGGAAATTGCCGTTGTCGAACGCGAGGATGTTGCCGTTCGCGAGCGGCACCGGCGCATGCTGGTGCGACACGACGTCCGGCCCGATCCGCAGGTCGACCTGGCCGGTTTCGCGGTTCACGCCGATGATCCCCGACGTCGTGCGCAGGCTCATCAGCACGCGGCCGTTCGCGTCGACCGCGAGGCCGTTGACGAGCGGCCAGTGATAGCGGCCGAAACCGGCCGCGATCGGAAAATCCTCGGGTCGCAGATGCTCGCGCGCGTGCCATTCCCACACGATCTGTCCGGCCCGATTCACTTCGCGGATCACATCCGTGTACATCACCTCGTCGTCGCCGTGCGGCGTGCCGCCTGGCACGCGCCGCGCGAATGCCGCATCGACCGGTTCGCACGCGGCGTAGAGCAGGTTGCCGTTCGGCAGCCACTGCGCATCGTGGTGATGCGCGGGATCCTCGTAGCGCCACACCGTTTCGCCTTGCGGCGTGACCTCGTAGAAGTCGCCGCCATGCCACATCGACCACGGCGCGTAGCGTGACTCCGATTGCGGATGGTTGCCGTTGTAGCCGAGGTTGCCGTTCGCGAGGATGACCGCGTGGCGGCCGGGGCGCACGGGCATTTTCCACTGATGGGCGACTTCGCCGTCGATGCCGACGAGATAGACGTTGCCGTCGGCCGTCTGCGGCGCGATGAGCGTGTAGCCGCCCGCGGACAGCGCGGGATCGTGGGCGATGAGGCCGACGCCACGGCGGCGCTGGGTAATCTGGTCGACGGTCGTCACTGCAGTCTCCATTCGAATCGGATACGGGAATGCAGCGGAATCTAGACGATTCGGCGTGTCGGTAAAATCGGATTATTCTTGACGGCCTGTTCGAAAAAATCTAACGGTACCTTCATGCGTTCGATATCGCAGACATTCCGCTGTTTCGACGAAGTCGCACGACGCGGCTCGATTCGCAAGGCAGCCGACGCATTGCACCTGACCGCCGCGGCGGTGCACCAGCAGATTCGCAATCTCGAGGAGCAGGTCGGCGTGCCGCTGTTCGACCGGCTGCCGCGCGGCATGCAGCTGACGCTCGCCGGCGAGATCGTGATCGCTGCCGTGCGACGCGGCCAGCGCGACTTCGACAATGCGCTGACGCAGGTCGAGGACTTGCGTGCGCTGCGGCGCGGGCACGTGAACCTGGCCGTGCCGGCATCGACGGCCGAGAAGCTCGTGCCCGACGCGATCCTCGCCGCGATGCAGCGCTACCCGGGCGTCACGTACGGCGTGCGCTCGGGAAACGGCGAAAGCATCGTGCGCTGGGTCGAGACGGGCGAGGTCGACATCGGCTATGCGCTGCGCCGGCGCACGGCAGCGGGCGTGGTCGAGGTACGCGCGTTCGCGCAGCCGCTGGGTGTCGTCACGGCGCCGGGCCATCCGCTGGCGTCGTCCGGCGGCAAGGTGCGGATGCGCGACTGCTTCGCCCATCCGCTGATCCTGATGACACCCGACACCGAACTGCGCGCGATGTTCGACCAGATCGATGCGCGACAACCGCGCAACATGCGGCCGCTGGTCGAGACGGGCTCGGTGTCGATGGTGCGGCGTCTCGCGGCCGAAGGCGCGGGCGTCGGCTTCCTGATCGCGGAGAACGTTGCGGACGACGTCGCCGCCGGCCGGCTCGCGTGGACGCCGCTTGCCGATGCAGGCGCGCGCTCGTTCAGCTGCATCTACCAGCGGGCGGACATGAGCGCAACAGTTGCGATGACGATGTTCCTCGAGTTTTTCTCCGAGGCGATCGAAGCGATGGAACGCGAATTCGCGCCTGACGGCAGGGTGTCCGGCAAGCGTCGCCGGGCGGCAAGATAGCGACACCGGCCGCGCCGCTCCGCTCGATTGCGATGCGGTGCAACAAGCGAACCCGCAGGCCGGCCGCGTGACGTTGCGCACGCAATGCCCGGTAGCATTACGTCATTCCCTTATTGCGGAAAAAATTTTGTTCATGGGACTATCGAACGCGCTGCCCGCGCACCGAGGGGGTCGCAGGCAGCGATGATGCCCATCGCAACGACCCAGAAGAACATCGACACACAATGAACAGAACAGCGATTTTTCCGTATGCATCCATGTTGCTCGCGGCCGCGCTGCTGACCGCATGCGGCGGCGACGTCGAGAACGACGCGGGCCCCACGACAACACCTTCCACCGATGCGAGCTGCCTCGCGGTAGACAACAGCGGCGCGACGGTCGTCGTGGGCTCGAACCAGCCGGGCGATCCGTCGCTGCCGGAAGCGTCGTCGGGTTATCGCACCGGGATGAAGCCCGTCTATGCGAAGACCTACCTGGTGGCCACGTCGAACGCATACGCGAGCGCGGCCGGCTGCGCGGTGCTGAAGAAAGGCGGCACGGCCGCCGATGCGGCCGTCGCCGTGCAGGCCGTGCTCGGCCTGACGGTGCCCGAGGCGACGGGCCTCGGATCGGGCGGCGTGCTGCTCTACTACGATGCGCGCGGCAAGACGCTGCAGGCCTACGACGGCCGCGAGACCGCACCGGCCGCCGCGACGGAAAACTACCTGCGCTACGTCGACGACACGACCGACCATTCGGTGCCGCTGCCGAACGCGCGCGCGAGCGGCCGCTCGATCGGCACGATCGGCGTGCCGCGGCTCATCGAGGCGCTGCAGCAGGATCACGGCCGCCTGCCGTGGCAGAACCTGTTCGGCGATGCGATCACGCTCGCGACCAACGGCTTCCCGATCGGCGGCCGGCTTGCCGACGCGATCGCGGCGAACGCCACGAGCCTGAAGCGCGACCCCGAGGCCGCCGCGTACTTCCTGAACGCCGACGGTTCGCCGAAGACGCTCGGCACCGTGCTGAAGAACCCCGCATACGCGCACACGCTGACGCTGATGGCGCAGTCGGGTGCGAATGCGCTGTACACCGGGCAGATCGCGCAGGACATCGTCGCGAAGATCGCGGTGACGAAGGGCGCGGACGGCTCGACGCTCACGCCGGGCAAGACGACCGTCGCGGATCTGGCCGCGTATCAGGCGAAGCGTCGCGAACCCGTGTGCACGACCTATCGCAGCTACTGGGTGTGCGGGATGCCGCCGCCGTCGTCGGGCGGCATCGCGGTCGCATCGGCGCTCGGCATTCTCGAGAACTTCGACCTGAAGTCGCTGAAGCCGACCGCGATCGATCTCGAAGGCGGCAAGCCGACCGTCGCCGGTGTGCACCTCGTCACCGAGGCCGAGCGGCTCGCCTATGCCGATCGCGACAAGTACGTGGCCGACACGGATTTCGTGCCGCTGCCGGGCGGCACGTGGGACACGCTGCTGAACAAGCCGTACCTGAAATCGCGCGCGGCGCTGATCGACACGACCAAGAGCATGGGCACCGCGCAGCCCGGCAATCTCGGCGCAGTGCCGCTCGGTGTCGACACGACGCTGATCGAGCATGGCACGAACCAGTTCACGATCGTCGACGGTGACGGCAACGTGCTGAGCGCGACGACCACGGTCGAGTCGAGCATGGGCTCGTTCCACATGACCAACGGCTTCCTGCTGAACAACCAGTTGACCGACTTCTCCGCGAACCCGCTCGACACATCCGGCAATCCGGTGGCCAACCGGCTGCAGCCGGGCAAGCGGCCGCGCAGTTCGATGGCGCCGACGATCGTGTTCGGGCAGGCTGCCGACGGCTCGCGCGGCGACTTCGTGATGGCGACCGGTTCGCCGGGTGGCGGCACGATTCCGCAATACGTGGTCAAGACGCTCGTCGGCGCGCTCGACTGGGGCCTGGACGCGCAGCAGTCCGCGGGGCTCGTCGATTTCGGTGCGAGCAACAGCCCGACGACCACGATCGGCGGTGAGCATCCGAATGTCAACACGGCGAACAACGGTGCGAACGATCCGCTGATCACGGGGCTGCTCGCGCTCGGGCACAAGGTGTCGACGTCCGCGCAGGCGAGCGGCGTCAATACGGTGATGCGCGTGACGGTCGGCCAGTCGCCGGCGCTGCAAGGCGGCACCGACCCGCGTCGCGAAGGCGTCGTGCTCGGCGATACGTTCCGGCCGTAATCGGGTGGGACGCGCACGGCCCCGACCTGCCGATGGGCAGTCGGGGCCGTATTTCATGGCGAGGCTGCAGGGATGGCCGAGCAACGTACGTCCTTCGGAGTGCCGATAAAAGCTGCCTGCGCGTCAGCCAGCCGATTCACTGCCGGATGTCCCGATACGTGACGATCGGGCCGATCGCCATCGCGGAGCATCCGCTCCCGTTCACCAGCCAATACGGTGTCCATCCTGCTGCAAGCCCCCGATTGTCAAACAGTGTGAGTCAATCGTCAGCATTTGCAACCGAAGTAACAGTCCCCGCAATTCAATCGTTTTGCGCGTCGGCGCCGCTACATTAGCTCCACCTGCCGCACTTCGCGGTGAGGCATGCGACAAGCCGCACGAAGGCGGCCCGCAGCAACAACGTCTTTGGGGAGAATGACCATGAACAAGATCCATACGATTCTGCTGGGTGCCGCTCTGACGGCGATGGCGACTTCGGCTGCATTTGCACAGACGGCCCAGACCGGCGCACAGGGTTCGGCTGGCGTCGGCGCACAAGTCCAGACGCCGCTGCTCGGCGGCGGTGTGGGTGTGCAGGCTGGTGCCGGCGCGAACGCGGCGGGCTCGGGTTCGGGCGCGGGCAACGTTGTTGGCGGCGCGCTGAACGGCGTCGGCAAGACGGTTGGCGGCGTCGGCTCGGCCGCGGGCAATGCGGTCGGCGGCGCGACGCAGGCGGTCGGTTCGGCAGCCGGCACGGCGAAGGATGCCGCGGCATCGGCCGTTCACTCGACGAAATCGCACGTGAAGCACGTCGCAAGTTCGGCGAAGAGCCACGCGCAAGGCGCGATGTCGACGGCAGGCGACGTTGCGGGCGGCGCGAAGGCGAAGGCCGGCGAAGCGCTTGAAGGCACGACTAACGCAGTGCAGGGCGGCGCATCGGTCGGCGTGAAGGGTTCGGCGTCGGCGCAAGGCGGCGCGCTGTAAGCAGCACGCATTCCGTCAAGGCCCGGCCCGCATTCGTGCGGGCCGGGCTTTTTTTGTTGGCGCGCGGCCCCTGCCCATTGCCCGCTCGCCATGCTTAAATAGCGGGGCACCCGGTTACGGGGCCGCCGGGATGGCGGTACCGGCCAACAAGGGCAAGCATGTCCGATCGACATCGTGACGACAGACGACACCAAAACGCCGCTCCGGCCGGCCCGGCGCGGTCCGATAACATTCCGAGGCATCACGTCATGACCATCCTGTTCCGTCTTCTCGCGCTTGCCTGCGCGCTCTGGCTGGCCGCTTGCGCGGCGCCGCCCCCGCCGTCCGCCAGTAACGCCGCGTCCGCCGCCGCACCTGACGCCAGTGAACGCCGCGGGCTCGGTACCGCGTGGGGCGAGTCGGTGCGATCCGAAACCCGCCAGGTCGAGTTCGAGCGCGCGGATTCCACCAAGCCGACGGATCTCGCGTCGGTCTACTACAACGATGCACTGCCCGGACATCCTCCGGCCTCGCAGGTTCGCCGGCTGCCGACTCGCGTCGCGCTTGCCAATGGCGACATCGCGCTGTCGTTCACGGACGAAAAGGGTGCGCCGCTGCGTCTTGCACGTAGCAACGGCCGCTGGCACATGGCGGGCGTCGAAGGTTCGCGCTACATCATCGTGCTGCGCAATCAGGGGCGCCGCACGTTCGAAGTCGTGTCGACGGTCGACGGGCTCGACGTGCTGTCGGGCCGGCCGGGCAGCTATACGAACGGCGGCTACGTGCTGTATCCGGGCCGCACGTTGACGATCGAGGGCTTCCGCAAGAGCCGCGACGAAGTCGCTGCGTTCCGCTTTGCGGCCGTGCCGGACAGCTACGTCGCGAGCTCGAAGTACGGCGATGCCGCGAACGTCGGCGTGATCGGCGTTGCGCTGTTCGCGCAGAAAGAAAACGACGAGGAAGCACTGCGCCGCAACGCGAATCCGTTCCCCGGCAACGACAACGGCTTCGCACCGCCGCCCGTCCCGCGCGGCGAGTGACGGCATGTAGCCGATCGGCCGTGTGCGTGTTCTCGCATGGCGTGCACGGCGCGGTCCTGGTGATTGATCGAGCTCGACGCGACGGGCAAGAGGACGTCGGCGTTGAGCGTGCCGGCCGCACTTCGGCGTGCGCTGGCCGGCGCATCGAGCGTGGTGTTCCCGTCGGATCGTGCGAAGCGGATCGACGGCAGCGATCATGTGCTGGTCGTCATCAACCGATTGTCAACCGATCGTCAACCAGCCGTCCGGCCGGATATTGCGGCGCAAGCGAAGAAGGTACGCTTTACGTGCTGGCGCGCTGCACGGTACCCGGGCGGTGCAGCGCTTCTCGCTGCCCGTGCAAGGCTGCCTCGACTCCGTTTCGCTCGAAACCGAATCCGGAACCCGATCGCCGTATCGGGCGATCACGTGGCGCGACGCGCCGGCCGGCATCGATATCCGGTGGGAATATGTCGCGTACGACGGCGCCACGCATCGCGTCTATCGATTCGTGAACGGTACGTTTGCCGAGGTCGAAGGTTCGCGGTAACGCGGTCGTGCTGCGGCACAATGGCGGTTCGCATCCATCGCGTGTGCTTCCCGATCATCCGGACCGACGGAGAATTCCATGTCGTTACCCGCTTTCAGGTACCATCCCGACCCGCTCGCGACGGGCAGCGTGATCGCCTCGGACGTACGTTGTGCATGCTGCGGCGATGCGCGCGGTTACGTTTACGCCGGCCCGGTGTATGCGGTCGACGACTACGAGCAGTGCATCTGCCCGTGGTGCATCGCCGACGGCTCGGCGCACACGCGGCTCGACGCAAGTTTTACCGACACGGACGGTATCGGCGGCGACGAATGGGACGCGGTGCCCGAAGCAGTCGTCGACGAGATCGCGAATCGTACGCCGGGTTTTCAGGGCTGGCAGCAGGAGCGATGGTGGACGCATTGCGGTGACGGCGCGCAGTTCATCGGTCGTGCCGGCGCTGACGAACTGAAGGCGTTCGGCCCACAGGCCGTCGCGGCCATCCAGGCCTCGACCGGGCTCGACGACAGCGTTGAGTGGGAACGCTTTTTCGCGGCGCTCGACAAGGACGGCTCGCCAACCGCTTACGTGTTTCGTTGCCGCCATTGCGGCGAACTCGGCGGCTACCAGGATTGCGATTGACGGCTGCACCCGTTCGAGCGGCATCACCCCTTCGTCATGAAACAGAGGAATCTTCGTGAAGTTCATCCACGCGGCAGACATTCACCTTGACAGCCCGTTGCACGGCTTGAGCGCGTATCCCGACGCGCCGGCCGCGCAGTTGCGCAACGCGTCGCGCGAGGCGCTGCGGCAGCTCGTGGATTGTGCAATCGAAGAGGAAGTCGCGTTTCTCGTGATCGCCGGCGACCTGTACGACGGCGACTGGAAGGATCACAACACGGGCATCTTCTTCGGCCAGCAGATGGGGCGGCTGCGCAAGGCCGGCATCCGCGCATTCGTGCTCGGCGGCAACCACGATGCCGAAAGCGAGATGACGAAGAAGCTGACGCTGCCGGACAACGTCACCGTGTTCGGCCACCGCAAGCCGGAAACCGTCAAGCTGCCCGAATTCGACGTCGCGCTGCACGGGCAGAGCTTCAAGGACAAGGCCGTCGTCGACAATCTCGCGATCGGCTATCCGGATCCGGTACCCGGCTACTACAACATCGGCGTGCTGCACACGGCGCTCGAAGGCTATGCCGCGCACGCGAACTACGCGCCGTGCACGCTGGCCGAACTTCACGCGAAGGGCTACGACTACTGGGCGCTCGGCCACGTGCACGAGTTCCAGCAGTGGACGGGGCCGTCCACCGTCGTGTTTCCCGGCAACCTGCAGGGGCGTCACATCCGCGAGACGGGCCGCCGCGGCGCGGTGCTCGTAACGGTCGAGCAAGGCCGTACGCAGGTCGAGCGCCTGTATCTCGACGTACTGCGCTGGGAAGCCGTGTCGGTCGACGCGTCCGATTGCCTGTCGGTCGCCGATCTGTCGAGAAAGATCGGCCAGTCGCTGGAGGCGCTGCTGACCGTCGACGGCCATGTGCCGCGCGCGGTGCGCGTGACGGTCACGGGGCGCACGCCCGCGCACGGTCTCTTTTTTGGCCGCGCGCCGCAGTTGCGCGCGGAGGTGCTGAACCAGATCGGCATCATCGGCAACGAGCGGCTGTGGCTGGAGAAGGTCCGGCTCGCGACGTCCGCCGCCGATCACCAGCCGGGCGAAAGCGAGCAGCTCGAAGCGCTGGAGGATCTGAAGCAGATCCTCGCCGATGCCGCGCACGATCCGGATTTCCTCGCGCTGCTCGAACGCGACCTGAAGCCGTTCGTCGGCAAGGTGCGCAGCGACGTGAAGGAGGAGGTGCCGTTGCTGGCGATGGCGCGCGCCGGCGAGCTGACGGCGCTGGTCGAACAGGTCGGGCCCGCGTTGCTCGCGCGGCTGGCGAGGGGGGAGTAAGCGATGCGCATCAGCCAGCTGGATCTGATCAAGTACGGCAAGTTCACCGACGAGACGCTGCGGTTCCCGTCGGCCGGCGAGGATTTTCACGTGATCGTCGGGCCGAACGAGGCCGGCAAGTCGACGATTCGCACGGCCGTGTCCGAGTTGCTGTTCGGGATGAAGCTCCAGACGCCGCTCGATTTCCTGCACAGCACGCCCGAGCTGCGGATCGGCGGCGTGCTGGAGAACGGCAGCGGCGAACTGTCGTTTCACCGTGCGCGCGGACGCAGTCCGTTGCGCACGCCGGCCGACGACAAGCTGCCCGACGATTACCTTGCCGCGATCCTCGATGGCGCGACGCGTGAATTCTTCGAGCAGATGTTCGGGCTCGATCACGGGCGGCTGGTCGACGGTGGCCGAAGCATTCTCGATGCATCCGACAAGCTCGGGCAGGTGCTGTTCGAATCGGCCGCCGGCGTCGGCAGTCTCGGGCCGGTGCGCGAGGAGCTCGATGCGCGCTCGGTCGAGCTGTGGGCGCCGCGTCGGAGCGGCAGTGCGTTTGCGCTGGCCGAAACATCGTTCAACGAAGCCGTGACCGAATTGAAAACGGTCCAGGTGCGCACGCGCGACTGGGTCGATCGCAAGGACGCGCGCGAAGCGGTCGAACAGCAGATCGAGCAGGCGCGTGCGGAACAGCGCCGGCTCGAAACGCTGCGCTCGAAGCTCGAACGCGTGCGTCGGCTCGCGCCGTATCTGAAGGAGCTGACGGTCAAGGACGCCGCGCTGGCCGAACTGGGCGCGGTCGTCGAGTTGCCGCCGACCGCGTATGCCGATCTGCTGAAGGCGCAGGGCGATCTCGCGGCCGAGCAGAAGGTGCTCGAAGAACGGCGCGCCGACCTGCTCGCGAAACGGCAGGCGCGCGATGCGATCGATGCGGACGCCGACACGCTGGCGCTCGAAGCCGATATTGAAGCGCTCGACCGGTTGCGCGGCGCGTGCATGAATCATGCGCAGGATCTGCTGCTGCTCGGCGCTGACGTCGAGCGGCATGTGTCCGCCGCTTGTGCGGCGGCCGACCAGCTCGACTGGCCGACGGACGAAGCGTCGCTGCGCGCGTCGCTGCCGACGGCGCTGTCGCTGAAGACCGTCGCGAACCTGTTGCGTGAACACGGCGCGCTGCACCAGGCGCTCGCCGGTGCGCGCGAATCGCTCGACGAACGCACGCGCGAGCTTGCGCAAGTGCAGGAACAGCAGGCGCGCCTGTCGACCGTCGACGTGCCGGAGGCGCTGCGCGCGGCGCTGGCCGATGCGCAAGGCTTTCGCAACAGCGGCCAGCGCGAGCAGGCGCTGGAGCACGAGATCGCTGCCGCCGAACGCACGCTGTCGGGCGCGCTCGATGCGCTCGGCCAGTGGCGCATGCCGGTCGATACGCTGCGCGCGCTCGACGTGCCGTCGGCGGCGCGGCTCGGCGCGCTGCTGAAGGAAGACAGCGAGCACGCGAGCGCGGCCGCTGCGGCACGTGACGCACGGGACAGCGCGTTCGAGGAACTCGAGCGGCTCGAACTGCAGGAGAAGCATTTCGCGGAGAACCACAAGGTCGTCACGACCGCCGACGTGCTGGCGGCGCGTGCGCGGCGCGATGGCGCGTGGGGAGATATCCGCAGTGGCGCAGTCGATCTCGCCACGGGCGCACCGGCAGTCGACGACGCGATTCGCCTCGCCGACGAACTCGTCGACGCACAGCTCGGTGCCACGCAGGCGGCCGCGACGCTGCAATCGTTGCGTCAGCAGGTCGAATCCGCACGCGTGGGCGTGGCACGCCGGCAGTCCGCGCTGGACGAACGCGAGCGCGGACTGACTGCACATCGCGACGCCTGGGCCGCACTCGCTACGACGGCCGCAGTGCCGGGCATGCCGCTGGCGGCAATGAGCGACTGGCTCGCGAAGCGCGAAACGGTGTTCGCCGCACAGGCGGATCTCGACCGTCAGCGCCGCGAATTCGATGCGATGCGTGCTGCCCGGGCCGGCGCGGAATCAGCGCTGCGTGCGGCGCTGCGCACGGTATCGCGCGGTGGCGAGTCGGACGGGCTGGCCGCGCTCGTCGCGATCGCCGAGACCTTTGTGCAGTCGGCCGAGAAGGCGATTGCACAGAAGGACAGCCTGGACGACCGCGCGCGGGAAGCCGACCGCGGATGTGCGACGGCGCAATCGCGGGCCGGCCATGCGCAGACGGCCTACGATGCATGGCGTGCGCAATGGCATGACGCGCTGGCTGACGCGAAGCTGTCCGCGAGCGCGACGACGCTGGCCGCGGCGGAAGGTGCGCTCGGGCTCGCGAACGCGGTGACGGCCGAGCTGGCCGATGCCGACGCGCCGCGCAACCGGATCGCCGCGATCCGTGCGGAACTGGCCGCGCTCGAGGCCGGCGCGCGGCGGCTTGCCGAAGCGCTTGCACCGGAATGGCTCGCGAGCGGCGACTGGCCGGACGTCGCGCGACGGTTGACGATGCGCCTCGCGGCCGCCAGGGAAATCGCACGCGCGATCGGGCGTGCCGACGAGGCCGTGCGGCAGGCAGACGGCAAGGTTGCGGACGCGGTCGCCGCGGTGGCCGGTGCGGATGCACGAATTCAGCCGCTGCTTCAGCTGGCCGGTGTCGCGTCGATCGACGCGGCGCTGCCGCTGGCCGAGCGCTCGGATCGTCAGCGCCAGCTTCGGCAGGCGGTCGACGCCGCGCACGAGGCATTGGTGCGCGATGGCGACGGGCTTTCCCGGTCCGCCGTCGAAACGGAGGTCGCGGCGCAGGACATTGCCGACGTGCCGGCGCATCTCGAAGCGGTGAAGCAGTCGCTGGGCGATGTCGGCAAGCGGTTGAACGAGCTGTCGCAGCAGCAGGTCGTGGCCGACCAGGCGTTCGGCGCGATCGACGGCCAGGCGAATGCGGCCGTCGCCGAGTCGAAACGGCAGGAAGCACTGGCGGCGATGGGCGATGCGGCTGAACAGTATCTGGAGGCGGCCACCGCGAGCCGCTTGCTGAAGTGGGCGACGGATCGCTATCGCGACCAGAAGCAGGGGCCGATGCTCAGGCGCGCGGGCGAGATCTTCGCGGGGCTCACGCTCGGCGAATTCGCGAAGCTGACCGTCGATACCGAACGGACGCCGCCTGCGCTGTATGCGCGGCGCACGAAGGGAACGTCGGTCGAGGTTGCGGGATTGAGCGAAGGCACGCGCGACCAGTTGTTCCTCGCGCTGCGCATCGCGGCACTGGAGCTGCAGCTCGGCAGCCGGACCGCGCTGCCGTTCGTCGCCGACGATCTGTTTATCAATTTCGACGATGCGCGCGCGAAGGCCGGGCTCGATGCGCTGCGCGATCTGTCGACGCGAACCCAGGTGCTGTTCCTGACGCACCACGACCACCTGCTGCCGCTTGTGCGGGACGTCTTCGGCGAGCGGGTCAACGTGGTCGAGTTGCAGCGCGCGCCGGCCGGCGCGTGATGCGGGGGCGTGCCGGGATGCCGGCACACGGGAGGGGGCATCGCGTACAGGTAGTATGAGCGGTTCCGAAAGGCGCGCGGCCGGGGCAACCGGTCGCGGGTCTGGCCACACGAGGGGAAAATATGAAAAAGCTGGTAGCCGCCATCGCGTTCGCGGCGGACAAGCATCGCAATCAGCGTCGCAAGGACGAAGAGGCGTCGCCGTACATCAATCATCCGATCGCACTCGCCGACGTGCTGGCCAACGAGGCCGGTATCGAGGACGAGCGCGTGATCGTCGCGGCGGTGCTGCACGACACGGTCGAGGACACGGAGACGACCGAGCAGGAACTGCTGCGGCTGTTCGGCAAGGACGTGGCGGACATCGTGATGGAAGTCACCGACGACAAGTCGTTGCCGAAGGAGGAGCGCAAGCGCCTGCAGGTCGAGCATGCGTCGACCATCAGCCGGCGCGCGAAGCTCGTGAAGCTCGCCGACAAGATCTGCAACCTGCGCGACATCGCGCAGCATCCGCCCGCGGACTGGCCGCTCGAGCGCAAGCAGGCGTATTTCGACTGGGCGAAGTCGGTCGTCGACCCGATGCGTGGCGTGCATCCCGGTCTCGAGATGATCTTCGACACCGCATACGGTGCGCGGCCGGCGGACTGAGGCTCCTGCATGACATCGGCCCGATCCGTCGAAGCCGCCGCGCGGCAAGTGCCCGCTGTGGCGGGTGTCGACGTCGGCGGCGACAAGAAGTTATGCGACCTCGTGATCCTGCGCGGGTCGACGGTCGTCTGCCGCGAAGCGCGGATTGCACCCGAGGCGGTGCCCGCGCTGTGCGTTGCCCATGATGTCGTGGCCGTCGGCGTCGACGCACCGAGCGTGTGGTGGACGGGCGTCGGCCGCCGGGCGGCCGAACAGGCGCTCGCGCGCGAACGGATCTCGTGTTTTCCGACACCGTCGCGGGAGCAGGCCGTCGCAAGCACATCGGGCTTCTTCGACTGGATGTTCATCGGAGAACGCGTGTACCGCGCGCTGGCGGACACCTATCCATTGCTGACCGGCGAGCACTATGCGGGCGGTCGCGCGAGCTTCGAGACCTATCCGTACGCGATTACCTGCGCGATGCTGGGCAAGGCGGTGGCCTCGGCGAAGCAGAAGCGTACCCAGCGCCAGCAATTGCTGGTGCGGCTGGGAGTCGACGTGTCGACGCTGCGCTCCGTCGATGCGCGAGACGCGACCCTTTGCGCGTTGACTGCGCAATATGTGATCGACGGGAACGCGCATGCGTATGGTGATACGGAGGGTGGCTACATCCGCGTGCCGATCGTGAGCGAGTCGATCGTGCTCGACTCACTTTAGCGATGGAACGTGGCGACTGCGGGGCAGGTGCCACGGCAAGGTGAGCTTTTGCAGGAGAGGTTCGGTCTTCGTGGCGCGGATGTCGTCAGGCGTCGAGTGGTCGACCGACAAACATCAGGATTGCCGGCGCGCACGACATGAAGCCGGTGCGCCGCGCAATCCCGGGCGGCGCTGTTCAATCCTCGAGGATGGACTTCGGCACGCTGGACAGGTCGCAGGCTTGCGCTTGTTCGAAGTAGTCTTCCGCATCGTTGATCATCACGACGGCGACGTCGATCAGCTCGTCGAGCCGTTGCAGCAGCGATTCACGCCACTCGATGTCTTCATCGCGCTCGGGCGTCTTGTCCAGCTGCTCGATGATCGAATCGGCCGTCTGCAGGAAGGGGATCGCCTGCTGATAGTTTTCGATCGAGACCATCGCCGCGTTGCGCGCGCCGACCAGTCGTTCGCGGTGCTCGTCCGCCAGTTCGGATTCGCCGCTGATCCGCGGCAGTACATCCGAGATGCGCTGAAGAAGCGGCGGCGTCTGTTCTTCCAGCAGGATGGCGCGTTCGCGCAGCGCCGCATATTCGTCGCGAAGATCGGCGTCGCCGGATTGAGTCGTGCTGTCCATCGTCGATATGAGTGCGTGGTTCGGTCGCGGCATGATACTCGACAGCGCCAGGTTCCTTGTCCGTTCCGCTGGCCTCTATATAGGCGGAAAGGCGGACATACGTCATATCGATAGGGAACCACTCGCGTTGCGATCCGCGCCCGTCGAACCCAAAGCTCTCGTGCGCGTCAGCGCACGAGAGCTTTTTCAAATATTTTTCGCAAAAGGGCTTGCGGAGATCGGGGCGGATGCATAGAATCACGCCTCTTTCGCGCTAACGGAAACACGGCGCGGGAGGGAAGGGAAGCGGTGCTGTTGAGGCAGGTGGTACGGGCCTCGGCGGTACAGGAAGTTGAGCCCCGCAGTCGCAACGATGTAGTAAAAAAGTTGTTGACGAGCTGCGAAACACGGTTCATAATCTCGCTTCTCTGCTGCTGAAAACGCAGCGCTGCCGGGAAACACGAAGTTCCTCGCAGATTGCTCTTTAAAAATTAACAGCCGATAAGTGTGGGCGCTTGATGGAAGCGAGCTGATCCTCGGATCAGATAGCGAAAGTATCAAGAGTCTCACACTAAAGTAAGTCAGGTTTATGAAGTGATTCATATTCCTGTCAGCTTTGAGTGAGCGACCGGTTCTTAACCGAACCGAAAACAGTAACAGGTTTAAACTGAAGAGTTTGATCCTGGCTCAGATTGAACGCTGGCGGCATGCCTTACACATGCAAGTCGAACGGCAGCACGGGTGCTTGCACCTGGTGGCGAGTGGCGAACGGGTGAGTAATACATCGGAACATGTCCTGTAGTGGGGGATAGCCCGGCGAAAGCCGGATTAATACCGCATACGATCTATGGATGAAAGCGGGGGACCTTCGGGCCTCGCGCTATAGGGTTGGCCGATGGCTGATTAGCTAGTTGGTGGGGTAAAGGCCTACCAAGGCGACGATCAGTAGCTGGTCTGAGAGGACGACCAGCCACACTGGGACTGAGACACGGCCCAGACTCCTACGGGAGGCAGCAGTGGGGAATTTTGGACAATGGGCGAAAGCTGATCCAGCAACCTGATCAGCCGCGTGTGTGAAGAAGGCCTTCGGGTTGTAAAGCACTTTTGTCCGGAAAGAAATCCTTGGTCCTAATACGATCGGGGGATGACGGTACCGGAAGAATAAGCACCGGCTAACTACGTGCCAGCAGCCGCGGTAATACGTAGGGTGCGAGCGTTAATCGGAATTACTGGGCGTAAAGCGTGCGCAGGCGGTTTGCTAAGACCGATGTGAAATCCCCGGGCTCAACCTGGGAACTGCATTGGTGACTGGCAGGCTAGAGTATGGCAGAGGGGGGTAGAATTCCACGTGTAGCAGTGAAATGCGTAGAGATGTGGAGGAATACCGATGGCGAAGGCAGCCCCCTGGGCCAATACTGACGCTCATGCACGAAAGCGTGGGGAGCAAACAGGATTAGATACCCTGGTAGTCCACGCCCTAAACGATGTCAACTAGTTGTTGGGGATTCATTTCCTTAGTAACGTAGCTAACGCGTGAAGTTGACCGCCTGGGGAGTACGGTCGCAAGATTAAAACTCAAAGGAATTGACGGGGACCCGCACAAGCGGTGGATGATGTGGATTAATTCGATGCAACGCGAAAAACCTTACCTACCCTTGACATGGTCGGAATCCCGCTGAGAGGTGGGAGTGCTCGAAAGAGAACCGGCGCACAGGTGCTGCATGGCTGTCGTCAGCTCGTGTCGTGAGATGTTGGGTTAAGTCCCGCAACGAGCGCAACCCTTGTCCTTAGTTGCTACGCAAGAGCACTCTAAGGAGACTGCCGGTGACAAACCGGAGGAAGGTGGGGATGACGTCAAGTCCTCATGGCCCTTATGGGTAGGGCTTCACACGTCATACAATGGTCGGAACAGAGGGTTGCCAACCCGCGAGGGGGAGCTAATCCCAGAAAACCGATCGTAGTCCGGATTGCACTCTGCAACTCGAGTGCATGAAGCTGGAATCGCTAGTAATCGCGGATCAGCATGCCGCGGTGAATACGTTCCCGGGTCTTGTACACACCGCCCGTCACACCATGGGAGTGGGTTTTACCAGAAGTGGCTAGTCTAACCGCAAGGAGGACGGTCACCACGGTAGGATTCATGACTGGGGTGAAGTCGTAACAAGGTAGCCGTATCGGAAGGTGCGGCTGGATCACCTCCTTTCCAGAGCTATCTCGCAAAGTTGAGCGCTCACGCTTATCGGCTGTAAATTAAAGACAGACTCAGGGGTCTGTAGCTCAGTCGGTTAGAGCACCGTCTTGATAAGGCGGGGGTCGTTGGTTCGAATCCAACCAGACCCACCATTGTCTGACGTGTCGATGATCGTTAGCGCTTTAGCGCTTACGAGAATCCCATGCCGAGGCTGTAACACACCTGAGGTCATCTGTACTCATGGGGGCATAGCTCAGCTGGGAGAGCACCTGCTTTGCAAGCAGGGGGTCGTCGGTTCGATCCCGTCTGCCTCCACCAATCTTCAATGACAAGCGTTCGACTTGGGTCGAATCTTTGTCATTGGCGATTGAGCCAGTCAGAGTGATACGTAGTACGTATCGGCTGTCGTTCTTTAACAATCTGGAAGAAGTAAGTAATTTGGATAGCGGAAGCGTCTAATGAGATGGACGTGGAAACTATCCGGGTTGTGATTGTATCGATGTATCTCAAGATGATTCGAACTCTATGTTTGACTCAATTGGAATACGGCACAACGCGAGAACTCAACCTGTAGCGACTGTCGATGAGACAGACTCGTTATAGGGTCAAGCGAACAAGTGCATGTGGTGGATGCCTTGGCGATCACAGGCGATGAAGGACGCGGTAGCCTGCGAAAAGCTACGGGGAGCTGGCAAACAAGCTTTGATCCGTAGATGTCCGAATGGGGAAACCCACTCCTTTTGGAGTATCCATGGCTGAATACATAGGCCATGTGAAGCGAACGCGGTGAACTGAAACATCTAAGTAACCGCAGGAAAAGAAATCAACCGAGATTCCCAAAGTAGTGGCGAGCGAAATGGGATGAGCCTTGTACTCTTTATTTGTATTGTTAGCCGAACGCTCTGGAAAGTGCGGCCATAGCGGGTGATAGCCCCGTAGGCGAAAACAGTATGAAAGAACTAAGTGTACGACAAGTAGGGCGGGGACACGTGAAATCCTGTCTGAAGATGGGGGGACCATCCTCCAAGGCTAAATACTCGTGATCGACCGATAGTGAACCAGTACCGTGAGGGAAAGGCGAAAAGAACCCCGGGAGGGGAGTGAAATAGATCCTGAAACCGCATGCATACAAACAGTCGGAGCCTCGTAAGGGGTGACGGCGTACCTTTTGTATAATGGGTCAGCGACTTACGTTCAGTAGCAAGCTTAACCGTATAGGGCAGGCGTAGCGAAAGCGAGTCCGAATAGGGCGTTCAGTTGCTGGGCGTAGACCCGAAACCAAGTGATCTATCCATGGCCAGGATGAAGGTGCGGTAACACGTACTGGAGGTCCGAACCCACTAACGTTGAAAAGTTAGGGGATGAGCTGTGGATAGGGGTGAAAGGCTAAACAAACTTGGAAATAGCTGGTTCTCTCCGAAAACTATTTAGGTAGTGCCTCGTGTCTCACCTTCGGGGGTAGAGCACTGTCATGGTTGGGGGGTCTATTGCAGATTACCCCGCCATAGCAAACTCCGAATACCGAAGAGTGCAATCACGGGAGACAGACATCGGGTGCTAACGTCCGGTGTCAAGAGGGAAACAACCCAGACCGCCAGCTAAGGTCCCCAAATATAGCTAAGTGGGAAACGAAGTGGGAAGGCTAAAACAGTCAGGAGGTTGGCTTAGAAGCAGCCACCCTTTAAAGAAAGCGTAATAGCTCACTGATCGAGTCGTCCTGCGCGGAAGATGTAACGGGGCTAAGCTATATACCGAAGCTGCGGATGCGTGCTTTGCACGCATGGTAGGAGAGCGTTCCGTAAGCCTGCGAAGGTGCGTTGAAAAGCGTGCTGGAGGTATCGGAAGTGCGAATGCTGACATGAGTAGCGATAAAGGGGGTGAAAGGCCCCCTCGCCGTAAGCCCAAGGTTTCCTACGCAACGTTCATCGGCGTAGGGTGAGTCGGCCCCTAAGGCGAGGCAGAAATGCGTAGCTGATGGGAAGCAGGTCAATATTCCTGCACCATTGTTAGATGCGATGGGGGGACGGATCGCGGAAGGTTGTCCGGGTGTTGGAAGTCCCGGTCGCTGCATTGGAGAAGGCGCTTAGGCAAATCCGGGCGCGTAATTCAAGGGTGTGGCGCGAGCTCCTTAGGGAGCGAAGCAATTGGAAGTGGTTCCAAGAAAAGCCTCTAAGCTTCAGTCTAACGATGACCGTACCGCAAACCGACACAGGTGGGCGAGATGAGTATTCTAAGGCGCTTGAGAGAACTCGGGAGAAGGAACTCGGCAAATTGGTACCGTAACTTCGGGATAAGGTACGCCCTTGTAGCTTGATGCCCCTGCGGGCAGAGGGTGAAGGGGTTGCAATAAACTGGTGGCTGCGACTGTTTAATAAAAACACAGCACTCTGCAAACACGAAAGTGGACGTATAGGGTGTGACGCCTGCCCGGTGCCGGAAGATTAAATGATGGGGTGCAAGCTCTTGATTGAAGTCCCGGTAAACGGCGGCCGTAACTATAACGGTCCTAAGGTAGCGAAATTCCTTGTCGGGTAAGTTCCGACCTGCACGAATGGCGTAACGATGGCCACACTGTCTCCTCCCGAGACTCAGCGAAGTTGAAGTGTTTGTGATGATGCAATCTACCCGCGGCTAGACGGAAAGACCCCATGAACCTTTACTGTAGCTTTGCATTGGACTTTGAACCGATCTGTGTAGGATAGGTGGGAGGCTATGAAACCGGAACGCTAGTTTCGGTGGAGCCGTCCTTGAAATACCACCCTGGTTTGTTTGAGGTTCTAACCTTGGCCCGTGATCCGGGTCGGGGACAGTGCATGGTAGGCAGTTTGACTGGGGCGGTCTCCTCCCAAAGCGTAACGGAGGAGTACGAAGGTACGCTAGGTACGGTCGGAAATCGTGCTGATAGTGCAATGGCATAAGCGTGCTTAACTGCGAGACCGACAAGTCGAGCAGGTGCGAAAGCAGGTCATAGTGATCCGGTGGTTCTGTATGGAAGGGCCATCGCTCAACGGATAAAAGGTACTCTGGGGATAACAGGCTGATACCGCCCAAGAGTTCATATCGACGGCGGTGTTTGGCACCTCGATGTCGGCTCATCTCATCCTGGGGCTGTAGCCGGTCCCAAGGGTATGGCTGTTCGCCATTTAAAGAGGTACGTGAGCTGGGTTTAAAACGTCGTGAGACAGTTTGGTCCCTATCTGCCGTGGGCGTTGGATATTTGAAGGGGGCTGCTCCTAGTACGAGAGGACCGGAGTGGACGAACCTCTGGTGTACCGGTTGTCACGCCAGTGGCATCGCCGGGTAGCTATGTTCGGAAGAGATAACCGCTGAAAGCATCTAAGCGGGAAACTCGCCTTAAGATGAGATATCCCTGGGGACTAGATCCCCTTGAAGGGTCGTTCGAGACCAGGACGTTGATAGGTCAGGTGTGTAAGCGCAGTAATGCGTTCAGCTAACTGATACTAATTGCCCGTAAGGCTTGATCCTATAACAAGTCTGCCTTGTAGATCGGCGCCGTGCGCAAGCACTGGCTGCAGGATCCAGAGCGACAAGTTGGATTCTCGTGTGTGATACACACAACTCAAAAATTACTGCTTCTTCCAAGATTGGTTGTGCTGCGAAGCCAGCACAACAACCCTCTTTGCCTGATGACCATAGCGAGTCGGTCCCACCCCTTCCCATCCCGAACAGGACCGTGAAACGACTCTACGCCGATGATAGTGCGGATTCCCGTGTGAAAGTAGGTAATCGTCAGGCTCCCTAAGCCAGAAACCCCCGCCCGAAAGGCGGGGGTTTTTGCATTTCGGCGACGGAAATGCACGTCGAATGGCAGGTGACGACGCGACCAGTGCCAATCCTTCGAAAACACCCCCAGTCAGGAAACGACAACCGTAAATTCGACGCCTGATTCGAAGTCCAGCGTTGTAGTCGAAAACCGCGGATCGTTGTCGAGATAGTGCTTGTACGATCGAACGGCGTCCTCGGCGGTGTACATATTGTCGGCAAGTACCACCGATCCCGGGCGCAGCAGGCGCTCGATCTGCTTGAACAGTTTCAGATAGGCATCGGCCCATACATCGATAAATACCATGTCGAACGTACCCTCCAGATCGGCAACGGTGTCGAATACGTTGGTTCCGTCATCGACGAACCCGGGCGATGCTATGTCCTTCGAGTGAGCGTGATCGCGCGTTCGGGACACGCCGTCACGCAAAGTCCGCATGACTGGCAGGCTTGTGCATTCGGCGTGTAGGCGACTTTCATTCCGTGCACGCGCTGCTTCAGGCGATGCATCAGACCGAGGCCGAGGTAATCGGCGCTGTCGATGCGCCGGATCTCAAACACGTTCTCGGGGCAAACGGCGATGCAATCTCCCTTGCCCTCGCAACGTTTCAGATCGACGATCGGCGCAATCACACCCGGCTTCTGTTTGCAGTCGCCCGTTGATTTCTCGCGCATGATCACTCTCCCGTGCGCGGGTTGCTGTCCGATCGCCATGCGGCCCGAACACGCTCGCGTTCTTCCGGCGTCATGGATTCCCACTTGCGCCAGTGGCGCCGGCCGTGCCAGCCGCGGTGCCCGCGAAATCCGCCGAACAGAATGCGGCTCAACACGAGCAGGCCCAGCGCATGGGCGAAGTCGATCGTACGGGCGCCGACGAACAGCGCCGGAATCACCCAGTTCCACAGCATCATGACGACCCATCCGAGCACGCCTATGGCAATCACCGCGAACAGCGCCTTGCCGGCACATCTGATTCGAAAATTCATTCGTCGACTCCTCTAGATATCCAGTTCATCAAAAATGGGCTGCAGTCGGGCGCGCAGATGCAAGACCGCATAGCGTTTGCGCGCGAGCAGGGTATTGAGCGCGATACCGCTTTGCGCGGTCATCTCCTTGAAGGACTGCCCTTCCAGTTCATGCGCGATAAAAACCTCACGCTGATTCGGTGGCAACTCGTCGAGTGCATCCTGCAACGCCTTGAGCACCAGCGTGCGAGCGTAGAGCGCTTCGGGGCCGGCATCGTGTGCCGGGAGCGCGAGGTCCAGGCGATACTCGCTGCTCGTTTCGTCCTCGGCGTCGAGCAGGTCGGCCAGCGGCTGCTCTTTCTTTTTGCGAAAACGATCGATGATGCGGTTGCGCGCGGTACGGAAAAGCCACGCGCTCGCCTGTTCGATGGGAGCTGGCAGCCGATAGGCTTGTACGAATTCGTAAAACACGTCCTGCAGGATGTCCTCGGCATCGTCCGGGTCGCGGATCCGACGCCGGATGAAATTGGCTAGCCTCGTTCGTTCGCGCATCACCGTCGCAGTGATGTCGCGGTCTGGGTCGGTCATCATGTGCGAAGTGGGTGGCGATTCCATGCCTGTGAAGACGTTTCAGGCGCCCGAATATTGTGACGCGCGTGAAAATCCGCTGCCGAACGCATCGCCTCCATGCACCACGGACAGTTGGCACGGAAGTCCGGTCCTGCCGAATCAGTCCCGCCTTCCTCCCGCGGCTCCGCAGCCTCGCCGGACCCTTGTCCGAACTGGTCAGGCCAGTCAGGCCTTAAGTTCCCGTTGCCGCGGTCGTTAAACAGGTCGTTGCCGGCCTTCGGCGACCCCATTCAAAAAACGCGGTAACGGAGATCGAAGTCATCATGCTGTCCTCGATTCGTGCTCGGATACTTGCGACCTGCGTCGCCATCGTGGTCACGGCGCTGGCCGTGACGGGGGGGCTGGTCTATTACGTCGTCAAGAACCACAACGACGAGACCATCGACCAGAACCACAAGTCGATCCTCGCCGGTCACGCGCTGGCGATCAACGAATGGGTGGCCAGCAGGGGACGGGAAACCCAGGCACTCGCCGACACAATCGCGATCGGCGAAGGCGACCCGCTGCCGGCGTTGAAACTGCTCGGTAAGTCGGGCGGCTTCGAGGTGCTGACGCTTGGTCTTCCGGACAAGACCGCGTTCTCGAACGTCCCGCTCGCGCCCGGCTACGACCCGACCGCACGGCCCTGGTACAAGCAAGCCGTCAGCGCGGGCCAACTGGTCGTGACGGCACTCTACCGCGATGCGACGACCGGCAAGCCGGCGTTCGCGTTCGCGGTGCCCGTGGTGCGCGACGGCACGGTGAAGGGCGTGCTGGCCGCCAGCCTGTTCATGGAGAGCGTGAGCGCGATCGTCACCTCCGTTCACCCGACACCGGCGAGCTTCGCGTTCCTGGTGGACAAGAGCGGGCGCGTGATCGCATCGGCCAAGACCGACCTGATCATGAAGCCTGCGACCGGTCTTTCGCCGGCGCTCGATTCCGATCACCTCGGCGCGCTGCAGACGGCGTCTACGCCTGTCGCGGTCGACATCGACGGGGCCACCAAGCTGGTGCGCGCACAGCCGATCGCCGGCACCGACTGGTCGCTGGTGCTCGCGCTCGACAAGGCCGACGTGACGGCCGGCATGCGCGCGGTCGCGACGACGACGCTGGCTGCCATCCTGATCGTTGCCGTCATCGCGGCGGCGCTCGTCGGCGCGATGACGAACGCGGCCTTCAAGCGCATCCTGCTGGTTCGCGATGCGCTCACGGACGTCTCGAGCGGCAGCGGCGACCTGACGAAACGCCTGCCTGCCGACGGCGAGGACGAAGCCGCGCAGATCGCGCATGCGTTCAACCTGTTTGCCGAAAAGATCAGCACGATCCTGCTGCAGATTCGCGAATTCAGCGAATCCGTCAACCTCGCGAGCGCCGAGATCGCACAGGGCAACCAGGATCTGTCGAGCCGGACTGAACATGCGGCGTCGAGCTTGCAGGAAACGGCCGCCGCACTCGAGGAAATCGCCGGCACGGCCCGCAACTCGGCCGATGCGGCAAGTCAGGTGAGCCGTCTGGCCGAATCCGCGTCGAATGTCGCGCTGCGCGGCGGCTCGGTCGTGAGCGAGGTCGTGTCGACGATGAACGACATCACGCAAGCGTCCGGCGAGATTGCCAACATCGTAGGCGTGATCGACGGCATCGCATTCCAGACCAACATTCTCGCGTTGAACGCTGCCGTCGAGGCCGCACGCGCGAACGAGCACGGCCGCGGTTTTGCGGTCGTTGCCGGCGAGGTGCGTGCACTCGCGCAGCGCAGCGCGCAGGCCGCCAAGGAGATCAAGCAGCTGATTCACTCGTCGGTCGAGAAGATCGAAGGCGGCTCCGGACTCGTCCAGACGGCCGGTGCGACGATGGACGAAATCGTCGAGGGCGTGCGCAGCATCACGGGCGTGATTGCCGAGATTACCGTGGCAGCGAAGGAGCAGAGCACGGGGCTCGAGCAGGTGAATCAGGCTGTGTCGCATCTCGACAATGCGACACAGCAGAATGCGGCGCTCGTCGAGCAGTCGGCGGCCGCGGCAGCGTTGTTGCGCGAGCAGGCCGCCAGGCTTGCGCAGACGGTCGGAGAGTTCAAGCTCGAGGACAACCGTGCATTGACGTTGCAGCCTGCTTGACGAGGTGCGACCGGCTACGTCCATCGGCGGCACGGGCGGGCGCAGCATCCTTCACGTATGCGTGAATGCCCGGACAGCCGGAATCGGGCGTTGCCTACATGACCTGCGAAGCATGCCCGGCGACGATTCTCCAGCCAGTGCCCGAGCGGCGCCAGAGGCGCGTATAGGCAAACGTGCCGCCGAACGCCACGCCGTCGAAATGGCCGGCGAGGGTCGCTTGCGTCGTCGTCAGAATCAGCTCGTCGATCGCGCATGCGCGCATTTCGTGGACGTCGAGCTTCTCCAGGCGCAGAAGCTTTGCGCGATGCGCGGCCAGATCGTCCTCCTTCGAGATGACCTGGCCGGTCGGGACGGTAAATACCAACTGGTCGTCCAGCAGCGCATCGAGCGCGTCGACATCGTTGACCTGCATCGCCGCGCATAACGCAGTTTCAAAAGGTTCGATAACGGTACGGATTGCATCCATGTCGGATCCTCGCTTCATCCTTGAAGGGTTGAGACTGCGCACGCAGTGGCGACGGCGGACGAAGGCTACCGCGCATTCGACAGCGCCTGACGTCGCACCAGCATCACCGCGCAGATGCCGATCGACGCGATGACGTTGACGACCGGATAAAACGCGACCGCGACACTCCACGTGCTCAGTGCCAGTAACGCCAGCGCGTACTTGAGCACGCACAGTGCGAAATAGGCGAGGCTCTCGCTCCACGGATCGCGGATCGTCTTGCGCACGGTCGGGCCGAGGCCGGCCAGCTCGATCAGCGTGACCAGGCAGATCGAGATCGTCGGGTCGTCGGTGAGCATCCACAGCGGAATGGCCGACAGCGCCGCGCCCAGAAAAACCCAGTCGAGGCCGGTCCAGCCGCGTTCGCCGCGAAAGATACTTGCCACCAGCGTCAGAAAGCACGTGACGGCAATCGCCGCCGTGCACCACGCGGACGGCCCCGCACCTGAAACGAACTGGCCGGCCGCCGCGATCGCCGTGACGACCGACCAGACGAGCCACGTGAACAGATGCGGGCGCACGGTGCGTCGGTAGATCGCGAGCGCGTACGGAATCGCCGCCAGCAAGGACACGGCCGTGCCGATCACGCCAAAGATCGATGCGGCACCCTGATCGACACTCACCATCGACGCACCTCGCTCGGACTGGCCGACCAGTATGTGGTCGGACGAATCGCGGCGCAATGTCGTGCTGGCGCTTGTGCTCCGGAACGCCGAAGAAATCCAACCCCAAAACAAACGGCACCGGGATCGTGAAGCGGCAGGAAAACCCACTGTACGACGGTCGAATGAATAGAAATAACCTCTTCAATGAGAAGAAAAACTGTTCTTTCAAATCTCTTTTTGATGACCGACAGTTTGCCAACCGGACGACTGCTGCGATGCCCGGCGGTCATGGCCAAGGTCGTGGCTGCCAACGTCGGTCGTCGGGTCGAATCCAGGCGGAGCGCAACACACAAGCGCCGGGTCGTCACAACGGAGTCTTGAATGAACCCAACTTCAGCAGAAAACCATCAGCACGCGGACTGGAGACGTCTCGCGGCGCAGGTCATCCCGAGAACGCTTGCGCATATCGACGGCCGCAGCGTGCCGGCGCGCAGCGGCCGGACGTTCGCCGCGATGAATCCGGCGACCGAGGCCGTCATCGCGGAGGTCGCGTCGTGCGACGCACCGGATGTCGACGATGCCGTGCGCGCGGCGCGCCACGCGTTCGAATCCGGCGTCTGGTCGCGCTGCGCACCGGCCGAGCGCAAGCGCGTGCTGTGCCGGCTCGGCGAACTCATCGCGGCGCATGGCGAAGAACTCGCGCTGCTCGACTCGCTCAACATGGGCAAGCGAGTCGCGGACGCGTTCAGCATCGACGTGCCGGCCGCCGGCGGCCTGTTCAGCTGGTACGGCGAAGCCGTCGACAAGCTGCATGGCGAAGTCGCGTCGACCGACCCCGGCAACCTCGCGGTCGTCACGCGTGAACCGCTGGGTGTGGTCGGCGCGGTCGTGCCGTGGAATTTCCCGCTCGACATGGTCGCGTGGAAGGTGGCGCCGGCACTCGCGGCCGGCAACAGCGTGGTGCTGAAGCCGGCGGAACAGTCGCCGCTGTCCGCGCTGCGTCTCGCGGAGCTGGCGCTCGAGGCCGGCCTGCCTCCCGGCGTGCTGAACGTCGTGCCCGGTTATGGCGAGACCGCGGGGCGCGCGCTCGGGTTGCATCCCGATGTCGACGTACTCGCGTTCACGGGATCGACGGCTATCGGCAAGAAATTCCTCGAGTATGCCGCGCAGTCGAACATGAAGCAGGTATGGCTCGAATGCGGCGGCAAGAGCCCGAACCTCGTGTTCGACGATACGGACGATCTCGACCTCGCCGCTCGCAAGGCGTGCTTCGGCATCTTCTTCAACCAGGGCGAAGTGTGTTCCGCGAACTCGCGGCTGCTGGTCCAGCGCTCGATCCACGACGCGTTCGTCGACCGGCTGATCTCGCATGCGGCCGCGTTCATGCCTGGCGATCCGCTCGATCCGTCGAGCGGGATGGGTGCGATCGTCGACGAGCAGCAGCATCGGCGCGTGCGCGAGTGGATCGCGCGCGGCCGCGACAGCGCAACGCTCGCGATCGGCGGCGGTGCGCCGCGTGTCGACGGCAAGGGCTACTTCATCGAACCGACGATCTTCATCGACGTGAAGCCTGACGATGCGATCGCGCGCGAGGAGATCTTCGGACCGGTGCTGTCGGTGATAGCGTTCGACACCGAGGACGAGGCCGTGCGGCTCGCGAACGACTCGATCTACGGTCTTGCCGCGTCGGTGTGGACCGGCAGCCTGTCGCGTGCGCATCGCGTAGCGGGCCGGCTGAAGGCCGGGACGGTGTCCGTCAACACGGTCGATGCACTGAGTGCGCAGACGCCGTTCGGCGGGTTCCGCCAGTCGGGCTTCGGCCGCGATCTGTCCTTGCACGCGATCGACAAGTACACGGGCCTGAAGACGACCTGGATCAGCTACTGATTCGACCCGGCGGGCCGCCAGCGGCCGCGCCGGGCTGCACA
The DNA here is from genome assembly GCF_029962485.1 of Burkholderia cepacia. Lineage (NCBI taxonomy): Bacteria > Pseudomonadati > Pseudomonadota > Betaproteobacteria > Burkholderiales > Burkholderiaceae > Burkholderia > Burkholderia cepacia. Next base: position 86,560 of record NZ_CP073639.1, read on the forward strand.
ACCCCATTTTTTATCCATACAACGAACCGGAGACTTGCCCATGAATGCGCCCAACTTTCCGCATCGCACGACGCAGGACTATCAACGCAGCGACGCCGCGCACCACCTGCATGCATTCGTCGACCAGAAGGCACTGAACGAGGAAGGCGCGCGCGTGATGGTGCGCGGCGAAGGTGTATATCTATGGGATAACGACGGCAACCGCTATCTGGACGGCATGTCCGGGCTGTGGTGCACCAACGTCGGCTACGGCCGGCCGGAGCTGGTCGACGCCGCCGCGCGGCAGATGAAGGAACTGTCCTACTACAACATGTTCTTTCACACGACGCACCCGTCGGTGATCGAACTGTCGGAGCGGCTGTTCGCGCTGCTTGGCAATCGCTTCAGCCACGTGGTGTATACCAATTCGGGTTCCGAATCGAATGAGGTGCTGATCCGCACGGTGCGGCGCTTCTGGGACGTGATGGGCAAGCCGGAGAAGAAGGTGCTGATCGGCCGCGTGAACGGCTATCACGGCTCGACGGTCGGCAGTGCGTCGCTGGGCGGGATGGCGTTCATGCATGAAATGGGCGACCTGCCGATTCCGAACATCACGCACGTCGACGAACCATACTGGTACGCGAACGGCGGCGACCTGAGCCCCGAGGCGTTCGGCAAGCAAGCGGCGCTGTCGCTCGAGCGCAAGATCCTCGAGATCGGCGCGGACCGCGTCGCCGCATTCGTCGCGGAACCGTTCCAGGGCGCGGGCGGGATGATTTTCCCGCCGGACGGCTACTGGCAGGAAATCGAACGCATCTGCCGCCAGTACGACGTGCTGCTCTGCGCGGACGAAGTGATCGGCGGCTTCGGCCGTACCGGCGAGTGGTTCGCGCATCGCCACTTCGGCTTCGAGCCCGACCTGATCTGCATGGCAAAGGGGCTGACCTCGGGCTATGTGCCGATGGGCGGCCTGATCATGAGCCGGCGCGTCGGCGAAGCGCTGGTCGACAAGGGCGGCGTCTATGCGCACGGGCTGACGTATTCGGGGCACCCGGTCGCGGCCGCCGTTGCACTGGCGAACCTCGACGTGCTCGAGCGCGAGGGCCTCGTCGAGCGGACGAAGACGGATACGGGACCGTACCTGCAGAAGGCGCTGCGCGATGCGTTCGACGGCCATCCGCTCGTCGGCGAGATCCAGGGCGTAGGCGCGGTCGGCGCGATCCAGTTCGCGAAGAACAAGGCGACGCGCGAGCGCTTCGCGAACGAGGCCGACCTGACCTGGCACAGCCGGACGGTCGGTTTCGAGCTCGGTGCGATCGTGCGTTCGACCAACGGCCGCCTGATCGTGGCGCCCCCGCTGGTGATCGATCATGCGCAAATCGACGAACTGGTCGGCACGATGCGCAAGGCGGTGGATGCGACCGCGCGCGAAGTGCTCGGGATCGACTGCTGACCGGTCAGGCGACGCGCTTTCGTCCGGCGACTGGCTGGCGGAAGCGCGTTTCGCTCCGAAGCGGGTAACCGTGGCGCCGAGAATCGGGCGTCGAAGGTAGCGGGCGATCAAACGACGTGCTTGCGGCCGCGCATCAATTAGGATTGCAAATGACATTGCATTCCGGATGACGATCGTAGGCTTCAATCGGGGCCGAGCGGCCGCGTGACCCTGCTGTCCGCATACCGACACACATCACGACATCAACAAGGAGACGAAATGAGTCAGGGCGAGTCCATTGCTCATCTCGAGGAAAGCACCATCCAGCCGATTCCGCTGACCGAGCGGCATGGCAGTGCGAAGGATCTGTTCACGATCTGGTTCGGATCGAACATCATGATGCTGACGATCGTCACGGGCTCGCTTGCGACGACGGTGTTCAAGCAGCCGTTCTGGTGGGCCGCGCTCGCGACGCTCACCGGCAGCCTGATCGGCGCGGTCTTCATGGCGCTGCATTCCGCGCAGGGGCCGCAGCTCGGCGTGCCGCAGATGATCCAGACACGCGGGCAGTTCGGGTCGTTCGGCGCGCTGCTCGTGGTCGCACTGGTCGTCGTGATGTATGTCGGCTTCTTCGCGTCGAACTGCGTGTTCGGCGGGCAGGCGCTGCACAGCCTGAGTGCCGCGATTCCGCTCGATGCCGGCGTCGTCGTGATCGGCCTGATCAGTCTGCTCGGATCGATCTACGGCTACAAGCTGATCCACGCGTATGCGCGGCTGCTGAGCTGGTGCTCGGGTAGCGTGCTGGTGCTCGCGTTCGTGTGGATCATCTTCGTGCACGGGTTGCCGGGCGATACGTTCTCGAAGCATTCGCTGAACCTGTCCGGTTTCCTCGGCGCGATGTCGGTCGCCGCGCTGTGGCAGATCGCGTACGCGCCGTACGTGTCGGACTATTCGCGCTACCTGCCGCCCGATACGGGGCCGCGTACGGCATTCTGGTCGAGCTACTGGGGCTGCGTGCTCGGCTCGTTCTTTCCGATGCTGCTCGGCTGCCTGGTCGGCCTGGCAACGCCCGACGGCAACGTCGTGAGCGGTCTGACCGGCCTCACGCAGGGGATCAGCGTGCTCGTGATCGTCGTGCTGTCGTTCGGCATCGCGGCGAGCAACGCGATGGAGCTGTATTGCGGTGCGCTGTCGGCCATCACCGTGCTGCAGACGCTCTTTCCGTCGTGGTCGGGCAAGGCGCGCGCGCGGGCGATCACGGCGATCGTCCTGTGCGCCATCGCGCTCGCGATCGCGCTGTTCGGGCAGGACAATTTCCTCGCCGGCTACACGAACTTCATCCTGCTGCTGCTGTACGTGCTCGTACCGTGGACCGCGATCAACCTCGTCGACTACTACCTCGTCTGTCACGGCGAGTACGACGTCGCGTCGTTCTTCCGTCAGGACGGCGGCATCTACGGGCGCTTCAACACGATCGCGGTCGGGTCGTACGTCATCGGGATCGTCGCGCAGGCGCCGTTCATGGCGACCGATCTCTATACGGGCGAACTGGCGAGCCGGCTCGGCGGGGCGGACGTGTCATGGATCGTCGGCCTGTCGCTGACGTCGCTCGTCTACTACGCGGGTTGCAAGCTGTTCTCGCGGCCGCTGCAGGGTGTCGCGGCGAGCGTCGACTGAGTGTGTCGGGGCGTCGGCGCCTGCGCGATGTTACGGGTTGAATGTCCGCAGGCGCTTCAGGTGCGCTTCGAGCCCGAAGTCATGGCCGAGCCTTCCGGTGCGAATCTCGCGGAGGTTCGCGTCGTATTGGCGTCGCGGGACGGGCTCCCCGCGACTTTCGCACGCGTCGCGCGTCATCCGCCTGCGCTTCAAGGCTCCGCCTTCGCTTCAAGGCTCCGCCTTCGCCGCATGCACGTCACGCCGGAATGCGCCGGGGCTCGTGCCCGTCCACTTGCGGAACGCACGATGGAACGCGCTCGGTTCGGTGAAGCCGAGTTCGGTCGCGATCTCCGCGACGCTGAGCGCGTGCCCGCGCAACAGCGACTGGGCCAGCGCGCCGCGCAGTTCGTCCTTGATCGCCGCGAAGCTCTGCCCTTCGCTGCGCAGACGCCGCCGCAGCGTCGCCGGCGTCGTGCCGAGGCGAACGGCCAGCGCATCGAAGTCGGGCCACTCGGCCGCCGGTAGCGCTTTCAGGTGCGCGCGCGTTTTCGCGACCCAGCCGGTATCGTGCCGGTAGCGGACCAGCAGGTTGCCGGGCGCGCCGCGCAGGAAGGTTTTCAGCGCCTGCGCCGAGCGGATCGTCGGCAGCGCGAGATACGCGGCGTTGAACGCGAGCCGGCTGTCGGGCCGGTCGAAATGCACGGGTACGCCGAAGAACTGGTGATAGTCGCTGCGCTGGCCGGGGCTCGGGCACGCGAAATCGATGCGCTGCAGCGGAATGCGTCGGCCGATCAGCCAGCAGGCGACGCCGAGCAGGATCAGCCAGAACGTCCGGTATGCGAACGCCGGATACGGCGCGCCCGACTGCGTCAGCACGATCTGCGCCTGCCCGTCGGCCACGACGAGTTCGCCGCGCGGCTCGTCGAGCACCACGCGCAGGAACTGTAGCGCACGCCGCAGTGCCTGCTCGAGCGTGCCGGCGTGCAGCACCGCGTGGCACAGCAGCGTGAAGCTGCCTTGCCGCATCGGGCGCGCGGCGAGACCGAAGAATTCGTCGTCGAGCGTGGCGGCGATTGCCAGCCACAGCCGGCCGTACTGTTGCGGCGTGACGGGCTCGCGCACGGCGGCCGGCAGGCCGGCGGCGCGCAGCACGGGTTCCGTCGGCAGGCGTTGCCGGCGCAGGCTCGCGAGCGCGTCGTCGACGAAATCCGGCGAAATCATCTGCGGCCCCATTTTCCGCATCCTCCCGACATGGCAAAAACGATCACGATTCTAGATTCTGTTTGTCATTGATTGCAATGTACGGGCTGTCTACTATCGATATATCCCCCGTCGCGCCCCTGGCTCGCCGGCGGCCATAACGCACAGGAGACACGCATGCCTGATGGAGCTACCGCCCGGGCGGTGCCGGCCTACGCCGACGCCGTGGCCCGGTTCAGTATCGAGACCGCCGCCGCGCAGTTGCACGGCGACCTGGAACGCGGCCTGAACGCGTGCGTCGAATGCTGCGACCGGCACGCGACGGCGGACGCGGTCGCACTCGACTGGATCGACCTCGGCGGGCGGCACCACCGCTTCACGTTCGCGCAGATGCAGGCGTTGTCGGCCCGGGTCGCGAACCTGCTCGTCGCGCAGGGCGTGAAGCCGGGCGACGTCGTGGCCGGCCTGCTGCCGCGCACGCCGGAGCTGGTCGCGACGATCCTCGGCACGTGGCGCGCGGGCGCCGTCTATCAGCCGCTGTTCACCGCGTTCGGCCCGAAGGCGATCGAGCACCGGTTGCGCATGAGCGATGCGCGGCTCGTCGTGACCAATGTCGCGAATCGCGCGAAGCTCGACGAGATCGCCGATTGCCCGCCGGTCGCGACGGTGCGCGATGCAGGCGAGACGCTGCCGGCGAACGACATCGATTTCCGCGCGGCGCTCGATGCGCAGTCCGATACGTTCGAACCCGTGCTGCGCAAGGGCACCGACCTGTTCATGATGATGTCGACATCGGGCACGACAGGCCTGCCGAAGGGCGTCCCGGTACCGCTGTACGCGCTGCTCGCGTTCGGTGCGTACACGCGCGACGCGGTCGACCTGCGCGCAGGCGACCGGTTCTGGAACATCGCCGATCCGGGCTGGGCGTACGGCCTGTATTACGCGATCACGGGCCCGCTGGTGCTCGGTCATGCGACGACGCTCTACGAAGGCAGCTTCACGGTCGAGAGCACGTACGACGTGATCGAACGGCTCGGCATCACGAGCCTGGCCGGCTCGCCGACCGCGTACCGGATGCTGATGGCGGCCGGGCCGGAAGCGGCGGCGCGCGTGAAGGGCAAGCTGCGCGTGGTGAGCAGCGCGGGCGAACCGCTGAATCCGGAGGTCGTGCGCTGGTTCGACGCGGCGCTCGGCGCGCCGATTTACGATCACTACGGCCAGACCGAGCTCGGGATGGTCGTGAACAACCATCACGGTCTCGCACACGTGGTGCATGTCGGTTCTGCCGGCTTCGCGATGCCGGGCTACCGGGTCGCGGTGCTCGACGAAGCGGGCCGCGAGCTTGGCCCCGGTGAACCGGGCAACCTCGCGGTCGACATCGCGCGCTCGCCGCTGCTGTGGTTCCGCGGCTACTGGCAACAGGACACGCCGGCGATCGCGGGCGGCTACTACCGGACCGGCGACAACGTCGAGCTGGAGCCGGACGGCACCGTGAGCTTCATCGGCCGCGCGGACGACGTGATCACCTCGTCCGGCTACCGGATCGGCCCGTTCGACGTGGAAAGCGCGCTGATTGAGCATCCCGCCGTCAGCGAAGCCGCGGTGATCGGCGTGCCCGATCCGGAGCGCACGGAGATCGTGAAGGCGTTCGTCGTGCTGTCGAAGGGCGTCGACGGCACGCCGGAACTGGCCGAGGAATTGAGCCTGCATGTGAAGCGGCGGCTGTCCGCTCACGCATATCCGCGCGCGATCGACTTCGTCGACGCGCTGCCGAAAACCCCGAGCGGCAAGATCCAGCGCTTCGTGCTGCGCAAGATGGAAGCCGAGAAGGCCGCTCAACCCTGAATACGGACTGCGAATGAATATCAAGGATCGCGTTTTTCTGATTACGGGCGCCGGTTCGGGCCTCGGCGCCGCGGTGGCGCGCATGGTCGTCGAGCAGGGCGGCAAGGCCGTGCTGCTGGACGTCAATGACGATGCGGGCACGAGCCTCGCGCACGAACTCGGTGCGGCCGCACGCTTCGTGAAGACCGACGTGACGAGCGAAGCCGATGGGCTGGCGGCCGTCGCCGTCGCGCGCGATGCGTTCGGTCGCATCGACGCGCTGGTCAACTGCGCGGGCGTTGCGCCGGGCGAGAAGGTCGTCGGCCGCGAGGGTCCGCACTCGCTCGAGCGCTTCGCGCGTGCTGTGTCGATCAATCTGGTCGGCACGTTCAACATGATCCGGCTGGCCGCCGAAGCGATGTCGAAGCAGGACGCCGATGCGGAAGGTGAGCGCGGCGTGATCGTCAACACCGCATCGGTCGCCGCGTTCGACGGGCAGATCGGGCAGGCGGCGTATGCTGCATCGAAAAGCGGCGTGGTGGGCATGACGCTGCCGATCGCGCGCGAACTCGCGCGCTTCGGCATTCGCGTCGTGACGGTCGCGCCGGGCATCTTCGCGACGCCGATGATGGCCGGCATGCCGCAGGACGTGCAGGATGCGCTCGGCAAGAGCGTGCCGTTCCCGCCGCGGCTCGGCCGCCCGGAAGAATTTGCGGCGCTGGTGCGCCACATCGCCGAGAACACGATGCTGAACGGCGAAGTCATCCGTCTCGATGGCGCGTTGCGCATGGCACCGCGCTGACACTGGAGGAAGCGAATCATGACGACTCAGGATCCGATCGTAATCGTTGGCACGGCGCGTACGCCGATGGGTGGTTTTCAGGGCGACCTGGCGGCGGCCAGCGCGAGCGACCTCGGCGCGGTGGCGATTCGCGCGGCGCTCGAGCGCGCGAACGTGCCGGCCGAGCGCATCGACGAAATCGTGTTCGGCTGCGTGTTGCCGGCCGGCCAGGGCCAGGCGCCGGCGCGACAGGCCGCGCTGAAGGCCGGGCTGCCGCTCGGCGCGGGCGCGACCACGGTCAACAAGATGTGCGGTTCGGGGATGAAGGCCGCGATGTTCGCGCATGACCTGCTGCTCGCCGGTTCGGCGGCGGTGGCCGTCGCGGGCGGGATGGAGAGCATGACGAATGCGCCGTACCTGCTGCCGAAGGCGCGCGCGGGGATGCGCATGGGGCACGGGCAGGTGCTCGACCACATGTTCCTCGACGGGCTCGAAGACGCGTACGAGAAAGGCCGCCTGATGGGCACGTTCGCCGAGGATTGCGCACAGGCGTACCAGTTCACGCGCGAGGCGCAGGATGCGTTCGCGATCGCGTCGCTGACGCGTGCGCAGCGCGCGATTGCCGAAGGGCATTTCGTGTCGGAGATCGCGCCGGTGACCGTGAAGGCCGGCAAGACCGAAAGCGTCGTGTCGATCGACGAGCAGCCGGGCAACGCGAAGCTCGACAAGATCCCGACGCTGAAGCCGGCGTTCCGCGAAGGTGGCACGGTGACGGCCGCGAATGCGTCGTCGATCTCGGACGGTGCGGCCGCGCTCGTGATGATGCGCCGCTCGGAAGCCGAGCGCCTCGGCCTCACGCCGAAGGCCATGATCGTCGGGCATTCGACGTTTGCGGACAAGCCCGGCCTGTTCGCGACCGCGCCGATCGGCGCGCTGCGCAAGCTGTCGGAGAAAACCGGCTGGAACCTGCGCGACGTCGACCTGTTCGAGATCAACGAAGCGTTCGCAGTCGTGCCGATGGCTGCGATGCGCGATCTCGACCTGCCGCACGAGAAGGTCAACGTGCATGGCGGCGCGTGCGCGCTCGGGCATCCGATCGGCGCATCGGGTGCGCGCGTGATGGTGACTTTGCTGGCCGCGCTCGAAACGTACGGCCTGAAGCGCGGCGTCGCATCGCTGTGTATCGGCGGCGGCGAGGCGACGGCGATCGCGATCGAGCGCATCGCGTAACCAACGCCTGCGAAGCGTACGCAGGCGATTCGGCCAGGACGCCGGATCGCCTGTGTCGCCGTCGGCACGCGTACCCTGGCCGCGTGCCGATCCACCGTCGTCATTCGACGGTTTCGCCCCGCGCCTGCAGGTCGGCGTGATAGGACGAACGCACCATCGGCCCCGACGCGACCTGACTGAACCCGAGCGCGAGCGCGCGTTGGCGCAACTGCGCAAATTCCGCCGGGGTGACGAAGCGTTTCACCGGCAGATGATGGCGGGTCGGCTGCAGGTACTGGCCGAGCGTCAGCATGTCCACGCCGTGCGCGCGCAAGTCGCGCATCACCTGTTCGACTTCGTCGAGCTGCTCACCGAGGCCCAGCATCAGCCCGGACTTGGTCGACACGTTCGGCAACGCGGATTTGAACGCCCGCAGCACGTGGAGCGAGTGCTGATAGTCGGCGCCCGGCCGCGCTTCGCGGTACAGGCGCGGCACGGTTTCCAGATTGTGGTTGAACACGTCCGGCGGCGACGTCGTGAGCGAGTTCAGCGCGATGTCGAGCCGCCCGCGAAAATCCGGCGTCAGCGCTTCGATCCTGAGCGCCGGACTGACCCGTCGCGCGTCGCGGATGCATGCGGCGAAGTGTGCGGCGCCGCCGTCGCGCAGGTCGTCGCGGTCGACCGACGTGATCACGACGTACTTGAGCCGCATCGCCGCGATCGTTTCGGCGAGCCGCGCCGGTTCGTCCGGATCGAGCGGAAGCGGTCGGCCATGCCCGACATCGCAGAACGGGCAGCGCCGCGTGCAAATGTCGCCCATGATCATGAAGGTGGCCGTTCCGTGGCTGAAGCATTCGCCGAGGTTCGGACAACTCGCTTCCTCGCAGACCGTATGCAGCTTCTGCTCGCGCAGCACCTGCTTGAGTGCGATCACCTCGCGCGAGCCGGGGAACGCCGCGCGTATCCACTCCGGCTTGCGCAGCATGCCGGCCGGTTCGGTGGCGACGATCTTCACGGGGATGCGCGCCATTTTTTCGGCGGCGGACAACTTGGTTCCCGCGGCCATCGGCGCGGGGCGGGTTTCCGGATGCGCCATGGCTCAGCCTCGATAGTATCGTTGGGGGACGAACGGGGTTTTCGCGACTTCGATCGCGACCGGCCTGCCACGGACGATTGCATGCAGCGCCGTGCCGGGCGTCGCGCATTCGGCGGCGACATAGCCGATTGCCACCGGGCCGCCGTGCGTCGGACCGAATCCGCCGCTCGTCACCGTGCCGATCGACCGGCCGTCGGGCCCGGTGATGTCGGCGCCTTCGCGCACGGGCACCTTGTCTTTCACGACGAAGCCGACGCGCTTTCTTTGCACGCCTTCGCCGAGTTGTCTTGCGACGATATCGGCGCCCGGATAGCCGCCGGCACGCGCGCCGCCCGGACGGCGCACCTTCGAGATGGCCCACAGCAACCCGCCTTCGATCGGTGTCGTGCCGGTGTCGATGTCGTGTCCATACAGGCACAAGCCGGCTTCGAGGCGCAGCGAGTCGCGCGCGCCGAGGCCGATCGGCTCGACTGCCGGATCGGCGAGCAGCAAACGCGCCAGCGCGTCCGCGCGATCGGCCGGTACCGAGATCTCGTAGCCATCCTCACCCGTGTAGCCGGAGCGACTCACGTAGCATGCCGCGCCGGCTAACTCGATGCGCATGCTCTGCATGAAGGTCAAACCGGCCAGCGGCGGCGCGAGGCGGCCCAGCACCGCCGCGGCAACCGGGCCTTGCAGTGCCAGCAGCGCACGGTCGGCCAGTTCGACAACCGCGCAGCGGTGGCCGATCCGGTCCTTCAGATGCGCGATGTCGCGGGCCTTGCACGCGGCGTTGACGACCACGTAGAACACGTCGTCGTCGAGGCGGGTGATCATCAGGTCGTCGAGAATGCCGCCTTGTTCGTTCGTGAACAGCGCATAGCGTTGCATGCCGACCGGCAGGTCGATCACGTCGATCGGCACCAGCGTTTCCAGCGCGGCGGCGGCGTCCGCGCCCGTCAGCATGACCTGGCCCATGTGCGAAACGTCGAACAGGCCTGCATGGTCGCGCGTGTGGAGATGCTCTTTCAGGATGCCGAGCGGATACTGCACGGGCATCTCGTATCCGGCGAACGGAACCATCTTCGCGCCGAGTTCGAGATGCAGGTCATGGAGTGCGGTGCGGGAAAGCGGGTGGGTCATCGTGATTCCATGTAGTTAGGATGTCAAATGTTTCACGCCGTCGTTGCGTCAGCGATGAACGATGTGGACCGCTCGCGGGGCGTTGATTCCGCCCCCGCGAGCGATTGCGTGATGACCGTGGTGCGTTACTTGCCGTATACCGGCAGTGCGCCGCAGAGTTCCGCAACGTGCCGTCTCACGCGTTCGATGACGGCCGGGTTTTCGATGTCGTCGAGAATGTCGCAGATCCAGCCGGCCACCGCGCGCGCTTCGGCTTCCTTGAAGCCGCGGCTGGTGATCGCCGGCGTGCCGATGCGGATTCCGCTGGTCACGAACGGGCTTTGCGGATCGTTCGGCACCGCGTTCTTGTTCACGGTGATGTGCGCACTGCCCAGCGCTGCATCGGCGGCCTTGCCGGTCAGCCCCTGGCGGATCAGGCTCACGAGGAACAGGTGGTTGTCCGTGCCCCCGGAGATGATGTCGTAGCCGCGCGCGACGAACACCGCGGCCATCTCTCGCGCATTGGCGACGACCTGCCGCTGATACACGGTGAATTCGGGCGACAGCGCTTCCTTGAACGCGACGGCCTTCGCGGCAATCACGTGCATCAGCGGGCCGCCCTGAATACCGGGGAACACGATCGAGTTGAGCTTCTTCTCGAGCTCCGGGTTCGCGCGCGCGAGAATCAGGCCGCCGCGCGGGCCGCGCAGCGTCTTGTGCGTCGTCGTCGTCACCACGTCGGCGTGGGGTAGCGGATTCGGATACAGTCCGGCTGCGACGAGGCCGGCCACGTGGGCCATGTCGACGAACAGGTACGCGCCTACCGCGTCGGCGATCTGGCGGAAGCGGGCCCAGTCCACCACGCGCGAATATGCGGAGAAGCCGGCCGTGATCAGTTTCGGCTTGTGCGCTTTTGCCAGTGCTTCGACCTGATCGTAGTCGATCTCGCCGGTTTCGACGTTCAGACCGTATTGCACGGCGCGGTAGATCTTGCCCGAGAAATTCACGTGTGCGCCGTGCGTCAGGTGGCCGCCGTGCGCGAGGCTCATGCCGAGTATCGTGTCGTGCGGCTCGAGCAGCGCCATGTAGACGGCTGCGTTCGCCTGGCTGCCGGAGTGCGGCTGCACGTTCGCATAGTCCGCGCCGAACAGCGCCTTCGCGCGATCGATCGCCAGTTGCTCGGCGACGTCGACGAACTCGCAGCCGCCGTAGTATCGCTTGCCCGGATAGCCTTCCGCGTACTTGTTGGTCAGCACCGAGCCCTGCGCCTGCATCACGCGCGGGCTCGTGTAGTTTTCCGACGCAATGAGTTCGATGTGGTCCTCCTGGCGAATGCGCTCGCGCTCCATCGCCGTCCACAATTCATCGTCGTAACCTTCGATCTTCATGTTTTTGCTGAACATTTGTCTTTCTCCTGATGTCGGAGCCGCGTGGCGGCGCGCGATGCCCGGTCGGGCATCGCGGCCGGCGCGTCGTCTCGGCTCCTTGGCGGGTTGAGTGAGGTCGTGGCCGGAGCGGCCCGTCCTAGGATTGATACGCTTCGATCGGCGGGCACGAGCACACCAGGTTGCGGTCGCCGTATACGTTGTCGACGCGCGAAACCGGTGGCCAGTACTTGGCCGCAGCCATCGCCGCGACGCCATGCGGATAGACGGCCTGCTCGCGCGAATAGGCGTGACGCCATTCGCCGACGAGTTCGGCCGCCGTGTGCGGCGCATGCTTCAGCGGATTGTCGTCGGCGTCCAGCGTGCCGGCTTCGACGGCCGAGATTTCGGCGCGGATCGCGATCATCGCGTCGATGAAGCGGTCGAGTTCCGCCTTCGATTCCGATTCGGTCGGTTCGATCATCAGCGTGCCGGCGACCGGGAAGCTCATCGTCGGTGCGTGGAACCCGAAATCGATCAGTCGCTTCGCGACGTCGTCGACGCTGATGCCGCTGCTGTCCTTCAGCGGCCGCAGGTCGATGATGCACTCGTGCGCGACACGGCCGTTCGGGCCCGCGTAAAGAATCGGATAGTGCGGCGCGAGGCGGCTCGCGACGTAGTTGGCGTTGAGGATCGCCGTCTCGGTCGCGCGCCGGAGGCCTTCGGCGCCCATCAGCGTGATGTAGGTCCACGTGATCGGCAGGATGCTCGCGCTGCCGAGCGGCGCGGCGGACACCGCGCCGATGCCGGGCACGCGGCCTTCCCGGTGGCCGGGCAGGAACGGCGCGAGGTGGGACTTTACGCCGATCGGGCCGACGCCGGGGCCGCCGCCGCCGTGCGGGATGCAGAAGGTCTTGTGCAGGTTCAGGTGCGACACGTCGCCGCCGAATGCGCCGGGTTGCGCGAGGCCGACCAGCGCATTCATGTTTGCGCCATCGATGTACACCTGGCCGCCGTGCGCATGGACGATGTCGCATGCGTCGCGCACGCGTGCCTCGAACACGCCGTGCGTCGACGGGTACGTGATCATGATCGCGGCCAGCCTGCGGCTGTACTGCACGGCCCTGGCCGCGAGGTCGTCGATGTCGACGTTGCCGTCGTCGTCGCATTTGACGACGACGACCTGCATGCCGACCATCTGCGCCGATGCCGGGTTGGTGCCGTGCGCGGACGACGGAATCAGGCACACGTCGCGCTGCGCCTCGCCGCGACTCGCGTGATAGGCGCGGATCGCCAGCAGCCCCGCGTATTCGCCTTGCGAGCCCGCGTTCGGCTGCAGCGACACCGCGTCGTAGCCGGTGATCGCACACAGCATCGCTTCGAGTTCCTGGGCGAGCGCGCGATAGCCTTCGGCCTGTTCCGCCGGCGCGAACGGATGCAGCTTCGCGAACGCCGGCCAGGTGATCGGCATCATCTCGACGGTCGCGTTCAGCTTCATCGTGCAGCTGCCGAGCGGAATCATCGTGCGGTCGAGCGCGAGATCGCGGTCGGCGAGCTGGCGCAGGTAGCGCAGCATCTGCGTTTCCGAATGATGGCTGTTGAATGCAGGATGCGTGAGAAACGCACTGCGGCGCAGCAGCGCGGCGGGCAACGCGTCGGCGGCGGCCGCTTCGACGGCCGCGAAATCGGGCACGGCCCGGCCATCGGCGAAGATCGACCAGAGCGTTACGACATCGTCGGGCGTGGTCGTTTCGTCGAGGGCGATGCCGATCTGCCGCTCGCTGATCGCACGCAGGTTCATGCGGCATGCGTGCGCCGCCGCATGCACGGCGCCGGTATGGCTGCCGCTGTCGACCGTGACGGTATCGAAGCAGTACTCGGTCGGCACCGCATGGCCGAGCTGGCGCAGGCCCGCGGCCAACGTGACGGTGAGGCGATGGACGCGGCGCGCGATCGTGGTCAGTCCGTGCGGGCCATGGTAGGTCGCATAGAAGCCGGCGATGTTGGCGAGCAGTACCTGCGCGGTGCAGATGTTGCTGGTGGCCTTCTCGCGCCGGATGTGCTGCTCGCGCGTCTGCATCGCGAGGCGCAATGCCGGGCGGCCGTGCGCATCGACCGACACGCCGACGAGCCGCCCGGGCATCGTGCGCTTGAACGCATCGCGCGTGGCGAAGTAGCCGGCATGCGGGCCGCCGAAGCCGAGCGGTACGCCGAAGCGCTGGGTGGTGCCGATCGCGACGTCGGCGCCGAATTCGCCCGGCGGCGCGAGCAGCGTCAGCGCGAGCAAATCGGCGGCGACTACCGCCAGCGCGCCGTTCGCGTGCAGCGTCTCGACGACGCCGCGGTAGTCGTGGATGTCGCCGAAGGTGCCCGGATATTGCAGGAGCGCGGCGAAACAGCCGACGCCGGCCAGGTCGCGGCGCGGGTCGCCGACGACGACCTCGATGCCGATCGGCTCCGCGCGCGTGCGGACGATCTCGACAGTCTGCGGATGGCAATCGCGTGCGACGAAGAACACGCGGCTGTCCGACTTCGCCAGGCGTTGGCAGAACGTCATCGCCTCGGCGGCGGCCGTGCCTTCGTCGAGCATCGACGCATTGGCGATTTCGAGGCCGGTCAGCTCGGCGATCATCGTCTGGAAGTTGAGCAGCGCTTCCAGGCGGCCCTGCGAGATCTCCGGCTGATACGGCGTGTAGGCCGTGTACCAGGCCGGGTTCTCCAGCACGTTGCGCTGGATGACCGGAGGCGTATGCGTGTCGTGGTAACCCATCCCGATGAAGGACCGGAACACCTGGTTGCGGCTGGCCAAATCGGCCAGCTTGTCCAGGGCCTCGGCCTCGGTGCAACTCGCCGCCAGCGCGAGCGGTGCACCGCTGCGGATCGTGGCCGGCACCACCTGCGTCATCAGTTCGTCGATGCCGTCCACGCCGAGCTCGGTGAGCATTGCCGCCTGCTCGCCGGCATCGGGGCCGATGTGGCGGCGCACGAACAACTCGCGTTGCGCGAGAGAATCGAAAGCACTCATGGCCGTCTCCGTCATTCGCCGATATACGCGCGATAGGCGGCGGCGTCCATCAGGCCGGCCAGTTGTTCCGGGCGGTCGATGCGCATCCGGAAGAACCAGCCGTCGCCTTCCGCCGCTTCGTTGACGAGGCTCGGCGTGTCGCCGAGGGCGTCGTTCGCCGCCAGCACGGTGCCGGACACCGGCATCTTGACCTCGCCGGCCGCTTTGACCGATTCGACGGTGGCCGCTTCGGCGTGCTGCTCGAACGCATCGCCTTCTCCGGGCAGCGCGACATAGACCAGATCGCCCAGCTGCGACTGCGCATGATCGGTGATGCCGACCGTCGCGCTACCGTCGGTTTCCAGACGCAGCCATTCGTGGGATTCGGTGTACCTGACCTCGCTCATATGCTCTCTTCCTGACAGGGTTGCGTTAAGTGGAACGGCAACGCAAGCCGGAAGGGCGACGGCGGGAGGATGGGCGAGACGCGGCATCCGGACCAGACCGGGGCATTCCAGGCTGCGTGCCTGATGCCCCCTCTGTCCATTTGCCTGAGAGATTCGCGACCCGACGACGGGACGCTTCTCCTTCGGCGAGGCTTGGTCGGCGACCAGAGGCCTACTCTCCAGAGCGCTAATCGATGTGTCAGTCCTTTTGCCTGAGAGTTTCTGGGGCGATTCCCCTTCGGCGCCGCCGGACGGCGGTCTCTCCTGACACATCACGATAGCTGGCGACAATCTAGTCGCACGCGCGCCGCGCTGTCAACACCTCGTTTGACCCGACGCAGGCAGGGGACGGATGCCGGCGCGCGGCGCCGGCATGGCGACGGCGCTGCAATGCGTTGCGCGACAAGGCTTTGCCGCGATCGCGGCGAGCCGATACTTCGGTGGAGTCCGAAGCGAATATCCGATACCGACTATCTGTCCGGGGACGGGGCGTGACGGCCCGCGTGTGCCATCAGATCGTCGACGAACGCACGCAACACGGTCGGCTGCGCGGCGCCGCGCCGAGTGATCGACGAGAACGGCCACGTCGACGTCAGGTGTTCCGCGGCGATCTGGCGCATCCGGCCGGCATCGACCCATTGCTTCGCGTAGTGCGTGGGCAGAAAGCCGATATAGGCGCCGGTCAGGATCAGTATCGCCTGCGCTTCGACGTTGTCGACGGTCGCGGCGGCGCTGCCGCTTTCGAGCAGTTGCAGGTCGCGCTGCTGCAGGAACGCGCGGGCGACCACCTGGCTCTGCCGGATACGCTCGATCAGCGCATCGCCGGTGGCGTCGCTCGAGAACAGCGGGTGATAGCGGCTGCAGTAGAGCCCGTCGGGTTCGTCGTACAGGTGCGTGTAGGACAGGCCGGCGACGGTCAGCGGAAAGTGGCCGATCGCGATGTGCAGCCGCCCGTCGAGCACGCGCGCCTCGAGTTCGGCCGGCGTACCGATGTAGATGTCGAGCTGGACGTCGTGGCCGCGCGACACGAACTGGCGCAGCGCGCGCGGCAGCACGGCGTCGGTGTCGGTGACCGTGTTGTCGATGATGCCGAGATGGAGCTTGCCCGAGATGCGCTGCTTGAGCGCATGGGTGTCCATGCAGAACGCCTCGACGGCGACCAACAGGCGCTGCGCGGATTCGTAGGTCGCGACGCCGTGTTCCGTCAGACGAAAGCCGCTGCGCCCACGTTCGCACAGCTTGACGCCCAGGCGCGTTTCGAGGCTCGTCATCTGTTCGCTGATGGTCGACTGGCTCACGTTCAGCGCCGCCTGCGCGGCGGAGAAGCCGCCGCATTTCACGATGGTCATGAAAATCCTGAGCAGTTTCAGGTCGACGTCCTGCAGTTGCTTCATGTCTCGCTCCGCTCCGTTCATTGCATCGGAAAGTCCGATATGAACATCTGATGCTTGCTATTTTTCCGTTGCAAATTCTTGCCCATAGTGGCTGCAAAGGCAAGCGCACGGACCGCCGTGCGCATGAAAACAGATCCATACGAATGGAGACGGAGACAATGCAGAACAACAGCTATGAGAAAGGCAGGCTGAACCTGCCGTTCGTCGGTCACTGCACGTTCGCGAAAGCGCCGGTGTGTCTCGACTGGGAGCACATCGACGCGGACGTCGCGATCCTCGGTGCACCGAACGACATGGGCACCCAGTGGCGCTCAGGCGCGCGCTTCGGCCCGCGCGGCATCCGCGAAGCGTCGACGCTGTTCTCGTTCGGACACGCAGGTGCATACGATCACGAGGACGACGCGCTCTACCTGACCGAGGACCAGGTCCGGATGGTGGACGTCGGCGATGCCGACATCGTGCACACCGACATGGCCACCAGTAACGCGAACATCGAACTGGCCGTGCGCAAGATCCTCGCCTCCGGCGCGATGCCGGTGGTGCTCGGCGGCGATCATTCGGTGCATGCGCCGGTGATCAAGGCGTTCGAAGGGCGCGGGCCGATTCACATCGTGCATTTCGATGCGCACCTCGACTTCGTCGACGAGCGCCACGGCGTGCGGTATGGGCACGGCAATCCGCTGCGCCGCGCGTCTGAAATGGATCATATCGTCGGCATGACGCAGCTCGGCATCCGCAACGTGTCGTCGTCGAACCGCAGCGACTATGACGCGGCGCGCGCCGCGGGTTCCAGCATCCTGTCGGTGCGTGACGTTCGGCGGCTCGGCACCGAAGGCGTGCTCGAACAGATTCCGCAGCGCGGTGCGTACTACATCACGATCGACATCGACGGCTTCGATCCGTCGATCGCGCCGGGGACGGGCACGCCGAGCCACGGAGGTTTCCAGTACTACGAAGTGCTCGAGATCATCCAGGCCCTCGCGAAACGCAGCCGCGGCAACATCATCGGCATGGATCTGGTGGAAGTGGCGCCGGCCTACGACCCGACCGGTACGACTTCGATTCTCGCTGCGCAGTTGCTGATGAACAGCATCGGCTTCATTTTCCACGCACGCAGTCTCGCGAAGGGGCGCTGAGCGTCCGTATCGGGAAGCGGGACCAACGTTCCGCCACACGTCCGAAGTCATTACCGCTTTGCCCGGCGAACCCTCGTCGCGAGGGGGCGGGCACGCCACAAAGGAAAATCAAAATGGATGCCGTTGTAGCGCAATATCTCGATCGCCATGGCGTTTCGCAGGCGACCCGCAGTTTTCTGGCAACGCCGATGAAGATGTTCATCGGCGGCGCGTGGGTGGATGGCAGCGACGGTCAGTTCGGCACCGTCACCGAACCGTCGACCGAAGGCGTCATCACGCAGATCCCGTTCGCGACGACCGACGATCTCGATCGTGCGGTAGCCGCCGCGCGTCACCAGTTCGATCGCGGCGAATGGCGCCGCCTGAAGCCGCTCGAGCGCGAGCGGCTGCTGCACCGGCTGGCCGACCTGATCGAAGCTCACGCGGACGAACTGGCCGAAATCGAATCGATCGACATGGGCAAGTCCGTCGCGCAAGCCCGCGCGATCGACATCCAGGGCACCGTCGACACGTTCCGCTATTTCGCCGGCTGGGCGTCGAAGCTGCATGGGCGTACGGTCGAGCCGTCGCTGCCCGGCAATTATTTTGCCTATACGCGCAAGGAACCGATCGGCGTCGTCGGCGCGATCGTGCCGTGGAACTACCCGTTGCAGACCATGGCGTGGAAGCTGGCGGCCGCGCTGGCGGTCGGCTGCACGACCGTGGTCAAGCCGGCCGAGCTCACGTCGCTGTCGACGCTGCGCTTCGCCGAGCTGGTCCAGGAAGCCGGCATTCCGGACGGCGTGGTCAATATCGTGACCGGTCGCGGCAGCGTGATCGGCGCCGCGATGGCGAATCATCCGGGCATCGACAAGCTGACCTTCACCGGTTCGACGCCGGTCGGACGCACGGTCGGGCAGAACGCGGTGCAGCACATCAAGCGCGTGACGCTGGAACTCGGCGGGAAGTCGCCGGTGCTCGTGCTCGACGATGCCGATATCGGCGCCGCCGCGCAGGCGGTGGCCAACGGCGTGTTCTTCAACTCCGGGCAGGTGTGCGATGCCGGCACGCGCGCGTATGTTCACCGCGATATCTACGACCGCTTTCTCGCGGCGCTGGCCGACTACACGTCGACGCTGAAGATCGCGCCCGGCCTCGATCGCGACTGCTTCATCAGCCCGCTCGTATCGGCGCGGCAGAAGGATACGGTGCTGTCGTACGTCGAAGCCGGCCGTCGCGAAGGTGCGGAAATCTGCTATGGCGGGCGTCCGCAGGCAGGCCCCGGCCACTTCGTCGAACCGACGATCTTCGCGAACTGCCGCAACGACATGCGCATCGTCCGCGAGGAGATTTTCGGGCCGGTGCTCGTGACCGCGCCGTTCGACACGCTCGATGAGGCCGTTACGCTCGCGAACGATTCGGCGTTCGGCCTGGCCGCGGCGATTTATTCGAACGACCTCGGCCGCGTGCACGGGCTGATTCCGCAGTTGCAGGCGGGCACGGTCTACGTGAATGCGCACAGCACAATCGATCCGGCGCTACCGTTCGGCGGATTCAAGACGTCCGGATTCGGCAAGGACCTCGGACCCGAGCAGCTCGACTACCTGATGGAGACCAAGACGGTTTGCATGACGCTGCCCTGAGCGGCGGCGCGTGACGTGTCGCTTCGTGCCGGCATGCATGGTAAAAACTTGCAGTCGGCCGGACGCGGCACGGTCCTGACATGAAGCCGTCGACCCGTTCGTTCGAACAGGTCTGATGAATTCGCACTGCTTCGCCCTTTGAAAGAAACCATGGGGTACGACATGCAAGCAGAAACAAACGTATTGAAGGCGCCGCGCGGCGACCACGGCGCCATCGAAGCGCATTCGATCGACTTCGTCCCGGAAAGCGAGCGGACCGACAGGCTGGCCAGCCAGGGGCCGTTCTGGTTCGTCGGGAATTTCACGTTCTTCACGATGACCATCGGCTTCGTCGGGCCGAGCGTCGGCCTCGATGCCTTCTGGACGACCGTCGCCGGCACGCTCGGCATCATGTTCGGCACGCTGTTCATGGCTTTCCACGGCTCGCAGGGGCCGCATCTCGGGTTGCCGCAGATGATCCAGTCGCGCGCGCAGTTCGGCTACCGCGGCGTGGTGCTCGTGCTGTTGGCGACGCTGTTCGTGTTCGCGGGCTTCAACATCGTCAACCTCGTGCTGATGATGCAGGGCCTGAAGACGCTGTTCCATTGGGATCCGATGCGGGTCGCGCTGGTCGTGACGGTGCCGGCCACGATCCTGGCGATCCTCGGCCACGACTGGATGCACCGGACGTTCAAATGGTCGCTGTATCTGTCGCTGCCGCTCTACGGCCTCGTGACGCTGGCCGTGCTGACCGGGTGGATTCATGATGCGCCCGCGGCCGCGGCCGCGGGCAGCGCGCCCGCAGTCCGGCTGGGCTTCAACTGGACCGGCTTCATCGCGCAGTTCGCGGCGGCGGCCAGCTACAACATCGCGTATGCGCCGTACGTGTCGGACTATTCGCGCTACCTGCCGAAGAACACGCCGAGCGGCAGGCTGATTGCCGCGGTGTTCGTCGGCGCGTCGCTGTCCGGTGCGTGGATGATCGCGGTGGGCGGATGGCTTGGTGCACACCTGCACGCGACCGACGTGCTCGTCGCACTCCATACGGTCGGCGCCGGGATCGCGCCGCAACTGGGCGGCATCGTCGTTGCGATCACGATCCTGGCGTTCCTCCCGGTGATCGCGATGAACATCTACAGCGCGAAGCTGACGGCCATCACGAGCGTCGATTCGTTCCGGAAGATCGAGCCGACCGCGAAAGTGCGGATCCTCGCGATCCTGTTCGTCGTGCTGCTGCAGTTCGGCGTCGCACTGCGCATCTACGAATCGGGATCGGGCTTGTCGGTACTCAACATCTATCTGGTCGTGATGCTGTATTTCCTCGTGCCGTGGACGGCGGTCAACCTGACCGACTACTTCTTCGTGCGCAAGGGCCGCTACGCGGTGCCGCATTTCTTCCGTCCGCGCGACAGTCTGTACGGAAACTGGGGTGGGCGCGGCCTGCTGTCCTACCTGATCGGATTCGTGTCGATGATCCCGTTCTTCTGCATCTTCGACGGCGATCGCGAGGTGTACGTCGGCCCGCTCGCGAAGGCGATGGGCAGTGTCGACCTGGCCTGGCTGGTCGGGCTGATCGTGTCGGCGCTCGTGTACTACGTGCTCAGCCGCTCGCTGGACCTGCAGCGCGAGGAAGCGGAAATCGCGCAGATCGAAGCGCACATGCCGGAATACACGACCGGCGAGAAGAAGCGCGGCTGACGCAGCGTACGAATACCAATCATCGAGCTAGATAATCAAGATGACTAAGCAATACGACTACATCATCGTGGGCGCCGGGTCGGCCGGCTGCGTGCTGGCCAACCGTCTGACCGAAGATTCGAACGTCAGCGTGCTGGTGCTGGAATACGGCGGCAGCGATCGCAGCGTGATCATCCAGATGCCGAGCGCCTTCTCGATGCCGATGAACACGAAGAAGTTCAACTGGCACTACGAGACCGCGCCCGAGCCGAAGCTGGATGGACGCCGCCTGCACTGCCCGCGCGGCAAGGTGCTCGGCGGCTCGTCGTCGATCAACGGCCTCGTCTATATCCGCGGACATGCGTGTGATTTCGACGAATGGGAATCGCTCGGTGCGCGCGGCTGGGGATACCGCAACTGCCTGCCGTATTTCCGCAAGGCTGAAGGCTACAAGTTCGGCGGCGATGCGTACCGCGGCGCGGACGGCCCGCTCAGCACCAACAACGGCAACAACATGCAGAATCCGTTGTACGGCGCATGGGTGGAAGCGGGCGCCGAGGCGGGCTACATCAAGACCGACGACTGCAACGGCTACATGCAGGAAGGGTTCGGCGCGATGCACATGACGGTCAAGAACGGCGTGCGGTGGTCGACGGCCAACGCGTACCTGCGCCCGGCGATGCAGCGTCCGAACCTGACCGTCGTCACGCACGCGATGACCCGCCAGATCGTGATGGAAGGCAAGCGCGCGGTCGGCGTGATCTATGAACAGGGCGGCGTCCGGCATACGGTGCGCTGCTCGCGCGAAGTGCTGGTGTCGTCCGGGCCGATCGGCTCGCCGCATCTGCTGCAGCGCTCGGGCATCGGGCCGGCCGACGTACTGCGCCAGGCCGGGATCGCGGTCGTGCACGATCTGCCGGGCGTCGGCGAGAACCTGCAGGATCACTCGGAAATCTACATTCAGTACGAGTGCAAGGAACCGGTGTCGCTCAACGGCAAAATGGGCCTGTTCGGCAAGGCGATGATCGGCCTGCGCTGGCTGCTGTTCAAGGACGGGCTCGGCGCGAGCAACCACTTCGAAGCGGGCGGCTTCATCCGGTCCGAAGCAGGCCTGCGCTGGCCGGACATCCAGTTCCATTTCCTGCCGGCGGCCATGCGTTACGACGGCGACAAGCCGTACAAGGGGCACGGCTTCATGGTGCTTACCGGGCCGAACAAGCCGAAGAGCCGCGGGCATGTCCGGGTGCGTTCCGCCGACCCGTACGAACATCCGGAGATCCGCTTCAACTATCTGGATCGGGAAGAGGATCGCGAGGGCTTCCGTCGCTGCGTGCGCCTGACGCGCGAGATCGTCGGGCAGCCGGCGATGGACCGCTTCCGCGGCGTCGAGCTGGCGCCCGGCCCGGACGTAAAGACCGACGACGAAATCGACGCGTTCGTGCGCGCGAACATGGAGAGCACGATGCATCCGTGCGGTTCGTGCCGGATGGGCGAGGACGACATGGCGGTGGTCGATTCGGAACTGCGCGTGCGCGGCGTTCAGGGGCTGCGCGTGATCGATTCGTCGGTATTCCCGACCGAGCCGAACGGGAACCTGAATGCACCAACCATCATGCTCGCCGAGCGCGCCGCCGATCTCGTGCGTGGCCGCAGGATGCTCGCACCGTCCGATGCCGCGGTCGGTTTGGTCGAGAAGTGGGAAGCGCAGCAGCGCACCGGGGCGCCGAAGCGCAAGGTTGCGGTGTAAGTGCGGTGCGACGTCGCGCGTCGGCCTGGCGGCCGGCACGCGGCGGATGTGCTCGCACCGGCAGCCGCGCGCGAGCGGCGGGCTGCCCTGTCACCGCTCGGGCTTCGCGTTCGGCGACACCGCGCCGCATGCGCGAATCACGAGCTGCACGACCTGCTCGGTCTTCTCGTCGAACGCCTTCTTCGTGAAGGTGCGCTTGCCGCTCAGCGCGCGGATCTGCGCATCGAAATCCGCATAGTGCTGCGTGGTCGCCCAGATCAGGTACATCAGCGCATGCGCGTCGATCGGCGCGAGCAGCCCGCGTGCGATCCAGCCGTCGATCACGCTCACGCGCGTGTCGAACCACGGCTTCACGCGTTCCGACAGGATGTCCTGCATGTGCTCCGCGCCGTGGATGATCTCGTTGGCCCAGACCTTCGAGCCGAGCGGGCGCCGCTGCGACAGCGCCATCTTCGCGCGCACGTAGCCGCCGATCGCTTCCACCGGATCGTCACCGGCCTCGAACGAGCCGGCCGCGCGATGCCAGTCCTCGAACAGGTCATCGAGCACGCGGCGGTACAGCGCGAGCTTCGTCGGGAAGTAGTAATGCAGGTTCGCTTTCGGCAAACCGGCGCGTTCCGCGATCATCGCGGTGCTCGCGCCGTCGAGCCCGCGTTCGGCGAACACGGCCTCCGCACAGGCGAGCAGATGCGCTTCGTTGGACTCGCGGATGTGTGCCTTGCGTCGCCGCAAAGGGGCGGACGTTTCGTCGCTGTCGGTGGCTTCGGTTGCCGCCTCGTCATGTCTCATCGTTACCCTCGCGCGGCGGGCATGCCGCGTTGGGCTTCATTCTAGCCGCTGATCCGCGTCGAACGCACGCATGCGGATATCGCGCGTCCGCCGCGATGCTGCATTGCGATGGCACGTTTCTCGCTCTAAAGATTCCCGCAAGAAAGACATTGCTTTGGTCATTTTGATCGTCTAAAACCTGTCCAATCGGACAGGATTCGATGAGCGGCGGAAACCTCTCGACCCGATTCGTCGGACGAACTTCGCGAACGATCGGGGCATGCACCGCGCTTGGGCGGCGTTGCCCCGAAACAGGCATGACACGCACCGGCACAGACCGGCTGACGACATTACCGACCCCACAGGAGCGATACGAATGAATGCGGTATCGGAAACAGTGAAGCGGGCAGCGTTCGACACGTCGATCAAGGTCGACGGGAAGCGGTTGTGGGACAGCCTGATGGAAGTCGCGAAGATCGGCGCAACGCCGAAAGGTGGCGTATGCCGCCTCGCGCTGACCGATCTCGACAAGGCCGGCCGCGACCTGATCGTCGGCTGGGCGAAGGCTGCCGGCTGCACGGTGACGGTCGATACGATGGGCAACGTGTTCATGCGCCGCGCGGGCCGCGTGGCCGACGCGGCGCCGGTCGTCACGGGCTCGCACGCGGATTCGCAGCCGACCGGCGGCCGCTTCGACGGTATCTACGGCGTGCTCGGCGGCCTCGAGGTGATTCGCAGTCTCAACGATCACGGGATCGAGACCGAGCATCCGGTCGAGGTCGTGATCTGGACCAACGAGGAAGGCTCGCGCTTCGCCCCCGCGATGGTCGCGTCCGGCGTGTTCGCCGGCGTTTTTTCGCTCGAATACGGGCTGTCGCGCAAGGACGTGGACGGCAAGACGATCGGCGAGGAACTGGCGCGCATCGGCTACGCGGGCGACGTGCCGTGCGGCGGGCGCAAGCTGCACGCGGCGTTCGAGCTGCATATCGAACAGGGGCCGATTCTCGAAGCGGAATGCAAGACGATCGGCGTCGTGACCGACGCGCAGGGGCAGCGCTGGTACGAGATCACGTTCACCGGCCAGGAAGCGCATGCGGGGCCGACGCCGATGCCGCGTCGCCGCGATGCGTTGCTCGGTGCGGCGCGCGTGGTCGATCTCGTCAACCGGATCGGCCTCGATCACGCGCCGTTCGGCTGCGCGACGGTCGGCATGATGCAGGTTCACCCGAACTCGCGCAACGTGATTCCAGGCCGCGTGTTCTTCACCGTCGACTTCCGGCATCCGGACGACGCCGTGCTCGCGAAGATGGATGCTGCGCTCCGCGACGGTGTCGCGCGCATCGCGGCCGACATCGGGCTCGAAACGGAACTCGAGCAGATCTTCTATTACAAGCCGGTCGCGTTCGATGCCGCGTGCGTCGAAGCCGTGCGTGGCGCGGCCGATCGCTTCGGCTACTCGCATCGCAACATCGTGTCGGGCGCAGGGCACGACGCATGTTATCTGGCTCAGGTCGCGCCGACATCGATGGTGTTCGTGCCGTGTGTCGACGGCATCAGCCACAACGAGATCGAGGACGCGACGCCCGCATGGATCGAAGCCGGCGCAAATGTGTTGCTGCACGCGATGCTGTCGCGCGCATGCGAGCCGGCTTCATGACGCATCGACCGTAGCAGCCCGGAGGCTGCGTATCGCCTGACTACAGGATTCCTCAGCATGACCGCCCCGACTGTGCGCTCGCAGCCGGCGGGGACGGCTTTGTCTCCACTCAGTCGAAGGAACGCGTATGACCACCAAGCCAACCGGCGATATCGCCGCGCATCGCCTGTCGTCCACGCAACTCTCGTGCGAATTCTCCGATATCGCGCCGCTGCTCGATCCGACCGCCGCCGCAGCCGCCGCGAGCCGCTGCCACTACTGCTACGACGCGCCGTGCGTGCAGGCGTGCCCGACGCAGATCGACATCCCGAGCTTCATCCGCAAGATCGGCAACGGCAACCTGAAAGGCGCCGCGACCGACATCCTCTCCGCGAATCCGCTCGGCGGGATGTGCGCGCGCGTGTGCCCGACCGAGATTCTGTGCGAAGG
Source organism: Burkholderia cepacia (assembly GCF_029962485.1). Lineage (NCBI taxonomy): Bacteria > Pseudomonadati > Pseudomonadota > Betaproteobacteria > Burkholderiales > Burkholderiaceae > Burkholderia > Burkholderia cepacia. The sequence goes on from NZ_CP073639.1 coordinate 112,061, forward strand.
CGCGTGCGTGCGGAATCACCAGGATGCGCAGCCTGTCGCGATCGGCGCGCTGCAGCGCCATGCGACCGACTGGGCGATGGAAACCGGCGCGGTGCAATTCCGGCGCGCGCCCGAGACGGGCCGCCACGTCGCGGTGGTCGGCGCAGGGCCGGCCGGGCTCGCGTGCGCGCACCGGCTCGCGCTGGCCGGGCATCGCGTCACGCTGTTCGATGCGCGACCGAAGGCCGGCGGCCTCAACGAATCCGGGATCGCCGCGTACAAGACGGTCGACGATTTCGCGCAGCGCGAAGTCGAGTGGCTGCTGTCGGTGGGTGGCATCACGCTGGAAACGGGCGTCGCGCTCGGACGCGACGTGACGCTCGACGCGTTGCGCGAGCAGCACGACGCGGTGTTCCTCGCGATGGGCCTCGGCGGCGTGCGGGCGCTTGCGATCGACGGCGAGCAACTCGGCGGCGTGATGAACGCGGTCGACTTCATCGAACAGGTGCGGCAGGCCGACGGGCTCGAGAACGTGCCGGTCGGGCGGCGCGTGGTCGTGATCGGCGGCGGCAATACGGCCATCGATGCGTCCGTGCAGAGCCGCAAGCTCGGCGCCGAGCGTGTGACGATGGTGTATCGGCGCGGCGTCGAAGCGATGAGCGCGACGTGGGCCGAGCGCGAGTTTGCGCAGAAGAGCGGCGTGGCGCTCGTCACGCACGCGAAGCCCGTACGCATCGCGGGCGCGAACGGGCAGGTGACGGGCGTCGAATTCGAGGGCGCATCGGGCGAGCGTTTCACCGTCGATGCGGACATGGTGCTGAAGGCGATCGGCCAGACGCTGGCGCCTGACGGTGTCGCGGCCGCGTTGCTGACGGCCGACGGCACGCGCATCGCGGTGGAAGCGGACGGGCGCACGGCGCTGCCCGACGTATGGGCCGGCGGCGATTGCGCGGCGACGGACGGCGTCGACCTCACGGTGCAGGCCGTGCAGGACGGCAAGCGCGCGGCCGCGTCGATCGACGCGGCGCTCGCCGCACGCGACGCGAAGGCGGCCTGAGCGCGCGGCGCACCCGAGCACTTCGATCACGACCCCATTCTCACGGAGCCGAACATGGCCGACCTTCGCTGCACCATCGCAGGCATTACCTCGCCGAATCCCTTCTGGCTCGCGTCCGCGCCGCCGACCGACAAGGCCTACAACGTCAACCGCGCATTCGAGGCGGGTTGGGGCGGCGTCGTCTGGAAGACGCTCGGGCTCGACCCGCACGTCGTCAACGTCAGTTCGCGCTACGGCGCCGTGCAGTGGAACGGGCAACGCATGGCGGGGCTGAACAACATCGAGCTGATCACCGACCGTCCGCTCGACGTGAACCTGAGAGAGATCGCGCAAGTGAAGCGCGACTGGCCGGATCGTGCGCTGATCGTGTCGCTGATGGTGCCGTGCAACGAACGCGACTGGAAATGGATCCTGCCGCTCGTCGAGGATACGGGGGCCGACGCGGTGGAGCTGAATTTCGGCTGCCCGCACGGGATGAGCGAACGCGGGATGGGCGCGGCCGTCGGGCAGGTGCCCGAATATGTCGAGATGGTCACGCGCTGGGTGAAGGAAGGCACGAAGCTGCCGTGCCTCGTGAAGCTCACGCCGAACATCAGCGACATCCGGATGGGATCGCGCGCCGCGTACAAGGGCGGCGCGGACGGCGTGTCGCTGATCAACACGATCAACTCGATCGTCGCGGTCGATCTCGACCACATGGCGCCGATGCCGACCGTCGACGGCAAGGGCACGCACGGCGGTTATTGCGGCCCGGCGGTCAAGCCGATCGCGCTGAACATGGTGGCCGAGATCGCACGCGATCCGGAAACGCCTGACCTGCCGATCTCGGGCATCGGCGGCATCTCGTCGTGGCGCGACGCGGCCGAGTTCATGGTGCTCGGCGCCGGCAGCGTGCAGGTGTGCACCGCCGCGATGCATTACGGATTCCGGATCGTGTCGGACCTTGCCGACGGGCTGTCGAACTGGATGGACGAGAAGGGCTACGCGACGCTCGACGACATCCGCGGCCGCGCGGTGCCGAACGTCACCGACTGGAAATACCTGAACCTGAAGTACGACATCAAGGCGCGCATCGACCAGGATCGCTGCATCCAGTGCGGGCTGTGCCATATCGCATGCGAGGACACGTCGCACCAGGCGATCACGGCGACGAAGGACGGCGTGCGGCACTTCGAAGTGGTCGATTCGGAATGTGTCGGGTGCAATCTTTGCATGCACGTGTGTCCGGTCGAGCAATGCATCACGATGGAGCGTGTCGATTCGGGCGACTACGCGAACTGGACCACGCATCCGAACAATCCGGCGAGCGCGGATGCGGGTGCAGGTGCGGCGGCGGCACCCGAGAAGCACGCGAAGAAGGCTGCCTGACGACCGGCGTCCGGCGGCGCGGGACCTTCCGCACCGCCGCTTTTCGTTACCCCCTGGGCCGGCATCGCACGATGCCGGCGCTGACGTTTTGCGTGGAGTGCGATCGATGAAATCCGCAGCGAATCCCGCCGATCCCGACAGCGCCGCGGCGCACGGCGGCAGCCTGTACAACGACGACCTCGCGCCGACGACGCCGGCGCAGCGCACGTGGAAGTGGTATCACTTCGCGGCGCTGTGGGTCGGGATGGTGATGAACATCGCGTCGTACATGCTCGCGGCCGGGTTGATCCAGGAAGGCATGTCGCCGTGGCAGGCGGTGATGACGGTGCTGCTCGGCAACCTGATCGTGCTCGTGCCGATGCTGCTGATCGGCCATGCGGGCGCGAAGCACGGGATTCCGTACGCGGTGCTCGTGCGCGCGTCGTTCGGCACGCAGGGTGCGAAGCTGCCGGCGCTGTTGCGCGCGATCGTCGCGTGCGGCTGGTACGGCATCCAGACCTGGCTCGGCGGCAGCGCGATCTACACGCTGCTGAACATCCTGACCGGCAACGCGCTGCACGGCGCGGCGCTGCCGGTCATCGGCATCGGGTTCGGGCAGCTCGCGTGCTTCCTCGTGTTCTGGGCGCTGCAGATCTACTTCATCTGGCACGGCACCGATTCGATCCGCTGGCTCGAGAGCTGGTCCGCGCCGATCAAGGTCGTGATGTGCGTGGCGCTCGTCTGGTGGGCGACGTCGAAGGCGGGCGGGTTCGGCTCGATGCTGTCGGCGCCGTCGCAGTTCGCGGCCGGCGGCAAGAAGGCCGGGCTGTTCTGGGCGACGTTCTGGCCGGGCCTGACCGCGATGGTCGGCTTCTGGGCGACGCTTGCGCTGAACATTCCCGATTTCACGCGCTTCGCGCATTCGCAGCGCGACCAGATGATCGGGCAGTCGATCGGGTTGCCGCTGCCGATGGCGCTGCTGTCGGTGGTGTCGGTCGTCGTGACGTCGGCCACCGTCGTGATCTACGGCAACGCGATCTGGGATCCGATCGACCTGACGAGCCGGATGACGGGGATCGGCGTGGGCATCGCGCTCGTGATCCTCACGCTCGACACGATGTGCTGCAACCTCGCCGCGAATCTGGTCGGTCCCGCGTACGATTTCTCGAGCCTGTGGCCGAAGGCCATCTCGTACCGCACCGGCGGGATGATTACCGCGACGATCGCGATCGTGATGATGCCGTGGAAAATCCTCGCGACGACAGACGGCTATATCTTCACCTGGCTCGTCGGTTATTCGGCGCTGCTCGGGCCCGTCGCGGGCATCCTGATGGTCGACTACTTCCTGATTCGCGGCACGCAGCTCGATACGCGCGCGCTGTTCGACGAACGCGGCGGCTTCAGCTACGCGCGCGGCTGGAACCCGGCCGCGCTGGCCGCGCTCGCGGTCGGCGTGCTGCCGAACCTGCCCGGCTTCCTGCACACGGCATTTCCGGCGTCGTTTCCGAACGTGCCGGCCTTCTTCAACACGCTTTATACGTATGCGTGGTTCGTCGGCCTCGTGTTGGCGTCGTGCGTGTACGGCACCTGGATGAAGTGGCGCGCCGGACAGCGCGCGCAGATCGCGAGCGCATGACGCGCGAGATGCGTGTCGTGCGGCACCCGACAGTCAACGAGGAGGCAACCAAATGGCAATCCTGATTCGCGGCGGCACCGTGGTCGATGCGGACCGCTCCTATCGCGCGGACGTCCTTTGCGCGGACCCGCAGGACGGCGGCACGATCCTGCAGATCGCCGAGAAGATCGACGCGCCCGCCGGCGCAACCGTCGTCGACGCGCACGACCAGTACGTGATGCCGGGCGGCATCGATCCGCATACGCACATGGAACTGCCGTTCATGGGCACGACCGCGAGCGACGATTTCTACTCGGGTACGGCCGCGGGGCTGTCGGGCGGCACGACGAGCATCATCGACTTCGTGATCCCGAGCCCGAAGCAGCCGCTGATGGACGCATTCCGCGAATGGCGCGGCTGGGCCGAGAAGTCGGCTTCCGATTACGGCTTCCACGTGGCCGTGACGTGGTGGGACGAGAGCGTGCACCGCGACATGGGCACGCTCGTGCGTGAGCACGGCGTGTCGAGCTTCAAGCACTTCATGGCGTACAAGAACGCGATCATGGCCGACGACGAGGTTCTCGTGAACAGCTTCACGCGTTCGCTCGAACTCGGCGCGCTGCCGACCGTGCACGCGGAGAACGGCGAGCTGGTGTTCCAGCTGCAAAAGGCGCTGCTCGCGCGCGGGATGACGGGGCCGGAGGCGCATCCGCTGTCGCGGCCGCCGGAGGTCGAGGGCGAGGCCGCGAACCGCGCGATCCGCATCGCACAGGTGCTCGGCGTGCCCGTGTATATCGTGCACGTGTCGGCGAAGGACGCGGTCGATGTGATTACCCGCGCACGCAGCGAAGGGCTGCGCGTGTTCGGCGAGGTGCTGCCGGGCCACCTCGTGATCGACGAGGCGGTCTATCGCGACCCGGACTGGACGCGCGCGGCCGCGCACGTGATGAGCCCGCCGTTCCGCTCGGCCGAGCATCGCGAGGCGCTGTGGCGCGGGCTGCAGTCGGGGCAGTTGCATACGACGGCGACCGATCACTGCGTGTTCTGCGCGTCGCAGAAGGCGATGGGCCGCGACGATTTCACGAAGATCCCGAATGGCTGCGGCGGCGTCGAGGATCGCATGTCGGTGCTGTGGCACCACGGGGTGAATCATGGGCGCATCACGCCGAACGAGTTCGTGCGGATCACGTCGACGAACGCCGCGCAGATCTTCAACCTGTATCCGCGCAAGGGTGCGGTGCAGGTCGGCGCCGATGCCGATCTCGTCGTGTGGGACCCGGCCGCGACGAAGACGATTTCGGCCAAGACCCATCACCAGCAGGTCGACTTCAACGTGTTCGAAGGGATGACGGTGCAGGGCGTGGCGACGCACACGCTCACGCGCGGTGCGCTCGCGTGGGCCGACGGCGAATTGCGCGCGGAGCGCGGCGCGGGCCGCTACCTGAAGCGCCCGCCGGCGGCCGGCTACTACGAGGCCGCACGGATCGCGAACCGGTTGCGCGAGCCGCATCCGGTCGAACGCGCGGGTTGAACGACGCAGGTCATGTGGGGCGTGTCCGTTCTAGCGGCGAACGGCACGCCCCGAACACGTTTACGCATGGCAGGTAGTACAACTGATCGAATCGGCGAAGCACGAAGGAGGAAACGATCGATCCGATTGGATACAGCGATTTTGACGTCGTTGCAGGCGTGCGCATCGAGCGAGTAACATCCACCAACCCCATGAAGGGGCCGCGGGCAAGGGCCGCCCGCCGGACAGTTCAACTAGTGAGAAAGGAGCACAAGGTGGATATTCTGCGCAGTCTCCTCGGTATGCTGTTCCTGTTGCTGGTTGCCTATCTGTTGTCGAATAACCGCCGTGCGGTAAGCGGCCGGACCATGATCGCCGCGCTGCTCACGCAGTTCGCGATCGGCGCGCTGGTGCTGTTCGTGCCGTCGGGCCGCACGGCGCTGGCCGGGGCCGCGAATGGCGTCAATCGCGTGCTCGACATGGGCAATCACGGCATTGCGTTCGTGTTCGGCGGGCTGGTCGACGCCCGGATGTTCCAGCTGTTCGGCGACGGCGGATTCGTATTCGGCCTGCGCGTGCTGCCGATGATCATCTTCGTCACCGCGCTGATCTCGGTGCTGTACTACATCGGCGTGATGAAGTGGATCGTCGCGATCCTCGGCGCGGGGCTCGCGAAAGTGCTCGGCGTGAGCCGCATCGAGGCATGTTCGGCCGTCGCGACGATCTTCCTCGGGCAGAGCGAGATGCCCGCGCTCGTGAAGCCGTTCGTGCGCAACATGACGAGCGCCGAGATCTTCACGGTGATGGCGAGCGGCATGGCATCGGTCGCCGGCTCGGTGCTGGTCGGCTATGCCGGCCTTGGCGTGAAGATGGAGTACCTGCTCGCCGCATCGTTCATGGCGGTGCCGGGCGGGCTGCTGTTCGGCAAGCTGCTGTTTCCGACCGTCGAGCCGAGCCGCGTCGTGGTCGAGGGTCTCGATTTCGACGAAAAGCGGGCCGCGAACGTGATCGAGGCCGCGGCGTCCGGCGCGTCGGTCGGCATGCGGATCGCGATCAACGTCGGCGCGATGCTGATCGCGTTCGTCGGGCTCATCGCACTGATGAACCTGATCGTCGGCGGCGCGGCCGCGTTCGCGGGCTTTCCGCAGGTCACGCTGGTGGGCATCATCGGCCACCTGTTTGCGCCGCTGGCGTGGATCATTGGCGTGCCGTGGCACGATGCGACGCTGGCCGGCAACTTCATCGGCGAGAAACTGATCTTCAACGAATTCGTCGCGTACGGCGACCTGTCGCCGTACCTGAAGGGCGGCGAGCACGTCGCGGCGGCCGGCTTGCAGGTGCTCGACCCGAAGACGCTCGCGATCGTGTCGTTCGCGCTGTGCGGCTTCGCGAACTTCTCGTCCATCGCGATTCTCGCGGGCGGCTTCAGCGCGGTCGCGCCCGAGCGTCGCTCGGAAGTGGCACGCCACGGCCTGCGCGCGCTGACGGCCGCGACGCTGTCGAACCTGATGAGCGCGGCGATTGCCGGCCTGTTCTTTTCGCTGCATTGAATCGTGCAGTAGACTCCGACCGATCGAAGAGAGGCAACGATGTTTCTACCGCAGGAATTCATTCGCAGGAAGCGTGACGGGCAACCGCTCGATCGCGACGGGATTGCCGCGTTCGTGCGCGGCGTGACCGACGGCAGCGTGACCGAGGGCCAGGTGGCGGCGTTCGCGATGGCCGTGTTTTTCAACGACCTGAGCACCGACGAGCGCGTCGCGCTGACGCTCGCGCAGCGCGACTCGGGCGACGTGCTCGACTGGCGTGCGCTCGATCTCGGCGGGCCGGTGATCGACAAGCATTCGACGGGGGGCGTCGGCGACGTCGTGTCGCTGATGCTCGGGCCGATGGTGGCCGCATGCGGCGGCTACGTGCCGATGATCTCGGGGCGAGGGCTCGGCCATACCGGCGGCACGCTCGACAAGCTCAGCGCGATTCCCGGCTATGACGTGATGCCCGCTACGGAGGCGTTTCGCCGCACGGTGCGCGACGTCGGCGTCGCGATCATCGGGCAGACCGCACGGCTCGCGCCGGCCGACAAGCGCATCTATGCGATTCGCGACGTGACGGCGACCGTCGAGTCGGTCGCGATGATTACCGCTTCGATCCTGTCGAAGAAACTCGCGGCGGGGCTCGACGGGCTCGTGATGGACGTGAAGGTCGGCTCCGGCGCGTTCATGCCGACCGCGGAGAAATCGGCGGAACTGGCGCGCAGCATCGTCGACGTCGGCAACGGCGCGGGCATGAAGACGACCGCGATCCTCACCGACATGAACCAGTCGCTCGCGCCGTGTGCGGGCAATGCGCTCGAGGTCGCGTGCGCGATCGACTACCTGACGGGCAAGTCGCGCCCGGCGCGCCTGCATGACGTGACGATGGCGCTGTCGGCGGAACTGCTCGTCACCGGCGGGCTGGCACGCGATGTCGCGGAGGCGCGCGCGAAGCTGCAGCAGGCGCTCGACTCGGGTGCGGCGGCCGAGCGTTTCGCGAGAATGGTCGTGGCGCTCGGCGGCCCCGCGGACCTGATCGATGTTCCCGCCCGGCATCTGGCACGGGCGGCGGTGATCGTGCCGGTTCCGTCGCCTGCGACCGGCGTGGTGCAGCGGGTCGATTGCCGCGGGCTCGGGCTGGCCGTCGTCGCGCTCGGCGGCGGCCGTACGCGCGCGGAAGACGCAATCGACGTCAGCGTTGGACTGACGGCGCTGGCGGAGATCGGGCAGCGCGTCGAGGCCGGCGAGCCGATCGGCTACGTGCATGGGCGCGACGACGCGGCCGCGGCGCACGCGGTGGACGCGGTCCGGCGCAGCTACGTGCTCGGCGAAACGGGCGAAGCACCGCCGACCCTTTACCAGCAGATCGGTTGATTCTGCTCCCGGAGGCACCATGTCGATGGAACGAAACGAACTGATCGAACAGGCCAAGGCGGCGCGCGAACGCGCGTACGCGCCGTATTCGCGCTTCAAGGTCGGCGCGGCGCTGCAGGCGCGCGACGGGACGGTTTTCCACGGCTGCAACGTCGAGAACGCGTCCTACGGATTGTGCAATTGCGCGGAACGCACGGCGATGTTTGCGGCGATCGCGGCCGGCTATCGTCCGGGCGACTTCGCGCGGCTCGCGGTCGTTGGCGACACGGAGGGTCCGATCGCGCCATGCGGCGCGTGCCGTCAGGTGATCATCGAGATCGGCCTGCCCGACATCGAAGTGATCCTGGCCAATCTGAAGGGGGCCGTCGAAGTCACGACGGCCCGTGCGTTGCTGCCGGGCGCGTTCAGCCTGTAACGGCGCGCGCCGCGGCGAGCCGCACGTATCACGCGCCTTCGCGCGCGTCGTGGATCGGAATCACGGTGCGCGCGCCGCACTGGCGCAGCAGGTCGCGCAATTCGTTGATGACCGGAAACACCTCGTGATTCCAGTCGGCGCCCTGGCGATCGTGCGCTTCCTGTTCGCGCTCGACGATCCAGCGATCCTCGCGGAAGATGCGCTCGGTGAACCACACGAGCAGCGGCCACGCGAGATCGAGTGCGAACGGGATGCCGGGCTTGTGGATCGACAGCAGTCCGAACGTGCGGTTGGTGCGCTGTTCGGCGTCGAGCGGCACGTAGACGATCCACAGGTCCATCACGAGCGTGCCTTCGCTCGACCGGATCTGCAGCGTCTGGTACGGGTAGCCGGTGCGTACCGTCATCACGCTCTTGTCGGACTGGTCGGCCGGCTTCTTGCTCGCGCCGAACACGAGCGCCTCGCCGACCGGCTGCTTGCCTTCCATCCGCGCGAACGTGTAGTCGACTTCGACCCAGTCGTCGCCGCGGCGGCGGCCGACCGAGCGCGCGCGCATCTGCCCCATCTGCTTGCGGTGCAGGAACTGATGGTTCATGTCCATCAGGTTCTCGTGCATGAACGAGTAGTGGCACTTGACCTCGCGGCCGAAACGGCGCGTCTTGTACGCGCGATTGTCCGCCGATTCGAGCGCGGGGAACGGCCGTGAGTCGGCAAGCGTTGCGTCGCCCGGGAACACAAAGATCAGCCCGTGAGACTCGCGGCACGGATACGCGCGCACGCCGTTGGGCAGGCGTTCGCGGCCGAGGTAGGGTACATCGACGCAGCGGCCGCTGTCGCACGCGTAGGTCCAGCCGTGATAGCAGCAGCGCAGCGTTTCGCCGCTGACGACGCCCGCGTGCAGCGGCACCTGGCGGTGCGCGCAACGATCTTCGAGCGCGTACACGGCGCCGGACTCGGTGCGCACGAGCACGATCGGCTCGCCGGCGAAGTGCACGCCGAGCGTCTTGCCGCGCTTGAGCTCGCGCGACCATGCGAGCGGGTACCAGTGATCGGGATGAATGGGCACGCGGCGCAGGTCGCGCACCGTCGCGCCGGAGGACGATTCTCCAACGGTGTTGCTGTCAGGCAAGGGCACTGCGAGCATGCGTGACGCCTCCTGGCTGGGCGGGTGGTCCGGGCGCCGCGGGAAGCGGCGGGGATCAGGAGAAGTCTACGCGAAGTTGTCCGCCGCGGCGGACGCGATGCGGGTTTGCCCCGGCACGGCGGCCGGGGTTTCGTTGATGCGGCGCAAACCCGGCGGCAGGCGGCGCGCGGCGGGCGGTCACCCGTCACGCGGCCGGTGGCCGGTCAGGAATGGGCTTCACGCCACAGCACCGCGTCGGTGCGGTACAGCGCCGGGAAGTACTGCTTCAGCCCGGTGATCTTCGGCATGTCGTTGTACGCGATGTACGGCGCATCGGGGTGCAGCTCGAGGTAGTTCTGGTGATAGGCCTCGGCCGCATAGAACCCCTTGTAGTCCTCGACACGCGTGACGACCGGCGACGGGAACACGTGCGCCGTGCCGAGCTGCGCGATGTACGCGGTCGCGACCGCGCGTTGCTGGGCGGTGGTCGGGAAGATCGCGGACCGGTATTGCGACCCTTCATCGGGGCCCTGCCGGTTGAGTTCGGTCGGATCGTGCGCGACCGAGAAGAACACCTGCAGCAGCCGGCCGTACGTGATCTGGGTCGGGTCGTAGACGATGCGCACCGATTCCGCATGCCCCGTCAGCCCCGAGCCGACGAGCGCGTAGTGCGCGGTTTCGGATGCGCCGCCCGCATAGCCGGCCGTGACCTGCTTCACGCCCTTCACGTGTTCGAACACGCCCTGCACGCCCCAGAAGCAGCCGCCGGCGAGCACGGCCGTCTCGTCGTGCGACGTGCCGGGTGTTTCGTCGAGCGTCGGCGCGGGCACGGTGCGCATCGGCTCGGCTGAATTGACGATGCGCTGGTAGCCGAACACGGCGGCGGCCGCGAACGCGACCGCGCCGATGCGGCGCAGCAAAGTCGTGCGCCGTCGGGCTGCAGCATCACGGGTGGAGATCGGGTTCATCATTGGCTCCTTTTCAATGGGTCGGGGAACGCAGTGGCCGGATGGCGGCGGCACCCGCGATCAACCGAAAGTGAATGCGTACGCATCGACACCGGGATCGAGAAACTCGATCGCGAACGTGCGATCGGCGATCGCGCCCGGCTGCCGGACGAGCTGGTACAGGCGCTGGCCGGTGACGGTGCCGTAGCCCTGCGCGTCGACGTCGGCGCCGTGCGCGGCACCGGGCGCTGCACCGTCGAGCGTCACACGAAAGCGCACGGGCTGGCCGTTCGTGCCCGGGCCGAGCACGAGGTGCAGGTCGCGCGCATGGAAGCGGTAGACGATCCGGCCGGCCGGCGCGGCGAGCGACGCGCGTTCGGCCCCGACTCGCCACATGCCGGCGAGGCCCCAGTCGTTCAGATCGGGACGGGCCGGCTCGGCGTAGTGGTACGCCGCATCGCGCACCACGCCGCCGGGCGACACGAAATCCTCGGCGCGTGCGTAGCCGACGTAGGTCTCGGGCGAGCGGACGTCCGCGCTGTCGGCCGCCGCGAGCGCACCCTTCGCGGGCGTCCCGGCCAGCCCGAGCGGCACGTTCAGCGCTTCGGGATGGCCGGCCTCGGCGAGCAGCGACTGGATCGCGCGTTCCGATTCCGCATACTCGCCTTCGCCGAAGTGGTGGCGGCGCACGCGCCCCTGCGCGTCGACGAAGTAGTGCGCGGGCCAGTATTCGTTGTTGAACGCGCGCCAGATCGCGAAGCGGTTGTCGATCGCGACCGGGAAGTCGATGCCGAGGTCGTGCACGGCCTTCTTCACGTTGCCGATGTCGCGCTCGAACGCGAATTCGGGCGCGTGCACGCCGATCACGACGAGCCCGTAGGGCGCGTACTTGCGCGCCCATGCGGTCGTGTACGGCAGCGTGCGCAGGCAGTTGATGCACGAATACGTCCAGAAATCGACCAGCACGACCTTGCCGCGCAGGCCGGCCGCGGTCAGCGGCGGCGAGTTCAGCCACTGCACGGCGCCGTCGAGCGACGGCAGCGTGCCTTCGACGGGCAGCGTGGACGGTGTCGTGACGGCCGCGCGCATCATCGCGCCGCCGGCCATCGCACCGGCGGTGGCTGGTGCGCCATCGGCTGCCGCGGCCATCATTGCACCGCCGGTGGCGTTGCCGGTGGCGTTGTCGGCGGCGTTGCCGGTTGCGGCCATTGCACCCGGTGCGCCGTTCGAGCGTCCGCCGAGGCGATCGACGAGCTTCGTTTCGAGGCCGCCCGTCGTGACGGTCGACAACTGCGCGAGCGCGCCGGTGTCGAGGCCGAGCGCGATCGCGCCGACGCCGGCGAGCAGCGCCGCGCCGATCCCGCGCCGGATCCATTCGCCGGCGCCGAGCGAGCGCTTCATTGCCGCGAACACTTTCCCGCCGATCACGAGCGCCACGCCGAGCGACGTTGCCGCGCCGGCCGCATACGCGACGAGCAGCAGCGTCGTACCGACGCTCGCGCCGCGCAGTGCGGCGCCGGTCAGCACGAGCCCGAGGATCGGGCCCGCGCACGGCGCCCACAGCAGGCCCGTCGCGACGCCGAGCAGCAACGACGACGCAGGGCCGGCCGGGCGGCCGTCGCGTTGCGCGAACCCGGTGAGCCGGTTGCCGGCGGCGACGAGCGGGCGCGTCAGGTGTTCCGCGAAGCGCGGCATCAGCAGCGTCAGGCCGAACACGGCGAGCAACACGATGGCGATCCAGCGGCCGGCCTGGTTCGCCTGCGCGACCCAGCCGCCGCCCACGGCGGCGAGCGTCGCGACGACGGCGAACGTCAGCGCCATACCGGCGAGCAGCGGCAGGCCGGTACGCACGAACGGCTGGTCGGCGCGTGCGAACACGAATGGCAGCACGGGCAGAATGCAGGGGCTCAGGATCGTGAGCACGCCCCCGAGATAGGCAAGGACAATGAGCAGCATGATGCGTTCTCCAGTCGGTCGGGAGTGGGGCCGGATCAGGCGGCAGCCGGGTGGAAGGTGAGCGCGAGGCCGTTCATGCAGTAGCGCAGGCCGGTCGGCTGTGGGCCGTCGTCGAACACGTGGCCGAGATGGCCGCCGCAGCGCCGGCAGTGCACTTCGGTGCGGACCATGCCGAACGTCGTGTCGATATGGGTGTCGACCGCGTGGTCGAGCGGCTTCCAGAAGCTCGGCCAGCCCGTATGGCTGTCGAACTTGGCGGCGGACGAGAACAGCGCGAGGCTGCAGCCGGCACAGGCGAACGTGCCGGTCCGGTGCTCGTCGTTCAGCGGGCTGGTGTACGGCCGCTCGGTGCCGGCTTCGCGCAGGATCGTGTATTGGGCGGGCGTGAGCCGGCGATGCCATTCGGCGTCGCTGAGCGTGACCTCGAAAGGGGCCGCCGGTGTGCTGGCCGGCGGTGCGGCGAACGCACGGCCGACCAGCGCACGGCGGCCGGCGGACGACAGCGCCGCGAGCGCGGCAAGGCCGGTGGCGCCGGCGAACAGCAGATGTCTGCGGGTGGGCATGATGGGCTCCTGGAAGCAGGTCCTGAAAACATGCGCCTATCGTAGGCAGCGGCCGGTGTCGAAGTCCTCACGGAAAGTTAAATGAATTGTGATGATTTACCGGGTGTTCCGACCGTGTCCGACGAAATCCGTCTGAGCCCCGTCGGACAAGGGTTTGCGGGGAATCGGTGGTCCGCCCGATTCCGCCGAAATCCCGCGCGAGCCGCAACTTTTTAGTGTCTTTTTAGTGTTCGTGGTGTGGGGTAGGCTCTGTTCAGGATGCGCGGGCCGATCGGGTCACGATATCGATGGAGGGCGATCATGGGTGCACTGACGGTCAGGCAAATCGAAGCTGCGAAGGCGACCGGAAAGCGGTATTTCCTGTCGGATGGGCGTGGACTGTTCCTGCGCGTCGGCCCGGCCGGTGGGAGGACCGGGTTTGTTCGCGTCAGTATCAATGGCAAGCAACGCGATAAGCCGCTCGGCAAGACGTGGGTGCGCTCGACAACCGATGCGCAGTTATCGCTAGAGGATGCGCGCGCAGCGGCTGAGACGATTCGTTCACAGGCGCGCGACGGTGTGGATTTTCTCGAAGCGAAGAAGCGTGAACGCCAGGCCAAGGTTGAACAAGCGGTGACGGCGGACCTCACGTTCGGCGACTTATTCGATGCGTGGTTCGCGACGATCAACAAGAAACGCGGAAAGAAAGGCCGAAAGGATGGCGGTAAGTCGCTTCGAGGTGCGATGGAGAAGCATGTGCTGCCGACCATTCGTGCGCACCGGATCGCAGGCGTGTTTGCGTCGAACGTTCTGCCGTTGCTTACCGCGATTTCCGATGGGGGGTGCAACCGGCAAGCGGTCGAGATGTTGGTAACCATCCAACAAATGATTCGGTGGGGCGGGCTATCCAACAAGCCAGATCATCGACAAAGTGACGCGTCCAGAGCGCGTGCTGAACACGCACTACATGATGCCGCCCAACGCGCGAGCGGTAGAGCTGATGTCTTGCGGAAAAACGGACGGGCAAGTGATTGCCTTGTTGCAAGACACGTTGCCGCGCTATGGACTCACGCCGTACATCGTGCAACGCGAAAGCATCGGCTTCATCTTTAACCGCATCTGGGCGGCGATCAAGCGCGAAGCGCTCGCCGTCGTTGCCGAAGGTGTCGCGTCGCCGGCGGTCGTCGATGCGATCTACATGCAGACTACGGGTGGCGAGGCCGGGCCATTCCGTCGAATGGGTGCGGTTGGACTGGACGTCGTGCTGGGCATTGAAGAGCATTACGCACACGTGCGTCCCGGGCTCCCCGAAGGGCCGCGCGAGTTGCTCAAGCGCATGATTGCCGACGGGCATTTCGGTATGAAGAGCGGGCAGGGCTTTTACGACGATTATGCGAAGCGCGGCGAAGGAGCGAAGTCATGAGCGGGCACGGGATTCATGCCCGCCTGCTGGTCCTGGAAATCCGGCCGCCGCGTCTGCTGTCGATGGCGGAAGACGGTACAGACCTTCGTGTGTTGATCGCCGATCTCGGCGCAACGCCTGACGGTATCCGGGTCGATCGCCGGCGCGGGCACATCTACTGGACCAACATGGGCGCGGATTTCGATGCGCCGGACGGCACGATCGAGCGATGCGACCTTGATGGCACAAATCGTATCGTGCTGATCGGCGGTGGCCGGATCGTTACGCCGAAGCAGTTGGAACTGACCGATACGCATCTGTACTGGTGCGATCGAGAGGGAATGGCCGTCATGCGTGCGCGGCGTGACGGCAGCGATGTCGAGGTGTTGGTGCGGCGTGGCGAAGGAGAAGCCGATCGCGCAGACGAGATGCGTCACTGCGTCGGCATCGCAGTTGACGTTGCGGGTGGCTATGTCTACTGGACGCAGAAAGGACCGGACAACGGTGACCTGGGCCGCATTTTCCGCGCACCACTTCAACTGCCGATTGGCGCGACGCCGGATGCGCGTCCCGACATCGAATTGCTCATCGACAAACTACCGGAACCGATCGACCTCGAACTCGATGCGCCCGAGGGGTTGCTGTACTGGACGGACCGTGGTTCGCCACCCGACGGCAACAGCTTGAATCGCGCTCGAGTCGACGCTGCCGGTCTGAGCGGCCACGAAATCGTTGCGCGCGGACTGCAGGAGGGCATCGGTTTGGCGCTCGATACATCAGCGCGCGTTGCGTACGTATCCGATCTCGGTGGCAAGATTCGCCGCATCGGGCTCGATGATGGCGTGTCAGCAGTCGTACGCACGTTTGGTCCGACAACAGGGCTGGTGCGCTATGTGCCGGATTGATATTCCACAAGGGCGTCGATCACGTTGATGGTGTCCGGTGGCGCGGGATGGCGGGATTTCGCGCCCTCGGTCCCGCTTCGCTGCAAATCGGCCGCGAATGCAATATATTTCGCGGTGATCGTGGCGTGCGGCAATCGAGTCCCTTCATCGTGGAAACGTATCGCCTTCACCACTACCGACCGACACCTGAAATAAATCAGGCTCAACCGTATCAGCGACTTATGTTCTCGAAGACATTCCGGACCCTCGGCGTGGTTGCCGCGATTTTCGCGCTCCATGCGGAAGCACAATCCACCGAACCGACGACGGTCCCCGAACAACTCCCGTATGACATCCCCTACGGTCCGCCCATCAAGCTGGCGCAGGCACGCACCATCATTTCGGCAGCCGAAGCAGAGGCGCGACGTCGAAACTGGAAATATGCTGTTGCCGTCGTCGATAGCGGCGGGAATCTGGTTTCGTGCGACAAAATGGACGGCACACAACTCGCATCTGTTGAAATCGCGGAAGCAAAGGCGCGAGCGTCGGTGCGTTTTCGAAGACAGACCAGGGATATGCAGAACGCAATCAACAACGGGGCGACCGGCAACCTCAGCATTCCAGGCATTCTCGCCGGAGAAGGAGGTATCCCGATCGTGATCGACGGGCAGCTGATAGGCGCCATCGGGGCCAGCGGCGGTGCGGGTGTGCAGGATAGCGTCATCGCGGCCGCGGGCGCTGGGGCAATCAGGTGAGTCGCAGCGTCATTCGCCCTCGGTCGCCATGCAGTGTCGCTGCCGGTCATTGCGACAGGCATGGTGTCGATACCGCGAGAATACTTTCAAATAAATAATAAAAATCTGACGTTTTTATTTCGGCCAGTTTTTCACTTGCTCTGGGCCGGTGACGGTCCGATGGATTCGGCGTTCGATTCCATCGCGAAAATACGCGAATCGGCCGATATCGATACACTGCTGCCTTCTCGATGAAAATTTTAAGCGAGTACTGGACGCACGAATGGAACCGGTTCCATAATCCGACACCCGTGCCATGTTCAGCTTGAAAGAACCAATCCGATTTACACGACGTATGCAATACTTTGCTCAACCGGCAACGATCGTTTGACGGTGCGTCTGGGCGGGCGGAGCAGTGCCGTGGAGAGGAGCAGGTCGGCTGTTGCGGCCCGAGGCGACTCCCGTCGCGGAACATTCGGAAGAAAGCATGCGAGCAACCTCTCGCGAAAAAGACGAAAACCACATGCCCTCACACGATCATGAAAGGCGCGTCACTGCACGCGCCGGCGTTACCCGGAGAGCGGCCCTGAAGGTCATGGCGGCGGCGCTGACGCAAGTCGGGCTGTTCACCTCTGCGCCCGAATATGCATTCGCGCAGCAGCCGTCGCTCGACGGCAAGACCTTTCTTGCGCTATCGCAAGCGCTGACCGGCCACGCGAATCTCGACCCGGCGACGGCTTTGCGCCTCGCCGACGCATTCCATCGCACGGACGCCGGTTTTGCCGCGCGTGCGGCCGCGCTGGCGCAACGCGTCCGCGCCGGCCAGACCCCCGCACAACTGCTGGCCGATGCCGACGGCGCCGGTCTGCACGACACGGCACTCGCGATCGTCGCTGCGTGGTACACGGGCACCGTCGGGCATGGCCAGAAGGCCGTGATGGTCACGTATGCCGATGCGCTGATGTACGACACCGTCCACGACGGCATGAGCGCGCCGACCTATTGTTCGAACGGACCGCTGTGGTGGACCGCCGAACCGCCGCCGGCCGATGTCGCGCCGCCCCGTAAAACGGTTGCGTCAGCAACCAACCCGCACCTGCAAAAGCGCGTCTGATTCCCATGAGAACTCCCGTATTTGAATCCAGCGGCGACGTGTCTGCCGACGTCGTGATCGTGGGGTCCGGCGTAGTTGGCGGCCTGATCGCCGACCAGTTGGTCAGCCAGGGCCATTCGGTGTTGATCCTCGAATCCGGCCTGCGCATCGAGCGCGGGCAGGCGGTCGAGAACTGGCGCAACATGCCGTTCGACAATCGCGTCGGCTCGGACTTCCAGGGGCTCTATCCGCAGGCGCCGAATGCGCCGGCCCCGCTGTATTTCCCGAAGAACAACTACGTCGGCCTGAGCGGTCGTGACGGGCAGAGCTTCCAGCAAGGCTACCTGCGCACCGTCGGCGGCACGACGTGGCACTGGGCTGCTTCGAGCTGGCGGCATCTGCCGGTTGATTTCCGGATGAAGTCGACGTATGGCGTCGGCCGCGACTGGCCGATCTCCTATGACGATCTCGAGCCGTACTACTGCCGTGCAGAAGAGGAAATGGGTGTCGCCGGGCCGAGCGATCCGGCCATGCAGTCGCCGTCGCAGCGCAGCCGCCCGTATCCGATGGACATGGTGCCGTGGGGGCATGGCGACCGGCGCTTCGCCGAAATCGTCAATGCGCACGGTTATCGGTCGATCCCGATTCCGCAGGCGCGCAGCACGCGGCCATGGCATGGCCGTCCGACCTGTTGCGGCAACAACAACTGCCAGCCGATCTGCCCGATCGGTGCGATGTACAACGGCATTCATCATATCGAGCGCGCGGAACGCAAGGGCGCGAAGGTGCTCGCCGAATCGGTCGTCTACAAGATCGACACCGATGCGCACAACCGCGTGACGGCCGTGCACTGGTACGACGCGTCGCGCAAGTCGCACAAGGCGAGCGGCAAGATGTTCGTGCTCGCGTGCAACGGCATCGAGACGCCGCGCCTGTTGCTGCTCGCCGCGAACGAGCGCAATCCGCGGGGCATCGCGAACGGTTCGGACCAGGTCGGCCGCAACATGATGGATCACTCGGGCTTCCACTGCACGTTCCTTGCGAACGAGCCGATGTGGCTCGGCCGCGGCCCGGCACAGAGCAGCTGCATCGTCGGCCCGCGCGACGGCGATTTCCGCGGGCAGTATTCGGCGAACAAGATGATCCTGAACAATATCTCGCGTGTCGGGCCGGCCACGCAGCAGGCGCTGAAGCTCGGCCTGGTCGGCCAGGCGCTCGACGAGGAAATCCGGCGCCGCGCGATATACGGCGTCGACCTGTCGATCAGCCTCGAACCGCTGCCGGATCCGAACAACCGCCTGACGCTCAGCAAGACGCGCGTCGACCCGCTCGGCCTCGCATGCCCGGACATCCACTACGACGTGGGTGACTACGTGAGGAACGGCTACACCGCCGCATGCAAGCAACTCACGCACATCGGCCGCCTGTTCGATGCAGTCGAGTTCAACATCACGACGACGCTGAACGCGAACAATCACATCATGGGCGGCACCATCATGGGCTCCGATCCGAAGAATTCGGTCGTCGACGGAGACTGCCGCACGCACGATCACGCAAACCTGTGGCTGCCGGGCGGCGGCGCGATGCCGTCGGCATCCGTCGTCAACACGACGTTGTCGATGGCAGCTCTCGGCCTGAAGGCCGCGGATTCGATTTCCGCAAGCCTCGCGAAGGGTTGATGCGATGAAACACACGATTCAACGACAACTTAGGCTGCTGCGCAGCGCCGGCAATCGCACGGCCGTCGCACTTGGACTGTTCGGCATCGTTTGCGGGTCACCCGCGTTTGCGCAGGAGGCGGCGGCCGGTACGACATCGGCGGACGCCGCGCTGATCGACAAGGGCCGTCAGATCGCGGTCGCAGCGGACTGCATGGCATGCCATACGGCGCTCGACGGCGGCAAGCCGTTCGCGGGCGGGTACGGCATCGCGTCGCCGATGGGGCAGATCTATTCGAGCAACATCACACCGTCGAAAACAGCCGGCATCGGCAATTACACGGAGGTACAGTTCGCGCGCGCGCTGCGCGAAGGCGTGCGCGCGGACGGCGCACACCTGTATCCTGCGATGCCGTATACGTCCTACAGCGGCCTCAGCGATGACGACGTGCACGCACTTTACGGCTACTTCATGCATGCCGTGAAGCCGGTCGACGAACCCGCGCCGGTCACGAACCTGCCGTTCCCGTTCGGCATGCGCGTGGCGATGGCGGGCTGGAACATGCTGTTCCTGTCGAACAAGCGTTTCGAACCCGATCCGGCTCACGACGCGCAGTGGAACCGCGGCGCCTACCTGACCAACGTGCTCGCGCACTGCAGCGCGTGCCACACGCCGCGCAACGCGCTGATGGCCGAAGACTTCGGCCGTGACCTGGGCGGTGCGCAGCTCGGCGCGTGGTATGCGCCGAACATCACGTCGGACCCGGTGAGCGGAATCGGCGCGTGGACCGACGACGAACTGGTGTCGTACCTGAAGACTGGCCGCGCACCCGGCAAGAACCAGGCGGCCGGTCCGATGGCGGAAGCCGTGCAGAACAGCCTGCAGTATCTGTCGGACGCGGACCTGCAATCGATCGTCACGTATCTGCGCAGCACGAAGCCGATCCGCGACGAGCGCGAATCCGTCCCGGCATTCACGCATGGCCGAGCGGTCAGCAGCGAAGGGACGCTGCGCGGCACGTCTGCGCTGAATGCGAACGGCACGCTGACGACGGGTGCGGCACTGTTCAGCGGCTATTGCGCGAGCTGCCACCGGGTCGACGGCAAGGGCAGCCCGAGCCAGGCCTATCCGTCGCTGTCGAACAATACCGCCACGGGCTCGCGCAATCCGTCGAACCTGATTGCGGCGATCCTGTACGGCGTCGATCGCGAGGCGGGTGGCCAGCATGTGCTGATGCCTTCTTTCGGCGAGGATTCCTACGTCCAACCGCTGAAGGATGATCAGATCGCCGCGATCGCGACCTACGTGCTCGCGCAGTACGGCAATGCCGACGTGACCGTGACGCCGGAAGACGTTGCCGTCGCGCGCAACGGCGGCCCGGTTCCGCTGCTCGTGCGGGCGCGTCCGCTGATGATGGCGGCGCCGGTCGTTGTCGCGCTGCTGATCATCTTCGGCATTATGTTCCGGCGACATCGGGCAAGTCGTGCTGCCCGCACAGGCATATCGCCTGACAAGGTGGCTGGTCGCAGGTGACGATCGGAGCGTCGGAGATTGATTCGACATCCTGCCCGATTTGCCTGAAGATGTTTGAAGCGCGCCGGATTGTCGTTGACGGCGAATCGCATGCATGGCGCGAAGGCTGGGCCGAGAACAGTATCGATCGCGGCCAGGCGATGATGACGGACGGGCACTGGTCATCCAACCCGCCTGGGTTCCCGCCGTCATAATTTCCTCATCCGGCGGCAGCGGTTGTCGCCGGAGCACGATAGCGCATCGAGGATCATGTCCGACCTGTTTCACACTGACCCGCGCCAGCCGCTCGCCGAGGCGCTGCGGCCGACGACGCTTGCCGACGTGATCGGTCAGTCACACCTGCTCGGCGAGGGTAAGCCGCTATGGCGTGCGTTCGAATCGGGCAAACCTCACTCGATGATCCTGTGGGGACCGCCAGGCGTGGGCAAGACCACGCTTGCGCGGCTCACCGCGCAGGCGTTCGATTGCGAGTTCATCGCGCTGTCCGCGGTACTTGGCAGCATGAAGGACATCCGCGCCGCGATGGCGCGTGCGCAGGATGCACTCGAGCGCAACGGTCGTCGTACGATCCTCTTCGTCGACGAGATCCATCGCTTCAACAAGGGCCAACAGGAAGCGCTACTGCCATTCGTCCAATCGGGGCTCGTGACGTTGATCGGCGCGACTACGGAGAACCCGAGCTTCGAAGTGAGCCGGGCCTTGCTGTCGCACGCGCAGGTCCACGTACTGACACCGTTGACCGACGACGAATTGCGTCGCCTGTTCGAGCGGGCGCGCGACACCGCACCTGGCGAGCTGGCGTTCGACGGCCAGGCGGCCGATACGCTGATCAGCTACGCGGACGGCGACGCGCGACGCCTGCTAAACCTGCTCGAGCAAGCCTGGTCGGCAGCGACGGCGGCAGGTGTGACTACGATCGATGCGGCTTTTGTCACGGGTGCATTGACGGTCGGCGCGCGGCGATTCGACAAGGGCGGCGAGAACTTCTACGACCAGATTTCAGCGTTGCACAAATCGGTGCGTGGCTCGAATCCGGACGCGGCGCTCTATTGGCTGTGCCGGATGCTGGACGGTGGCTGCGATCGCAAATACCTCGCGCGCCGGATCGTCGCGATCGCATGGGACGACATCGGGCTCGCTGATCCTCGCGGGCCCCGGATGGCGAACGCCGCGGTCGAAGCCTGTGAACGGCTTGGTGCGCCGGACGGCGACCTGGCGCTCGCGCAGGCAGTGCTTTACCTCGCGTGTGCGGCGAAGAGCAACGCCGGCGGCATGGCGTTCATGCAGGCGAGGGCGTTTGTTCGGCAAGACCTGCCGCGCAACGTGCCGCAGCATCTGCGGGACGCGCCGGCGCAGGTGCTGCGCGCGCTCGGGCACACGTATCGCGATCCGCATGGTGAACCGCATGGGTACGCGGCGGGAGAAACCTATTTGCCGGACGGAATGTACGAGCCGCATTGGTACCAGCCAGTGCCGCGTGGGGTCGAGGCGAGGATCGCAGAACGGCTTGCCTGGTTATGCACGCTCGACCGAGGCGCAGGCAAGCGCGACTGACGCAGAGCTGCGTTCGTCAAGCGCTGTCCGGTTGATCGAGCGTGCCTGATTGGCTCCCTCGGTATCTCACTATGCGGCACCCAAGGACATGAACAGGAGCGTGTGTTTACTGACCTGCGGTGGAATTTTGTAGTCAATCAGGCAGTGAGTCTCGCGTCGATATTATCGGAATCCAGCCAGGCTCGACGGACCGTGGCAGGAGGTTGATAGCGATGCGCGCTATGGGGCCGACGCTCGTTGTAGAACTGCCGCCAGCGTTCGATGAGCACCTTGGCCTCCGCGCGGCTGCGGAACCATTCCCGGTTCAGCAATTCGTCACGCAGCTTGCCGTTAAAGCTCTCGACGAATCCGTTTTGCCACGGACTGCCGGGCGCGATGAAGGCCGGACCGATTGCAGCGTCTCGTAGCCGGTGCATGACCTTGGCGGCGGTAAACTCAGCGCCGTTGTCAGACCGAACGAACGCGGGCTTACCGTACAGCCGCATCAGTCGCGACAGCGTCAAGATCACATCGTGCGACCGCAAGCTGGCGCCGACTTCGATCGCCAGGCACTCGCGGGTGTATTCATCGATCACGCAAAGTATCTTCAACGCCCGCCCGTCCACCAACTGGTCATGCACGAAGTCGTAGCTCCATACCGAATTCGGCTGTGTCGCACCGGGCAAGCGAATGTCGTTGCCACAACGACGACGGCGAGGACGCCGCCGCGGAATGTTGAGCTGCAAGGCTCGCCACATTCTCCGCACGCGCGATTCGCCCAGCGCCAGCCAGGCCGACATCCGCCGGTAGCCAAAGCGCGGCACTTCCTGAGCGGCCGCAATCAGTCGCTCGCCCAGGCTCCGATCCTTCTCTGGTTGCTTGTTCCTCGCGACGGATGAATTCATGACGCATATCGCAGGTGCTTTTCGGCCGCTTGCGGGTGAAGCAACTGGGCTCGCCGTCCTCGAGCAGTCGTCGACGCGTGACTTCAACTGAGTGAGATGCTGAGTTGTTGCATCCGCAGACTCCGCGAGGATTCCGTTGGAAGTTCCTGACGGTATCGATGACGGTATCCGCGCAGAAATCGTTCTCACGCGTCCAGATTTTATGGTCGTGCAGTGAAAGCGCGGGTTGATGCTCGGACGCAGTCCGTCAAAAGCTGATAACTGTCGACCGGGTTTTTCGGTATCGAGGACGGTATCGCCGGCACCTGCGGTGGCGAGAATCTCTTCCCCACAAGGGTGCGACCGCTGGATTGACAATCGAGTGGGTGTCAAGAACTCCGGCATTGGATCATCGAAGTCAGTTCAGGTCCAATGCCACGGACCTTTTTGAGTCTCTCCCAACTAGACAAGACGTCGTTCAAGATCGGGGGCTCGCCGAGGCGAGAGGCGAGGGTTTGTCTTGCCGACTGGACTCGCGCCGCATGGGGCACCTTGCCCAAGATCGAAGCCAGTTTGGCGACATCAATCAGTTCGATGCGCTCGATCAGGCCTTGGGGGTCACTCCGAGGGCGCAGGGCCAAGATTGCGCCCTCGGTCTGTGCGTAGGCCATCACCGCCTCGAAGTCCTCTTTGGCTTTCAGGCCGCGAAACTTGTGGTACTCGGACAGCGCGGAGTCCGTCAGGGCAGGCCGCCGCACGGTGGCGCCAGCCTCGACGTCGTGGTGCAGGGCAGAGGAACGGCGGGCAGCAGGGATTCTGCTCGGAAATCCGCGGACTCCCATCGCCGCTCGCCACATGTCGCCGTCGCTTTTTAGTGTTTGCGCGAGATGCGAGGAGTCGAGTATTAGGGGGCTGAACGGAAAGCCTTGGGGGCATTGGCTGACGGGACAGGCACAATCCAAAGTTAAATGAATCGTGAGATTGTCAGCGCGCAGGCGCCGCGCCCGCATCCGTCACAGCAGGCACACGCGACGCAGCGCGACCGTCCTCAGATACACCGATTTGTCGAGCCACGGCACGAACACATATTCGTCGTATGCGTCGCAACCGACCAGGATCCAGTGCGACAGAACGTTTGACATGGCGGTCTCCTCGATCCCGCTCGCTTCGAAGTGAAGCGGGGCGGCGCGTCACGATCGCGATCCGTCGTGCCCGCACACGGTATACCCCGCGCACACGGCTTCTATTCCAGCCGCCGCGCGATGCGCTTCATGTGCAGGATGTCGCACGTCGCCGGAATAAACGGGCCCGCGCCGCGGTATGCGGATCAGGTGCCGGACGCATCGACGGGGAGGGGCCAATGAGCGACGGGGAGAAGCAACTCGGGGACGTTCCGGACCGGTCGCAGTGCGATCGCGAATCCGCGTCGAGCGCGAACGACGAACCACGGCCGCCGGGGTTCCGGGACCGGATGCGCAGTGCCGCGCGAAGGCTGCAGCTCGGCTCCGGCATCATGTTGTGGATCTATATTTCCATACACATGGTCAATCACGCGCTCGGCATCTGGTCGATCGACGTCGCCGAGCGCGCCCTGCACCTGGCGATCGGCGTCTGGCAAAGCCGGCCCGGAACGATCCTGCTGTACGGCGCAGCCAGCCTGCATTTCGCGCTGGCGATCCGCACCATCTACGGTCGCCGGCACTGGAGGCTGCCGCCGGCCGAATGGTTGCGTCTGTGGGCCGGACTCAGCCTGCCGCTGCTGTTGATCCGCCACGTCGTCGGCACACGCGTCGCGACGTCGTTCTACGGCTTCGAACCGAACTATGCACGGGTCGTCGTGGCGTTGCTGACGAGTGGCACGCAGGGCCTGCAGATCGCGCTGCTCGCGCCGGGGTGGGTGCACGGCAGCCTCGGGTTGTGGTTTCATTTGCGCCGGCGTGCGTTCTTCCATCGCGCGAGGTTCGTGCTGCTCGGCGTGCTCGTCCTGCTGCCCGTGCTGTCGGCGGCCGGATTCGTGCAGATGACGCGCGCGGTGGTGCCGGGCAGTCTCGCCGCGCCGGTCCCCGACGCCGCGCTGGTTGCCCATCGCGCCGCGCTCGACAGCTGGCGGCATCTGCTCGTCGCCGGCTACCTGTCGCTGATCGTCGTCGCGTTCGCCGGCGGGCATTGGCGAAACCGGTTCGCGGGTGGCGTTTCGCGCGAGCAGCCGTGAACGGCGCGCGCGTCCGTGGCGCCCATGCCGGGGAGACGATCCGCATCTGTCGGCTGCCGGCTGCGTCCCGTGCGGGCGCGTTCCGGCCGGGCACGGTCTACTGACAGGAATTGGCATGGGCTTCGGCGATACTGTGCGCTTTCGTATTCATCGATCCGCGGCGCACGTCGACTCCCTTCCGTCATGACCACCACTCAGGTTTCCGCCCCGCTGAAGGATTCGTTGGGCGAGCAGCAATTCCGAACGCTGTCCGATGCGCTGCATGCGATCGAACCCGGTTTCGACCGCGCGGCATTTCTGGCGACGGCGCTCGACGGTCTCGACGACCTGACGCTGATGGAGCGCGTCAGGCGCGCCAGCGTGGCGATCGACGCGGCGGCGCATTCGTTGGCCGGCGGATACGACGCCGTGCTGGCGTTGCTGCAGGAGGCGGCGCCGCGATTGGGCCGCGGCTTCGTGTCGCTCATCGCGCCCGATTACGTCGGGCAGTACGGTCGGCACGCGTTCGATCGTTCGATGGACGCGCTGAAATGCTTCACGCGGTTCGGCACGTCGGAATTCGCGGTGCGCGAATTCCTGCGCATCGATACGGCGCGTGCGCTCGCAACCATGGAAGCCTGGTCGCACGACGCGGACGATGCCGTGCGCCGGCTGGCGAGCGAGGGAAGCCGTCCGCGCCTGCCCTGGTCGTTCCGCCTGCGCGACATCGAGGCCGACCCGGCGCTCGCGGCGCGGATTCTCGACACGCTGCGCGCGGACCCGAGCGCCTACGTGCGCCGCTCGGTCGCGAATCACCTGAACGATGTGGCGAAGTCGCATCCGGCCTGGGTGCTCGAGCGCGCCGAACGATGGGGCGGCGACCATCCGCATACGCGCTGGATCGTCCGGCATGCGCTGCGCACGCTCGTGAAGCAGGGCGACGCGCGCGCGCTGGCGATACTCGGTGCGGAAAGCGCGCCGCGTCTCGCCATCGGCCCGTTCGGCGTGACGCCCGCGCGGGTGGTGCTCGGCGAGTCGATCACGCTCGACTGTGAGCTGCATTCCACGGCCGACACCGCGCAGCGGCTCGTCGTCGATTACCGGATTGCGTACGTGAAGCAAAATGGCGAGACCTCGCCGAAGGTGTTCAAGCTGAAGGGGTTGACGCTCGAACCCGGCGCGCGCATCGCGCTGCGGCATAGCCGGGCGATCGGCGATTTCACGACGCGCCGGCACTATGCGGGCCGGCACGCGGTCGAGCTGATCGTCAACGGCCAGGTCGTCGCGCGGTCGTTCTTCGAGCTCGCCATGTGAGGATGGCCGGCCGGTTCGATCCAGGCAGGTGAAGCGGCGGGGGCGTGTTCTGGTCCGATCGCCACCCGGCGCACTGCATGTGCGCGACGATCGCGACCGGACAGCGAGCACGTCGAGCATCAGCACGACATCGACTGCGGAACAACCGACCAGTGCGGCCGCGCCATCAATGGTGATTCGCGCTGCCATCCACCCACAAAAGTCGACAAATCGGAACAGATTGGCCCGGCGTTCCTGCCTACCATTCCGACACGCCTCCCGGATTCCCGTACTCCCTCGGTATCGGCAGATGCGCCGCCCGCATCCTGCCGCCCGTCTTTGCCCCGCATCCTGACAAGCCGCCAAAAACGCAAAGGATTCGCCATGTCTGCAAGATCACTCGCTTCAGTCGCGCTGATGCTGCTGCTTGCCGCGTGCGGCGGCGACGCGGATTCGTCCGCACCGGCCGCCTCCGTCGCCGCGGCCGCGATGCGCGCGTCGCCGGCCGCCGCCTGGAAACCGCTCGTGCCCGGCACGAGCTGGCAATGGCAGATCGACGGCAATACGATCAACGAGACCGTGCTCGACCGCGTGAACAATCCCCGCAAGATGTTCGACGTCGACATGGAGCGGACCGATGCGGCGACGATCCGGCGCTTGAAGGCGAAGGGCATCTACGTCGTCTGTTACATGGAGACGGGCGGCCGGGAAGACGGCCGCGGCGATGCCGACCAATTTCCCGACAGCGTGCTCGGCTACCCCGTCGAAGGATACGAAGATCATGAGCGCTGGCTGGACATCCGCCAGACGAAGATCCTGATGCCGATCATGCTGGCGCGTCTCGACCAGGCGAGGAAAAAGGGCTGTGACGGCATCGAACCCGATCTGGACGACGGCTATCGGCAGGAAACGGGCTTTCCGCTGACACGCGACGACCAGCTGCGTTACAACACGGCGCTGATCGCCGCCGCGCACGATCGGGGGATGTCGATGGGCCTGAAGAACGGCTCGGGAATTGCCGTCGCGATGGCGAAGGTTGCCGACTGGGCGCTCAACGAGGAGTGCAACAAGTTCCACGAGTGCGACGGCTACGCGAGTTTCATCGCGCTGAACAAGGCCGTGTTCAATGTCGAGTACACGCACCCGGACGGCATGACGCTCGCCGATTTCTGTCCGGCCGACAACCGTGCCAACTTCGACGGCATCCTGAAGTGGTCGAGCGACACGCTCGCGGCGTTGCCACGTGCCGCGTGCCGGTTCGAGTGAGCGGCATCACTGCATGACGGCGCGGCCAACGCACCTTGCGTTTCGCTGGCCGCGCTTCGTCGTCGACACCCGCCGCAGGAGGATGCCGAAGCCTGCGTGACGCACGGCCGCCCGATGGCGCGCCCGCGGATGGATGCCCGTAAAATCCCGACGGCGTCCGTCACCGCCCCCGCACCGGTAAATCCTTCCCTGAACGGGAGGTCGCGTTTATGATCCGCCATGCAAGCGGTGGTCGCTGGAATCGCCTGATTGGTCGCACGACCAGTCCGTTCCTTCGGACACCGCTTTACTTTTGTGCCCGACCTTCACGCGAATTCACGAAGACCCCGTGTAACGTACGGTCTCGTCACTGCCGAACCGAAAGCGATCTGTAAATAACAATGCTGCCGACAAGTTATAACGCGTTGCTCGTTCTTCTTTCGCTCTTGATCGCCATATTGGCGTCCTACACCGTGCTGGACATGGCCGGGCGTATCAAGACCACGCAGGGGCACGCCGCACATTGGTGGCTGGTCGGCGCGGCTTGCGTGATGGGTACAGGCATCTGGTCGATGCATTTCGTCGGCATGCTCGCTTTCGCGTTGCCGATTCCGGTCGGGTACGATCCGGCCATTACATTGCTGTCCTTGCTGATCGCCATCGCCTGCTCCACGTGTGCGCTGTGGCTCGTCTGCCGGGACACGCTGAAGTGGTACCGACTGTGTGGCGGGGCGATGTTGATGGGGGCCGGCGTAGCGGGGATGCATTACACGGGCATGGCCTCCATGCGCATGTCGCCGGGCATCCAGTACGACCCGTTGCTCGTTTGCCTGTCGGTCGCGATTGCCGTGGCCGCATCGGGCGCCGTGCTGTGGATCGTCTTCATCCGGCGTGCCAACTCGTCTCGCGTGCGCCTGCTCAATCTGGGCTCTGCCGTCCTGATGGGGGCCGCCATCGCCGGGATGCACTACACCGGGATGGCCGCCGCCCGATTCCCGCTGGGCAGCATCTGCGGGGCGGCCGGCTCCCGCATGGACGCCGGCTCGCTGGCGCTGGTCATCATCGTCGCCACGTTGGCCATCCTCGCCATCGCGCTGGTCGTCTCCATCCTTGATCTGCGTCTGGAATCCCGCACAGCGGTACTGGCGACGTCGCTCGCCGAAGCCAATCAGGAACTGACGTATCTGGCGCTGCACGACAACCTCACCAAGCTCCCCAATCGCGTGCTGCTCGAGGACCGGATCGATCAGGCGATCCAGAACACCGACCGCGAGAAAGGGTGTTTCGCGCTGATGTTCATGGACCTCGATGGATTCAAGGCCGTCAACGACGCCTACGGTCATCATGTCGGCGATCTGTTGCTGGTTGACGTGGCGCGGCGCATCGGCGCGAACCTGCGCTCGCAGGACACGATTGCCCGTCTGGGGGGCGACGAATTCGTGCTGGTCGTGGCGGTGGACGAGCCTGCAGATGCAGCCGACGTGGCGGACAAGGTATTGGCGGTGATTCGGAGACCGTTCCGCGTGTCCGAGCACGAATTGCGCGTGTCGGCCAGTATCGGCATTGCGCTCTATCCGGGCAACGGCAGCGATTTCCGGGACCTGATGACCAACGCCGATGCAGCGATGTATCACGCGAAGGCGCTCGGCCGGAACGCGTACTGTTTCTTCGAAGCATCGATGAACGCGAATGTCCGCGAGCACCTGAAAATCGTGCAGGAACTCCGTCTGGCGCTGGAGCGGCGCGAACTGGTGCTGCATTACCAGCCGAAGTTCGAAGTGCCCCATGGACCGATCATCGGCGTCGAGGCGCTGTTGCGGTGGATGCACCCGACGCGCGGCCTCATTTCACCCGACCAGTTCATCTCGATCGCGGAAAAGACCGGCTTGATCGTGCCGATTGGCGAATGGGTGCTGGACGAGGCCTGCCGGCAGATGCGCGCGTGGTGCGATGCAGGTCGTACCGACTGGACGATGGCCGTCAACCTGTCGCCGTTGCAATTCGGTCACGCGAGCCTGATCCAGGTCGTGCAGGCGGCATTGCAACGGCACGCGCTGGAACCGCACTGCCTGACGCTGGAGATCACCGAATCCACCGCGATGCGCGACGCCGACGCCAGCTTGAGAATCCTGCAGCAGCTTCACGACATGGGCGTGCGCATTTCCATCGACGACTTTGGAACGGGTTATTCGAGCCTGCTCTATCTCAAACGCTTGCCGGCCAGCGAGCTCAAGATCGACCGGGGATTCATCCGGGATCTCGAACACGATTCGGAAGATGCCGCGATCATTTCCGCGATCGTCGCGCTCGGCCGGGCACTCGACCTGAAGATCGTCGCGGAGGGCGTCGAAACGACGGCGCAGCAGCAGTTCCTGACGCGGCTCGGTTGCAACTCGCTGCAGGGCTTTCTGCTCGGGCGCCCGATGCCGGCGGATCATTTCATCGAAATGACCACGCAAGGCAATGCGGTCAAGAACAGCTGATCCCGTCGACATCACGCATCCGGCAGCACCTGTGGGTTCGGCGCTGCCGCCGGCACGGGCGACTATGCGACTGGGGGCGAGAATCATGCCGGGCCTGGCTGGCCATAGCCCCGATTATCGGGGCGTGAAGATAGTAACGGGGGCTACACCCGGTGAACTCCACCTCATCCCAATTCGACAAGGGGTTTCGAGAGGTTGGTGGTCGAAGCCGCGTCAAACCATCGCGCGAGGAACACCAATGTGCGCATCGGGAAGAGGCGGTCCCGGTACTTGACGACACGAAGCCGGGTTCGACGCAACGCTCGTCGTCTTTCTCGCAGCCGGACACGACCAAGTGATCCGGTACGGATGGGACCGCCAGCCAGCACAGGTTTTTAGTCTCCCGTCACCGGTCGTACTCGAAGGACTCGGTAAAGAGCGTGTCGACCGGATCGGACCAGCTCAAATTCACGAACGAGAAGTCCGTGCTGCCCGTCCAGCCGGCCACCGATGGGAACGCGACGCCCTGGTCGCCCGGTACGTTAAGCGTTACCGCGGCGCCGGGCTGGACCGGCAACGCCGATGCTGAACCGTTGACGAACGTCGCCGCCGTCTGCCCGGCTGCGGTTGCGCGAATCTGCACGTTGCCGCGCTTGACGAACGGCAGTCCGGTTTTCGACGTCCAGGCCAGCGGGAAGGTCGTCCCACCCGCGAACGTGCCGGCAGTGCCCGGCGTCAGCTTGTCACGCGTGGACTGCGCCAGATCGTGCCACGCGTATTGGCGCAACGCGTCGGGAAGCGGCGACGGCGTACGCAACCGGACCGTATAGTGTTTGGCCGGTGTCGATGTGTTGCCGTTCTGATAAACGTCGATCGTATAGGCGCTGAAGGGCTTGATGTCGGACAGCTCGGTGGCATTCAATTGCGGTTTCGCCCATGCGGTATTGTTGCGCGGCGCGTCGCCAGGCCACGTGAACTGGCTTTGGCTGGCCGGATCCTGCGCGACGCCGGCCAGGCGGAAATTGTTGCGGCACTGCGCATTCTTAGCCAGCGTGGCAAGCTGCGCCGGTGTCTGCCCGCTCGCGATCTGTGCGCGGATGTTCAAGGTGTCGCAGGTGCCGCTCGACGGCTGCAGGAACACGCCGTTGCGCAAGCCGGGGCCGTTGACGATCGCGAAGTCCACGGCGGCACCGGTCGCATCGACAGTGCCCACCTGCAGGTTGAGAGAATCGACGAATGCGTTGGTCCCCGTCGACGGGTTGGCCGGATTCAGCCAGTCCCATTTCTGCGCGTTCGCGTTTACCTTGCTTAGTACTGCACGCTGATTGCCAACCACGCGCCAGCCGTTGTCGCCGCTCGCGAGACTACCCGCCCGCACCGCGAGTTGCACATGCTGCTGCATGCCGTCGCGAATGCCGTCGCTGCGCGTCCATGCGACCTTGACCCACATTGTGTCACTGGCCACGACGCGGATGACCTCGGGCAAGCTGAAGCTGGCGTTGTTCATTGCGTCGTCGGCCACGATACCCGGCGTTCCGCCGGCCGGCGCACCGAACTCCTGAGCGGCCGACATCCCGTTGTTGAGATACGCGGTCGGCACGCCGGAATTCAGCGCACTCGACGCGACGTCGTCCACGAAGATCCGGCCGCACGCCGCTACGCTGCCGCCCTCGCGCGCGGCGCCGGTCGAACCGGCGAAGCACTGGTTAAGTGCGCTCTGCAATGCTGCCAGATCGTCGGCGCTCGGGAGATTCGACACTACCGCGCCGTTGATGGTCGCGGCGGCCGGCAGGCTCGCCTTGTCGCTGGCCTGCGGCGCGACACCAGGTGCGAGCTGAAGCTGTACCGGCGTATCGCTGGATACACCCGCCACCGAGCTGATCTGAACGCCGCCATCCGGCAGCACGTTGACCTTTACCTGGTCGAGCAGCCGATCGAGGCCCGGTGCGCCGGCGGTCAGCGGGCCGGAAATCAGGTCGACACCCGTGTTGCCGGTCGCGGCCAAAAGGTCCGACAGTGCAGACGAATAAGCCTGCACTGTGCTCGCAATCGCCTGGGCGGTGACCTTGCTCTGCAGCAAGCCGGTGTCGGCCAGTAGCTTGGTCGGGTTGTCGCCGATGATCGTGGCGGCGATCGCGTTCGTGATCGGCGTGATGTTGATTGTCTGCGTGCCGGCCTTCGCGCTGAGCGCGATCAGCGTGGCCTGTGAATCTGCGACGTTGCCGTACGCGGACAACGCGAAAGGTGCGCTCAAGCCGGTCACCGTGCAATGAAACGCGCCGGTCGATGCATCGGCAGGGCAGTCTACCGCTTTGCCGGTGGCGTCGAACAGTTTCACGGTAGAACCCTGCATCGCCGCGCCGGCGGCCGCGACCCCGCTGACCGTCTGTGCTGCTGGTTCGGCGGGCGACGAGGACGAACTGCTGCCGCCGCCGCAAGCCGACAGGACGAGCACTGCGATACCGGATACGACAGGTGTGAGCTTCATTGTGTTTTCCCCGAGAGCCTGCTGGTTGATGCGTGTCATCTGCACTGCTCATGCACGCTGAATGGCGAGGATTCTCGCAAAGCCGTTTTTTTTGATCATCATTCAGGTGGATGAAAATCGGGAAATAACATGACACTGCGTAAAAATATCCTGTGTTAGCCTGAAAACATTCGGTATTCGAAATAATATCGTCAGACAAAATTCGCATACGAAGACTGCGAAGCGACGGGGGAAGCATGCAGCGTGACCAACTCATCGGAGACCTCTACGAGGCCGCACTGCATCCAACTGGTTTTCTCGAAGTCTTTCACCGGGTATCCGAATGCCTCGGCGCAAATGTATTTCACATGTTCAGTTGGGACGCCGCACGCAATGCACCGAAATTCTCGATCTATTCGCCGCGTGCGGAATTCGACGAGATCGTCGCGCTCTATGACCAGTATTACGGGGCGCTCGACCCGCGCCGAGGTTTCGTTGAGAATGCACCGCTAGGCGAGTTCGTTTGCTGCCAGGATCACCTGACCGAGCGCGATGTCGAACGCAGCGAATTCTTCCAGGATTATCAGATTCCATCGGGTATTCGCTATCTGATGGGGATTCGCTTCGCGCGCCCCAATAGCGACAACATTTTGCTCGGGCTGCTGCGCGCGCACGGCCGCCCGCCCTATTCACCGGAAGAGCGCGCGACGCTGAGCGGCATGGCCGGGCATCTGCAACGCTCAATCAACCTCTGGCAGGACGCCAAGGTACTGCATCACGACGCGGCGCTCGGTACCGAACTCATGGAGGAACTGGGCCTGTCCGTCTTCGCGCTGGACCGGCATGCACGCATCGTGTTCGTCAACAGGGCGGCCGAAGCGATGCTACGCGCGACCACATGCATCAAGCTCGAGAACGGTCATCTCGGCGCGGTAAGTGCGCGTCAGAATGACGCGCTCAAGGGGGCGCTGGCGCGTGTCGCGAAAACCCGAAAAAGCGAGAGTCTAGCCCTGTCCAGCACCGTGAACGCCGCGCACGACATCTTTCTGAGCATCGCTGCCGTGTCGGGACACTGGGGGCATGCCGTCCTCGGCGACGCGACGCTGCTGGTCACAGCCAGGCAACGCAGCGGGGCGCCGCTCGTCGCCGCGCAACAGCTACGGCAGGCGTTCGGCTTGTCGAGTGCGGAAGCCGTCGTCGCAGAAGCGTTGATTGGTGGCAAGACCCCGGACGAATGCGCGGTCAGCGCAGGCGTGTCACTCGCGACCATTCGCACCCAGTTACGCGCGATCTATGAGAAGACGCATTCCCGCAATCAAGCCGAGGCGGTGGGACGGATGCTCTGGGTGCTACCTCAGCATTCGCGCGGTGATTGATGCTTCAAACCGCTCGCTAAGTGGGGTTGGGGAGGGCAGGACGAATGATTTCCGTGCGCGTGTCACGCAGCGTCGTGGATGCGATCGCCATCGACCATGACAGGAGCTGTTTCGCCGGGGTGGCACTAAGGCGGCATGCAGCGTGGATGCTGGCCGGAAATTCATGCACTAGCGCCGTCGCCCGGCGCATCTGGCGTCTGCTTTTTAGTGTCGATTTTGTGTTCAGGCGGGATAACGCGAATTTTGTTTTAGGGGACAGGGCGGAAAGCGTTGCGGGTATTGGCTCACAGTACGGGCGTGATCCAAAATTAAACGAAATGTGATCACTCCCCACCGCAAAATTTTGCACAATGACGGCAGCGCGGCTTTCCGCCGCGATTCGACCCGGGCGCCCGATCGCCCGCCGACAACCGTTATCGAACCCGGCTTCGACGTGCCTCCGCCCACCACCATGGACCAACCGAAACGCATCCTGATCGTCGAGGACGACGCCGATATCGCCGACGTGCTGAGCCTGCACCTGCGCGACGAGCGCTACGAAGTCGTGCACAGCGCGGACGGCGCCGAAGGGCTGCGCCTGCTCGAACAGGGCGGCTGGGATGCGCTGATCCTCGACCTGATGCTGCCGGGTGTCGACGGCCTCGAAATCTGCCGGCGGGCCCGAGCGATGACGCGCTACACGCCGATCATCATCACGAGCGCGCGGTCGAGCGAGGTACACCGGATCCTCGGTCTCGAACTCGGCGCCGACGATTACCTGGCGAAGCCGTTCTCGGTGCTCGAACTCGTCGCGCGCGTGAAGGCGCTGCTGCGGCGCGTCGATGCGCTCGCACGCGATTCGCGGATCGACGCGGGCACCCTCGACGTCGAGGGGCTCGCGATCGATCCGATCGCGCGCGAGGCAAGCGTCGACGGCGCGCGCATCGACCTCACGCCGCGCGAATTCGACCTGCTGTATTTCTTCGCGCGGCACCCGGGCAAGGTGTTCTCGCGGATGGATCTGCTCAATGCGGTGTGGGGCTACCAGCACGAAGGCTACGAGCACACGGTCAACACTCACATCAACCGGCTGCGCGCGAAGATCGAGGTCGATCCGGCCGAGCCCGTACGGATCCTCACCGTATGGGGACGCGGCTACAAGCTCGCCGCGCCGGGCCAGCGGGACGCATGATGAAGCTCACGCTCACCCAGCGGCTATCGCTCGTATTCTCGATCCTGTTGCTGGCGTGCTCCGGCGCGTCCGCCTGGCTGCAGATCCGCGCGAACGACATGCGTGAAAAAGAAGTCGTGCAGGCGTTGTCGCGCGACCTGGCCGCCAACATCGCCAACAGCGCGCCGCTGATGGATGCGAACGGGCTGCGCCCGGATGCCGTGCGCACGCTGTTCAGCCAGCTGATGGGCGTCAACCCGAGCGTCGAGGTGTACCTGCTCGACAACGCCGGTCGCATCAAGGGCGACGATGCGCCGCCCGGCCACGTGAAGCGCGACCGCATCGACCTCGCGCCCGTGCAGCAATTCATCGCGGGCCGGCCGCTGCCGATCCTCGGCGACGACCCGCGCAGCCCGGACGCGCGCAAGGTGTTCAGCGCCGCGCCGCTGCAGCGCGCGGGGCAGCCGCCGTCGGGCTACATCTACGTGGTGCTGCTCGGCGAGGCGCACGACCGGCTCGCCGCACGCGTCGATGCCGGCAACGTACTGCGCACGACGCTGTGGTCGATGGCGCTCGTCGCGCTGCTCGGCCTGCTGGCGGGCCTCACCGCGTTCAGTTTCATCACGCGCCCGCTGCGCCGGCTGACCGACGCGATGCGCGGTTTCGACGCGAACGGCGCGCCCGACACGCAGCCGCCGGTGCCGCGCTCGCCGGGCCGGCGCGGCGACGACATCGTGGTGCTCGAATCCGCGTTCGCGCAGATGGCCGAGCGGATCGGCGACCAGTGGCGCGCGCTGACGCGCCAGGACCAGCAGCGGCGCGAACTGATCACGAACATCTCGCACGACCTGCGCACGCCGCTGACCTCGCTGCACGGCTATCTGGAAACGCTGTCGCTGAAGGCCGACACGCTCGCCGAGCCCGAGCGGCGGCGCTACCTGTCGATCGCGCTTGCGCAGAGCGCGAAGGTCGGCCGGCTCGCGCAGGCGCTGTTCGAGCTCGCGCGGCTCGAATCGGGCGGCGTGCAGGCCGAACGCGAACCGTTCTCGCTCGTCGATCTCGTGCAGGACGTGTTCCAGAAATTCGAGCTGACCGCGCAGCGCGCGGCGTCGCGCTGCATGCGCGGATTCCGCCGCGCGTGCCGGTCGTGTCGGCCGATCTCGCGATGATCGAGCGCGTGCTGACCAACCTGCTCGACAACGCGCTGCGGCACACGCCTTCGCACGGCGAGGTCGAGGTGGCGCTGGAGCCGCAGGGCGACCGTGTGGTCGTGACGGTGGCCGATACCGGCGAAGGGATTCCGGCCGCGCGCCGCGAAGGGCTGTTCCAGCGGCCGCAGCGGCCGATGAGCGGCGGCACGGTGACGAGCGGCGGTCTTGGCCTGCTGATCGTGCACCGGATGCTTGCGCTCAACGGCAGCGGCATCCGGCTCGTCGATCGGGCCGGGCGCGGCGCGGTGTTCGAGTTTGCGCTGCCGGTCGCGTCGCCGGCGGCCGGCGACGCACACTGACCGCCGTCGGCGGTGGCGTCCGCCGCGCTTATCGGCCGCGCTTGCGCCGCACGTCGCTCGGCGTCGTGCCGGTCCAGCGCTTGAACGCGTGGCGGAAGCCGACGGCATCGCTGAAGCCGAGCGTCAGCGCGATGTCCTCGGTGCTGAGCGTGGTCGTGCTGAGGTAGTCGATCGCGAGCGCCTTGCGCACGCTCGTCAGCAGTTCGCTGTACGACGTGCCTTCGGCTTCGAGCTTGCGGCGCAGTGTGCGCGACGTGATGCACAGGCTGTCAGCGATCGCATCGATGTCGGGAAACTGGCCGGGCGTGCGCGTGAGTTCCTGGTACACGCGCCGCGTGACGCCGGCCTGGCTGCGCAACTCGTCGAGCAGGCTCGCGCAGTGCGACGACACCTGCGCGGCGGTGATCGGGTTCGCGAGCTGCGGCGCGCGCGTGAGCCACGCGGCCGGATAGCTGAGCACATGATGCGGCTGGTCGAACGCGATCGGGCATTCGAGCGCGTCGGCCAGCAGTGCCGCGTGCGGCGGCTCCGGCTGCGCGAACTGCGCGCGCGCCGGCACGCACCACGCGCCCATCACGTCCTTGATGATCGTCACGTGCAGCGCGAACTGCATGTCGATCAGGAAACGGTACAGTGGCTCGTCGAGATCGGGCAGCCCGACTTCGTGCCGATCCGGAAACAGCCACGAAGCGGTGTCGCCCTGTTCGACCCAGCGGATCGCGAGCATGCCGTTCGCGAGCCGGTGATACTTGACGGCCGAATCGAACGCGTGCGCGAGCGATTCCGAGCACAGCATCGCGTAGCCGTACATTCCGTAGCTCGACGCGTGCAGCCGGCGGCCGACGCGCACGCCGAGATCGGTGCCGTCGTACTGGCCGATTGCCTGGCGCGCGGCTGTCAGGAACTGCAGCGGCGACGTGAGCGTGAACGGATCCGCGACGTCGGCCGGCGTGAGGCCGGTGCCGTCGAGCACCGTGGCCGGGTCGAGGCCGGCCTGCGCCGCGACGTCGAGCAGCACGGCCAGCTTGGCCGGCGTGAAGCGTTGCTCGCGCAACGCGTGGGTGGGTGCGGCGTCCGGCAGGCGGGCTGCGCGGGCGGCCGTCGGGTTCAAGAGCGCACTGCGCGGCATGACGGGATCCTGCGTCCGATTCGATATCGTTTACGGCACGCAATTCTGCGCGGGAACGGCCCCGTGCGCATCAGGGTTCACCCTGATGCGCGCGCCGGTGCTACCCGGCGCGCCCGGCCCCGTCCTGCGTCAACCGGCCTGGAACACGCCGGCCTGCCACGCGAACGGCTTGGCGAGCCGGTTCCACGTGTTGATCTGCGCGACGATCAGCGTGAGCGTCGCCAGTTCGTCGCGATCGAAGTGTTCGCGCGTCGCGGCGACGAGCGCGTCGTCGATCGCGTTCTCGCTGATCAGCGTGAGCGCTTCGGCCCAGCGCAATGCGGCCTGTTCCTTCGGGCTGTACAGGTCGGGTGTCTCGTGCCACACGGGCAGCAGGTTGTAGCGTAGCGGATTCTCGCCTGCGTGGATGCCTTCCTTGATGTGACGGTCGAGACAATACGCGCAGCCGTTCAGTTGCGACACGCGTGCACGCACCAGTTCGACGAGCTTGAAGTCGTGTCCGGTGTGGTTCGCGTACTCCTCGACATTGAGCACGACGTCGAGCAGCCGGGCGGGAAGTTGTCCAAACGAGATGCGTTCTGGCATGGCGACTGGCCTCTTGATGGAGCGGGATAGGATCATTGGTTGGATGTGTCGTGTCTCTTGCTCCGGCATCGCACGTCGCCGCGATCGGCGGCAGGTGTGAAGTCATCCTGATCAAAAGGCTGCGGGATCGACCGGCCGGGCCAGGCTATGGCGTACGCGGAAGCCGTTGTGCGGATGCGTATATGCCGGCTTCATCGGTGGCGTCGAGCGGTGCGCTCGGCCGCGGCGAACCGGAAGCGAAGCGATCGTATCAGGCGCGACCGGCGGCAGGAATCGCCTGATCCCGTATGTTGTCCATGCCGATATCGCGATAGTCGGACCGCCGGGCCGGTCAGCCCTGATCGTCGGGGCGAGCACGCAGGATCGCGTCGGCGAACTCGACGAATCCGCTGCCGCCGGGGCCTTGCGTGATCCATCGCGGCAGCACGGGCAACTGCTGCAGATAGTCGACCACGGTGCTTACGCCGGCCGTGTGCGTGAAATAGCCGAACATCGGCGCGTCGTTCGTGGAATCGCCGGAATACGCGACGCACGCCGGCGCTCCATCGGCGTCGACGCCGTAGGTGTCCGACAGCACGCGCAGCGACATCGACAGCTTGTCGTATCCGCCGACCCAGCCGACGATCCACAGGTTATTGATGGTCGCGTCCGCGCCGGCCGCGACCAGCGCGTCGCGTATCCGGTCGTCCTGGCCGGAGCCGGTGCGTGCGTATGCGAGCGACGTCAGCCTGAAGTCCTGGTCGTCCGCGAGGCGTGCGGCAGGTACGGCCTTCGCTACATGCTGCGCGATACGCCGGCGTGCGTCGCGCGCGCCGTCGAGCGCGTCGTCCGCATGCCAGTATCGGCGTTCGACGCCGTGCCCGTGCGGGCTGCGCCGGATGAAGAGTCCGCCGTTCTCCGCGATCACGCCGTCGACCGGCCACATGCGCGCCATCTGGTCGCACCAGCCGGCCGGCGCGGCGGTCACGGGAATCACGCGGATGCCGTGCGCCTGCAGCCGCTCGAGTGCCGCATAGGTTTGCGCGGCCAGGCGGCCGCGATGGGTCAGCGTCTCGTCCATGTCGGTCAGCACGAATCGAACGGACGAGAAGGTGTCGGCGGGGGCCAGGGAAAGCGGCTGCATCTTCTCGACGAATGAATGACGATCGTCGATTATGAAGAAGGGCGGCGGGCCGTGCCATGCCGCTTGATGCTTTGCAATCCGCGCTGTGGAATATGCGGCTGCCCGCCGTTGCAAATGAAGTTGTCTGGACAAGCGCGCCCGCACGCGTGTCCGTTTCGATCATCTTTTCGGCCGCCCGGATCATTTGCAAAGCGCGTCGCGCGGGCGATAGTCGCCGGTCAGGCGACGGCCCGCGTCCTTCCGGCGTGCAGGCCGCCGTGCGAACGGTGTGCTACGGGCGCACCGTCCCCCGAGCCTAGGAGCGAGACATGACGAAGAGACACTGGACCGGGTCGTATGGCTCGATCCCCGCCGAGATCGATGCCGATCGCCATCCATCCGTAAGCGCGCTGCTGGACGACGCGATGCGCCGCTTCGCCGATCGTCCGGCGTTCCATGCGTACGGACGCACGCTCACCTATGCCGATGTCGACCGCCTGTCGACCGCGCTGGCCGCGTATCTGCAGCAGGTCGTCGGCGTGCGCAAGGGCGATCGCGTGGCCGTGATGCTGCCCAACGTGCTCGCGTTTCCGGTCGTGTTCGTCGCCGTCGCGAAGATCGGCGCCATCCAGGTCAACGTCAACCCGCACTACACCGCGCGCGAGCTCGAGCATCAGCTCAACGACGCGGGCGTCGAGGTGGCCGTCGTCTGCGGCGGCTCGATGGGCACGTTCGCCGAGGTGGTTGGCGGCACGCGCGTGCGCACCGTGCTGAGCGTGGGGCGCGGCGATCTCGGCGTCGTCGATGCGCCGGCCGGCACCTGCGACGCACTGCCGCCCGGCTCGATCCCGCTCGCGGACGCGCTCGCCGCAGGCGAATCGCTCGCGTGCGAGCCGGTTGCGCTCGGCGGCGCGGACCTGCTGCTGCTGCAATACACGGGCGGCACGACCGGCCTGTCGAAGGGCGCGGCACTGTCGCACCGCAACCTCGTCGCGAACATCGAACAGTTCGCGGCGATCGTGCCGGCGGCTCGCGAGCCGGGCGAGGAGGTCGTCGTCACGGCGATCCCGCTGTATCACATCTTCGCGCTGACGGTGAACTTCCTGTCCTACTTCGCGATCGGCGCGCAGAACTGGCTCGTCGCGAACCCGCGCGACATGGACGGGTTCATCGACGTCCTGAAGGCGGCGCGGCCGACGGTGTTCGTCGGCGTGAACACGCTGTACGCGGGGCTCGCCGGCCATCCGCGCTTAAAGGAAGTCGACTGGTCGCGGCTGAAGCTGTCGGCCGGCGGCGGCGCGGCGGTGATCGACGTGATCTCGTCGCGCTGGAAGGCCGTGACGGGCAATTTCATCCGCGAGGGCTACGGGCTGTCGGAAACGTCGCCGGTCGTATCGTTCAACCCGCAGTCGATCGATGCGTTCACGGGCACCACGGGCCTGCCGCTGCCGTCGACCGACGTGAAGCTGCTCGACGACCAGGATCGCGAGGCGCCGATCGGCGAAGCGGGCGAGATCTGCGTGAAGGGGCCGCAGGTGATGGGCGGCTACTGGCAGAAGCCGGACGCAAACGCGGCCGCGTTCACGGCGGACGGTTATTTCCGTACCGGCGACGTCGGCGTGTTCGACGAGGCCGGCTTCCTGCGGATCGTCGACCGCAAGAAGGACATGATCATCGTGTCGGGTTTCAACGTGTATCCGAACGAGGTGGAGGCCGTTGCGACCGCGCTGCCGGGCGTCGCCGAATGCGCGTGCATCGGCGTGCCGGACCCGCGCACGGGCGAGGCCGTCAAGCTGTTCGTGGTGCTCGCGCCGGATGCCGACGTGAACGAGGCGCAACTCGTCGAGCATTGCCGCGCGAGCCTGGCGGCGTACAAGTTGCCGAAGATCGTCCGCTTCGTCGACCGGTTGCCGAAGTCGACGGTCGGCAAGATCCTGCGGCGGGAACTGAGCCGCACCGACTGATGGCCGCGACGTTCCGCACGGCCGCGGGCGCGGCCCGGCATGCCGAAGGCCCCGAATGTGCCGAAAGGGCCGCGCGGGCCGCGCGGGCCGCTCAAGTACAATGCGAGCGGTTCGACCGACGGGGACGCGATGACCGGTTCAGACTCACTTGCCGCCCGGGCAGGGCATGCGCTGCCGTCGCCGAGCGCGACGGTGCCGATCTCGCTCGTCAACGGTTTTCTCGCGAGTGCGGGCGCTCAGCGCGATGTGGTCGAACGCTACCTGCGCGGCGCGGGCATCCCGATCGAGCTGCTTGGCGAGCCGCATGCGCGCGTGACGGAGGAGCAGTTCTCGACGCTGTACCGCACGCTCGCGATCGATCTCGACGACGAGATGCCCGGCATCTTCTCGCGCCCGCTGCGAGGCGGCACGCTGAAGTACCTGTGCCTGAGCCTGCTCGATGCGCGCAACCTCGAAACGACGCTGCATCGTTTCGGGCAATTCTTCCATATCCTGCTCGACGACTTTTTCGTCGAAGCGAAGCGCGACGGTCTCGTCGCGCAGGTGCTGCTGCGCCCGAACGACGCGATCGGCCCGATCGGCGCGCTCGGCCAGGAGCTGATGCTCAAGCTCGTGCACGGCGTGTGTTCCTGGCTGATCGGGCAGAAGATCCCGCTGTTGCAGATCGAGTTTGCGTGCCCGCGACCGCGCCATGCGGTCGAGCACCTGTATTTCTTTACCGGCTCGGTGAAGTTCGACTGCGAGCGCACGCTGATGCGCTTCAGCGCCGACTACCTCGACGCGCCGATCCGGCAGAGCAAGCGCAACCTGAGCAAGTTCCTCGCGCGCGCGCCGGGCGACTGGATCTTCGAATCGTTCAGCGAACAGCTCGTGTGCCATCGCGTGCGGCAGTACCTGTCGGCGGCGCTGCCCGACCTGCCCGTGA
Source organism: Burkholderia cepacia (assembly GCF_029962485.1). NCBI lineage: Bacteria > Pseudomonadati > Pseudomonadota > Betaproteobacteria > Burkholderiales > Burkholderiaceae > Burkholderia > Burkholderia cepacia. Next base: position 154,579 of record NZ_CP073639.1, read on the forward strand.
TCGACCAGGCGGCCGAGCACCTGCATTGTTCGGTACGCACGCTGAGCCGGCACCTTGCAGCCGAAGGGACGACGTTCCAGGTACTGAAGGACGAGCTGCGGCGCGACATCGCGATCCAGCGGCTGACGGACACGCCCGACACGATCGCGGCGATCGGCGCCGATATCGGCTTCGATGACCCCAGCGCGTTTCATCGCGCGTTCCGGCACTGGACGGGGAGTACGCCGGGGACCTACCGGCGGCAGGTGTAGTACGCGGGGAGGCCGGTATTCGCGGCCCGTTCCCGTCTCCGGCGCGCGTCGGGAATTCCGTCGCGGGTCGCACGCTGATTTCGAAACATCCACATGATTCTGGTAACTTGACGCACCGGCCCGAGCGCTTTGCGATGGCCATCACCCATCTTTCATAATATGACATTACAGATTGGGATTCCTCTGGAGACAGCCACCGGCGAACGGCGCGTAGCGACCGTCCCCGAAGTGGTCGAGAAGCTGATCAAGCTGGGGTTTTCGGTCGCCGTCCAAAGCGGCGCCGGTGCCGGCGCGAACTTTGATGACGACGCCTACCGTGCGGCCGGCGCAACCGTTGCCACAACGGCGGCCGACCTCTGGTCCGGCAGCGACATCGTGTTCAAGGTGCGCCCACCGACCGGCGAAGAAGTCGCGTTGATGCGCGAGGGCGGTACGCTGATCGGCTTCGTCTGGCCGGCGCAGAACCCCGAACTGATGGAGCAACTGGCCGCCAGGCGGGCCACCGTGCTGGCGATCGATTCGCTGCCGCGCACGCTGTCGCGCGCCCAGAAGATGGACGCGCTCACGTCGATGGCCAGCATCAGCGGCTACCGTGCGGTGATCGAGGCCGCGCACGCATTCGGGCGCTTCCTGAATGGCCAGGTCACGGCGGCCGGCAAGATTCCGCCGGCCAAGGTCTTCATCGCCGGTGCCGGCGTGGCCGGCCTCGCCGCGATCGGCACGGCCGCCAGCCTCGGCGCGATCGTGCGCGCCAACGACACGCGTGCGGAAGTGGCCGATCAGGTCAAGTCGCTGGGCGGCGAGTTCGTCAAGGTCGACTACGAGAGGAAGGCTCGGGTGGCGGCGGCTATGCGAAGGTGATGAGCGAAGGCTTCAGCAGGCGCAGCGCGCGATGTACGCGCAGCAGGCCAAGGACGCCGACATCATCATCACGACCGCGCTGATCCCCGGCAAGCCCGCGCCGAAGCTGATCACGGCCGAGATGGTGCAGTCGATGAAGCCCGGCAGCGTGATCGTCGACATGGCTGCCGAACAGGGCGGCAACTGCGAACTCACGGTGCCCGGCGAGGCCGTCGTGCGCCACGGCGTGACGATCGTCGGCTTCACGGATCTCGCGTCGCGCCTGTCGCGGCAGTCGTCCACGCTGTATGCGACGAACCTGCTGCGCGTGGTCGAGGAGCTGTGCAAGGGCAAGGACGGCACGATCAACGTCGACTTCGACGACGACGCGATCCGCGGCCTCACCGTCATCAAGGAAGGCAACGTCACGTGGCCGCCGCCGCCGATCAAGCAGGCGGTTGTCGCGCCCAAGCCCCAGGCGGCGCCCGCAGCGGCCGCGCCCGCGAAGTCCAAGGGCCATGGACATGCCGGCGAACCGATGTCGGCCAAGGCGCTCGCGATCGTGTTCGCGGTCGGCGCGCTGGCGTTCCTGTTCGTCGGCCAATTCGCGCCGGCGAGCTTCCTGTCGCACTTCACGGTGTTCGTGCTCGCGTGCTTCGTCGGCTACATGGTGATCTGGAACGTCACGCCGTCGCTGCACACGCCGCTGATGAGCGTGACCAACGCGATCTCGTCGATCATCGCGATCGGCGCGCTCGTGCAGGTCGCGCCGCCCCTCGGTGAACTGGCCAACGCAGGCGATCGCCCGTCCGGGCTGATCCTCGGCCTGGCGGTGGGCGCGCTGACGCTCACGGCCGTCAACATGTTCGGCGGCTTCGCGGTCACGCGACGCATGCTGGCGATGTTCCGCAAATAAGGGGACGACAACAATGACTTCAAACCTGACTACCGTCTCCTATATCGGCGCCGCGATCCTCTTCATCCTCAGCCTCGGCGGGCTGGCCAACCCTGAAACGGCACGCCGCGGCAACCTGCTCGGCATGATCGGCATGCTGATCGCGGTGCTGGCCACCGTGGCCGGTCCGCGCGTGTCGGCCGCGGGCATTCCGTATGTGGTCGCCGCGCTGGTCGTCGGTGGCGCCGTCGGCCTGTACGCCGCGAAGAAGGTGCAGATGACGCAGATGCCGGAACTGGTCGCGCTGATGCACAGCCTGGTCGGTCTGGCGGCTTGCCTGGTGGGCTTCGCGAGCTACATCGACACGTCGCTGCAGCTCACGGGCGCCGAGAAGGCCATCCACGAAGTGGAGATCTACGTCGGCATCCTGATTGGCGCGATTACCTTCGCGGGCTCGATCATCGCGTTCGGCAAGCTGTCGGGCAAGATCGGCGGCAAGCCGCTGCTGCTGCCGGCGCGGCACTGGATGAACCTGGCCGCGCTGCTGATCGTGATCTACTTCGGCCGCGCGTTCCTGCATGCGGAAAGCATCCAGGACGGCATGCTGCCGCTCGTCGTGATGACGGTGATCTCGCTGCTGTTCGGCGTGCACATGGTGATGGCGATCGGCGGGGCGGACATGCCGGTCGTGGTGTCGATGCTCAACAGCTACTCGGGCTGGGCGGCGGCGGCCACCGGCTTCATGCTCGGCAATGACCTGCTGATCGTGATCGGCGCGCTGGTCGGCTCGTCCGGTGCGATTCTGTCGTACATCATGTGCCGCGCGATGAACCGCAACTTCATCAGCGTGATCGCGGGCGGCTTCGGCAGCGGCGCAGGCGTTCCGGCGGCAGCCGGTGGCGGCGCGCAGCCGGCCGGCGAGGCGGTTGCGGTGAGCGCGGCGGAAACGGCCGAACTGCTGCGCGAGGCGAAGCGCGTGATCATCGTACCCGGCTATGGGATGGCGGTGGCGCAGGCCCAGCACACGGTGTTCGAGCTGACGAAGCTGCTGCGTGAAAAGGGCGTCGATGTGCGTTTCGCGATTCACCCGGTCGCGGGCCGCATGCCGGGCCACATGAACGTGCTGCTGGCCGAAGCGAAGGTGCCGTACGACATCGTGCTGGAAATGGACGAGATCAACGGCGATTTCCCCGAGGCCGACGTGTCGATGGTGATCGGCGCGAACGACATCGTGAACCCGGCGGCGCAGGACGACCCGACGAGCCCGATCGCCGGCATGCCGGTGCTGGAGGTGTGGAAGGCGAAGACGTCGATCGTGATGAAGCGCAGCATGGCTTCGGGCTATGCAGGCGTCGACAATCCGCTGTTCTACAAGGACAACAACCGCATGTTGTTCGGTGATGCGAAGTCGATGCTGAGCGAGGTGTTCGGCATGCTGAAAGCCTCCTGAGCGCGGCCACGCGACCGGAGCGGGCCGCAGGTCCGTTCCGCAAGCGCATGGCCTCGACATACAGTCGGCCCGCCACGCATCGGTGATGCATGGCGGGCCGATGCACATGTGCGCGGCGCGTGGCTGCCGGTGCTGATGCGTTCCCGTGCCGGCGCCCGCCGGCGGTTCCCATAACCGGCTCCCTTTGCCGCCCGCCCGGGCCGGCTCCGCGGCGTCGGTGCCTGCCGCGGGCACGTCGATTGCTCGTCGAATCCGCCAAACCCGATCCGGCCGAATCCCTGTCCGGCCGGCCGTTCCCGGCAAAGGCTGCAAATTCCGTGGCCGATTTTGTCACTATGTGGGCCGGATATGACAATGGGAATTGGCGACCGCGGCATTACGATGGGTCATCACGTCGCCCCGGGTTCAAAGGGTTTTCCCGTATCGCTCCCCGAGCGCGCCTCATTCACCGCCTGATTGGAACATCGACCATGAGCTATAACGCCCCCGTCAAGGACATGCTGTTCGTGCTGAAGGAACTCGCAGGCATCGACGCCGTTGCGCAGTTGCCGGGCTTCGAGGATGCCGGTTACGACACGGCGCAGGCCGTGCTCGACGAGTCCGCGAAGTTCTGCGGCGAGGTGCTGGCGCCGCTGAACGTCGAAGGCGACCGCAACCCGAGCAGCTGGAAGGACGGCGTCGTGACCGCGACGCCGGGCTTCGCGGAAGCGTTCCGCCAGTTCGTCGAAGGCGGCTGGCAGGGGCTGCAGCATCCGGCCGAATACGACGGCCAGGGGCTGCCGAAGCTGATCGCGACGCCGTGCATCGAGATGCTGAACGCATCGAACCTGTCGTTCGCGCTGTGTCCGCTGTTGACCGACGGCGCGATCGAGGCGCTGCTGACGGCCGGCACCGACGAGCAGAAGCAGCGCTACGTACCGAAGCTGATCTCGGGCGAATGGACGGGTACGATGAACCTGACCGAGCCGCAGGCGGGCTCCGACCTCGCGCTGGTGCGCTCGCGCGCCGAGCCGCAGGGCGACGGCACGTACAAGGTGTTCGGCACGAAGATCTTCATCACGTGGGGCGAGCACGACATGGCGGACAACATCGTCCACCTGGTGCTGGCACGCACGCCGAACGCGCCGGAAGGCGTGAAGGGCATCTCGCTGTTCATCGTGCCGAAGTTCATGGTCAACGAAGACGGTTCGCTGGGCGCGCGCAACGACGTGCACTGCGTGTCGATCGAGCACAAGCTCGGGATCAAGGCGAGCCCGACGGCGGTGCTGCAGTACGGCGACCACGGCGGCGCGATCGGCTACCTGATCGGCGAGGAGAACCGCGGCCTCGAATACATGTTCATCATGATGAACGCGGCGCGCTTCGGCGTCGGGATGCAGGGGATCGGGGTGGCCGACCGCGCGTACCAGAAGGCGGCGGAATTCGCGAAGGAACGCGTGCAGAGCCGCCCGGTGGACGGGTCGGCGAAGCAGTCGGTGACGATCATCCATCACCCGGACGTGCGCCGGATGCTCGGCACGATGCGCGCGCTGACCGAAGGCGCGCGGGCGCTGGCGTACGTGGCAGCGGCGCACAGCGACATTGCCCACCGCCATTCGGACGAGGCGACGCGCAGCCGTCATCAGGCAATCTACGAGTATCTGGTGCCGGTGGTGAAGGGCTGGAGCACGGAGATGGTGAACGATGTGGCGAGCCTGGGCGTGCAGGTGCACGGCGGGATGGGCTTCATCGAGGAGACGGGCGCGGCGCAGTATTACCGCGATGCGCGGATCCTGGCGATCTACGAAGGCACGACGGCGATCCAGGCGAACGACCTGGTGGGGCGCAAGACGATGCGCGACGGCGGCGCGGTGGCGAAGGCGCTGCTCGCGGAAGTCGGCGACACGGTGGCGGCGCTGGGCAAGCTGGACGGCGCGGCGGCCGCGTCGATGAAGGTGCAGCTGGAGAAGGGTGCGCAGGCGCTGTCGTCGGTGGTGGATTACGTGGTGGCGAACGTGAAGCAGGACCCGAATGCGGTGTTCGCGGGCAGCGTGCCGTACCTGAAGCTGGCGGGCGTGGTGCTGTGCGGTTGGCAGATGGCGCGCGCGCTGGTGGCGGCGCAGGCGAACCGCGCGAGCGACCCGGCGTTCTTCGATGCGAAGATCGCGATCGCGCAATGCTATGCGGAGCACATTCTCGTGCAGGCCGGTGCGCTCGAAGCGTCGATCGTCGGCGCGCAGGGCAACGAGAGCGTGCTCGCGTTGACGGAAGATCAGTTCTGACCGGTTGACGGTCGGGACGCAGGAGGAGACAGGATTTTGACCACACAGGACTTGCTCGCGCAATACGGCCCGCGCGAATCGATGGAATACGACGTCGTGATCGTCGGCGGCGGCCCCGCCGGGCTGTCGGCGGCGATCCGGCTCAAGCAGCTGGCCGCCGAGAAAGGCACCGAGATCGGCGTGTGCGTGCTCGAGAAGGGTTCCGAGATCGGCGCGCACATCCTGTCGGGCGCGGTGATGGATCCGCGCGCGATCAACGAACTGTTCCCCGACTGGAAGGAACGCGGCGCCCCGCTCGACGTCGAGGTGACGGAAGACCGCTTCCTGTTCCTGTCCGAGAAGAGCGCGGTCACCACGCCCAACTGGGCACTGCCCGCCAACTTCCAGAACCACGGCAACTACGTGATTTCGCTGGGCAACGTCACGCGCTGGCTGGGCCAGCAGGCCGAAGCGTTGGGCGTCGAGATCTTCCCGGGCTTCCCGGCCGCCGAGATCCTCTATAACGACGACGGCTCGGTCAAAGGCGTCGCGACCGGCAACATGGGCGTGGGCAAGGACGGCGAGCCGACCGAGAACTTCCAGCTCGGCATGGAACTGCACGCGAAGTACACGCTGTTCGCCGAAGGCTGCCGCGGCCATCTCGGCCGCCAGCTGATCTCGAAGTTCAAGCTCGACGCGAACGCCGAGCCGCAGGCGTACGGGATCGGCATCAAGGAACTGTGGGAAATCGATCCCGCGAAGCACAAGCCGGGCCTCGTGATCCACACGGCCGGCTGGCCGTTGAAGTCGGATACCTACGGCGGCTCGTTCCTGTATCACATGGACAACAACCAGGTCGTGGTCGGTTTCGTGGTCGGCCTCGGCTACACGAACCCGTATCTGTCGCCGTTCGAGGAATTCCAGCGCTACAAGACGCACCCGTCGATCCGCGCGTTCCTCGAAGGCGGCAAGCGCGTGTCGTACGGCGCGCGTGCGATCACGGCGGGCGGGCTGCTGTCGTTGCCGAAGACGGTGTTCCCGGGCGGTGCGCTGATCGGCGACGACGCGGGCTTCCTGAACGCGTCGCGAATCAAGGGCAGCCACGCGGCGATCAAGACCGGCATGCTGGCGGCCGACGCGGCATTCGACGCGGTGCAGGCCGGCCGTCAGTCGGACGAGCTCAACGCGTATCCGGATGCCTTCAAGCAATCGTGGCTGTACACGGAACTGTACCGCGCGCGCAACTTCAAGCAATGGATGGCGAAGGGCCTGTACCTGGGCACGCTGATGGTCGGGCTCGAGCAGAAGGTGATGGGCGGCAACGTGCCGTGGACGCTGCATCACAAGCACGCGGACCACGAGATGCTGAAGCCGGCGTCGCAATGCCAGCCGATCGAGTATCCGAAGCCGGACGGCAAGCTGACGTTCGACCGGCTGTCGTCGGTATTCATCTCGAACACGAACCATGAAGAAAACCAGCCGGCGCACCTGACGCTGAAGGATGCGAGCGTGCCGGTGAACGTGAACCTGCGCACGTATGCGGGGCCGGAGGGGCGCTTCTGCCCGGCGGCGGTATATGAATTCGTGAAGAACGACGACGGCAGCGACCGGCTGGTGATCAACGCGCAGAACTGCGTGCACTGCAAGACCTGCGACATCAAGGACCCGACGCAGAACATCGTGTGGGTCACGCCGGAAGGCGGCGGCGGGCCGAATTACCCGAACATGTAACGCAACGCATCCCCGCGCCTGCGGGCGCGAACGAACCGGAGTGAGACGATGAGCAATGCAGCGAAAGAAGTCGTGGTGGTGAGCGGTGTCCGTACCGCGATCGGTGATTTCGGCGGCAGCCTGAAGGATTTCTCGCCGACCGATCTCGGCGCGAAGGTGGTCGCCGAAGTGCTGTCGCGCGCGAACGTGTCGGGCGATGCGGTTGGCCACGTCGTGTTCGGCCACGTCGTGAACACCGAGCCGAAGGACATGTATCTCGCGCGCGTCGCGGCGATCAATGGCGGTGTCGCGCAGCACGCGCCGGCGCTGACCGTGAACCGTCTGTGCGGCTCGGGCCTGCAGGCGATCGTGTCGGCCGCACAGACGATCATGCTAGGCGACGCCGACGTCGCGATCGGCGGCGGCTCGGAGAGCATGAGCCGCGCACCGTACACCGTGCCGGCCGCGCGCTTCGGCCAGCGCATGGGCGACGGCAAGCTCGTCGACATGATGCTCGGCGCGCTGCACGACCCGTTCCAGACGATCCACATGGGCGTGACGGCCGAGAACGTCGCACGCAAGTACGACATCTCGCGCGACGCGCAGGATGCGCTGGCGCTCGAATCGCATCGTCGCGCGGCGCGCGCGATCGCGGAAGGGCGCTTCAAGGATCAGATCCTGCCGATCGCGATCCGCACGAAGAAGGGCGAGGTTGCGTTCGACACCGACGAGCACGTGCGTCACGATGCGAGCGTCGACGATTTCTCGAAGCTGAAGCCGGTGTTCGCGAAGGAAAACGGCACCGTGACGGCCGGCAATGCATCGGGCATCAACGATGCGGCGGCAGCCGTGCTGATGATGAGCGCGGACGCTGCGCGCGCACAGGGCGTGAAGCCGCTCGCACGCCTCGTCGCGTATGCGCACGCGGGTGTCGACCCGGCGTACATGGGCATCGGCCCGGTGCCGGCCACGCAGAAGGCGCTCGAACGCGCGGGCCTGAAGATCAGCGATCTCGACGTGATCGAGGCGAACGAGGCGTTCGCCGCGCAGGCGTGCGCCGTGACGCAGGAGCTCGGCCTCGATCCCGCGAAGGTCAACCCGAACGGCTCGGGCATCTCGCTCGGTCACCCGATCGGTGCGACCGGCGCGCTGATCACGGTGAAGGCGCTGTACGAGCTGAAGCGCATCGGCGGGCGTTACGCGCTCGTGACGATGTGTATCGGCGGCGGCCAGGGGATTGCTGCGATCTTCGAGAACATCTGATAATCGACCGCTCAGCACCCGAACACACAGGAAATTTCATGGCCATCGAAATCGTCGGCGTCGTGGGCGCCGGAACCATGGGTAACGGCATTGCGCAAACCGCAGCCGTTGCCGGACTCAACGTCGTGATGATCGACGTCAGCGACGCCGCGCTCGAGAAAGGCGTCGCGACGCTGAAGGGCAGCCTCGAGCGGCTCGTGTCGAAGGACAAGCTCGACGCGGCTGCACGCGATGCGGCGCTGGCTCGCATCACGACGTCGACCGACTACGCGAAACTCGCATCGGTCGACATCGTGATCGAGGCCGCGACCGAGAACGTCGAGCTGAAGGGCCGCATCCTGAAACAGATCGAGGCCGTCGCGCGTCCGGACGCAATCATCGCGACCAACACGTCGTCGATCTCGATCACCGCGCTTGCGGCACTCCTTGCCGATCCGTCGCGTTTCCTCGGCATGCACTTCTTCAACCCGGTGCCGCTGATGCCGCTCGTCGAGATCATCCGCGGGCTGCAGACAAGCGATGCGACCGCGTCGGCCGTGCGCGCGCTGACCGAGCGTTTCGACAAGTCGCCGATCGGCGTGCGCAATTCGCCGGGCTTCGTCGTGAACCGGATCCTCGTGCCGATGATCAACGAAGCGTTCTTCGTGCTGGCTGAAGGTATCGCGTCGGCCGAGGAGATCGACGCGGGGATGAAGCTCGGCGCGAACCACCCGATCGGGCCGCTCGCGCTGGCAGACCTCGTGGGCCTCGACGTGTGCCTCGCGGTGATGGACGTGTTCCTGAAGGACTTCGGCGATCCTAAATATCGTGCCTGCCCGCTGCTGCGCGAGATGGTGACGGCCGGGCGGCTCGGGCGCAAGACCGGGCGCGGGGTGTACGACTACAGCAAGTAAGCGGCGAATCATGCCACTTCGCGCGGCCGCCTTCGGGCGGCCGCGTGCATTGATCGGTGCGGTTACGCGTCGAGCACTGCCAGATCCCGCGGCAGCGTGTGCTTGAACATCGCGAGGATCTGCCGCGCAGCCTTCGGCGGCAGCATGATGGCGTGACGCACGGCCGCCGCGATCTGGATCATCATCAGCTCGGCGAACGCGCTCCGTTGCGCGCGTGTCGTGTCGGGCGCCACTTCTCCCAACGCATCCGCGAACAGGCCGGCTAGGAACTCGCCGTCTGCCTGGTCGAGTGCCTGCAGCGCGCGGTCGGCTTGCGTCGCACGCCAGATGTCGCGCATCAGCGGCTCGTCGACGAACAGCCGGTAGTAGCTGTCCGTGATGCGGGCGAGCGTGCCGTGCAGGTCGTCGAGCGTCTTCATCGTCGCGAGGTCGCGCCGCACGCATTCGTGCCCGGCCTCGTTGTAGCGCTCCGCGAGCGTACCGATCACGGCCGCCTTGTCCGGAAAGTACTGATACAGCGAACCGAACGAGATGCCCGTGCGTTCCACGATGTCGCTCATCCGGAATGCGTCGCAGCCCTTCTCGATCATCACTTCCGACGCGCACGCAAGGATGCGCTCGAACCGCTCGCGGCTGCGCTGCTGTGTCGGGACGAGCCGCGCGCGCGCCGGCGCGTCCGCGCCCGTCGCTGCAGGCTCGCTGTTCTGCCCCGATTTTTGTCGGCCCATGCCGCCTCCGGAAAAACTTGACGTTGCTAATGCGAGAGTCTATCGTGTTTTTGAAATGAGAGAAAGTCTCGTATTTTCATCAAAGGAGACGCACATGTCGGCACTTCCCATTCTCATCGTCGGCGGCTCGGGCAAGACGGGCGCCCGCGTCGATGCCCGGCTGCGCGCGCGCGGCTTCGCGACGCGGCCTGTGTCGCGTACGTCGGCCATCCGCTTCGACTGGACGGCGCCCGCGACCTGGCCGGCCGCGCTCGATGGCGTGTCGGCTGCGTATGTGACGTACCAGCCTGACTTGTCCGTTGAAGGCGCGGTGGAAGCGATCGCCGCGTTTGCGCGGCTCGCGCGGGAAAGCGGCGTCGAGCGCGTCGTGTTGTTGTCCGGGCGCGGCGAGCCCGGTGCGCAGGCGGCCGAGGCGGCACTGCAGGCGTCGGGCATCGGCTGGGGTGTCGTGCGTGCAAGCTGGTTCAACCAGAACTTCTCGGAGGGCTACCTGATCGACGGTGTGCTGGCCGGGGAGGTTGCGCTGCCGGCGGGCGCCGTGCGCGAGCCGTTCGTCGATGCGGACGACATCGCCGATGTGGCCGTGGCGGCGCTTACCGATGCGCGGTTCGCGGATCGCGTGATCGAAGTCACGGGCCCGCGCGCGCTGACGTTTGCCGAAGCCGTCGGCGAAATCGCGCGTGCCGCCGGGCGGCCGATCGCCTATCGCGAGATTCCGCCCGATGCGTTCGTCGCGGGGCTGCGTGAGGTTGGCGTACCGGAGCCGGTCGTCGAACTGCTCGACGAACTGTTCCGCGTGGTGCTCGACGGGCGCAACAGCGCGGTGGCGCACGGCGTCGAAGAGACGCTCGGGCGGCCGGCGCGCGATTTCGCCGACTATGCGCGTGCGACGGCCGCAACCGGCGTGTGGAGCGCATGACCATGATCGCGTTCGTGACTTCCGCGCTGCTGTGGGGTTCGGCCATCGGCTGCGGGTTGATGGCCGGCGTGTACTTCGCGTTCTCGACGTTCGTGATGACGTCGCTCGGACGGATCGCGCCGCAGGCCGGCGCGGCCGCGATGAATGCGATCAACGTCGACATCGTGCGTTCGCCGTTCATGCCGCTGTTTCTCGGCACGACGCTGATGGCGCTCGCGCTCGTCGTGGTCGCGCTGTTCGATCGCGACCGGCCGGGCGCGATGGCCGCCGCCGCGGGTGGCGTGCTCTATGTGTTCGGCATGTTCGCGGTGACGATGGCCGTCAACGTGCCGCTCAACGACGCGCTTGCCGCGGCCGATCCGGCAACCGCGCAAGGCGTGGCGCAGTGGACGCGCTACGTGCACGACTGGACGATGTGGAATCACGTGCGCACGGTTGCGTCGGCGGCTGCGTGTGTGTGCTTCATCGTGGGGATTGCGGCGCGGTAGCGCTGCCGCTACGCATAAAACGCCGACGGCGACACGCCGAAGTGCCGCTTGAACATCGCGGAGAATGCGCTCTGGCTGCTGTAGCCGTGATCCATCGCGACGGTGACCACCTTCTCGCCGTGCGCAAGACGCTTGAGCGCGAGCAGCAGCCGCGCCTGCTCGCGCCAGCGGCGGAAGCTGAGCCCCGTCTCGCGCCGGAACGCGCGATGCAGCGTGCGAACCGACAGGCCGAGCAGGTCGGCCCATTCGGCGATCGTGCGCAGGTCGTCGGGCGCGGCGACGAGCGTGTCGCAGATCGTCCGCAGGCGTGCATCGTGCGGCCACGGCAGGTACAGCGGCAGTAGCGGCGCGACCGTTACCTCGGCGAGCAGCAGGTGCATCAGGTGATCGTGGCGCGAGCCTGGCGCGTAGTCGAGCGGCACGTCGACCGCGGCGAGGATCAGCTCGCGCAACAGCGGATGCACTTCCACGACGCAACTGCGCGCGGGCAGGTGCTCGACCGCGCCCGGTTCGACGAACACCGTGCGCATCTGCACGTCGCCGCTCATCTGCACCGTATGGTCGAGGCCGGCTTCGAGCCATACGCCGCGCGTCGGCGGCACGACCCACGACGCGCCTTCCGACTGCACGTGCATCACGCCCTCGATCGCATAGAGGAGCTGCGCGCGGCGATGGCTGTGCGTCGGGATCGATGTGCCGTGCGCGTACGCCGCCGCCATGGCCGACACGGGCATCGGTGTCGATTCGTAGCGCAGGTGCGCAAGCGGCTGGGTGGACTCGAATGTCCGATTGGCGATAAGTCCTGACATTTTGGCGTGAGACAGGCAGTGGGCGGGCGGGCACGATGGCGTTCCGATTCACGCCAGATTCCCTGTCAGGATAGTAATCCGTCAAACGCGATGAACAAGTCTCCTTTTCTGTTTCCTTTCTGCGCGATCGCGCTGTGGGCCGGCAACGTCGTGGTGTCGAAGCTGTCGGCGTCGACGATCGACCCGTCTGCCATTACGTTCTACCGGCTGCTGCTGGCGGTCGCGCTGATGAGCGTCTTCACGCTGGCCCCCGCGTGGCGCAATCGCGCGGTACTCGTCGCGCACCTGCCGAAGCTCGCGGTGCTGGGCTTTCTCGCGATGGCGCTGTTCCAGAGTCTGTCCTACGAGGCCGCGAGGACGACCAGCGCGACCAACATGGCGATCATCACCGCGCTCGTGCCGCTGATGACGATGGTGCTCAGTTCGCTGCTGCTCGGCGACCCGCCGGGCGCGGGCATGATCGGCGGCGGGGTGCTGTCGCTCGCGGGTGTCGTCTACCTGATTGCCGAAGGGCACCCGACGGCGATCGCCGCGCGTGGCGTGCACGTGGGCGACCTGCTGATGCTGGCCGCGTCGGCCGCGTACGCGCTGTACGGCGTGCTGCTCAAGCGCTGGCGCATCGGCGCGCTGCCGGCATGGCAGTCGACCTACGTGCAGGCGCTGGCCGCGCTCGTGTTCATGCTGCCGATGCTGCTGCGGTTGCCCGCGCAAGCCGCATGGCCGACGCGCGCGAGTGTGCCGCTGATCCTGTACGCCGGCGTGCTGGCGTCGGTGGTGCTGCCGTATCTGTGGATGCAGGGCGTGCGGCTGCTCGGCCCGAGCCGCTGCGCGATGTTCATGAACCTGCTGCCGCTGATGACGGCCGGCGGCGCGATCGTGTTGCTCGGCGAATCGCTGCGGCTGTATCACCTGATCGGCGGCGGTGTCGCGCTCGTCGGCGTGGCGATCGCGCAGCGATTCCCGTTCCAGGCAAGTGCGTCGCAAGGTGTCCGCCAATGAGCGCCGATTTCGACATGCAGGACCTGATTGCCGCGCTGCCGGATGCGCGTGTGCCCGTTGCCGACCCGTCGCTGTCCCGCCAGCTCGAACGAATCGCGACCGCGCTCGAAGCGATGGCGCACACCGGGCAGCCGGCGGCCGTCGATTTCGATGCGGCGGTCGCGTTTCGCTGGCGCGGTTTCGGCGGCGGCCCTCGAACGGCGCCGCTCGAACCGATCGCCACATCCGCGCTCGCCGGATTCGACGCGCTGCGCAACGTCGGCCGGCAAGCGGCGATCGTCGAACGGAACACGCGGCAGTTCGTGCGCGGGTTCGCGGCCAATCACGTGCTGCTGACCGGCGCGCGCGGCACCGGCAAGTCGTCGATCGTGAAGGCGTGCCTGCACGCGTTCGCCGCGCACGGGTTGCGGCTGATCGAGGTCAGCAAGGAAGGGTTGAACGACCTGCCGGCGATCGTCGAGCTGGTGCGCACGCGGCCCGAGCGCTATATCGTGTTCTGCGACGACCTGTCGTTCGAGGCCGGCGAGACCGGCTACAAGGGGCTGAAGACCGTGCTCGACGGCTCGGTCGCGAGCGACCTGTCGAACGTGCTGGTGTATGCGACCTCCAATCGTCGCCACCTGATGCCCGAGCAGGCGAGCGACAACGCGAACGTGACGCGTGCGGAGAACGGCGAGCTGCATCCGGGCGACGCGGTCGAGGAGCGGATTTCGCTGTCGGAGCGCTTCGGGATCTGGGTCACGTTTTACGGCTTCACGCAGGACGAGTACCTGGCCGTGGTCGAGAGCCGTCTCGGCGCGGCCGGCTTCGATGGCGAGCAGATCCGCGCCGCGCGGGAGCCCGCACTGCAGTGGGCGTTGGAACGCGGCGCGCGCTCGGGCCGGATTGCGGTGCAGTTCGCGCGCGATTACGCGGGGCGGCTTGCGGACGAAGATTCACCCGGGCACCGGCCCGGCTGAATGTCGCGCTACAGCAACCGCTCGGACAATACGCGGAACGCGACGTCGGTGACGACGAAGCACATCGGTTCGCCGGTGGCGCCGATGCGCGCGAGGAAATCGCCGCCGCCGATGGGGCCGACCGTCTTCAGCGGTCGGACCGCGTCGATGTCGATCGGCAGATCGATCGATGCATGGGCCAGACGGTCGCAGTCCGCGACATGCGCGATGGCCGCGTGCTGAAGCGACAGGGATGCGACGGCCGCGCGCCAGTCGCTGAAGAACGGCGCGAATGCGGTGGGCAGCGTGCGGTCGTCCGACGCTTCGGCCGTGCAGCGGAAGTCCGGCGCGCTGCCGCCGCCGCTGGCCAGCAGCGTGTCGTAGCGTCCGTTTCGCACCTCATGCGTGAAGCGCCGCGCCAGATGCGACGGCAGCGCGTCGCTGAAGAGCCGGCTGCCGAGCGCATAGAGCGGGTGGTCGAACACGTTCTTCACGAACAGCACGGTGCGCTCGGCCGGCTTGCCGTCCGGCAGCGCGTCGACGTAGAGCCGCCAGTTGCTCTGCAGAGGCGAAGGAAACACGCGCCGCAACGGGCCCGCGAGACGCGGGCCGAAGTGCCGGTGCGCATAGGTGAGCGTTGTGAACAGCGTGCGGCCGTCGCGGCTAGCGAGCGTGACGCCGCGCGGCACGAGATGCGCGACGGCGGCGACATCGACGATCCATGTGCAATACACGACGTTCTCGACGTCGCTCGCCAACTGCAGGAACGGCAGCCGCGACAGCAGCGCGCGGCGTGCGCGCAAGAGCGGGCCACTCGCGACAATCCGGTTGGCGAGCCGGCCGGCGATGCCGGCGGACGGGTAAACGAAGGTGTTGTCGTAGCGCATGAGCGGCATTGTGCCGGGGTTGCGGCGTGGAATGAAGATGATGTGCGACGACGATCGGCGCCACGCCCGGGTATTGTGGGATTCGTGCGGTGCAGGCATATTGTCCGGGCGATCGGGGCCGGGCCGTACCGGATCGCGTCGGAGATCAAAAAACAGAACACGCACGCACCAATCCACGGGGTTTGCATCATGACCGACTCTCTCGATCGCAGGCGCTTCCTCAAGACGGCATTCGGCTCGGCATTGGGCCTCGGCGGCCTCGGCATGCTGCAGGCATGCGGCGGCGATTCGGTGTCGGCGGACCCGCTCGCGCCGGTGTCCGATGCACGGATCGCGGCGGCCGTCGCACAGCTCGATCCGCTCGTGAGCGCGCTGCTCGGCAGCTCGGGCGTGCCCGGCATCGCGGTGGCCGTCGTGCACGGCGGGAAGACGCTGTTCGCAAAGGGTTACGGCGTGTGCAGCACGGCCACCGGCCAGCCCGTCGACGCCGATACGATCTTTCAGCTTGCCTCGGTCTCGAAGTCGATCGGCGCGACGGTCGTTGCGTCGCAGGTCGGCAAGGGTGTCGTGAGCTGGGACACGCGGATGCAGCAGCTGATGCCGTCGTTCGCGCTGTCCGACCCGTCGGTCACGCAGTCGCTGACGGTCGCCGACCTGTATGCGCACCGTTCGGGGTTGCCGGAGCATGTCGGCGATCAGCTCGAGGAACTCGGGTTCGACCGGGCAACCGTGTTCAACCGGCTGCGCGAGATCCCGCTCGTCGGCTACCGAAGCCATTACGCCTATACGAACATCGGCCTGACAGCCGCGGCGATCGGCGTCGCGAATGCGGCGGGCATCGATTGGGCGACGCTATCGGAGCAGGCCGTTTATGCGCCGCTCGGGATGACGCGCACGAGCTCGCGATATGCGGACTACCAGGCGAGCGCGAACCATGCGGTCGGGCACGTACCCGTCAACGGCGTGTTCGTGCCGGTCGCCGCGCCGCGCGATGCCGACCTGCAATCGCCGGCGGGCGGCGTGAGCTCGTCGGTCAACGATCTCGCGCGATGGATGGCGATGGTGCTGGCCAATGGCCGCGCTGGCGGGACGCAACTGATCCCCGCCGCCGCGCTGTCGCCCGCACTGTCGGCGCAGATCCTGATCCACCCGGCGAGCGCGGACGGCGCCGCCGCGTACTACGGCTACGGCTTCAACGTCGGCACGACCGCCGACGGCGGGCGGCCGATGGTCAGCCACTCCGGCGGCTTCCTGCTGGGCGCCGGTACCTTCTTCGTGCTCGTGCCGTCGCTCGACATCGGCATTGCGGTGCTGACCAACACCTGGCCGGTCGGCGTGGCGGAGGCGATCGGTTTCGCCTTCCTCGACCTGGTCCAGTACGGTGCGCAGCAACGGGACTGGGCGGCCTTCGCGAAAGAGCAGACGGCCCCGCTGACCGCGCCGGCCGGGTCGCTGGCCGGTGCTGCCGCTCCCGTGTCGCCTGCGCCGCCGCAAGCGCTGACCGCCTATGCCGGCACCTACGGCAACGACTACTACGGACCGATGACGGTGAGTGTCGTCAACAACGCGCTGGTGCTGACGATCGGTGCCGGCAACGTGTCGTTCGCGTGCACGCACTGGGACGGCGATACGTTCGCGATCAGCCCGTCGGGTGAAATGGCGCCGCCCGGTTCGAAATATGCACTCACGTTCGCCGGCACACCGCCAACGCGCGTGACGGCCGAACTGTTCAGCGACGGCGGGTTGAACGTCTTCACCCGCTGACGCCGGCGCCGGTCAATACCCCGACCCGCTGCCGCCCTGATCGGTGACGATCGCGACTCCCGAACTCGTGCCGAGCCGCGTCGCGCCGGCCTCGAGCATCGCGAGCGCGGCCGCGCGGTCGCGCACGCCGCCCGATGCCTTCACGCCGAGTGCCGGGCCGACCGTGCGGCGCATCAGCGCGACATCCGCGAGCGTCGCGCCGCCGTGGCCGAACCCGGTCGACGTCTTCACGAACGCGACGCCGAGATCGCGGCACATCTCGCACACACGCACCTTCTCGTCGTCGGTCAGCAGCCCCGTTTCGAGGATTACCTTGAGCGGCACCGCACCGCATGCGCGGTGCACGGCCGCGATGTCGGCCTTCACGTCGTCGCCGCGGCCGCTCTTCAGCGCGCCGAGGTTGATGACCATGTCGATCTCGCCGGCGCCCGCGTCGATCGCGGCGGTGGCTTCGAATGCCTTCGCGGCCGACAGCCCGGCGCCGAGCGGAAAGCCGACCACCGCGCAGACGAGCACGCCGGTATCGGCCAGCTCGCGAGCGGCCAGCGGCACGTTCGCCGAATTCACGCAGACCGAGTAAAAGCGATGCTCGGCCGCCTGGCGGCAGAGTTCGCGGATCTGCGCGTCGCTCGCGTCGGGCGCGAGCAGCGTGTGATCGATGGTTTGGGCGAGTTGGGCGTTGGAAAGCGGCATGTGTCAGGACTCCACGGTTCGTGTGCCGGAAGGGCACACGGAAAGTTGATGTTTTCACATCGGTTTGTTACAAATACGACATTCCGGCCGGGCCTGTGTGCCCGGCACGACACGCGACGGATGCGACGGGTACGCAGGATACTGGCATGGAAACGAAGAAGGGCGAACGGATCAAGACATTGATGAACGTGCTGCAAGGGCAGAACGCGATTCATCTGAAGGAAGTGGCCGAGTTGTTCGGCGTGTCCGAGATGACGATCCGCCGCGATCTCGCGGACAATCCGCACGGCCTCAGCCTGATCGGCGGTTATGTGACGCGCCATTTCGCCGCGCAGCGCAGCGACATCGGCGAATACCTGATCAGCGCGGAGAACAACCGGCAGACCGAGGAGAAGCGCCGCATCGGCAAGCTGGCCGCGCAGTTCGTGACGACCGGCGACACGATCTTCGTCGACTGCGGCTCGACCACGCCGTTCATCGTCGATTTCATCCCGGACGACCTCGAGTTCACGGCGGTCTGCAACTCGCTGAACGTGTTCGCGAAGCTGCAGCAGAAGCCGCATTGCAACGTGATTCTGTGCGGCGGCGCGTATCACCGCCAGAACATGGTGTTCGAATCGGTCGCCGAAACGGGCATCCTCGATTCGGTGCGCGTGTCGAAGGCATTCATCTCGGCGGCTGGCGTCAGCGATCGCTGCGGCGTCACATGCTTCAATTTCCACGAAGTCGATGCGAAGAAGAAGGTGATGGCGCGCGCGCAGAACCGCTTTCTGCTCGTCGACCACACGAAGTTCGACGAAGTGCGCGCGGCCTATTTCGCCGAACTGACCGATTTCAACTACGTGATCTCCGACGGGCAACTGAGCCAACGCTACGAAACGGCGATCCGCGAACACGGGATCGCGCTCGTGACCTGACGCCGCGCGGGCGGCCTTCGCGCTTTGCATCGCATCAGGCATCGCGTGCTTCCGCTGCGCTCAGGTAGCCGGTGAGCACCTCGAAGTGTCGTGTCGCGCCCGGCGCAAGCGTCGCGACATGGCCCTTGCGGCGTTCGGCTTCATACCCCTCTGGCTCGCAGGTCGACGGCAGCGCGAACGCGGCGACCTGCTGGTCCGCGTTGTGCAGGATCCAGCGCGTCGCATGCGGGAATTGCCCGGGGCGATATGCTGTGTGGAAAGCACCGCCGTCCGGATGCGTGAGCCGGAAATGCGCGACGCCGTCGGCGTCCGTTTCCACGCCGTTCATGAAGAACACGATCTCGGGGTCGTACAGCGCGGGCGTATCGAGCGTCGTGAGCCGTTCGGGTTCGCGTGCGAGCGTAGCCGTGTAGTCGCGCCACGCTGCGGTCGGCTTGACGTGGGCGGGCACGCTGTCGCGCAGCCGCAACCCGCCGCGCGACAGCGACTGCACGAAGCGGCCGCCCGGCACGTATGCGTAGTTCAGGTGGGCCATGTACATCAGGTCCATCGGCGTGCCGCCGAGATTCGTCACGTCCATCGCAATCGTCATCTGCGCGTCGCGTTCGGCGAGCCGCACCGACGGGCGCGCGACATAGTGGCTGCCGAAGCCCTGCACGTACTCGTATTCGCCGGTCACTTCGACGATTGCGCCGCGCGCATCCGTGCCGACGACCAGGCTCGCACGGTCCATCGGTGCGCACGGCATCTCGCCGTGCAGCGCATGCGTGTCGTCCGGCCCCGGGCAGCCGTTGCGCAGCAGCCCGCTGTGGAACATGAAGCAGCCGTAGGTGTCGACGATCGATGTTGCGCGCTTCGGCTGCCGGAACATGTGCTTCATCGTCAGGTCGTGGCCGTCGAATTCGGCGGCCCAGATCATCTGGCCAAGATACGGCAGCACGACGAGATGGCCGCGGCGGTTTTCGAGCTTCAGCGCCTCGACGCCGGACGGGTACGCGAACGCGGTGACGGTGAGGCCGTCGGTGCGGTACAGCGTGCGCGGGGCTTCGCGGAAGTCGTCGCGCCGCAGTTCGATCTCGCCTCGCATGGTCACGCTCCGGACGTGTTGCGCGACGCGGCGTAGCGCGCCGGCGCGCGGCCGTCGGCGGCTGCGTCGGGCGTTGCGGCCGGCAGGTGGCGCAGGCAGTAGAAGCCGTAGTAGACGATCACGACGAAGCACGCGAGCGGCACGACGAACGCGAGCTGCATGTTGCCGCCGGTGTGGTCGGAGATCAGCCCCTGGATCAGCGGCACGACCGCGCCGCCGACGATGCTCATCACGAGGATCGAGCCGCCGTATTCGGTGTCCTTGCCGAGACCGTCGATCGTCAGGCCGTAGATCGTCGGCCAGCACGGGCCGAGGAACACGCTTACGCACACGGCCGCATAGACGGCCGTGATGTTGTGCACGCTGATCGTGTACGCGAGCAGCGCGATGCACAGGATGCCGTAGACGATCAGCACCTTGGCCGGGCCGACGCGCTTCATGACGAGCGTTGCGACCAGCTTGCCGACGAAGAACGCGAAGAACGTCGCGAGCAGGTAGTGCGACGCGCCGCGCTCGGTGAGGCCGCCGATCTGCATCGCGAGCCGGATCGTGAAGCTCCACACGCCGACTTGCGCGCCGACATACAGGAATTGCGCGACCACGCCCGCGACGAAGCGCCGGTTGCCGAACAGGCGCGCGAGCGTGCCGCGCGCGTCGATCCGGTGCGTGACCGCGCCGGGCCCGTTGCCCTTGCAGGCCGGGTAGGGCGTGAGCGCGAACACGATGAACACGGCGACGAGCACGACGATCAACCATTTGTACGGCTCGAGCGTGGCCTGGATCATCGCGAGCTGGTGCACGTGCGCTTCGGCGGCCGACATCGCCGCGAGCTGCGCGTGCGACGCGTCGCCTTCCTTGAAGATCAGGAGGCTGCCCATGTAGACGCCGGCCATTGCGCCGAACGGATAGAACGTCTGCGAGATGTTCAGCCGCCGCGTGCTGGTATCGCGCGGGCCCATCAGCGTCGAGTACGAGTTCGACGCCGTTTCGAGGAACGACAGGCCCGCGGCGATCACGAACAGCGCGACGAGGAACATTCCGTATTTCGCCATCGACGCGGCGGGGAAGAACAGCAGGCAGCCGGTCGTGTAGAGCAGCAGGCCAACGAGGATCGTCGTCTTGTAGCTGAACTTCTTCACGACGGTCGCGGCCGGAATCGCGAGGAAGAAGTAGCCGAGATAGAACGCGGACTGCACGAATGCCGATTCGAAATCGGACAGGAAGAACGATTTCTTGAACTGGGCGATCAGCACGTCGTTCAGGTTCGCGGCGGTGCCCCACAGCGCGAACAGGCAGCACAGCAGCGTGAACGCGAAGAGCGGCGTGCGGTTCAGGTAATAGCCGTCGGGTGTGTGTTCGATCCTGGCTCGGCTCATGGGTGTCTCCTTCCCAATGTCTCGTCGATGAAGGCGCCGTTCAGAGGCCGGCGTCGTGGAGGAAGCGTTCGAACGTCGCGGCGTCGGCGTACGACTTCTGCGTGCCGAGGCCCGTGACGGAGTGCGCGGCATACGCGGATGCGTAGCGCATGGCGTCGACGGCATCGCGCGACCTGGCGTAGCAGCGCGCGAAGCAGCCGATGTAGGCGTCGCCCGCGCCCGTCGTGTCGCGCGCGTCGACCGGCACGCCCGGCACGTGCCGCACGCCGTCGCGCGAGACGAGCAGCGAACCGTTGCTGCCGAGCGTGACGAGCACGTGCTTCAGCCCGCGCGCGACCAGCGCTTCGGCGGCGCGGGTGGCGCTCTCGCGCGAATCGACCGGCAGGCCCGACACGATCGCGAGCTCGGTTTCGTTCGGCACGAAGAATTCGACGGAGCGGATCCGTTCGAAATCGAGGTCGGCCACTGCGGGCGCGGGGTTCAGCAGCACGGGGATGCCGTGCCGCGCGCCGAAATCGACCGCGTGATAGACGGTGTCGAGCTCGATTTCGAGTTGCAGCACGATCAGCGCGCATTCGGCGAGCGCCGGCGCGGCCGCGTCGATGTCGGCCGGCTTCAGATGGCGGTTCGCGCCCTTGACGATCAGGATGCTGTTGCTCGAATCGGGTTCGACGAAGATCGGCGCGACGCCGCTCGGTACGCCGGCGACCTTGCGCACGTGCGTGGTGTCGATTCCTTCGCGCTCGAAGTTGCGGATCGTGTTGTCGGCGAACACGTCGTCGCCGACCTTCGTGACCATCACGACGCGCGCGCCGAGACGCGCGGCCGCGACGGCCTGGTTCGCGCCCTTGCCGCCGCAGCCGAGTTCGAAATTCGGCGCCTCGAGCGTTTCGCCCCGCGCGGGCATGCGTGCGACATAGGTCACGAGGTCGACCATGTTGCTGCCGATGACGGCGATTGTCTCCATCTGCGTCTCTTCCTTGGTATGAGGTGGGCCACGCGCGTGGTCGTCGGCGGCCGCAATAAGTGATAATAAAATCACATAAAATGTGAGAATGCAATCTTATGATGTTAGTGGGGTCACTTGCGGAGCCGTGGGGCGAGCGGGTAGTTCGGCGGGAAATCGGGGGTTTCAGCGTGACTTATCGTCAGATGGCGCTTGAAATGGACGAGGCTGTCCCTGTTTTCGCGGGAAGCCGAGCCCCGCGAGCGCGGCGGCGATGAAGGTGTGTTCGCGCGAACGGGCGCGGTGACGCTTACGCGTATGCGTCGATCAGCGTGTCGAGATTGCGTTGCGCGAGCGGCGCGAGCGCCGCAAATTCCGCCGATCGAAACAGCGGCGTCTGTTCGCGCAGGTGTTCGAGCGCGTGCTTGCGACCGGCGCGGAAGGCGGCCGACGGTGCATCGGGATCCTGCGCCCATTCGCGTGCGATCGCGCGATCGTATTCGCGCAGCCGGTCGGGCGTAGCCGCGAGGATCGCGAGATCGGCATCGAGAAAGAGTTGTCCGGCGCGCTGCAGCGCCGGATCGAGCGCGAACGATTCGGGCAACCGGTGCGACTTCGTGGCGAGCACGAGATCGTGTGCGACGGACACGTGCAATGCGTGTGCATGCCGCCAGGATGCCGCGCAGTGTTCGTGCGTGACCTGCACGAGCCATTTCGCGCTATGTGATTCGTTATGCGAATAATCTGGCAGTGTCGTCGCGTAGACGACATCGTGTGCCCAGACGGCGAGTTCGATCGCCGGCCACAGCGGTTCCGCACGATACGGCGCGAGATGCGCGAACAGTTCCACCAGATGTGCGAGCGTGTGGTAGAAGCGCTGCGGCTCGCTGTATGCACGCTCGACGAGCGGCCAGACAGCGGCCGTACCGAAACAGGCATCGCAGGATGAGCGCAGTGTGAGGGTGAGGTCGTTCATGCCGGTGAGCGGATCGGGAGCGGGCGGTGAGATGTCCGTCGGCTGTCCTTACACGTTGACGACGCCGCGTCCGAGCTCCACCACGCGACCGCCGACGCTGATCGCGCCAGCCACGCCGACCGACAACCGCAGCAGGCAAGGCCGCCCGACGGCTTCGCCTTGCTCGACCTGAAACGCGGCAGGCAGATCGCGTCCGGCGGCAAGCAGCCAGCCACCGAGGTTCGCACAGGCCGACCCGGTGCCCGGATCTTCCGACACACCGCCGCCTTGCTTCACGAAGAAGTAACGGGACACCACCGTCCCCGGGCGTTCCGCGTCGAATGCAAACACATACGCGGTCTTGCGGCCGAG
This sequence comes from Burkholderia cepacia, assembly GCF_029962485.1. Taxonomy (NCBI): domain Bacteria; kingdom Pseudomonadati; phylum Pseudomonadota; class Betaproteobacteria; order Burkholderiales; family Burkholderiaceae; genus Burkholderia; species Burkholderia cepacia. The sequence continues at coordinate 177,999 of NZ_CP073639.1, forward strand.
GCTGCTGGGCGGCCAGATGTCGAGGCGGGCGCTGTCGGGCCGTGCGCGCCGCACGGCTGCGGGGTCCTTGAGCGCGACCAGCAGTTGATCGGCGCCCGTGTTGACCCAGACCGGCGGCGCGAGCAGATCGTCCTCGGCGAGCCCCAGCAGTGCCGCCGTCTGCGCGTCGGACAATTCGCATGGCGCCGTCTTCGGCATGCCCGCGTGCGGCGCGACGAACGTCCACACGTCGTCACGCGCGTCGACGTTGACGACGCCGGCCTTGAATTCGAGCGACAGCGCGTCGCCCGTTTTCAGCAGGTCGCGCACGACATGCGCGGTGCCGAGCGTCGGATGGCCAGCAAAGGCCATTTCATAGCCCGGCGTGAAGATGCGGACCCGCGCGTGCGCATGCTCGGACGGCAGAACGAAGGTCGTTTCCGACAGGTTGAACTGCACGGCCAGCGCCTGCATGGTCGCGTCGTCCATGCCGCGCGCGTCTTCGAACACGCACAGCGGGTTGCCGCCGAACGTCGATTCGGCGAAGACATTCAGCAGGCGGAAGGCATACGGCATCATTGGAATCTCGCGTAGGGGGCGATTGCCAGACTCTGGTACAGGATCGATCGGTTGCTTGCGCCGACGTTCTCGATGCATGGCGTGGCGATGCGGTATGCCATTGTGCCCGCAAGATGTGAAGAAGGGGGGCGGCGCACCTGCGATCCGCTTTTCATGCATCATCGGGGTGCTCCGATTCGTCGACGGTGACCCGGTCCGGTCGTTCAGGTTGACGCAACGATGGCGGATATTCTTGTGCTGGAGCAGCGAGTCGAGTGTGTGCGCGTGCCATTGGCGAGCGCATCCGGATGCGGATCATCCGGTATTACGACCAAGACTGCGACGCCGCGCCCAGGTCACATGTGTCGGGTTCGGTGTCGCTCGGCGCTTGCCGATTCAGGCGGGCAGGAGGAACACATGGTTTCCGATGGAAACGTGTCGAGCAACGGCGGCGGGCAAGCTGCCCTGGAAGCGATCGTGCGTGGCGTGGAAGGCTTCCGGATTCCGGCCGCAACGGATTGGCCGACGGCGAAGCAATATCTTGCGGACAACGACGGGCAATGGAAATTCTCCGCCGTGCTGGTCGCGATCGTTACGCGGCGCGAGCCGACGATCCTGCTGACCAAGCGTTCGTCGGGGCTCAGCGAATACTCGTCGCAGGTGAGCTTTCCGGGCGGACGTCCGGCGGAGGGAGACGTCGGTATCGGCGCGACGGCGCTGCGCGAAGCGTTCGAGGAAATCGGCCTCGCGTCCGGCGCGGTTCGCGTGGTCGGGTGCTTGCCGATTCATAAAACCCGAAAGCGGAATCACGCGATCTTTCCCGTGATCGGCATCGTGCCGGAAACCGCCGCATGGGAGGCCGCGCCGGCCGAAGTCGAGGAGATTTTCGAGTTTCCGTTCTCCGCGTTGCTGAATCCGGACCTGCCGCGTCAGTACAGCGACGGCGAACGCGTGGGCGGCTGGTACTGGGCGGACCAGCCGCAGGACATTTGGGGCGTGACCGCGTTCATCCTGAAGTCGCTGGCCGGTCTGGCGCTCGATGCCGGGCACGGGGAGCGGGCCCGTCTCGACTAGGTTCACGTAACGGGCGTCAGGCCCGCAAAGGTCGCGCCGGCAGATGGCAGAGACGGTCGGCGACCAAGGCTTCGACATCCCCCGGCGTTACTTTGCCGCCGTCGTGATCCTGATCGGCGTCGGTAACGGTCTCCATCGGGTGATCTTTCCACCCGCTTCGCTAGGTACGGCGTTCGGCGTCAATGCGCTGGCCTTTGCGCCATGGCCGATTGCGGTCGCACTGTGCGCGCCGTTTGCCGGGCGGCTGGCGAACCGCTTGATTGCGACCCCGCGGTCGAACACCGGGGTGTTGATGTTCCGCGTGGGGATCGGTTTGTTGATGTTGTTGCGTGCGCAACCAACTGTCGACGACTTCCCCTGGTGCGTCGCGCTCTGCGACGTGGGGTGCGGGTTCATCCTGCTGGCCGTTTTGGCGATTCTGCATGAAGCCGATTCCGCCGTGCTTGAACAACGCACGTTGCTGGATGCGATGTCGAAAATCGCCGGTAGATGCCGGTGGTTCGCTAGCGCAGCACCAGATCCAACGGCAGCATCGCCGGTCCGACGGATGCCAGCAGGCGATCCTTCGTGACGCCATCGCGGGACTGGACGGAAATGCCATGCAACAGCGCGGCATAAAAATCGGCCAGTGCGTCGACATCGGTGCCAGGCTTGAGCTGGCCCTGGTCCAGCGCTTCTCGCAGGCGCTCGAGGATCGATTGCGTTCGGGCTCGCCGATGCTCGGCCAGCCACGTCATCACGCCTTCGTTACTGGCCGAGTAGTTCGTGGCCGAGGAGACCACCATGCAACCATGGGGGCGGCCGCGCCTCGTATAGGTGGCGATCGCGTCATGCAGCATGGTCTCGATCGCCGCGCGGACATTCGTTTCCTTGAGGGCGTGGTCGGCGAAACTGCCGTCGCTTTGCTCGTAGAGCATCACGGCTTCCTGGAACAGGGCCTCTTTGCTGCCAAAGGCGGCATAGATGCGTGCAGATGCGATGCCCATGACTTCGACCAAGTCGGACATCGACGTGCCTTCGTAACCGCGCCGCCAAAACACGAGCATTGCCTGTTTCAAGGCCGCGTCGCGATCAAATTCCCTCGGTCGTCCTGCCATTGCCCCTCTCGTTTGCAATACGTCGATGCGCTGATTTTATCGCGTGCGGTGTTGACACGACAGATTCCCATGTCCTATTCTTTGTCGATCAATAAACAATAGGACATGCATATGCGTACCCTCAAGGGGCCCAGCCTCCATCTTGCGCAGTTCGCCGCCGACGTCGCGCCCTTCGACAGCTTGCCGAACATCGCGCAATGGGCCGCTGGTCTTGGTTTCAAGGCACTGCAGATTCCCGCTTGGGACCGGCGCTTGTTCGATGTGGAGACCGCTGCGCATAGCCAGGATTACTGCGACGAAGTGCGAGGCACCCTGGCCGAGCACGGCCTGGAGATCAGCGAGTTGACGACGCACATCTTCGGGCAACTGGTTGCCGTGCATCCGGCCTACGACGCGATGTGCGACAGCTTCGTCCCGGAGCCCCTGCGTGGCAATCCTGCCAGGCGCACGGCGTGGGCGCTGGATCGACTCGAGTTGGCGGCACGCGCTTCACGGCGCCTGGGGCTGACCGATATGGGCACCTTCTCGGGCTCGCTGGCGTGGCCCTACCTGTTTCCGTTCCCGCAACGGCCCGCGGGCCTGATCGAGACGGCCTTCGACGAACTGGCGCGCCGCTGGCGGCCGATTCTCGATGTCTGCGATGACAACGGCGTCAACCTTTGTTACGAGATCCACCCCAGCGAAGATCTGCATGACGGCGTCACTTTCGAACGCTTCCATGCGTTGGTCGGCCAGCACGCGCGTTGCAAGATCCTGTTCGATCCCAGCCATTTCGTGATGCAGCAACTGGACTATCTGGCCTACATCGACATCTATCGCGAACACATCCGCATGTTCCATGTGAAAGACGCGGAATTCCGGCCTTCGGGGCGGCAAGGCATCTACGGTGGCTACAGTTCATGGCTTGATCGTGCCGGCCGTTTCCGTTCGCTTGGCGACGGTCAGGTCGACTTCAAGACGATCTTTTCCAAACTCGCGCAGTACGACTACACGGGCTGGGCGGTCCTGGAGTGGGAGTGTTGCCTGAAAAATCAGGAGGACGGCGCACGCGAAGGCGTTGCGTTCATCAACGACCACATGATCCGCGTGACGGAGCGCGCCTTCGACGATTTCGCCGGCGCGGCGGTCAATGCACGGCAAATTCACACCATGCTCGGCATGGCGTGAGCCGCTCCCACCTCACTACGGAAAATCGATATGTCCGCTCAACTTCTGTCGCCGTCGTCTGGCTCCAACGGCTTTACTCATCAATATGTCCGCATCGACGGCCAGCGGGTACATTGCGTCATCGCCGGCACGGGCGCCCCGGTCCTGCTGATTCCCGGTTGGCCGCAGACCTGGTACGCATGGCGCCACGTCATGCGGGCGCTCGAGGAACGTGGGTTCATGGCCATTGCAGTCGACCCGCCAGGCACCGGCTATTCCGACCGGCCTCACGATGGTTACGACACGGGGCACATTGCCGCGATCATGCATCGCGTGATGGTGGAACTTGGCTTCGACACCTACCAGGTGGCAGGCCACGATGTCGGGATGTGGGTGGCCTATGCGTTGGCCAGCGACCAGCCCGAGGCAGTGACGGCGCTGGCATTGACCGAGGCGGTGATCCCCGGGCTGGCGCCCGCGCCTTCGATCTTCGTTCCACCGGAAGAAAACATCTTCCTGTGGCATTTCATGTTCAACCAGCTGGTCGACCTGCCCGAAACGCTGATTGCGGGGCGTGAACGGGCCTACCTGGAGTTCATGTTCAATCGCTGGTCGTTCCGGCGCGACCGCGTGGCCGTCGATGTCTACGTCGATGCCTATTCATCACCGGGTGGCCTGCGTGGCGGTTTCTCCTACTACCGCGCGATCCCGGAGACGGTTCGCCAGAATCAGGCGCGGGCAAAGCGCAAGCTGACGATGCCGGTGCTCGCCATCGGCGCGGAACATGCCACCCGCGATGCGCCGCTGGTTACCATGCGGGACAACGTGACTGATCTGCAGGGCGCGGTCGTGCCCGACTGCGGACACTTCATTATGGAGGAGGCGCCCGAGGTCTTTATCGGGCACCTGATCCCCTTCCTGGAACGGAGCCGCTGATATGCCGGTCGACGCCGACATTGCGGCATTGCTGGAACAACTGGCCTTGGGCGAACCCGCTTCGTCCCTGACCGAGTTGCGCGATGCCACGGATAGCGCGCTGCGGGCGTGGCACGGGCCATTGGAATCCGTCGACCGCGTTGAAACCTTCGCGGTGCCGACGCGCGACGGGCAACAGATACGCATGCGCGCCTATTGGCCATCCGGTATCGGGGATGGCGGGTTACCTCAACCGGCCATCGTTTATGCGCATGGTGGCGGGTGGTGCCTGGGTACACTCGACCTCTACGACAATCCTTGCAGCGCCTTGGCCAGCGCGACGCGCTGTGTCGTGCTTTCAGTCGATTACCGGCTTGCGCCCGAGCATAAATTCCCGGGGCCGCTGGAGGACTTCTGCGATGCGCTGGCCTGGGTGTTTCGACATGCGGGCAGACTGGGGATCGACCTCGGGCGCATCGCCGTCGGCGGCGACAGCGCAGGGGGCAACCTCGCGGCGGCGGCCTGTCTGGTCGCCCGCGAGCAAGGCGGCCCTTCCATCGCGCATCAGCTGCTGCTGTACCCGCCGCTCGATGCGTCCATGGACACGGCGTCCTACCGGACTTACGGGCAGGGCTACTATCTGACGAAAGAGGTCATGCAGTACTGCTATGCAATGTATCTGAACGATCCGGCCGAGGGCGGATCGCCTTACGTGTCGCCGCTGCGCGCGGGCTCGCATGAGGGGTTGCCGCCCGTCACATTGCTCGCGTGTGAATTCGATCCGTTGCACGGCGATGCGCAAGCGTATGCGGAGCGGTTACGGCATGCCAACGTGCCGGTCAATCTGCGTGTGCTGCCCGGAATGGTGCATGGCTGCATTCATATGTGTGGCGTGACGCCGGCAGCGCGCCGTTTGTTCGAGTGGGCCGCAGCGGATATGCGCAACGTGTTCCGATAGCGATCCGCTTGCGCATGGTTCCAATGCGCAGTGTCGCCAGGCGGGGTTGAACGGCTCGCGGGTGCCGCTGCATGCGGCTTTTGCCGTGGCATCCGCATCAATGTCGATCGTCCGACCATGCGGGCTGGCATCGCATTCGGGCCGCTCCAGGTGCTCCAGTCAATGCGACGACACGAACACCGCATCCTCGAATGCTTCCGGAATCGCGAAGCTTGCGCGCATGCGCTGCGTCTCCTTCGCCGGCGTCAGGCCGAACAGGCGCTTGAATTCCCGGCTGAACTGCGACGGGCTCGTATAGCCGACCGCGTAGCCGGCCGCCTCCGCCGTCAGGTCCTGACGCACCATCAACAACCGCGCCTGATGCAAGCGCGTCGACTTCAGGTATTGCATCGGCGATACCTGCGTGATCGCCTTGAAGTGACTGTGAAAGCTCGGCACGCTCATGCCGGCTTCGTCGGCCAGTTGCGACACGTCGAGCGGCTGCGCGTAGTCGGCGTGGATCACGCGCAGTGAACGACCGATCCGGCCGAACTGCCCGCGCATCGCAAGCGCGCTGCGCATCGCGCTGCCCTGCGCGCCGGTGAGCACGCGGAAATACAACTCGCGCAGCAGCGCCGGGCCGAGCACCGCGGCGTCGAGCGGCCGGTGCATGGCCTCGACGAAACGCAGCACCGATGCGTGCATCGTTTGATCCATCGGCGTCGACATCATGCTTCGCGGTGGCTGCACGGGTTCCGCGCTGCCTTCGCGGTCGATCTGCGCCGCGAGTTCGGCGGCCAGCGTGAAATCGAGGTGCAGATTCAGCGCGAGCAGCGGGCGCTCGGGCGTCGCATCGGTTTCCATGCTGAACGGGACGGGCACGGACACGGCCAGGTAATGGTGTTCGTCGTACAGATAGCGCTCGCCGCCGAAGTAGCCGCGCTTGGATCCCTGGCACACGATCACGATGCCCGGGTCGTACAGCACCGGCGTGCGCGACAGCGCGCGGTTCGAGCGCAGGATGCGCACGCTCGGCAGTGCCGTCAGGTTGTAGCCTTCGTCGGGCGCCAGCGTGCGCAGCAGCGTCACCAGGCGCTTCCGGTCGCGCGGCGGCAGCGATGGCGCTGGAGTCGAGGTGGGGGCGGCACTCATAGGTTTGTGCAAGAAAATCAGTGGAATCGGGCTTAATCGGCGTCGATGGTCAGACTAGTATGCATGCTCCAATCGAGATTCGGGAGAAGCACACATGGCATCCGGCAACATCATGCTCATCACGGGCGTCAGCAGTGGCTTCGGCCGCGCGCTGGCACAGGAGGCGCTGGCGGCCGGTCACACGGTGGTCGGGACGGTGCGAGGCGCGCAGGCGGCGCGGGAATTCGAAGCGCTGTCCGCGCAGGCGGCGTTCGCGCGCGTGCTCGACGTGACCGACTTCGAGCGCATCGACGGCGTCGTCGCGGAGATCGAGGCGAACGTCGGGCCCGTCGACGTGCTGGTGAACAACGCTGGCTACGGGCACGAAGGGATCATGGAGGAAGCGCCGCTCGCGGAGATGCGCCGGCAATTCGACGTGAACGTGTTCGGCGCGGTTGCGATGATGAAGGCCGTCGTGCCGTTCATGCGAGAACGCCGGCGCGGGCGCATCCTGAACATCACGTCGATGGGCGGCCACATCACGATGCCGGGTATCGCTTACTACTGCGGCAGCAAATTCGCGCTGGAAGGCATTTCCGAAACGCTCGGCAAGGAGCTCGCGCCGTTCGGCATCGCGGTGACGGCCGTGGCGCCGGGATCGTTCCGAACCGACTGGGCTGGCCGCTCGATGGCGCGCACGCCGCGCTCGATCGCCGACTACGACGCGCTCTTCGACCCGATCCGTCAGGCGCGCGAGGAGAAGAGCGGCAAGCAGCCCGGCGATCCCGCGAAGGCCGCGCGGGCGATGCTCGCCGTCATCGCGGCCGACCACCCGCCCGCGCATCTGCTGCTCGGCAGCGATGCGCTGCGGCTCGTGCGGAACAAGCTGTCGGCACTGGACGACGAAATCCGCGCGTGGGAGGCCGTGACGGTCTCGACGGACGGCTGACGCGCGCGGTGCGCGACGCAACGGCGCCGTTCATTTCCTGCCGGTGGATGATCGGCCGTCGCGTCGCGTCGTGGCGTCGTGGTTTCACAATAATGTCCGATAATGACCGTCGGCCAGTGCGCCACGTTCATCCACCTCACAGGAGTCAATCGCGATGCCATACGTCACCACGAAGGATCACGTCGAGATCTTCTACAAGGACTGGGGCCCGAAGGACGCGCAGCCCATCATGTTCCACCATGGCTGGCCGCTGTCCGGCGACGACTGGGATGCACAGATGCTCTTCTTCGTACAGAAGGGCTATCGCGTGATCGCGCACGACCGGCGCGGCCACGGCCGCTCGGCGCAAGTCTCGGACGGCCACGACATGGATCACTACGCCGCGGACGCATTCGCGGTCGTCGAGGCGCTCGACCTGCGCAATGCCGTGCATATCGGTCACTCGACCGGTGGCGGCGAAGTCGCGCGTTACGTCGCGAAGCACGGCGAGCCGGCCGGCCGCGTCGCGAAGGCCGTGCTGGTCAGCGCGGTACCGCCGCTGATGCTGAAAACCGAATCGAACCCCGAAGGCCTGCCGCTCGAGGTGTTCGACGGCTTCCGGAAAGCGCTCGCCGACAATCGCGCGCAGTTCTTCCTGGACGTGCCGAGCGGCCCGTTCTACGGGTTCAACCGGGAAGGTGCAACCGTGCATCAGGGCGTGATCCGCAACTGGTGGCGCCAGGGCATGGAAGGCAGCGCGAAGGCGCACTACGAAGGCATCAAGGCGTTCTCGGAAACCGATCAGACCGGCGACCTGAAGTCGATCTCCGTCCCGACGCTCGTGCTGCACGGCGAAGACGACCAGATCGTGCCGATCGCGGATTCCGCGCTGAAGTCGGTCAAGCTGCTGAAGAACGGCACGCTGAAAACCTACCCGGGCTATTCGCACGGGATGCTGACGGTCAACGCGGACGTCCTGAACGCCGACCTGCTGGCGTTCGTGCAGGCGTAACGATGTCGGGCGCATGCCTGCTTCGGCGGGCTGCGCCATGATGGGCGGCAGGCGATCCGACCGCCTGCCGCAGGTTTCAGCCCATCCCGTTGAAGCGGACGCCCGGACGCGTCAGGCGCGGCATCCGGCTCGCCAGAAATGCATGCAGCTCGCGCACCTGCGCGGCCTTGCCGGAATCCTCGGGCCAGACGAGGTAGTACGCGTCGCCGGTGCTGACGGCAGTTTTGAACGGCAGCGCGAGTTGCTTCTCGTCGATTGCCTTCGCGCACAGCGCGAGGTCGCCGATCGAAATCCCGTGGCCGGCGATCGCCGCCGCCACCCCCTGTTCGAGCATGTCGAACACCTGCCCGCGCGTGATATCGACGTCCAGATCGTGGCCGCTGCCCTTGAGCCAGCGGCGCCAGTCGCGCCGGTCGGGCGACGGGTGAATCAGCTCGCACGCGGACGGGTTCGCACGTGCGAGCGTCGCGGTCGCGCGCGAGCACACCGGAATCAGCCATTCGTCGAACAACTTCACGCAGTGCGTGCTTTCGCCAAACCTGCCGGCGCCGAGCAGGATCGCGCAATCGTAGGATTCGCTGAAGAAATCGACCGTATCGACATCCATCCACACGCTCGCGATCTGCACTTCGAAGGCCGGCCGTGTGGCGCGAAAGGCGGCGAGCGCGTCGAGCAGCCAGCGCATCGTGAGCGTGGACGGCGCCTTGAGCCGCAGTACGTCGCGTTGCGTCTGGAACAGCATGCACGCTTCCTCGACTTGCCGGAAGCCGCGCCTCAGCCCCGACGCGAAGATGTGCGCCTCCGCCGTCACGGTCATCTTCGGCCCGCGCCGGACGAACAGCTTCCGGCCGAAGTAGGCCTCGAGCGTCTTCACATGCTTGCTGACCGCGCTTTGCGTCAGGCTCAGTTCCTCGGCGGCAAGCGTAAACGAGCCGGTGCGCGCGGCGCTTTCGAATGCGCGCAGCGCGTAGACGGGTGGGATCGGTTTGGCCTTCATGGGTTTCGAATATGAATAAAACTCATGTGATGCAACAGGATTTTCCGTTTTTCAGCAGTGGCCCGGACGCGCAATACTCCAGAAAACGGTGAAATTATGCGTGCTGGATCACCATGATGCCACCGTGACCGGCCCATCCATCAATCGATAGAACAACTTTTTGTCATGCCATTCCATTACCCGCTGCTGTTCGCCTATCTTGCCGCGATCGTGCTGCTCATCGCGACGCCCGGCCCGGTCGTCATGCTCGTGACGGGCACTGTTGCGCGACGCGGCTTCCGTCAGGGCATGCTGACCGCGGTGGGCGCGAATGCCGCGAGCCTCGTGATGATCGCGGGCGCGATGCTGATGGTGTTCGGCGTCGTGCTCGTCAGCGATCGCCTGCTCGACGGGCTGCACGTGATCGGTTGTGTGTTCATCGCGGTGCTGGCGATCCGCACCTTGCTCGGCGAATGGCGCGCCGGCCGCATGCGCGGCAGCGGCGGCGCAGCGGCGGGCGAAGCGGTCCCGCAACCGCGCGGTTTGCCCGGCATCGTGCGCGGCTTTCTCGTCGGCATCGCGAATCCGAAGGACCTGCTGTTCTTCGTCGCGTTCTTTCCGCAGTTCGTCGCGATTACGCCGGACTCGCGCGTGAGCCTGGCGATCCTGGCCGCGCTGTGGATCGTGGTCGATTTCACGATCCTGACCGGCTACATGGCCGCGATCAACCATCCGCTGATTCACCGGAAGCAGCGCTGGATCACCGCATCGTCGGCGCTCGCGCTGCTCGTGATCGCGCTCGCGGGGCTCGCCGGCACGATCGCGGGAGCCGCGTAGGGCATCGGCGATCTGCGTTACGCTTCGTTTGCCCTGACTTCATCCATCGAGATCCCTCATGTCCAGCACCGATCCGACTTTCTCCGAGCATCTTTTTTCCTACGGCACGCTGCAACTCGAACGGGTGCAGCTCGCCACCTTCGGCCGCAAACTCGACGGTCATGAAGATGCGATGCCCGGCTACGCGATGACGATGCTGAAGATCGAAGATCCGGAAGTGGTCGCGACGAGCGGGAAGACCCATCATCCGGTGGCGGCTTATACGGGCTGGGCCGGAGACCGCGTGACCGGCGCCGTGTTCGCGATCACGCGCGAGGAACTGCAGCACGCGGACGACTATGAAGTCGCCGCCTATCGCCGCGATCGCGTCATGCTCGAATCGGGCGTCTCGGCGTGGGTGTACGTCGACGCGAGTTCGCCGCGTCCGGACTGACGCCCATGCACGTACCGGCTCGCCGTCGGCACGTTGCCACCCGCTAGTCGTTACGCAGGAACACGACGTAGCCGCGGAACCACGGATTCGACGCGAGGTAGGGCGGCGCGTCCCACTCGCCGCCCTGGATCACGCCGACGCGAAATGGCAGTTGCAGCCGCGCGACGCGCGGCAGGTAGGCAGCGTAGTCGGGAATCGTGCGGCGCCCCTGGTAGGTCTGCACGACCACCTCGTCGACGATGCCCCTGAGCTGGTTGACCTGGTCGGTATCGATGCGGCTGCTCCAGTCGAGCAGCCCCGTGATGCTCAGCCGGCAATCGGCGGGCAGGGTCGTGCGCAGCGTCCGCAGGAATTCGAGGTAATCCTGCAGATGGCGAGTGCGCGCATCGAAATCGATCTGGATGCCGGTGATCGTGCTGCCCGACGCGCGCCAGCGTTCGAGCTGCGCGAGCATGATCTGCGTGACGCGCGGCGTCCAGCGCAGCGTATGCGCGCGATAGACGAGCCACATGTGCGCGTTGGGTGCCGGCGGCAGCGCGACGCCCTGCGCGATCACGCGGACTTGCGACTCGTCGCGCGGCGCAGCTTCGATCTGCCCTTGCAGCACGTAGACGGTGCGCGCGCCGCGCACGACGGCCTGCGGCTTCACGCCCGCCCACAGCCAGAACGCGTCGTACCGGGCGGCATCGACGGTGCCGGCCAGCGCGACGCGTGCGGCCAGCAACAGTGCGATGCACGCGATGCGCTTCATGCGGCGCTCACCAGTAGTAGCGGAGCTTCTGCGCCCACGGGCTGCCCGGATAGGCGGTCTTCAGCGTGTCGAACCAGCGCTTGCGCGTGTTCTTCGGCACCTCCTTGCCGCCGCATTCGTTGCTGCCCGCCGGCGCATAGCACTTGATCGCGCGGTAGAGCGCGTAGGCGCGGTCGTTCGGGTTCGCCTGCGCATCGGCCATGACCGTCACGTAGCTCGACATCCGTTCGTACGGCTTGCCCGCGAATTGCGACGGTGCGTTGCCGAGGGTCGGCGGCGGCGTGCGCGGGGTGCTCGACGGCGGCGTGTAACGCACCCACGGCGCCGAATCGCCTTCGAGGTTGGCCACGAGCGGATTGAGGCGCACGAAATCGGCGAGACAGTTCAATCCTTTCGCGTCGGCGGGATTCTGCTGGAGTGTCGTCGCGATGTCGCGCGCGGACGGGCAGGTATAGCCGTCGTCTTTCTTTGGGCCGGCCGCGATGAACGGCTTCAGCGGATCGGCCGGCGTGCCGGACACCAGTGCGGTATCGGCGATGAACTCCGCGTAGTGCGAACGCGTGAGTTCCTTGTACAGCAACGCATACAGCGCGGTGTCGCGCAGCGCGCCGCCGGCCGCCTGGTTTTGCGCCTGCGCGCGCAGCAGGTCCGCATTGGCCGCGCGCCTGAGCAGGACTGCACGAATCGCGGCGTTTTGCACGAGCGAATCGTCGGCGAACACGTCGTTGACGAGCCCGGCCTGCTCCAGGTTGATCGCGAGCGCGAGTTCCAGCGCTTCACGCTGGAAACGGAATTTCGCGAGCGGGATCAGGTCGCGCCACAGCTGGCGTGCCTTGTCGCTCTGGCCGCTGTCTTCCAGCGCGAACGCGCGCAGCGCCTGCTGGCTCAGGCCGAAGTAGTCGAGCGGTGCGGCGGGCGTCTGCGGCAGCAGTTCGAGCGCGGCGTCCGGCTTGTGCCCGATCTGGACATACCAGGTCGCGAGCAGATAGTCGTAGAGCACGGGCGCGTTCGCGAAGCGCGGCTTCTGCGCCTGCAGTTCGTCCAGCGTAATCGGCTTGTTGCTGCTCGAATCGCCGCTGTCCGACACGCGCATGCGCATCAGGTCGACGGTCGCGAGCACGGTCGGCGACTGGATCTGGCGTGCGTCGAAATCCGGTCCGAACAGCAGCTTGCTGTCGAGCTCGTTCGCCAGCTGCATCAGCGGCACGTTCGACGTCGCCGGCGACCAGCGCGCAAGCGCGTGCCCGTAAAGGTCGGCCTGCTGCGTGACGTTCCCGCCGAGCCACGCGACACGCCGCAACAGGCCCGTCGCGGACACCGCATAACGCCCTTGCGGATACACCTTCAGGTAGGTGCGAAATACCGTATTCGCGGCGTCGAGCGACACCTTCGCCACGCGCGCGCGCGTCGGCGTCGGGCTGTCGTTGTCGAACACGTTGGCCTGCGCGGCGTTCAGCTGCGCGCGCCCGGCCATGTAGAGCCCGGTTTCCTTCAGCCACGGGTTCGCGCTGTGCGAAGCCTTCGCGAAAGACTGGGTAGCGGTAAGGAAGTCGGCGCGATAGAACGCGTTGGTGCCGTCGAGGTATGCGGCGAACTGCTGGCCGAGCGGCGACTTGACCGGCGGTTTCGCCCACGCGGCGCTCGCACCGCCGGCGGCACAGGTCTTCTGCGCGATGTCGGTACGCGCCGCGCGCAGTCGTGTGGCTTCGTCGGCGGGCAGGCCGCCGGCGCCGGTCAGGGCATCGTCGAACGCATCGGCACCCGCGTTCATGCTGCGGCAGATGCTGCCTTCGCCGTCGGCATACCGGTTCGACGAGGCATCGGCATCCGTCGTGCCGCCGGCCTTCTCGGGCTCCTTCTGGCCGATGTCGATCCATCCGGAGAAGTCCATCGGGAACGGCACGATGATCTGGTTGATTCGGTCCTTCGCCGGGATGGCCTTCGGGTCCGGAAACACCTGCGCGACCTTGGCGCTGTCGACCATCAGCAGCATCGCGTTGACGCGCGTGTCGTTGGCGGGGCTCAGCATCGGCAGGTTGGCGCACGAGTAGCCGGGCTGCCGGAGCGTGGTCGGTGCGTAGCAGCCGTCGTCGCCGCTGGCATGGGCGGCCGGAATCCAGAGCAGGCTGGCCGCCAGCGCGGCGAACAGGTGTCGGTGCAGCAATGGGTTGCTTGGCATTTTTCTTGTGCTGGGTAGGGGGCCGCGACGGCCGGGTCTCTCAGGCGGGGCGCGTCGCCCCGGCGCGTATCGTACCGCACGCGCGGCGACGGTTGCCGGTATGCGCCGGCGGGCCGGTTGCGTCGCTCGCCGCCGGGTGAAATGGAAGTCCACTCAGTGTGGACGCAACGCCACCTTGAATCCGGACTGCCTGAATTAAGATGCAGCCGGCAGTGACGGACATCCGACGATAGACGACCTGTCGTCGTTCTCGCTGAGCGACGGGGGCGGTTTGCCGAAAGCGGCGTTCGCATCGATCCGCACGACGGAGTCGATCGTGACCGGGGCGCGAAAGGATGCCGGTTTCCATGCCTTATAAATAGCATTGCTTATTAATTTATTGGCAATGTGATGCGCTGTTTCGGCAAACGAAACATGAGCGTGCGCCGACAAATGAAAACAAGAGGATTCCGATGAAACCCATTACATGGATGGTCATGGCAGCCGCGCTCGCGCTGACTGCATGCGGCGGCGACGACGTCGCGCCGAACGGCGGTGCGTCGCTGTCGACACCGAACAATCCCGGCTCGCCTTCTAGCCCGACCTCGCCCGGCGGCGGTTCGAGCGGCGGCCCGACGGGCGGTGGTACCACGCAGCCGCAGGCCGGCTGGTCGCAGGCTGTCGCGGCGGATGGCAAGGGGCCGGAGGGCGATCCCAGCGTGACGATCGACGCGAGCGGCAACGCGCTTGCGACCTGGATGACCAACGGCCCGGCCGGCGCGAACGGCAACGAGATGTGGGGTGCGCGTTATGTCGCGGGATCGGGCTGGGGCAGCGCGACACGACTCGACACCGGCGACGGCTCGCATTCGATGAACACCACGAGTTCGAGTCCGCCGCAACTGGTGGGCAACGCGAGCGGGCAGGCCGTCGCGTTCTGGACCGAATGGATGCCGGGCCCCAACACGTACGCGCTATGGGCGCGCCCGTACAGCCCTGCCGGCGGATGGGGCGCGGCATTCGAACTGGTGCCGGACGTGACGGGTTCGACCTATTCGGCCGGGATCGACAGCCAGGGCAACGCGCTCGTCGCCTGGACGCAGTCGATCAGCCTGCTCGATACGCGGATCGCCTGGTCGCGCTACACGCAGGCCGGACAGTGGTCGCCTGCGGCGGTGATCCAGATGCCGGTGCAGAGCGGCCCGGGCGCGGTGACCGGCGATACCGACAACGTGCGGCCGATGATCTCGGTCCTGTCGTCGGGCCGTGCCGTGCTCGCGTGGCGGCAGACCAACCATACGCACTCGGCGCTGTGGACGGCCACGTACGACGCGACCAACGGCTGGACCAACGTCAATCAGGCCGTGTCGAACACGAGCCTGTTCACGACGATCATCTCGCCGGTGGCCGGCATGGACGCGAAGGGCAACATCACGCTGCTCTGGGGGGAGATCGACGTGACGGGCGGCAAGATCTACACCGCCACGATGTCGCAACGCTACGTGTCCGGAACCGGGTGGCAGCCCGCGCAACCCGTCTCGCCGGCGATCGTGGAGCCGACGGGTTTCATCGCCACGCCGATGCTGACCGTCAACGACAACGGCGTGGCCGCTGCGATGTGGGCGGAGGGCGGCGCGGCCCTGCAGGTGAGCGTGTCCGATGCCAGCGGGAACTGGGGGCCGCTGCAGCGACTGACGGAACACCTGAACGGCGCGGCTATCCAGTTCCCGCCGCTCGTGATCGATGCGGCCGGCAACGTAACGGCCGCATGGCAGGACACGGGCTTGCCGGGCGCGTCGGCCGTCATCGCGGCCAGCTACCGGAAGGGCGCGTGGAGCGCGTCGACGGTGGCGGCGCAAAGCGCGTCGTGGCCGGCACTGGCCGTCAACGCGACGGGGGCGATGGCGCTCGCCTGGCTATCGTATGTCCCGAGCATCGGCAGCCAGGTGCAGGCCAGTTTCTATACGCCGGGCTCGTAACGGGCTCGCGCCGCGAATTCGAAGGAGAAACCATGAAAAGAACCTTGCATCGCACCGTCCGGAGCGCACTGGGCATCACGGTCGCCGGCCTCGTGCTGTCCGCGTGCGGCACGACGCAGATGAACATGATCGACGTGCAGACGTCGACCGCGAAAACGCTCGGGCTCGCGTCGTCGGACGAGATCACCGTCGCCAACGTGCAGTACGGGAAAAAGGATGGGCTGGGCGGCCAGAAAGTGAGTTACGACGCGACGACCGGCAAGGGGCGGCGTTTCGGCTGTACGGTGTTCATGATTCCGGGGCTCACGCCGATCGATCGGCCGACGTACAACAACTGGGAATGCCATCCGCAACGCTGATGGCCGCGGTGTCGACGGCGCCCGTCACAGGGCGCCGGTCGACTGCTTGAGTGGACGATATGCCGCGTCGGCCTTGCGCCGGCGCAATTTGGTCCGATAATCGACGAACCGATTCCTCCTTTTCCACCGGTTCGATAAAAAACTGTCATGGATCAAGCGGCATTCGTCCCTGTTTTCAAGTTTCGCACCATCGACTATCCCGAGCCGGACCGGTTCCACGTCTGGGTCAAGGACATGCTGTGCGACTACCGGCTCGATGACGACGGCGGGCTTGGCCCGTTCGACGCGGAGGCGAGCGGTGCGGCACTCGGCCCGCTGATCCTGTCGGGCCGGCAATGGCGCTCGCGCGCGCCGACCTATACGGTCCGCCGGACGCCGCGGCGGATCCGGCTCGACGGCCAGGATTCGATCCGCTTCACGCTGCTGCTCGGCGGGCGGCTCGCGAGTCATACCGGTGGCCCCGAGCTGGTCAAGCGCGCGGGCGACCTGTTCGTCTACGACGTCGCGCAGATCAACGACTGCCGGGTCGACGCCGGCGACGTGATCAGCCTCGTGGTGCCCAGATACCTGTTGCCGAGCCATGCGGCGCAGGCGCACGGCCAGACGCTGACGAGCGGCGTGGGTCGCCTGGTCGGCGACCAGATGCTGTCGCTGTTCCGGAACCTGCCGAACCTGCGCACGCACGAGGTGCCGAGCATTGTCCAGTCGATGTTGCTGCTGCTGGCCGCGGCCGTTGCGCCGACCGCGCAGGCGTTGAACGACGCACGCGGTCCGATCGACCACGCGCTGGTCGACCGGGTCCGGCGCTACATCGACGTGCATCTGCTGGAGCCCGACCTCACGCCCGAGCGGATCTGCCGCGACATCGGGGTGTCGCGGGCGCGGCTCTATCAGTTGTTCAAGGAGGAAGGCGGCGTGATGCGGCAGATCACGCGCCGGCGGTTGCGCCACGCGTACCACGTGCTCGGCGATCCGCAGCGTCGGCACCAGCGCATCGCGGAAATCGCGTGGGCGCACGGCTTCCCCGACGAGAAGTATTTCCACCGGCTGTTCAAGTCGGAATTCGGTCATACGCCGAAGGAAACGCTCGAGTGCGCGGCCGCACCGGTCTTGCTGCCGGTCGATGCGGCCGACGCGCGCTGGGGCGATGGCGGCCGGCTGGCCGGTTGGACGCTACCGTTCGGTGTGCTCACCAACTGAGCGGCCGGTGCCGCTCGTCCGTCACGCGCACACGCTGCTGGCGACGTCCCCGTCATCGGCATCGCCGATCGCGGCACGCAGGTCGTCGATCGCGACCATCAGTTCGCGGACCTGCCGCAACGACGGGTACTGATGCAGCACGGCATGCCATTGCGGCAGTGTCAGCAGTGCGTGCCAGATGACGCCGAGCCCGTCCGGGTCGGCATCCGGCTGCTGCTGCGCGAGCGCGCTCGCGTATTCGAGGCTCGCCTGCGCCGACAGCAATTGCATCCGGCTCGCGGCGCCGAGCAGGCGCGGCGTCGCGTCCGCGGAGGCGTCGCAGCAATAGAGCACTTCGCGTTGCAGCGCGGCGTCGTCGGTCGTCAGCGCGCGCAGCGATGCGCCATGCACGCGCACCGTGCCCTGGTGCGTCTCGAACGCATAGACCGTGTCCGGGTCGGCCTGCGCAAGCAGGTTCAGGCCACGCAGCAGCCGCGGCAAATCGGTGGTCGCGGCATCGGCGGACGCCTTTGCTTCGACGAGGAAGCGGACGTTCCACGCGGACGTCGCGTCATCGCTTCGTGCGCGTTCGAGCAGGATCGCGTCCCATTCGGTTTTTGCGCGGTCGTGGCGGCCGGGGATCGATGACGGCACGCGCATCGACGTGACCACCCGGTAGGTCCGCTCCCCGTCCACCGCATCGAGCCTGCCGGCCAGCGCGTCGAGCGCCTGCGCCGCCAGCGCCTCGACGGCCGCGCCACGCTGTTGGGAGGCGACGCCCTGCGCGACCGCGATCGTGCTGCCTTCGAGCGGCCCCTGGCGGACCCACAGCGCGCGGTATCGACGGACGTCGTCGTCCGATGCCAGCACGTCGAGGCGCAACATGCGTTCGAGCGCGGGGCTGTCCTTCAGCTTGACGATGTCCTGCTCGAAAGCGGCGTCGGTCGCCATGTCGGGCAGGGCGAGCAGTTGCTGCAGCGTCGCATGAAGATCGGCCCACGACGCGGCGGTTGCGGCCGCATGCAGTCGTGCGAGCCCGTCGCGTTGCCACGTCTGCGCGCTGCGTTCGAGTTTGGCCGGGTGCGCGATCGCGTTGACGGCCGAGTACAGCGCGCGCCGATCCTGTTCGGCGTGTGCGGCCAGCGACGCATATTCGCGCACGCTCGGGGCATCGTGCCTCAGCACCGACGCCTGAAAGGACGGATCGCCGGATTGAGGATCCATCGCGTCGCGGATCATCTGCGCGAGTGCATCGATGAAGTGCTGCCGCAATGCCGCGCCGGGCGACTGGCCGTCGGTCCGCATCCGGCGCGCTTCCTCGATCACGATCGCAAGGGCGGTGGCCGGATTCGTGGTGTCGCTCAATGACGACGTGCCGTCGAGCGGCGGCAGCCGGTAACGGCGGGCGACGACGCGCAGGGTTTCGTCGAGCAGGGCGGGAAGCGGTGTCAGTGACATGGCGGGTTCGAGCGTAAAGGCAGTTCGCGTGCGCGGCCCTCGGGCCGGAACGCGCGACGATCTGCAACGGTATCACGGCGGGCAACAGGTGCACGGTGGCGCGGCCCGGCACCCACGCACCCGATCCGTCACGCCGTCAATGTCACCGACAGGCTGCCGAGCTCGCCGAAGCGGACCGTCAGCGCATCGCCGAGCGGCACGTCGATCGCGCCCGCGTACGAACCGGTCGTCACGATCTGCCCGGCGCGCACCGCGTCGCCGCGCGCCGCGAGGAAATTGACGAGCCACACGAGCGGCTTCAGCGGATCGCCGTCCGGATGGCGGCCGTCGATCGCGCGGTTCAGCGCGCCCTCGAACGAGAGCGCCAGCGTCGCGAGCGGCACGTTCAGCCCGTCGGGCACGACGGGGCCGACGCACAGCCCCTGGTTGAATTGCCCGTCGGCCAGCAGCTCGAACTTCGACGCGCGCGCCGGCTCCGCATAGCGGCAGCCGAGCACTTCGAGCACGATGCGCACTTCGCCGATCGCCGCGCGCACGTCGCTTTCTTCATAAGGTCGCTCGCGCGCGGGCAGGTCGCGATCGAGCACGAAGGCGATTTCCGGTTCGATCCGCACGATCGGCCCGCCGACGACGCGGTACGGCGCATCGGCTTCGCGGATCGTCGACGCGAAGATCGGCGCGAGGATCACGCGATCGGGCGGCGGCAGCGCGCATTTCCATCCGCCGACGGGTTCGCCGAGCAGGTCGGCCACGCGCTGCTGGATCGCGAGTGCGGTCTCGACGTCCTCGGGGCGCAGCGCATCGGGCAACAGCGGGCCGGGCGAGCCGGCATGGCGGGCGGCGACGAGATGCTGGGCGGCGCCGTCCACGCGTTCGGTAGTCGTTGTCATGTCGGTTGTGCGAGTTGAAAGTGGGGCCGGCAAAAAAGGGCCGGACGAAAGTCGCAGAGTCGATGATAGCGCCTTCGGCACGATGGCCGCTCGATCCGGTCGCGTCCGGGCGGCTCGCGGCCGCCGCGACAGGCCCTCGGGATATCCCCTAGACGATCGTTTCATGCCGGTGCTTGCACGCCGGGCAGGTTGTGCGACACAATAGGGAAAGCGCTTTCCCAAATGAATCGAACGACGGGAAACGCGGGCTTCCGGCGCGACGGATCAACAACAACGTGGAGACAGCAGATGTTCAACAGGCTTCGGACGATAACTTTCGCAGTCCTTTCAGTGCTGGCGGCGCAGGTGTGCGCCGCGCCGGTCACGCTCGACGTGACGGGCTGGAAGGGCGGCGGCGCCGAGCCCGCCAACATGGCGGCGCTGATCGCAAAGTTCGAGAAGGAAAACCCCGACATCAAGGTCAAGTTCGAATACATGTCGCGCAACGACACGACGACGGTCGTGTCGTCGCGGCTGCAGGGCGGCAACGGCCCCGACGTGTTGATGGTCGATCGCGAGCTGATGCGGCAATGGCAGGGCGCGCATCAACTGCTGGACCTGAGCGGCGAGAAGTGGGTGCCGACGATCTGGCGTGGCGTGCGCGCGCACACGCAGATCGGCGGGAAGACCTACATGCTGCCGATGGAACTGGTCGGCATCGGCCTGTTCGCGAACCTCGACCTGTTCAAGCGCGCGGGCATCGCGACGGTGCCGACCGACGTCGACCAGTTGAAGGCCGCGTGCGGGAAGCTCGCGGCGGCCGGCATCACGCCGATGCTGCTGCCCGCGAAGGAAGGCTGGGCGCCCGCGGCGCTCGTGATCGCGTCGGGGCTCGCCGCCGGCGGCGGCGACGCGGATGCGCGCGCCGAGTCGTTCGTCGGCGCGGGCAGTGCGCGCTTCGCGGCCGATCCGGCGTTCAGGCAATCGATGGCCGCGCTGAAGGTGCTCGCGGACGCGAAGTGCTTCGTGCCGCGCCTGAACAATGGCGTGAGCGCGTGGAGCACGGGGCTGACCGAGTTCCAGGCCGGCCGCGTCGCGATGATGCCGCAGGGCGCGTGGAATATCGCGAAGTTCAGCGCGACGAAGGGACTGTCGTTCCAGTTCGCGCCGCTGCCGGCGCTCGTGCCCGGCAACGGGCCCGTCGCGCTCGACATGCTTGGCACCGCGTGGGCGATCAATGCGGCGTCGCACCAGGCCGACGCCGCGAAGAAATGGCTCGCGTTCTGGGCGCGCTCCGACAACGACCGCCAGTTCCTCGACGCGGAAGCCGGGTTCAGCCCGTTCGAAGGCGGCACCGACGCGATGCCGCCGCAGGCGCAGCCGTACGCGGCCGCGCAGAAGAACGGGCACGTCGTGCTGTATCCGAAGGGCGTGTGGACCGGCACGTTGTTCACGGCGATCTGGAATTCGATGTCCGCGTATTTCCTCGACATCGGGCAGGACCCGGCGAAGCTGCTCGCCCGTTGGGATGCGGCCGCGCGATGAACCGCCCGTCCGCTGACATTTCCCGTGCCGCGCGAGGTCGCGCGGCACGGTTCGACGAAGGAGGCGCACGATGAAGCGCAACCGGACCTTGCTGTGGTGCGCCGTGCCGGCGCTCGCGCTGTACGCGCTGCTGAGCCTGTATCCGCTGTTCAAGGCCGCGCGGATGAGCCTGACGGATTTCTCCGGTGTGGGCGACGCGCACTGGATCGGGCTCGCGAACTACGCGGCCGCGTTTCGCGATCCCGCGAGCCTGCATACGCTCGTCGTCACGTTCGCGTATGCGGCGATCGTCGTGATCGTGCAGAACGGGCTCGGGCTGCTGTTCGCGGCGCTGCTGTTCTCGCTGCCGCGGCTGCGCGGCGCGTTGCGCGTCGGGCTGCTCGTGCCGAGCATGTTCTCGGCGGTGATCGCCGGGTTCGTGTGGGAGTACCTGTACTCGCCGCTCGGCGGCGGCATCAACGAACTGCTGCATCTCGTGCATCTCGACGCGCTGCAACAGGTGTGGCTCGGCGATCCGTCGGTCACGCTGCCGGCCGTCACGGCCGTGCACGTGTGGATGTACGTCGGCTATTCGACGGCGATCTTCCTGGCCGGCTACCTGAACATTCCGACGGAGCTGCACGACGCGGCGAAGCTCGACGGCGCGAATGCGTGGGTACGCTTCACGCGCATCGACCTGCCGCTGCTCGCGCCGGCGTTCACCGTGAACATCACGCTGAGCACGATCGGCACGCTGAAGACCTTCGAGCTGCCGCTCGTGCTGACCAACGGCGGGCCGGACGGCGCGACGACCACGCTCGGGCTGCAGATCTTCCACAGCCTGTTCAACGACTACAAGTTCGGCTTCGCGAGTGCGCTGTCGATGATCATGCTCGCGATCGTCGTGGTGGTTGCCACCACCCAGAACACGATCCTGCGCCGCCGGGAGGACAACCTGTGAACGTCATCCGTCAACGCTTTCATGCGGACCATCCGTCCGCCGGTACGTCGGGCGGCGGGCTGCGCGCGGGCACGCTGCTGCGCCGCGTGCCGGGCCTCGCGCGGCTGGTGGCCGCGATCGCGATCGTCGCGATCGTGCTGCTGCCGACGATCTACATGGTGCTGATGTCGCTGCGCACCGGCGACGACATCATCGCGCGCCCGCTCGGGCTGCCCGATCACGTGTTCTTCGGCAACTACGCGGCGGTGTTCACGCAGATGAACTACTGGCGCAGCGTCGCGAACACGATCGGCATCACGCTCGCGGTCACGTTCCTCGTCGCGCTGCTTTCGTCGCTCGCGGCGTATCCGCTGGCGCGCGTGAAGGGCCGGCTGTCGACCGCGGTCTACATCGTGCTGACGCTCGGCCTGACGATCCCGATGTTCGTCAGCCTGACGCCGCTGTACGTGCTGTTTCGCGACCTGCACCTGCTCAACACGTATCTCGGCGTCGTGCTCGCGTACACCGTGCAGAGCCTGCCGCTCGGCGTGTTCTTCTACACGAGCTTCCTGAAGCGCATCCCGCTCGAACTGGAAGAGGCGGCGGTGATGGACGGCTGCAGCCCGCTGCAGGTGTACTGGTACATCGTGCTGCCGCTGCTGCGTCCGATCACCGGCACGCTCGCGATGTTCGTCACGCTGTCGGTATGGAACGACCTCGTCTATCCGTTGCTGTTCCTCACCGATTCGTCGAAGTTCACGATCACGGTCGCGGTGTTCCGCTTCATCGGCACCAACGACATCGATCCGACCAAGCTGTTCCCGGCGGCCGTGATGGGCACGCTGCCGCTGCTCGTGCTGTTCTTCATTCTCCAGCGCAGGATCGTCGCGGGCATCACGGCCGGCGCGGTCAAGGGGTGACATCATGAATCCATTCGAATCGCTCGACGGCCGCGTGGTCGTCGTCACCGGCGGCGGCGACGGCATCGGCCTCGGCATCGTCGAAGTCCTCGCGTCGTGCGGCGCGCGGGTTGTCGTCGCGGAGAAGAACGCCGCGCGTGCCGACGTGGTGCGCGAACGGCTCGACGGGCGCGACGCGCTGTTCGTCGAAACGGACGTCGCGGACCCGGCGAGCGTCGCCGCGCTGTTCGAGCGCGTGGACGCGCACCACGGCCGACTCGACGGGCTCGTGAACAACGCGGGCATCACGCTGCACGGCCAGTTCGATGCGTTCTCGCTCGACGACTGCGACCGCCTGTACCGCACCAACCTGCGCGCGATGTTCCAGTGCGCGCAGCTCGCGGCGCCGCGCATCGCGCGCGCCGGCGGCGGCGCGATCGTCAACATCGCGTCGAATCACGCGGGCGCGAGCGTGCCGGGCTTCGAGATGTACGCTGCGACCAAGGGCGGCATCGTCGCGATGTCACGTGCGATGGCGACGAGCCTCGCGCCGCAGCACATCCGTGTCAACACGCTGAGCCCCGGTTTCACACTGAACGCGCCGATCGGCGCGGCGCTCGAGCGCGATCCCGCGCTGCTCGACGCGTATCGCGCGCTGCATCCCGCGCAGCGCATCAACGAGCCGGCCGATATCGGCCGCATCGCCGCGTTCCTGCTGTCGGACGCGGCGATCGGCATCGCCGGCGCGGATCTCGTCGCCGACAACGGCATGTCGGCACTGCTGTTCAACCGCACCCGTTCCTCCTCATGAAGATCACCGAAATCGAAACATTCGCGGTCGCACCGCGCTGGCAGTTCGTGAAGGTCAGCACCGACGAGGGCCTCGCCGGCTGGGGCGAGCCGATCGTCGAAGGGCGCGCGGCCACCACGGCCGCCGCCGTGCACGAGCTCGCCGACTACCTGATCGGTCGCGACCCGCGCCACATCGAGGACCTGTTCCAGGTCATGTATCGCGGCGGCTTCTATCGCGGCGGCCCGATCCTGACGAGCGCGATCTCGGGCATCGAGCAGGCGCTGTGGGACATCAAGGCGCGCGCGCTCGGCGTGCCCGTCTACGACCTGCTCGGCGGCCCCGTGCGCGACAAGGCGCGCGTCTATGCGCACGTGAAGGGCGACTCGCCGGAGGAGATGGCCGCGAATGCACGACAGCTCGTCGAGGCCGGCTACACGGCGCTGAAGATGGGCGTCGTCAATGCGACCGACTGGATCGAGTCGCCGGCGGCGATCGATCGCGCGGTCGCGCGCTTCGGCACGGTGCGCGACGCGATCGGCAAGGAGGTTGGGCTCGGCATCGACTTCCACGGCCGTGTGCGCCGGCCGGTGGCGAAGGCGCTTGCAAGGGCGCTCGCGCCGTTCGACCCGATGTTCTACGAGGAATTGCTGCTGCCCGAGCACAACGACGCGCTGCGCGAAGTCGCGCGCGACTGCGCGGTGCCGCTCGCGACCGGCGAACGGCTGTTCACGCGCTGGCAGTTCAAGGAGTTGCTGCAGGAAGGCGTCGTCGACATCGTGCAGCCCGACGTGAGCCATACGGGCGGCATCTGGGAGCTGCGCAAGATCGCGGCGATGGCCGAGGCGTATGACGTTGCGGTCGCGCCGCATTGCCCGCTTGGGCCCCTGACGCTCGCGGCGTCGCTGCAGATCGATTTCTGCACGCCGAACGCGTTCATCCAGGAGCAGTCGACCAATGTGGCCTATCACGACGACAACGCGATGTACGCGTACACGCGCGGCATCCCGTTCGCGTTCGACGCGGGCTACGTCGCGCGCCCGGATGCGCCGGGTCTCGGCGTCGAGATCGACGAGGAGAAGGTGAGGGAAGCCGCCACCACGGGGCACCGCTGGCGCAACCCGGTGTGGCGCCGCGAGGATGGCTCGGTCGCCGAATGGTAAGCGGCGCGAACGGACGAGGAGAAACGCAATCATGGCAAGTGTGTCGCTCAAGCAGATCCGCAAGCGTTACGACGACGGCGCGGATGTGATCAAGGACGTCAGCCTCGACATCGAGGACGGCGAATTCATGGTGTTCGTCGGCCCGTCGGGCTGCGGCAAGTCGACGATGTTGCGGATGCTCGCGGGGCTCGAGGAGATCACGTCGGGCGACCTGCTGATCGACGGCCGCCGCGTCAACGACGTGCCGGCCGCGAAGCGCGGGCTCGCGATGGTGTTCCAGAACTACGCGTTGTATCCGCACATGACGGTGTTCGAGAACATGGCGTTCGGGCTGAAGCTCGCGGGCGTCGATGCGGCCGAGACGCGCACGCGTGTCGGGCAGGCAGCCGAAGCGCTGCGGCTGTCCGCGCTGCTCGAGCGCAAGCCGAAGGCACTGTCGGGCGGCCAGCGGCAGCGCGTCGCGATCGGCCGTGCGATCGTGCGCAAGCCGGGCGTGTTCCTCTTCGACGAACCGCTGTCGAACCTCGACGCGGCGCTGCGCGGCGGGATGCGGCTCGAACTCGCGCGGCTGCATCGCGAACTCGGCAGCACGATGATCTACGTGACGCACGACCAAGTCGAGGCGATGACGCTCGGTGATCGCATCGCGGTGTTCAACGGCGGGCGCATCGAGCAGGTCGGCTCGCCGCTGTCGCTGTACGAGCAGCCGGCGAACCATTTCGTCGCATCGTTCCTCGGTTCGCCGTCGATGAACTTCCTGCCGTGCCGCGCGCACGGCGGCGCCGATGCGCCGCGCTTCGACGTGCCGGGCGGCTCGCTCGCCGCGGCGCCGGACGCGTCGCGCACGTGGCCGGCGGGTTCGCTGCAGCTCGGTATCCGGCCGGAGAACCTCATGGTCGGCGCGCCCGGCACAGGGCTCGACGGCCGCGTCACGCACGCCGAGCATCTGGGTGACGCAACGATCGTCTATGTCGAGCTCGCGGGTCACGACCGGCTGCTGTCGGTACGGCAGAACCGCGACGCCTACGCAGTCGCGTCGGGGCAACCGGTCGGCGTGCGCGTCGATATGCGGCACGCGCACTTCTTCGACGACGCCGGCCGCGCGCTCTGAGTCCGGCCCGGCTGGCAGGTTCCGCCCGCCGTACCGGCGGGCGGCCGAACGCATGCATAAAAACAGAATTTCGATGACGACAGTAAAACTGGTACAGGGCGCGAACGCGATCCTGGGTGAGGGCCCGCTCTGGTGCGAACGCTCGGCGTCGCTCTACTGGATCGACATCAAGCGCACGGCGCTCTACCGCTACACGCCCGGCCACGGGCAGACGGGCTTCTGGCTGCTGCCGGAGCTGGCCGGCTGCGTCGCGGGCGTCGACGACGGGCGGCTGCTCGTCGCGTTGAAGAGCGGCCTGCACCTGTTCGATCCCGCGCACGGCACGCTCGAGCGGCTGGCCGACGCCGCGCATGCACGGCCGTCGCTGCGCTACAACGACGGCGCGGTCGACGCGCGTGGCCGCTTCTGGGTCGGCACGATGGCCGACGACGGCGACGGCCCCGGCGATCTGCATTGCTTCGAGCATCCGCGTGCGTCGCGCGTCGCGGTCGCCGGCTTCGCGTGCGCGAACGGAATGGGCTGGAGCCCCGACGGCGCGACGATGTACGTGACGGATTCCGGCCGCCGCACGATCTTCGCGTACGACTTCGACGTCTCGGCCGGTCAGTTGTCGAATGCGCGGCCGTTCGCGACGTTCGGCGATGCGCGCGGCGTGCCGGACGGGCTCGCGGTCGATGCGCAAGGCGGTGTGTGGTCGGCGATCTGGGACGGCTGGCGGCTGCATCGCTACGCGCCGGACGGCGCGCTCGACAGGGTTGTCGAGATGCCGGTGCAGCGGCCGACCAGCGTCGCGTTCGGCGGCGCCGATCGCGCGACGTTGTTCGTCACGTCGGCGTCGGTCAACGTGAGCGCGGACGGGCTGCTGCGCGGGCCGCTCGCGGGCAGCCTGTTCGAGACGCGCCCGGGCGTGGCCGGGCTCGAACAGCATTGCGTCGCGCGTGCATGGCTCGGCGAAGCGGTCGCGGCCGCGCCGCGTTGAACGGGGAAACGGGCGGTTAGCGGCGCCGCGCGTCGCGCGGCCGCACCGTCGATTCGCGCACGACGAGCCGTGCCTCGAGCATCGTATGCGGTTCCGGTGACTTGCCCGCGAGCGCATCGAGCAACGTCGTCATCGCGACTTCGCCCGCGCGCTCGGTTTCGGTGTCGATCGACGTCAGCGTGGGCGACGTGAGCTTGCCGAGTTCGAGGTTGTCGAAGCCGCACACGGCGACGTCGTGCGGGATCGCGATGCCGAGCCGTTCGGCTTCCTTGATGAAGCCGGCCGCGATCATGTCGTTGTAGCAGATCACCGCATCGGGCGGCTCGGCCGACAGCATCACCGACGCGCACACGCGCTCGCCGTCGGCCACCGTCGCGCGCGGCACGCTGAACGTGCGCAGCGGCAGGCCGGCGCGCGCGAGCACCTGCTCGGCGCCGGCGCGGCGTTCGTCGTCGCCGCGCGCGTTCGGCAGGCTGATGTACGCGAAGCGCTGGTACTTCTCCATCAACAGGTGCTGGCCGAGCATCTCGCCCGCGCGAACCGGATCGGAGTAGAGCGTGAGCAAGCCGTCGCGCGGCGCGGAACCGACCGCGACCACCGGCTTGCCGAGACTCGCGGTCCAGCGCAGGTCGTCGTCGGGCATGCTGGTGTTCAGGATCAGCCCGTCGACGCGCCGGCTCAGCTTCGTCAGCGCCGGCCGTTCGCCCTTGCGGTTTTCGTCGGCATCGACGATCAGGACGACGAAATCGTTGCGCTGCGCGATCCGGTTCACGCCCTTGACCATCGCGGTGAAGTACGGGTTGAGAATGTCCTGGATCACGACGCCGACCGCGCCCGTCTGGCCAGTGGCCATCGAGCGCGCGAGCGGGTTCGACTCGTAGCCGAGCTGCGCGATTGCTTCGGCAATGCGGCGCTCGACGTCAGGCGAGAAGCGCTTCGTCTTGTTGATGAACTTCGAGACGGTTCCGATGGAGACGCCGGCAGCGGCGGCGACTTCGTTGATCTTGGCCACGATGAAAGTGAGTGTCAGTGCATTTTGCCGGCGAGCATAGCATGCGCACCGGCGGTGGCGACCGTGCGGCGGCATCGCATGCGTGCCGCGCGACCGGACTCGGTAGTATCCCTTGGAGGGCCAGAATTTTCTTGAAAAAGCGCAATCGCGCGTCGACAATGAAAGCGCTTTCCCACTTCGCGAGCATAGCACGCGTGCCTTCCGTTCGAGATGCAACGGAAAACGACGCACGACAACCGCCGCGATATTTTTTTGCTTTAGAGGGAAAGCGTTTTCCCAAATCAGACGAGACGTCAACGAAAAGCAGGAGGAGATCTAGATGCGACAGTATGGGTGGATCGCGGCGCTGGCCCTGGCGGTGCCGGCCGTGGCGCAGGCTCAATCGAGCGTGACCGTATGGGGGCGCGTCGGCGGTGACGTGCAGTACCTGAGCGGCGTGCAGAACGGCCCGCATTCGACGGGTTCACGCTTCTCGGAGGGCAACGACTGGGGGACCAGCATCCTCGGCATCACCGGCAAGGAGGATCTCGGCGGCGGCAACCAGGCCGTGTTCTGGCTCGAATCGTCGATCAACGCGGCGAACGGCAACTACGGCGGCGGCGTGCTGTTCCAGCGCGGCGCGTGGGTCGGGCTGAAGAACGAACGCTACGGTTTCCTCCGGCTCGGACAGGGCTCGTTCATCAACAGCTACATCTGGTCGTACGATCCACTGCTCGAGGAGAACTATTCGGTCGAGTCGCTGACGTCGTACCGCAACGGCCCGAAGCTGTCGAACGGGATCCGCTACGAATCGCCGAAGTTCGGCGGTTTCTCGTTCGCGCTGCAGGCGAACCTCGGCAACAGCTCGAACGGCTGGCTGCGCGGCTCGCCGAACAACGTGAACGCGACGGGCTTGTCCGACGGCGCGACGGTCGCGTACACGCACGGCGATTTCGAAGTGCGCGCCATCTGGAACGAGATCCGCAACCAGTACGGCCGCGAGGACAACCTGTTCACCGCATCGCAGGAAGCCTTCATTGGCGTGCGGCAGCGCTTCGGCCCCGCGCTGGTGCAGCTCGGCTATACGCGCTACAGCGCGCCCGACACGCCGGCCGGCCTGTCGCGTACCGCGAACTACTACTGGGGCGGCTTGACGTACGACGCGACGCCGTTCCTGCATCTGCAGGGCGCCGTCTATTCGATGAAGATCGACGCGGGCCAGTGGACCGCCGACCACAGCGGCGAAGGGCGCTCGACGATCCTCGGGCTCGGCACGATGTACGACCTGTCCAAGCGCACGTTCCTGTATGCGACGGCCGCGCACGTGTTCAACAGCGCGAGCGCGAACCTGGGCGTGAACCCGCAGTCGCCGGGGCTCGGCAACGGTAGCGGGCTCGGTGCATCGCCGATGCCGGGGCATGGGCAGACGGGCATCTACGCGGGGATCGAGACGCTCTTCTGATCCACGCATGAATCATGCGGCGAGCCACGACCTTCAAACAGAGGAATCCTATGCAAGATGCAACACCATGCGCCGGCGGGCAATCACCGATGCCTCGCCTGATCGCGCTCGACTGGGGCACCACGTCGCTGCGTGCGTACCTGATGGCGGACGCGCGCACCGTGCTCGACGAGCGCGCGGCCCCGAAGGGCGTGATGCAGATCGGCGGCGCGGGCGTTGCGATCGCCGGCGCATGCGACGAGGCGTTCGAGGACGTCTGCGGTGCGTGGCTCGACGCGTGGCCGGACTTGCCGGTCGTCGCGGCCGGCATGGTCGGCAGCGCGCAGGGTTGGCGGGAGGCACCGTATGCGGACGTGCCGATCGATGCGACGCGGCTCGGCGCGTCGCTGCAGTCGGTGCATGCGACGCGCGGCGTGACCGTGCACATCGTGCCGGGGCTGATCCAGCGCGGCGCGCTCGCGAACGTGATGCGCGGCGAGGAGACGCAGATCGTCGGCGCGTTGCATGCGGGCGGCGCGGCGCACGATTCGGCGCCTGCCCGGTGGATCGGGTTGCCGGGCACGCATTCGAAATGGGTCGCCGTGCGCGGCTCGCGCATCGAGCGCTTCCGCACGTTCATGACGGGCGAGCTGTACGCGCTGCTGTGCACGCACAGTCTGCTCGGCCGCACGATGCGGCCGCCGGCCGCGTTCGCGCGCGACGCATTCGAACGCGGCGTGCGGGCCGCACAGGCCGGCCATGCGACGGGGCTGCTCGCGACGATCTTCGGCAGCCGCGCGCGGCTGCTGGCCGGCGAACTGGCGGCCGACGAGCAGCGCGACTACCTGTCCGGCGTGCTGATCGGGCACGAGCTTGCAGGACTCGCCGCGGAGGGCGACGGGCCGGGCGCCGACACGAGCGCACGTGCGCCGCGGCCGATGCTGATCGGCGATGCCGCGTTGTGTGAGCGTTACCGGCACGCGGCTTCATTGTTCGGCTGGCCGCCGGTGGACACGATCGACGGCGCGGCGGCAGCCGGTTTGTGGGTGCTGGCCGAGCGGGCAGGGCTGTTGCCCGCGGCAAGCGAGGGGGCACCGGGTCGTCTGGACGAACCGGCTGCCGGAATGGGCGGCCGGCATGCGGAACGACCAGCGGTCGACCCGGTGCCGGATCGCGAATGCAATATTTCGGGAGACTGACTTTGAAACACTGGAAGATTGTCGTGGCGCCGCTGATCGGCGCGCTTGCCGCATGCGGCGGTGGAGAATCGGCGGATGGCGTGGCGGGGCAGCAACTCGCCGCTGCGCCCGTGGCCGGACGGGCGGACGGCGCGACGCCGGGCACGCTGCACGTCGACTGTTCGCTCGGCTCGGCTGGAACAGGTTCGCCCGCGACGCTCGGCACCCCGGCGAATCCGATCCATGATCTCGCGACGCTGAACCGGATCGTGCTTGTGCCCGGCACACACGTGCGCTTCAAGCGCGGCACCACCTGCAACGGCAGCTTTACGCCCGCACCGGGCAGTACCGGCGCGGCCGGCGCGCCGATCGTCGTCGACGCGTACGGCGACCCGAAGGCATCGCGCCCCGTGATCGCGGCCGGCTGTACGGATGCGGCGGCCGACCCCGACCAGTCGGTCACCGAGCAGCACAAGACGCCGGGCGGGTTCAGCGGCTATTACTCGCTGTGCAAATCGGATAACCCCACCGTGAACCGTGCGGCGATCTATCTGTACAACACGCAGTACTGGGAGATTCGTTCGCTGGAGTTGACCAACGACGCGACGACGCCAGGCGGTCGCCTCGGGCTGTACGTGCGGCTCGAGGATTACGGCACGGGCAGCCACTATGACGTCGACGACGTGTACGTGCATCACGTTCGCGGCTATCTGAAGGACGTCGCGGGCAATACGGTCGGCTCGTACAAGACGACCGGCGGGATCCTGTTCGAGGTGACGCGCGACAACGAAGTCGTCGGCACGAAGGAGAAGCCGACCAGGTTCGACGACATCGCGGTCGAGAACAGCGAAATCTACAACGTCGATGCAGTCGCACTGTCGACGCGATCCGCGTGGATGTGTCGCGAGGGTGGTGCGCCGTGCGGCGACTATCCGCCGTACAAGGGCAATCCGGCCTACTTGACGAATCCTGCCACGCAGGCAGCGTCGGACTATTTCCCGATGACGCGTGTCGTACTCCGCAACAACCTGATCCACAACGTCGGCGGCGACGGCATCATCGTGCGCACGGCGACCGCGCCGAAGGTCGAGGCGAACCACCTGTACGACATCTGGATGCGTGCACCGGGCAACAGCGCCGGCGCCTGGGCGATCAACACCGACGATGCGCTGTTCCAGTACAACGAGGTCAACGGCGTGCGGTTGCAGAACAACATCGAGGCTGGCGACGGGATGGCGTTCGACGCCGATCTCGGCACGCGCAACACGCGCGTGGCCGCGAATTTCAGCCACGACAACGACGGCGGGCTGATGCTGTTCTGCGGATGCGGTTCCGACGGGCTGGGTCACACGGCGCAGGAGACGGGCGCAATCGTCGAAAACAACCTGAGCCTGAACGACAAGCGGCGGATCATTTCGGCAGCGGGGTCGGCCGATTCCGTCGTGCGCGACAACGTGGTGATCACGCGCACGCCGGGGCTGGTGACGCCGATCGTCGAGAACCTCAGCTATGCGAACGCATTCCAGGTGACGGGCAATCGCTTCTACAACGCATCGGACAGTGGCGCGATCTTCCGGACGAAGAATCCGCAGGGCAGCTACGCGAACATCGTGTGGAGCGGCAACGCCTACTTCGGTTATGCGGCAGATCCCGAGTTCACCGGGCCGAACTATCGGCACGGCGCCCAGCCCGATACGGTGCTGCCGTTCGCGGGACAGGACGTGGATGCGGTCGCCAGCGCATGGTCGAAAGCCAGCGGGTTCGACACGTACAAGTACCGCGCGCCGCACGCGCGATGACGGCACGGGCGCCGGCGTCGCCGCGCGGCGCCCGCGTCGTCCGGTCGCAGGCAGGCTGCCTGCCCGCTTGATCGTCGTCAACATCCGAATCCGTCGTCGGCCGATGATGGTGACATGGCCGCGCGCGATATCGCGCGCGGCAGTTCACCCCAGCGAGGTTCGCATGTACGAAAAGATCATGGTGGCCGTCGACGGCAGCGCTTCGTCGAAACAGGCGCTTGCCGAGGCCGTGAAGGTGGCGCTGGCGGGCGATACGCACGTCAGGGTTGTGTATGTGGTCGACAAGTCGGTGCTGTTCACTTATGCGGGCCGAATCGATCCCCACGCGCTCGTCGAGGAAATCCGCGACGACGGGCGCAAGGTGCTGCGCGAAGCCGAACAGATCATCGCGCTGGCCGGTGCGAGCGGCGAAGCCGAACTCGTCGAGACCGAGAGCATCGGCGAGGATATCGCGGAGCGCCTGCAACGTTACGTGAAGGAGCGCGGCATTGATCTCGCGGTGGTCGGCACGCACGGGCGGCGCGGCATCCGGCGCGTGCTGCTCGGCAGCGTCGCCGAGCGCTTCGTGCGCGGCTCGAACTGTCCGGTGCTGCTGATTCGCGGCGACGACGCCGACGAGCCGGCGGTCGCGGCAGCGTAACGCGGCGAGCGCGCGATGATACGCCGCCAGTACCGCATCGTCGTCGCGGCGATTGCCGTGTTCGTGTCGCTCGCGGGGATGATGGCCGTCGTGACGGGGCTGCTGTTCGATGAAACGATGGCACTGCGCGGCGGCGCGATCGCGTTGATCGTCGGCGTGACCGGCTTCGTCGTGATGCTCAATCCGGGCGCGAAAGGGGAGGAGTGACGCGGGAAGGCGCATCTCTTCTTGAAGGAATGAGCGCAGGCACTATAGTGCTCGAAGAACGACAACAACAACGCGAGCGCGACAACAATGAAAACGAGGGACCTTGCGGCCGTCGCCGTCATCATGGGCGCGGCCGCGCTGCCTGTATTGCCTCGGGCCGACACTGCGGCGGTGCCGGCAGGATTCGGTTCGCAAGCGGCGTCCGGTACGTCGGTGGCGGGTGCTTCCGGCACGACGGCGCAACATCCGGCAGCCGACCGCTATGGCGATCGTTCGACGGACTTCACCGATACCATCGGCGGAATCGACTCGCAGGGTGACGGCATCCGCGACGATGTCCGGAAGTACATTTACGATCAATACCCGGACCCGATACAGCGCGCGGCGATGCTGCACTACGCGGCTGCGCAGCGCGATTTCATGATGCACGGCGACACGCGTGCCGGCGCGATCGAAGGGTTGACGCGCGTATTCGGCACGCTTGAATGCGTCAGAAAGCTGATGGGGAAGCCGGGCCTCGATGAGTCGCAAGTCGTCCTTGCGATGATGTCTAACACCAGGCAGCGCTTTGCCGCCAATGGTCATGCGATGGCGCACGCGTCGGGTCACGTCGATATGTTGTCCCGCGACGATCCCTGTCAGCAGTGATGTCGTCGTCCTGACGATCACCGGTTCCAGCGAGATTACGTGCCGCTCGTACCAGGCGCTGACGCGCCGTCCGGGCGTGTGTCCACGTTCAGCCGCTTCAACGTTTCTTCCAGGTCCGCGTTTTCCGTCTGAATCTTCCACGCCTGCGCGAACGCATCGCGCGCGTCATCGTGGTGCCTCGGTTCGGATCGTCGGCTGTTCCAAACCGGAGCATCGTTCACGGCGTGCGACGCGCGGCGCATACACATGATTCGGCTTCACTGTCCGACAGGAGTCGTGACTGCCCGTGAGTGTTTGTGCCTGTCACCCAGGCCGCTTCGCCCTGCCACGATACCCGGACATTTCGTGGAATCCTTCGATGATCAGCTCATCCCTTTGGTCGGGATCACCCAAGCGAACAAGGACGATTTCGATCGGCTCGGTTGACTTGTGTTGGCACGACGAAACGTTCTACTCGGATGGAGCATCCCGAAATTGCGTAGGCGATACGCCCGTCCATCGCTTGAATGCGCGGGCGAAATTGCTGGTGCTGGTGAATCCGAGCAGGAAAGCGATTTCGGTGACGGAGCTGGTTCGCTGCCTGACGTAGTTGCAGGCAAGTTCCCGGCGCGTGTCGTCCATGATCTGCAGGAAATGGGTGCCGCGCTGGGCCAATCGCACCTGCAACGTAGCCGGGCTCACGCATAACGCTTCGGCCACCTTCTCCCTGCTGCACTCGCCGGAGGGCAGCAGTTCGATGATTTTCTGCGTGACCCCGGTTACCACGTCGTGCTTGTCCAGCCGCGCAAGATATTGATTCGCGATGTTGTCGTTGACTTGTGCCAGTTCCGGGCAGGCGCCGCCGAGCGGTTGCATCAAGTCACGCCGGTCGAAAGTCAGCGTCGTGGCCGGATTCGAAAAGCTGACCGGTGCCCGCATCAGTGCGCGGTACGGCTCGTCGCCTTCGCGCGGCATCGCACGATGGAATTCGACGGACAGCGGGTTGAACCCAGGTCGATGCAGCATGCGCATCGTGTGTACCAGGAACCCGACGAATGCGTCTTCCGTTTCGCCGCAGACCTCGATCCTGAAATCGGTGGCGCGCACGGCGATCGTGTCGCCATCTTCGATGACGCGAACGGTTGCCGCTTGCGACACCAGCCGGAAGTACTGCTCCAACCGCCGACAGAAGTCGAGCAGCGTGCTGCTGGCCGCGAGCGCGTAGCCGAGCGCGTGCAAATGGGAAATGTGGATGTGCCGGGCGACCGACAGGCCGAAGTACGGATTGTGAGTGGCCTCGACGCAGGCACGGTATAGCCTGGCCAATGTCGAGGCGGGCAGCCGGACCATCGGGCCGTTCGCCATCTGCGGCTGCACGCCGACGGAGCGGAAAATGCGCTCGCTGTCCATGCCGCTGGCTTGCAGGGTCTTGGCGATTGCCGTGCAGTACCCCCCTATGGTCGTCGCTTCCTGCGTCGCGGCGCGGGATGGTTGGCGGTCAGGTTTCAAGGCGCGGCAAGGTCGATAGACAGTCTTGCCGCCGATTCTACACCGCGGCCGAACCACTCACGGCACCCTCGTGACGGCCGCCATTCGAACGTGCCGGAACGGCACCGCTTCCTTGCGCGTTCACGTTCGCCCGTGTGTGCTGCGAATCATTACCGCGGATTGCTTTGCGGAATGCACTTTTCGCTCCAAAGAGCCGCGCGGTCGTTTCCCCCTGCCTATGATCACTTCCTATCGCGGGCAGGTCTGGGCCTCTCCGCCACGAAAACATTCCAAGACAATCCGGAGACATCATGACCGAAGAAGCATTGCTGTTTGACACGATTGGCGCGGTCGCGCGCTTGACGTTGAATCGCCCCAAGGCGATGAACGCGATGAATGGCGCGCTGCTGGCCGAACTCGACCGCCGGCTGGCACAGATCGCCGCCGATGATGATATTCGCGTCGTGGTCGTGACCGGCGCGGGTCCCGCCTTCTGCGCCGGCGCGGACTTGAAGGAGGTGCTGGCAAGCCAGAAGGCGGAGGCGGGCGAGGCGGATTTCCTCGACTGCGCCGACGCAACGCTTGCACGCCTGCGCAATTTCCCGAAGCCGGTGATCGCCGCACTCAACGGCGTAACCATGGCCGGCGGCCTGGAACTGGCCATGTGCGCCGACATCGTCATCGCAGCTGAAAGCGCTGCCATCGGGGACGCCCACGCCAACTTCGGCGTCTATCCCGGCGCCGGCGGCGCGGCGGTCCTGCCGCGGCTGATTCCTCAGAATGTTGCCATGTATCTGCTGTTGACCGGCAAGACGCTGTCGGCGAGCGAGATGAAGGCTTACGGCTTTGTATCCGAAGTGCATCCCGACGCCGAATTGTCCGATGCGGCGATGAAGCTGGCCGGCCGGATTGCCGAAAAGAGCCCTGTCGTCTTGCGGCGCATGAAGGAAGTTGCGCGCACCTCCACTGACAAGAGCCGTGACGACGCGTTGCTGCACGAGCAAGTCATGTTGCGTCGCCATCTGCGCAGCTTCGACCTGCAAGAAGGCTTGCAGGCGTTTGCCGAAAAGCGCGCGCCGCGATTCCAGGGCCGTTGAGCCGCTCCGGTTTCCTCAGACCTCATTTCTCATTCCTCTTTCGGGAATTACATGAACGATATCTATGTTGCCGGTGTCGGCATGACGCCGTTCGGCCGCTTGCTGGAGCGCAGCGTCTACGACATGGTCGGCGAAGCCGTCGCCCTTGCCTTGAAGGATGCCGGCGCGGAAGCGGCCGACATCGGTTCGGCATTCTATGCAACGCTGACCAATGGCCTGTTCCAGGGGCAGACCGCGATTCCCGGCCCGATCGCCATGCGCCGCGTCGGCATCGAAGGCATTCCGGTGTTCACTGTCGAGAACGCCTGTGCATCCGGTTCTTCGGCATTCACCCTGGCCGTGATGGCGCTGCGCGCCGGGGCCTGCGACATCGCGCTGGCCGTCGGGGCGGAAAAGATGAACATCGCCGACAAGGCCAAGATGTTCGCCGCGTTCGATGGCGGCTGGGACGTCTCGACCGTCGACGAAAACAAGACGACGCTGCTGGCGATGGGCGAAGGCGTCGAGCCGCCGCCCGGCACCATGTCCGAGCGTCCGTACAGCGTGTTCATGGATGTCTACGCCGCCATCGCGCGCAACCACATGAAGCGCTACGGCACCACGCAGCGCCAGATCGCCGCGGTGGCCGCCAAGAACCACCAGCACTCGGTTCATAACCCGCTGGCGCAATTCCAGCAGCCGATGACGATCGAGCAGGTGCTGGCTTCACCGCCGATCACCTATCCGCTGACGACGACCATGTGCTCGCCGATCAGTGACGGCGCCGCTGCCGCGGTGCTGTGCACCGCCGCCGGCCTCAAGCGTCTGCAAGGCGAGGCTGGACGTGCAGTTCGCGTGCTGGCCAGCGTCATTCAGACCGGCACGACGCGCAGTATCGACGAGCCGCACAAGATCATCGCCCATCTGGCGGCGAAGAAAGCCTACGACCAGGCCGGTGTCACGCCGCAGGACGTCGACGTTGCCGAAGTGCACGACGCGTCGGCGATCGGGGAAATCCTCAACGCCGAATCGCTGATGCTGGTGCCG
This sequence comes from Burkholderia cepacia, assembly GCF_029962485.1. Classification (NCBI taxonomy): domain Bacteria; kingdom Pseudomonadati; phylum Pseudomonadota; class Betaproteobacteria; order Burkholderiales; family Burkholderiaceae; genus Burkholderia; species Burkholderia cepacia. Next base: position 215,675 of record NZ_CP073639.1, read on the forward strand.
TTCGGCGAAGGCGGCCCCGCAGCCGAACGCGGCGACTTCACGGTCGGCGGGCGCATCCCGATCAACCCGTCCGGCGGCCTCGAATCGAAGGGCCATCCGATCGGCGCGACCGGTCTCGGCCAGATTCATGAACTGGTGACGCAGCTGCGCGGCGAAGCCGGACAGCGCCAGGTTCGAGATGCACGTATCGCGATCCAGGAAAACGGCGGTGGCCTGTACGGCATCGAAGAGGCCGTGGTCGGCGTCAACATCCTGGCGAAACAATAAGGAGGCTGCCATGGGACACGTATTCCGCAACGAAGAGCAACAGGCAGCCGTCGATGGGCTGAAACGCTTCCTCGACGCCGAGATCGATCCGGTCTTCAGCAAGCAATACCGCGACACGTTCGTGCCGCGCGACAAGATGGCCGACATCATGCGCCGGCTGACGGAATTCGGGCTGGTGTCGGGCATCGCGAGCGAAGCCAACGGCGGCATGGGCCTGGACTGGCTGACGTCGCTGATGCTGTTCGAGGAGGTGGCGACCACCTCGGCTGACCTGTCGGTGCCGGTGTTGATCAACTCGTTCGGCGTCGTGCTGCTCGAGAAGGTCGCGCCTCCGCATTTGCGTGAACGCTACCTGCCCGGCCTGCTGAGCGGGGACAGTTTCGTCTCGATGGGCATTTCGGAACCCGACGTCGGCTCCAACGTGCTGGAGATCAGGACGCGTGCGCGCCGCGATGGCGATCATTTCATCATCAACGGCGAAAAGACCTGGATCAGCAACGGCGAGTACTCGGACTTCCTGATCTGCACCTGCCGCACCAGCGACGATCCGCGCAAGGGGCTGACGCATTTCCTGCTCGACCGCAAGGAACACCCCTACGAAGTACGCGGCATCCACAAGATCGGCTTCAACAGCCAGTCCACCGCACAGATCTTCCTGACCGATGTGCGCGTGCCGGCCACCAACATGATCGGCAATGAAGGCGAGGGGCTGCGCAATACGCTCTCGCTGTTCGAACGGTCGCGCGTGTTCGTCGCCGCACAGGGGCTGGGCATCGGTCGTCGAGCGCTCGAAGAGGCGGTTCGCTATGCAACGGAGCGTCGCCAGCACGGCAAGGTCATCGCGGGTCACCAGTTGATCGCCGCGATGCTGGCCGAAATGGCGACCCACGTGGATGCGGCGCGCCTGCTGACCTACCGCGCAGCGTCGATGATCGAAGCCGGCGTGCCGGCCGAGATGGAAGCGGCGATGGCCAAGTATTTCGCCTGCGAAGCAGCCGTGAAGATCGCCCGCCAGGCCGTGCAGATCCACGGCGGGAACGGTGTCACGACCGAATTCCTTGTCGAGAAGCTCGCGCGCGAGGCGATCATCGCGCCGATTCCGGAAGGCACGACCCAGATTCAGCAACTCATTATCGGCCGCGCGTTGACCGGCGTGCCGGCGTTCTAAGCACCATCGCCACAGGACACATCATGCGTATCGAAGGAAAAGTCATCGTCATTACCGGCGGCGCTTCAGGCCTCGGCCTCGCCACGGCGCGCTATCTGGTACAGGAAAAGGGCGCGCGCGTCGCCATCTTCGATCTGAACGCCGAAGCCGGCGCCAGGGCCGTCGAAGAGATCGGCGCCGAACACGCAATGTTCGTGCAAACCGACGTCGCAAGTGAGGAATCCGTACAGAACGCGATCGCGGCCGTGACTGGCCATTTCGGCACGGTTCACGTCTGCATCAACTGCGCGGCGCTGCCCACGCCGTGCAAGGTGTTGGGCAAGGACGGCAAGGCCACGCCCCTGGCGAAGTTCGCGCAGGTGACGGCGGTCAACGTCGATGGCGTGTTCAACGTCATGTCGAAATGCGCGGAGCAGATGGCCAGGAATGAGCCGGAAGCCGGGGAGGAGCGCGGCGTCGTGATCAACATCTCGTCCGGTGCCGCCTACGAGGCGCAGATCGGTCAAGTCGCCTATGCCGCCTCCAAGGCGGCGCTGCTCGGCATGAACATGCCGGCAGCGCGGGAACTCGGCGACGTCGGCATCCGCGTCAATGCGATTGCGCCGGGCCTGTTCCTGACGCCGATGGTGAAATCGCTCGACGAAAAGATCGTCAACGCACTGACGTCGCAGATCGAAGCGCCCCGGCGCCTCGGCGACATGCGGGAATTTGCGCACTGCTGCGCTTTCATCATCGAAAACGCGTACCTCAACGCGGACACGATCCGTCTGGACGCGGCGTCGCGCCTGCGTGCGCGCTGAGCGCACGGCGCCGGCGGCAGGGCCGCCCTTCCTCCGGGACGAGGAAGGGCGGAGAACAAAGGAGACAAATCCGTGAAGATGAACTTTTGCCGCATCATGCGCCTGATGACGCTGCGTTTTCGCGACCGGCAAGCGATCGTCAATGTGGAGCGCGGCCGCAGCTACAGCTACCACGACTACCACCTGTTGACCAACCGCATCGCCGATGCGCTGCGCAACGCGCTCGGGGTCGGCAAGGGCGACAGGTTCCTGCTCGTCCTGGACAACGACAACCTGAGCCTAATGATGCTGCCGACCGTCCTCAAGCAGGAGGGTACGGTGGTCATGACCAACCTGCGGGACGCGCCGGAAGAACACGCGCGGCAGATCGAACTGGTCAGGCCGAAGGTCGTATTCATCGAAACCCGCCTGCTCGATGGCTACTACGCGATGTTGCGTGCGGCGGGCTGCGAGATCGTCGTGATGGACGATCCGACGTCGGAGCAGGCTGCGCGCCCCGGCGTGCATGCGTTCTGGAACTTGGTCGGTGAGGCGTCCGATCGCGACACCGACGTCGAGCTGGACGACGACGAGCACATCTGCATGTTGCGCTTTACCGGCGGCACGACCGGCCAGGGAAAATGCGCGATGTACTCGATCGACAACCTGATGGCCTGCCGCGACGGCGGTTTCAGCAATCCGGATTTCGGCTTCAACAGCCGTACGCGCATGTTGCACGTGGCGCCGCTCTCGCACGGCACGCTGGTCGCCTTCATCCCGACTTTCTATGCCGGCGGAACCAACCTGACGCTCAACCAACTCGACCTCGAGCAGTGGCGGAAAACGGCCGAGCAGCAGCGCGTGACGCATTCGTTCCTGGTTCCGACGGTGCTGTACCGTCTGCTCGAATTACAGCGCGCCAGCCCGCGCGACCTGTCCTCGCTGAACACCCTGATCTACGGCGCCGCACCGATGAGTCCCGCCAGGCTCGAAGAATTGATCGCATGCTTCGGTCAGATCTTCGCGCAGGTCTACGCCGCTACCGAAGTCCCGATGTTCGTGTCGACGCTGGACAAGGCGGAACACGTGACGGGACCGGCGGCCGTCGAACGTCTGTCTTCGGCCGGCCGGCCGACGCCGGGCGTCGAAGTGTACGTGACCGACGAGCACGGCAATCCGCTGCCGACCGGCCAGCGCGGCGAAATCCGCATCCGCAGCCGGGCCATCATCAAGGGGTATTACAACAATCCGGAATCGACCTCCGCCGAATTTGCGGACGCGTCATGGAAGTCGGGCGACCTCGGTTATATCGACGAGGACGGCTACCTGCACATCGTCGACCGGTTGAAGGACATGATCATCAGCGGCGGCTTCAACGTCTACGCAATCGAAGTGGAAGCGGCGCTGGCCTCGCATCCGGCCGTCATGATGTCCGCCGTGGTCGGCATTCCGCATCCCGAGTGGGGCGAGGCCGTGCACGCGGAAGTGATGCTGCGCGCCGGCGCCGAGGTCGACGCCGCCGAACTGATCGCGCACGCCAAGGAAAAGCTCGGGAGCTACAAGGCGCCGAAATCGATCGTGTTCGTCGAACAGTTGCCGACCTCGGTGGTCGGCAAGGTGTTGCGGCGCGCGGTCAAGGAAAAGTACTGGCAAGACATGCAGCGAAAGGTCAGCTAGGCAGCTCGATGCGGCATGCGGGCAGAAGTTGACGCGGGGTTGTGAAGATTGATCACCTTATTAAGGATGACGGAGCATTCGATGAAAAATATTCAGATGCGCGCGTTGGCGATTGCGGCATTGATTCTGGCCGCGTCCGGCAACGCATGGCCGCAGCCAGGCCAGACTGCCGGCGCACCCGCCGGTATGCCGGCTGCATCCGCTGCGGAAAGCGCAACCGCTCCCGTCGGCACACGGCAATCCGATCGCGCGCTGAGGCGGAAAGTGTATGCCGCGCTCGGCAAGTACAAGAAGATCAGTGCCGGCAGTATCGGCGTCGTCGCGAGCGGCGGTGCGGTGACGCTGAGCGGCACGGTCACGGACGCTGCGCAGGTCAACGAGGTTGCGGAGATTGCGAAGGGCGTGCCGGGAGTCACCTCCGTGACCAACAGGATCGTCGTGCAAAAACCGTTCGATGGTTCGTAAAAGGTTCGCCCATCGGGGGAGCCGGGATGACGGTGCGGAACTGCCGGGTTCCGGTGCCGGAGCGACTCCCCATGGCCACCCGGCCGGAACCCGTGCGCCGCCGAGCATTTGCACGCGTTCGCTCCCGACCGGCGCGATTGCGATGTCGTTGAGGCCGACAGCGCCGCGAATCCGGTGCAGCGCGTTGACGAGTAGCACCAGGCGACCAGGACGCCATCGACGGGCGTAGTGGGCGTCGAGGCGAAACACCCGGCGTGTTCGGTACGTAAAGCGGTCGCAACAGGCCGCTTCCAAGCAAAAAACGGAGACACAATGAAACTGAAATGGATCGCTGCTGCCGTGCTGGCGGCAACAGGTAGTGCAGTACATGCCCAGTCCTCGGTGACGCTGTATGGTGTCATCGATTCCGGGATGTTGTATCAGAGCACGTCGGCGGCCACGTTGAGCCCGAATGCGCCGAATCTCGGCAAGGTCTATCGCTACAAGGACGGTGGTATCTACGCGAGCGCATGGGGCCTCAAGGGATCGGAGGACATCGGTGGCGGGTATCGCGTCAATTTCAAACTGCAGGGCGAATTCGACAGCGGCAGCGGCAGGTTCAACCTGTCCGATACGCCGGGCACGGCGGCCCAGTTCAACCAGATCGCAACGGTTGGCGTATCGGGACCGTTCGGTACGCTGAACTTCGGTCGGCAGATCGTGCCGATTGCCTATGCAATGGCCGACACGGACGTACGGGGCGCGCATTATTTCGGCAGCACGCTGACGGCATGGCTCGGCATGAACCAGGCTGCCGGCTGGCAGGGCGTCAGCACCAACGCGCCGATCGGCGCGTTGTACGACAGCAACGCGATCGTCTATGAATCGCCGAAGTTCGCGGGCCTGTCCGCGGCACTCGAGTACGCACCGGGCGGCGTGCCGGGCAGCTTCCAGGGCGGTACGCGGGAGTCTGCCGTACTGAAATATTCGAACTATGGCCTTCGCCTCGCGGCCGGCTACTACATTGGCCACGACACGAACCCCGGCCCGACGACGGTGGCCACCGGACTGGCCAACAACCGCCTTCTCTATCTGGGTGCGCTTTACACGTACCGTGCCTTGTCGATTTCCGCATCGTATTCGAACGGCAGGAATCCTTCGCATTCCGACCTGATCAACCTCGACCTGTATTCGGTCGGCCTCGGCTACCAGTTCTCGCCTGCGTTCAAGGTGACCAGCGGCGTGTACTACCTGAAGGACCGCAACAATTCGACCAACAAGTCGACCGAAGTTGCAGTCGGCGCGGAGTACAACCTGTCGAAGGCGACGCTCGTCTACGCGCAGGTCGGGCATGTGAACAACCGTGGAACGATGACCCAGCCAATCACGTTCGGACAGCCCGTGGCGGCGGGCATGAGTACGACGGCGGCCATGCTGGGCATCCGTCACGCTTTCTAGCGAGGGCTTCGTCGCAACGCGCGTGGCGAAGTGTGAACCGGGCGACGACGACGTCGCCTGGTATTCCCTGGAGGCTTGATGCGGACGCATGCTTCGAACGATTGATTCGACTCGCCAGCCCGATACTTTGCGAGTGTTGGCTGATCCCCCGAGTTCGCTCACGTCGCGAGCGTCAAGGCGATCCGGAACCTCGCCTTCAACAGGAGTTGTCATCTCATGTCTCATCCCATTTCTACTTTGGGCGCGGTCCACACCATCGTCAGCCTGGTGACGGTTGCAGCAGGTCTCTATAGCGTGGCCCGATATCGGGGGATCGACAGCTCAACCCGGTCCGCCAGGATTTACGTGACGGGGATGGTGGTATCCGTGCTCACGTCGTTCGGCTTGTCCAGTACCGGCGGTTTCAATGTCGGGCACGCACTCGGCATCGTGGCGCTGTTCGCGACATTGGGCGGACTGCTCGTTCCGCGTATCAAGGTTTCGGTGCCTGCGCAGCCGTACCTGGCCCAGTTCGCATTCACGTTCAGCTTCTTTCTGCTGTTGATCCCCGGGATCAACGAGACGCTGACACGGCTGCCGGTCGGTCATCCCCTCGCGAACGGGCCTGAATCCCCGATCGTGCGCGGATCGCTCGCCGTGTGGCTGGGCGTGTTTGTGCTGGGATCGATATTCCAGTTGATTTGGCTTCGCTCGCACCGCAGCCGTACATGAATTCGCCAATTCGTCGGCGCGCGCCCGCCGGACCGTATCAAGCGCTGTCGTGACGCATTTCTTGAAGTCATCAAAGCCCCCCGAGCGCCGTTTTTCCCGGACGATGTCGATTGCCGATACTCGGCCGCACGCGCTTCTGTCAAACTGGCGCCCATGAAACCGCGCCTCATTTCACCGCCTTCCCCCGATTCCGCGCCTGCGCCCGCAGGCTTTCCCGACGCCGACGAACTGGCCGCGCTGCGCGCGTGGTATGCGGGCATGACCGTGCGCCAGGCCGTCGAGCGCTACTTGCCCGATCGCCTGGGCGAGGGGCGATCGGCGCGCGGTGTGATCGGCGCGATTCGCCGCCGCCTCGTGCGCGTCGCGCGGCAGGCCGGTCGGCCCGATCTCGCGGAACGGCTTGGTCATTCCGATGGTGAGCGTTTACGGGAGGCGAAAGCGGCAACCGAAGCGATCGGCCTGCTGCGTCATGCGCGTGCGCCATTCCCGCAGATCAGCGACGACGTCGGCCTGTGGCTGCCTGCGCGCGCGGTCGTCGCGCTGCGTGCGCATGGCATCGCGACGCTGGCCGACCTGACGGTGCGGATTCCGCGCCGGCGCCAGTGGTGGAGTGCGATCACAGGCCTCGGCGTGGCCAGCGCACGGCGCATCGAGGCGTTCTTCGCCGCGCATCCGGACCTGACCGAACGGGCGCGCGCGCTGATCGCCGCGACGCCGCGCGGCAGCATCGTGCCGTGGGAACAGCTGAAGCTGCCGCACGAGGTCGACGGCTCGGCCGGCACGTTCCGCGCGCCGCGCGCGACCAGCACACTCGACGCGGACAACGACTACGCAGCCGTGCACGCATGGCTGTCGCTGCACGAATCGGCCGCGACGCGGCGCGCATACCGCAAGGAGGCCGAGCGGCTGATCCTGTGGGCAATCGTCGAGCGAGGCCGCGCGCTGTCGTCGCTGACGACCGAGGACGCAGTTGCTTATCGCGCGTTCATCCGCCGCCCGACGCCGCACGAGCGCTGGGTCGGGCCCGTGCGGCCGCGCGGTGCGCCCGACTGGCGGCCGTTCTCGGGTGCGCTCTCCGCGCGCTCGGCCGCGTACACGCTGTCGGTGCTCGGCGCGCTGTTCCGCTGGCTGATCGAGCAGCGCTACCTGCTCGCGAATCCGTTCGCGGGCGTGAAGGTGCGCGATACGCGCGGCGCGAACGCACTCGATACATCGCATGCGTTCACCGAAGGCGAGTGGCTGTTGGTCCGCACGATCGCCGACGGGCTCGAGTTCCGCAAGCGCAGCGCTGACGGCGCACCGCAGTCAGGCTGGACGCCGGCTGCCGCGCAACGGTTGCGCTTCATTCTCGATTTCGGCTATGCGACCGGGCTGCGCGCGAGCGAGCTGGTCGGCGCGACGCTCGGCGGCATCGAGACGGACGCGCACGGCGACGCGTGGCTGAAGGTGATCGGCAAGGGGAGCAAGGCCGCACGCGTCGCGCTGCCGCCGCTCGCGCGCACGGCGCTCGACCGCTATCTGGTCGCGCGCCGGCTGCCGGTCACACCTGTGCGCTGGCGGCCCGATACGCCGCTGATCGCGAGCCTGGCGGAAGACGAGGCGGCCGCGATCACGAGCGTGCGGTTGTGGAAGGTGATGCAGCGATTCTTTGCGCAGACGGCCGAGGCCGTCGAGGCCGATAACCCGGCGCTCGCGCAGAAGCTGCGCCAGGCGAGCCCGCACTGGATGCGGCATACGCATGCGACGCACGCGCTTGCGCGCGGCGCAGAGTTGACGACGGTGCGCGACAACCTGCGGCATGCGTCGATCTCGACGACGTCGATTTATCTGCACGGCGACGATGTGAAGCGCGCGCGGCAGATGTCGAGTGCATTTGCCGCCGACAAGTAAGCGGATGGCGCGGCGGCGCTTTCGCTCGTTTGCCCGAGCCGGTCAATCGGCGGCCGGGCCGTCGCGTTCCGCCGCCACGCGCGCGAGCCATTCCGCGTAACTCGATGCGACGTGCTCACGCAGCTCGTCGTCATGCCACACGCGGATCACCTGGCCGATCACGCCGCCTTCCGCGGGATCGAGGTCGAGGCAGAGATGATTGCCGCTGCCGTCGTGCGTGAACGGAATCCACTTGAGGTTGTACCAGTCGTCGCGGATGCCGGCATCGGGTTCCGACGTCATGCCGTCGAAGTCGCCGTCGGAAACGAGTTTCTGCCAGATCGACCATTGCGCGACGATCTCCTGCGCGCCGAGCAATGCGTCGCTTTCGGTGAAGACGGCGTCCGGATCGGCTTGCCCGTCGTGCAGCCGGAGGCTGTCGATCACGTCATCGGGCAGCGTCGAACCCAGTACGGCATGCAGTTCGGCAAGCACATGATCGTCGGCCGGCCCGTTCAGGCCGCCCGGCAAGCTGGCGGGATGGGCGGCGATCGCGTGCTCGATGCGTGTCCACGCGCCGCGAACGTCGGGCGTCGCGGTGCCGGCAACCGGTGCGTCGGGGGAGGGGGCGGTCTGCGGCGGTTGCGCCGGAACGTTCGCGGGGGCGTCCGGCGTCACGGCGGTGGGCGATGCGCGCGTGCCCGTACCGTCCAGCCGCAGAAACAGAACGGGCGTCCCGGCCGGCAGCACATCGACGCCCGCCGGGATTGCGACGAGCACATCGGCCTCGGCGATACCGCGAATCGGTCCGTCACCCTGGAACGGCAGCAGGCGGACTCGCGCTTCGCCGCATTCGGTTGCGGACAGGGTGCCCCACCGCATCCCGTTGCATTCGGCATCGGGTGCGATGTCGTGCGCGGTCAGCGCGGTTTCCCAGTACGGTCCCGGCGCCGCAACATGTTCCAGCAGATCGAGCACGTGCGGGACGATCGCGTGCATCAGCGCGGCGACGCCGCTCGTATGGCCCGGCAGATTGACGAGCACGGTCTGGTCGTAGCTGACGAACGCTTCCGTTCGGTAGACGGAGCCGTCCGGCCTGGTGGATTGCACGGTCCACTTCGTCGGCGGCGAACGGTCGTCGCTCCGTCCGACATTGAACCGGTCGCCGGGTGTCTGCTTGATCCGGATCGTCTCGCGACTGTTCGAGTACATCGTCTGCGCATTCAGGCCGCGAATCTCGAACGGTGCACCAGCCGGCAATCCGGCACCGACAATCAGGTCGTAACGGCCGGAAAGCGCGGCCAGCCGTTGCCTGAATTCTCGTTCGTTGCGCTCCACCTCGGACGACCACGGAAACGACGAGGGCAACGGCAGGATCTCGACGGCCGGCACCTCGTAACCCCATTGCCGCAGCACCGCGCGCAGATACGGCCCGATCGAGTCGAATCGCTGCCAGGGCTCGCGCGCGTGGCCCGGCGGCACGCTGTCGTAGCCGGCGATCACGACGCCGATACGCGGCCGCTTCGTGACGGCAATGTCGCGCACGCCCGCCGCGATCAGCACCGCCTGCCGAGCGGGCGTGATCCGCATCCCTTTCGCGAGCAGCACCTGTCCTTTCCGGAATTCGCTGCCGACGGCGATCACGTGCTGTCCGGCCGCCAGCGGCGCATGGAACCGCAGGCGTGCGCCCGCGTTTGCGTCGATCCATCGATGCTCCGTCTTCGGCGCAACCGTGTCGGCGTGATCCGGCATGGCGACGTAGGCCGGAATGCTGGCCGCTCGCCGTGGGGCGAGCGCACGGGCGGCCGGGCTGGCCGTGCGTGACGCCAGCGGGGCCAGCCCGAGTTCGCAATCGAGCTCGACGGGTTCGGCGCGGGAGGCCGTTGCCGTATCGGCCGCACGCAACGCGTAGCCGTCGCAGGCGGCAAGCGCAACGGAAGGAACGTCGTCGGGTGCGATGACGTCCTCGGCCGTGACACGCAATGCAGCGTCATCGATCGGAATCATCTCACTCAGCATCGCGCCGGGGACGAGATACCTGCATCGTTCGTAGGCTAGCCTGAGCCATGAAGGGAAGTGGGCGGGTACGCTCATCGAAATCCTCGTCGTGATGCTTCGGGGTACACCATTGTCGGGCCAGGCAGCCCGCGCGTCGCATCCGACGCACGATCGAAGCCGGATTTTTGTGAAGCGCTATTGGACGATTCATCGCGCCGTGACGTAACTGTCAGGTGTGTCAGGAGATTGTCGGCTGGGGAGGCGCACCTGTGCTGGAACAGGCTTTCCGTCGACGAAAGGATGATGCGCCGCAGCGTATCCGCCAATGGAGCGGAACGGACGGCGCACACGACGGTCATAGATGCTTTGCGAGGAGCAGTGAATGGCATCGAGCCAGAGCACGGTCGATTTCATCGTCGAGCAGATCGCGGCGGCTGGCGCGGTATCGGCCCGCAAGATGTTCGGAGAATACGGCATCTATTGCGACGGCCGGATGGTCGCGCTCGTCTGCGACGATCGGCTGTTCGTCAAGCCGACACCGGAAGGGCGCGCGTATCTCGGCGCCTGCGAGGAAGGCCCGCCGTATCCGAGCGCGAAACCGCACCTCGTCATCGCCGGCGATCGCTGGGATGACCGCGAATGGCTGTCCGCACTGATCCGGATCACCGCCGCGCAGTTGCCGATGCCGGTGAAGCGGAGCCGATAGCGGTAGTGCGACATGCCGGCGTATTCTGTGACACATGCGCGCGACCCTCGCGCGGCAGGGAGTACAAGAATGGGGACATCCGGACATCCGCGCGGCGCGTGGCGTGCCCGCCGCGTCTGGCACGCGCTCGTTGCGGCCCTGTGTGTCGGCTGGAGCGTGCTGTCGTTCGGCGCCGACGGCACGAACGGCGCGGCCGCGCTGCTCGATCGTTATCACAGCCTCGGCGCGCAACTGAAGGACAACGCGTTTCACCGGCCGCTGGTCCTTGAATCGGCGGAGGCGTCGTCGTCGCTGAAGGGCGACATCTATGCCGTGGTCGACCATCCGTTTGCGGCCGTGAACGGCCAGCTCAACGATCCCGCGCAAGGCCCCGCGAACTGGTGCGCGGTGCTGATCCTGCACCTGAACACGAAATACTGCCATGCGTCGAGCGACAGCAACGGCCCGGTGCTCGACGTGAACCTCGGCCGCAAGATTCAGCAGAAGCTGTCGGATACCTATCGCGTGCAGTTCCGCTATCGCGTGGCGGCCGCGACGCCCGACTACTTCCAGGTCGACCTGACCGCCGACAGCGGCCCGATGGGCACGAAGGATTACCGGATCGCGCTGGAGGCCGTGCCGGTCGGCGCGTCGCGCACGTTCCTGCACCTCACGTATTCGTATGGTTTCGGCACGGTCGGCCGGATGGCGATGAAGACCTACCTCGCGACGGTCGGCAGCGACAAGGTCGGGTTCACGAACGTCGGCGCATCGGCCGCACAGCCGCAGTACATCGGCGGCGTGCGCGGGCTGCTGGAGCGCAACACGATGCGCTACTACCTCGCGATCGACACGTATCTCGCGACGCTCGACAAGCCGCTCGACCAGCGCCTCGCGCGCTGGTTCGACGCAACCGAGCAGTATCCGCAGCAACTGCACGAGGTCGAGCGAAGCGCATATCTGCAGATGAAAGCGCAGGAGGTGCAGCGGCAGCAGGCGGCGCGCTGACGGTGCGATCCGCCGTCGCGCCGCCCGGCGTCAGTTCGATGCGCCGCCGACCGTGCGGATGCTGTGCCATTGCCCCTGTTCGACACGGAACAACGTGTACGGCGGCTTGATCAGGTCACCGCGCTCGTCGAACGAGATCTTGCCGGTCACGCCGGTGACCGACACGCCCGGCAGGCTCGCGACGATCCTGGCGCGATCGAGCGAATCGGCCTTGCGGACCGCCGCGATCATCGCGAGCGCCGCGTCGTATGCGAACGGCGCATACAGCTCGACGTCCTGGTTGAAGCGCGCCTTGTAGCGCTGCGCGAACGCGACGGCGGACGGCAGCTTGTCGAGCGCGGGGCCGGGCTCGAGATCCTGCGTGCCTTCGCCCGCGTTGCCGGCGATCTTCAGGAATGCGTTGCTTTTCAGTGCGCCGGCGCCGAACAGCTGCGCGCGGATGCCGAGCGAGCGCATTTGCTTGACGAGCATCGCGCCCTGTTCGTCGAGCCCGCCGAAGAACAGCAGGTCGACGTTGTTGCTTTTCATCGTCGTCAGGATGCCGCGGAAATCGACGGCCTTGTCGTTCGTGTATTCGCGGCCGACGATGCTGCCGTGCGCGTCCTTCACGCCTTTCTCGAAGGCGTCGGCGAGGCCCTGGCCGAACGCGGTGCGATCGTCGATGATGCCGATCCGCTTCGCCTTCAACTGCTCGACCGCGAAGTGGCCGGCCACCACGCCGCCGACACCGTCGTGCCCCATCGTGCGGAACACGTTCTTGAAGCCCTGCATCGTCAGCTGCGGATTGGTCGAGCCGGGCGTGATCATCGCGACGCTCGCCTGCTTGTAGACGGCCGACGCGGGAATGCTGCAGCCCGAGTTGTAGTGGCCGATCACGCCGACCACACCGTCGTCGACGAGCTTCTGCGCGACCTGGATCGCGATGCGCGGATCGGCCTGATCGTCCTGCACGTCGAGCACGAAGCGCACCGGCTTGCCGCCGATGGTCGGATGCTTCGCGTTTTCCTCGTCGAGTGCGAGCTGCGCACCGTATTGAAGATCCTTGCCGACGCGCGCGACCGGCCCCGTCAGCGGGCCGGCGAAGCCGATCTTGACGGTTTCGGGGTCGGCCGCCTGCGCGGCCCCCGCGATCGTGCCGATCGAGCAGACGGCCAGCCATACCAGCCAGTTTCGACGATGCATGATGCCTCTCCTTGCGTTGGTGGAAGTCGTGGCGCGCGTCAGAATCGCGCGGCCCGGTACGGCGTGAGGTCCAGCGGCGGTGCGCGCTGGGCGACGAGGTCGGCGACGATCCGCCCGGTGATGCCGGCGAGCGTCACGCCGAGATGCTGATGACCGAATGCGTGGATCACGCGTGCGCTGCCACGCGCGCGGCCAATCACGGGCACACCGTCGGGCAATGTCGGCCGGAAACCGAGCCAGTTGCGCGTCGGCGTGCCGAGCGACGGCACGGCTTCGCGTGCGGAGCGCGTGAGCAGCGCGACGAGCGACGGGTTCATCGGCGCGTCGAAGCCGCCGAGTTCGACGGTGCCGGCCGCGCGCAGCCCTTCGTCGAGCGGCGTCATGTAGAAGCCGCGTTCGGCCCAGCCGACCGGCCGCGTGACGATCTGCCCGGGCGTGCCGAACTGCACGTGATAGCCGCGCTCGGTATCGAGCGGCACCGCGTCGCCGCACGCGGCCGCGAAGTCGCGCGAGCGGGCGCCCGCGGCGATGACGACGTGATCGAACGCGCGCACCGTGCCGCCTGCCTGCACGGTCACGCTGTCGCCGGCGGGCGCGATCCGCTCGACGCGCGCGCGTTCGAGCGTCGCGCCGCCGCCGGCGAGTTGCGCGAACAGTTCGCCGAGAAAGCCGTGCGGATCGGAAAAATGCCAGCTGCCGACGAACAGCACGCCGCGCGTGAAGATCGGTGCAAGCGCGGGCTCGAGCGCGCGAATCGCGCTCGCGTCGAGCGTCTCGAACGGTACGCCGAGCCGGCGCCGCAGCGCGAGCGACGGTTGCGCGGCATCGAACGACGCCTGCCGCGCGTACAGGTACAGGCATTCGCGCGGCCGCACGAACGCCGCGAGCCGCGGCGCAGCGAGCAGCGGCGCATAGCCGTCGGCGGCGCGCGACAGCAGCGCGGCCAGCGCGCTCGCGCTGCGTGCGTGGCGCGCGGGCGTCGATGCCAGCAGGAACCGCGCGAGCCACGGTGCGCCATGGAGCAGGTAGGGCCAGCGGATGCGCAGCGGGCTGTCGGCGGCGAACAGGAAGTGCGGCATGTTGCGGAACACGGACGGGCCGTTCACCGGCACGCAGCCGTACGGCGCGAACGTCGCGGCATTGCCGAACGACGCACCCTGGCCGACGCCGGCCGGATCGAACAGGGTCACGCGATGCCCGTCGCGCTGCAGCCATGCCGCCGCGCCGAGCCCGATGAAGCCTGCACCCACGATGGCGACATTCGCCATGACGCTTCCCCTCCGGTCCACGTGATTCACACAAAGTTGCGATCAAGAATCACACAGTAATTTTTTGTGTGCAATCAAAAAGCGATTGTGTGGCGCTAGTGTTTACCCGATTCCAATTCATTGATTCAGCAGACTTTTCCGTAAGCGTTTGACGGGGCGGGGATGTCATATACAATCGCTGGGCAAGTCAAAACGGCAGACAAACGCTTTTTGTGTGGTCACGGGCGACAAATGGCATCAGACAAACTTTCAGGCGAGCGCGACAGCGGCCTGCCGGCGCAGGCGAAGCGGCCGACTTATGTCGAGGTATCGAGCTCGATCGAGGCGGAAATCCGCAACGGCATGTATCCGCCGGGCAGCCGCCTGCCGCCGCAGCGCCAGCTCGCGACCGAACTCGGCATCAACGTGTCGACCGTGTCGCGTGCGTACAAGGAACTGCAGCTGCGCGGCCTCGTGATCGGCAGCAAGCGGCGCGGCTCGCTCGTCACCGGCGGTGCGATGCCGAGCATCGAACCGGCTCGCGCGTCGCTCGCGGCCGGCAACGGTGTGATCGACCTGACCGTCAACCGGCCGGCCACCGGTGAATTTCTCGCGAGCCTCGCGCAGACGTTCGGCACGCTGCCGAACGACCCGCGTTTCGCCGCGTTGCAGGAATACCAACCGCCGCAAGGCCCCGACTGGGCACGCGCGGCCGGCGCGCAGTGGCTCGCCGCGCCCGGCTTCACGCCGTCGCGCGACCAGGTGGTCGTCACGAGCGGTGCGCAGCACGGGCTGTATGCGGTGCTGAACAGCCTGATCGGCACCGACGGCGTGATCGTCGCCGATCGCCTCACGTACTACGGCCTCAAGGCACTCGCGCCGGTATTCCAGTTCGAGATCGTCAGCGCGCCGGCCGACGACGACGGCCTGCTGCCCGACGAGATCGAACGGATCTGCCAGCGCATGCCGGTCAAGGCGATCTTCGTCGTGCCGAACCTGCAGAACCCGACCGTGACGACGATGAGCCTCGCGCGCCGGATGGCGCTCGTCGACATTGCCCGCCGCCATCACGTGACGATCATCGAGGACGATGTATACGGGCCGCTCGTGCGCGACCGGCTGCCGGCGATCGCGGGGCTGTGTCCCGAGCTGACGTTCCATATCGGCGCGACGTCGAAGATCCTCGCGCCGGGGCTGCGCCTCGGCTACCTGAGCTGCCCGCGCGACAGCGTCGCACTGTGCGCGGAAGCCGTGCGCACGACCGCATGGATGCCTGCGCCGACGTCGATGCTGATCGCGACGGTATGGATCGAGGACGGCACGGCCGAGCGGATCATGGCCGCGCAGCTCGCGGAGATCCGCGCACGCGTCGATCTCGCACGAGAGCTGCTGCCGGCCGGGCAACTGAAGTCGGACCCGGCATGCATGTTCGTGTGGCTGCGGCTGCCGCCGCCCTGGCGCGCCGACGATTTCGCCGCGAACGCGAAGGCGCGCGGCGTGATCGTGATGCCGTCGTCGACGTTCGCGGTCGACCGCGCGGAAATCGAGCACGGCGTGCGCATCAACCTCGCGTGCCCGGCCACGCGCGACGAGCTCGTCAACGGGCTGCGGATCCTGTCAGGCACGCTGAAGGACCGGCCGCGCGCGCTGTTCGGCTCGATCTGACCGCGGCCAGGGCGTGAACAGGCCCTAGTCGAGCAGATCCGCGACGACGTCGACGATCCGCTGCAACAGCGCTTCGTCGTAGGGCAGCCACGGCACCGCACGCAGCGGCGACGGCGGCGGCTCGATCGCGGCATCGACAGGCTCGCCGTCGCGTGTCACGCGGCCGGTCGCGCAATGCACCGACCACGCGCCGACACGCACGTGGCGTTCGTCGATCGTGATCTTCCCTTGCGCAACCGGTTCGGCGAACACGAGCGACAGCACGTGCTTGCGATGCCGCGCCATCACGCCGAGCGGCAGATCCGACAACCGGTTCAGGCGCTGCCAGCGTTCGGATTCGAGCTCGCGCAGGCGAGCCGGGTCCGCTGCAAGCGAGGCGGTCGCCGCGCGTGTCGCGTCGTCGTCGAGCGCGAACGCGGCCACGCTGACGAGCAGGTCGACCGCGCGCGCCACTTCGGAGAACACGACCGCGTCGATCTTGCCGATCGGCAGCGGCACCCAGCGCCGGTCGTGCCGGCGCTCGAAATGCAGCCGGCGCGATGTGCCGTGGCCCTCCGTTCCGGGGAAAAGCCGCGCATCGACGAGGAAGGTTGCGCGTACGTCGCCGAATTCGCGGGCGAGCCCGTCGTCGTACGCACGGATCGACCAGCCTTCGCGGCGCGCGACGCCGAGCAGCGGTCGGCTCGACAGCACATGACCTTCGAACATCGCGGAATCGTTGGCCGACGCGTCGCCGTCGGCCGGTACGTAGTACTCGCGGAACGCCTGCCTGACCGGTTGCCGGAGCGTGCGGCCGACGATCGCGCGCTGCCACGCGAGCCGCTCGTCCGCGTCGGCCAGCAGCGGATGCCAGAGCCGGATCTCGCAGTCATCCGCGAGGTCGCATGCGTGCCCGCTCACGTCGCGCAGCACGACCTTGCCTTTCGCGATGTCGGGGATGAACGATTGCGTCGATCCATCACGGTCGCGCGCTTGCCAGATCATCCGCGCGGAGAACGCGGCGCCGGCCGGCGCATCGACGAGCCGCTCGCGCCATTCGGCATGACCGAGCGACATCGGCTGCCAGAATCCGGCTTCCATGCACGTGGCGAGCATCGCGAGCTGCTTTTTGTCCGGTTTCGCGTCGAGCGTCATGCGCAGTGCGGTATGCGGCCGCTCGCCGAGTGCGCGTTCGGCCGGCTTCAGGTTGCGCGCGAGCTTTTTCTGCACGCCGGCGTGACGCACGGCGGCCAGCGCATCGCGCAGCGCCCGCACGCTCTCGGGCGTCGGGATCGTCTCGACCGCGTGGCCGAGTGCGATCGCGAGCGACTGCGACGGCGCCGTCTTCGCGGTTGTCGGCGCCACGCATACGCCGGTCAGCAGCGGCCCGATCAGCGGGCGCAGCCACGCTTCGTCGCGATAGGCGGCCACGCGCGCGGCGCGCGCGACGACCTGCGCGTCGTCGGTCGTGAATGCGCGATCGGCTTCGTACGGCACCGCGCCGGCATGAAGCGCGGTGACCTGTTGCGCGGCCTCGGTCAGCGCGTCGCGCGCGAATCCGACATACGCGGCGTCTTCCGCGAGCGTGACGGCCGGGTCGCCGAGGTCGAGCCACAGCCGCTTCGGCGCGAAATAACCGTCGTTCGTCGCGGCCAGTGCGAGCAGTGCGGGCGCGCCGAGTTCGGGTAGCACGTCGAGTTCGCGTACGCGAAACGGCGAATCCGCCAGCGCCTGCGCATACGCATCGCGCCGTGCGGAGAAGTCGCGGCGGCCGGCGAACCAGTCGAGCGCGTACGCGCCATAGGCGGATGCCGCGCCGATCTCGCCGTCTTCCGGTTCGCCCGCGATGCGCGCGAGCTCGGCCTGCAGCGCGGGCGACGGCAGCGCGTCGAGGCAGGGCAGGTCTTCCAGCGCGCGTTTCCATCCGCCGGGCGGAATGTCGCGGAACAGTTCGAGTGCGGCATCGGCGTCGACGAGCGGCACGAGGCCGAGCGCATCGATTTGCCCGCGCAGCCAGCGTGCGAATTCGGCGCGCGGGTCGTCGTATGCGTGGTCGCGCCGCATGAGCGCGTGCTCGGCGCGACGCAGCGCCGGCCAGACCGTACCGAGCGTGTGGGCATCGAGCGTCGACAGGTCGATCGGCGCGCCGGTGAAGCGCGGATGGTCGGCGCTGCCGGTCAGTCGCGCGACGAGCCGCGCGGCGAGATCGCGATCAGTCATGGGCGGTTTCCTTGCCGGTGGCGCGCGATGCACCAGTGCCGGCGCGGTCGGGCGTTACGTTCTGACACCATTTCATCATCTGTACTGGTCGGGCGGCGCTGATCGCGCCGCCGAGGCCGGCTGCTGGTTCGATCGTGTGCGGCATGGGTCTGACTCCGGCAATGAAAACCGTGCGGTCGCACAGTATTGCACCCCTATCGAGACAGTCGGACGAATACCCGCGCGGCGGGCTTTCCCGGCCGATACGGCCTTGCTGCGCAAGGTTTCCGGCCGTCCGGCCATTTCATAAGACGTACAGTTCTCCCGCAATGCGCGATTCGCGCCGAACTGTACTCTTGTTCGCGTGGTCGATGTGTGTACTCGCCGCCAACTGTTCTGCTCTTAAGATTCCATCATCAAGTGCACAGTGCCGCAGATCCAGTCGTACCGGAACCCTGTCGGCGCATCTTCAAGAGAGAGCCAGTGCGATGGAAAAGGCAAAACCGGAGGGAAAGATCAGGAATCACGACGGCCCGGTCGGCGGGCGAAACACGTGCGTGTCGGACGCACACGGCATGGCGGCGCGGCTGCGCATGCCGGCGGGAGACGCACGATGAAACTCTATGAAAAACTCGCGGACGACATCGAGCGCCTGATCCGCCAGGGCGTGTACCGGCACGGCGACCGGATTCCGTCGGTGCGGCAGGCGAGCCAGCAGCACCGGATCAGCATCACGACCGTGTTGCATGCCTACCTGCTGCTGGAAAGCCGCGGGCTGCTCGAAAGCCGGCCGCAGTCGGGCTATTTCGTGAACCTGCGGCGCGACGACAGCCACGCACCGGTGCGCGAGCTGCGGCCGTCGAAGCCGATCGCGATCTCGTCGTCGGTCGACGTGAGCCGGCTCGTGCTGTCGACGCTGCGCTCGATCGGCACCGACGATGCGGTGCCGCTCGGCTCGCCGTACCCGGACCCGAGCCTGTTTCCGTTCGAGAAGCTGAACCGCTATGCGTACGCTGCCGGCCGCGACAAATCGCTGTGGGGTGTGACGGACGGGCTGCCGCCCGGCCATCCGCGGCTGATTCGTCAAATCGCGCGCCGCTACCTGGAAAACGGGATGTCGGTGGACCCGAACGAGATCATCGTGACGGTCGGCGCGACGGAGGCGATCAACCTGTGTTTGCAGGCGGTCGCGAAGCCGGGCGACACGATCGCGGTGGAGTCGCCGACGTTCTACGCGATGCTGCACGCGATCGAGCGGATGGGGATGAAGGCGATCGAAGTCGCGACGCATCCGGAATACGGGATCGACATCGCGGCGCTGGCCGCGATCGCGAAGTCGCAGCCGATTGCCGCGTGCATGGTGATGCCGAACTTCCAGAACCCGCTCGGCTTCCAGATGCCCGACGAGCGCAAACGCGAGCTGGTTGAGTTCGCAACGAAGACGGGCATGCCGATCATCGAGAACGGCGTGTACAACGAACTGTATTTCGGCGATACGCATCCGAGTTCGCTGAAGTCCTACGACCGGACCGGGATCGTGCTGCATTGCTCGTCGTTCTCGAAGAGCCTGACGGCCGCCTACCGGATTGGCTGGGCGCTGCCGGGCCGTTATCGCGATCAGGTCGAGAAGCTGAAATTCCTGAATACGCTGGCGACGCCGTCGCTGCCGCAGCTGGCGATCGCGGAGTTTCTGGAACGCGACGGCTACGAGCATCACCTGCGGCGCTTGCGCAAGGCGTATGCGCAGCAGGCGAACCTGATGCGGGCGATGGTGTCGCGGTTCTTCCCCGAAGGCACGCGTATTTCCAGCCCGGCGGGCGGCTACGTGTTGTGGGTCGAGTTGCCCGCACAGGTCGATGCGATGCGGCTGTATCAGCTCGCGCTGGAGCAGGGCATCACGATCGGGCCTGGCTACATGTTCTCGATCACCGACAACTACCGGAACTTCATCCGGCTGAACTACAGCAGCCCATGGTCGCCGGAGATCGAGCAGGCGGTGATCATGGTCGGGAAGCTGGCCGCGGCGTGCATGCGGTGAATGGAGGCGCGCGGTGTCGTGCGTGTCGATGACGAAGCCGGCCTTGTGCCGGCTTTGTTTTTTTTGAAGCGTTGCCCGTGCCGCTCGAGCGATTCGGTCGGCGCCCGGGCGAGTCGAAGGCGGCCGGCCGGCAAGCACGTACGGGCGTCCGGGTCGGCCGGTCAGCCCGGGCGCAGCACCCACGCAGCCCAAGCACTGGGCTATGCTTGTGGAATGCTCCGAGACAGGACAGCGCAATGAAAAGATCGTCGATGGCTGCCGCGTGCTGGGTCGCCGCACTGGGTGCGGTGTTTCCGGTCATCGCGCAGGAAGTCCCGCGCGCAACGGTCCCGCTCCACATGGGCCCCGGGCCGGTAATCGGGGGTAGCGCCGATTCCGGTTTGACGAGCCACACCGTCCGGCAGCCGGACGCGCCGTTGACCCGTCTGCTCGTAATTTATGAAGACGACACTGCGGTCCACGCGCCGTCGTCCGGCAACGACCCGACACGCGACACGCGCACGTACGCAACCGACGGAGACGTGGTCGCCCGGCACGTGCCGCCGATCCTGCAGGCATACGGCGTCGACGCACAGGTCCGTTCGGTCGAGACGGACCTCGTCGCCACGCTGCTTGCCGACAACCGGCAGCACGATCGCCTGCCCGTCCTGCTGCTCAGGGATGCCGGCACGCAGGATGGCTTTCGCGCGACGCTGAAGATCACGGCGTCGCTGGCGGACAGCGACGGCACACCGCTTTGGACCGGCGCGGCCGACGCCAGCTACATGGGCGTGCAGTGGGGCAAGCGCGACGTCTACGCGGAGCGGCAGCAAGCAACCGTCGACGCGCTGCTGCGCAAGATCGCCGCCGATCTGCACGACCGGCGGATCATCGGCTGACACGCGCCGTGTGGCCGGCGCGTTGCGGCGGTACCAGCGCGTAGGGGCACGGGATCACGATCAGCCCCGACGACCTGTTCCCGATCGCGGACAACTACCGGAACGGGGTTCGTGCGTTCGTGATCCGCGCGTCGCGTCACCCACCCGTCACCGGCGGAAAAAACGCGACCTCGCTATCCTCGCGCACGACGAATTCCCCGGTCACCATCTCGAGGTTCACGGCTGCCCGCACGGGGCGGTCCATCCGCAGTGCATCCGCACTGCGCGCGTCGCGCGCGGCCAGCGTGCCGCGCAGCGCATCGACGGTGAGTTCGCGTGCATCGATCTCGACGATTTCCTCGTCGCGTTCGAGTTGTTCGCGAATGCTCGCGAAGTATTTGATCGTCAGTTTCATGGCGATGTCTTGAATGGAGTCGGCGGAATCGGAAAGCACATAGAGAATGCAGTCAGCCCCAGCGCCGCATCGCCTGGTCGTCGTGCGTCTTCGCCTCGACCCAGCCGGATTCGCCGTCGTGCCGGATCTCCTTCTTCCAGAACGGCGCGTGCGTCTTCAGGAAGTCCATCAGGAATTCGCAAGCATCGAATGCGGACGCGCGATGCGCGGCGGCCACCACGACCAGCACGACGGCCTGGCCGAGCGGAATGCGGCCGACGCGGTGCACGATCTTGACCGCTTCGAGCCGCCAGCGTGCGCTGGCTTCCTCGACGATGCCCCACAGCGCCTGTTCGGTCATCGTCGGGTAGTGCTCGACTTCCAGCGCGACGACGTCGTCGACGTCGCCTTCCTTGCGCACGACACCGAGGAAATTCACGACGGCACCGACATTCGGATTGCGAACGATCGGCGCGAGCTCGGCGCCTGCATCGATCGGCGCGTACTGCACGCGCACTTCGAAGCCGGCGGCGATCGCGGGCGGCGGTTCGGTGTGCGGGTCGGCCGCATCGGCGGGAAGCGGGTGACCGCCGGCACGCAACGGATCGTCCGGCAGCCCGGCGCGGGATTCGGTGAAGGTTGTCATGACACGTTCTCCTGTAGGCGGCGCGTCCTGTGTCGCGCGGCGGCCGGTCAGCCGCCGACGAGCGACATGCGCACGGTCGGATAGGTCTTGCCCGGCGCGCGGGCCGGCCGTGCGGCCCGGCGCTCGGAATAGCGGTCGTCGCGCCGCATCCAGCGATCGCGGACGGCGGCCGCGAGATCGTTGGTCGACGCTGTTTCGTCGAGCCACGGCCGCAGGTCGGTGCCTTGGGTCGCGAACAGGCACGTATAGAGCTGCCCGTCGGCCGATACGCGGGCGCGCGAGCAGGTGCCGCAGAACGGATGCGACACGCTCGCGATGAAGCCGACTTCACCCGCACCATCGATGTGCGCGCAACGGATCGCGGTCGCGTCGTGCCCCGGTTCGCCGACGAGCACGAGCGGATAGTGTTCGTCGATCAGTTCGCGCATTCGCGCGGCCGGTACGACCTTGTCGCCGGACCAGAAGCTCGCACCGCCGACGTCCATGTATTCGATGAAGCGTATCGCCACGCCGGTATGCCGGAAGTGGCGCACGAGCGGCAGGATCTGGTCGTCGTTCGCGCCGCGCTCGATCACCGCGTTGACCTTGACCGGTGCGAGCCCGGCTGCGTGCGCGGCTTCGATGCCGGAAAGCACGCGCGACACGGGCACGTCGGTGTCGCTCATCCGGCGGAATACGGCATCGTCGAGCGCGTCGAGGCTCACGGTCACGCGTGACAACCCGGCGTCGCGCAACGAGCGCGCCTTCGCGGCGAGCAGCGAGCCGTTGGTCGTCAGCGCGATTTCGACGGGTTTGCCGTCGACGGTCGTCAGTGCGGAGAGCCGCTCGATCAGCGTCTCGAGGTTGCGGCGCAGCAGCGGCTCGCCGCCCGTGATGCGGATCTTCTCGACGCCGAGCGATGTGAACGCGCGTGCGATCCTTTCGAGTTGCGCGAACGACAGCCGCTCGGACGACGGCATGAATGCATAGTCGGCACCGAAACTTTCGCGCGGCATGCAGTAGCCGCAGCGGAAGTTGCACTGGTCGATCACGGACAGGCGCAGGTCGCGCAGCGGGCGCCCGAGCGTGTCGGACGTGCGGGGAAAGGCGCCGGGCGATGCGCCGCCGGATGAAGCGGCGGCGGCCGGCGCGGCTGAAGCGATGGCATTCACGATCGGTTCGTCGGCCTGCATGAAGTAAGCGGAGGGGCGTCGCCGGTCGGCCGTGCGGGTACCGACGTGTCGGCGCACAGGTCGTGACGAGCCTCATCGTGAGCATAGTCCGCCGGGTTTTGCCGGCAGAGGCACAATCGCGCCCGAATTGCAGGAATACAGTTCACCGTGCGGCGGGCGCGGCGCAGGCACCGCATCGGGCGCGTGATCGGCGTCGCGCTCATGCGAGCCAGTGCGCAAATTCGTAATACGGTACGGCGTCGCCGCGCGCGACGGCTCGCCCGGCCGGCAGCCGCGCAAGCCCGCTCGCCTGTACGAGCGACTGCAGCGTGCCGGCGCCTTGCTGGCGCAGCGTATCGAGCACCGGTACGCCATCGGCGCCGACCGTGCAGCGCACCCGCACGAAGCGTTCGCGCTGCGCATCCGGCTCGAAGCCGGTGTCGATCGGCAGCGACGGCACGACCGGCAGGCACGCATCGCGCCCCTGCAGGCGGCGGATCAACGGCGCGACGAGCAGCGCGAATGTCGTCATCGCGGCGCCCGGATTGCCGGGCAGCAGCACGACGGGCCGCGTGTCGAGCCGCGCGAGCGCAACCGGTTTGCCGGGCTTCATCCGCACGCCGGTGACGATGAACGATGCATCGAGCGCGGTCAGCGCGGGGCGCAACAGATCCTTGTCGCCGGCCGATGCGCCGCCGACGCAGATCACCAGGTCGCAACCCGCGTGCAGGTCACGCAGCGCACGATCGACGGCCGCCGCCGTGTCGGCCGCATGCAGGCTCATCGCCGCGCTGGCACCGGTTCCGGACACCAGCGCGGCGAGCATCGGCGCGTTGCTGTTGTAGATCTGCTGCGGCGCACGCGGCTGGCCGCACGCGACGAGCTCGTCGCCGGTCGTCAGGATGCCGACGCGCAGCGCCGGACGCACATCGATGCGCGCGAAACCTTGTGCGGCGGCCACGCCGACGTGCATCGCGCCCATCCGCACACCGGCCGGCACGAGCAGGTCGCCGGCGCGCACTTCCTCGCCACGGCGGCGGATGTGCGATCCGCTGCGCTGCGGCACGTCGAACGTGACCCAGCCGTCCTGTTCGCGTGCATGCTCCTGCATCACGACGGTATCCGCGCCGGGCGGAATCACGCTGCCGGTAAAGATGCGCGCCGCCGTACGCGCGGCCAGCGGCGCCGGCGTGTCGCCTGCATAGCAGCGTTGCGCGACGCGCAGCGGCTCGCCATGCGAGAGATCCGCGTGACGCACGGCATAGCCGTCCATCGCGCTCTGGTCGGCCGGCGGCTGGTCGAGCACGGCGGTCAGCGGCGCGGCCAGCACGTGGCCGGCTGCTTCGGCGACCGGCAGGGAGGCAGTGGTCGCAAGCGCGGCAAACGCGCCGGCGAAGTGCTGTTGCGCGGTATCGAAATCGAACAGGTGTTTCATGACAATAGGGCCGGGTGCGCGGGCGCAAGCGCCGGTTGGTCGGGGTGAACGGCGTCGGGCGACACGTATTCGACGAAGCCGTCGTTGCGGCAGAAGCCGAGCAGCCGGACGCCGGCTTCGCGGGCGACGTCGATCGCGAGCGACGTCGGTGCCGAGATCGTCGCGATCATCGGGATGCCGACCCGCGCGGCCTTGCGCACCAGTTCGTAGCTCGCGCGGCTCGACAGGAACACGAAGCCCGCGTGCAGGTCGGCGCGGCGCCGCGCGAGATGCCCGATCAGCTTGTCGAGCGCGTTGTGGCGGCCGACGTCCTCGAACACGTCGCGCACGGCGCCGTCGCGGTCGCACCACGCGGCTGCGTGGATGCCGCCCGTCTCGCGCATCAGCGCCTGGTGGGCCGGCAGCGTGCGGGCGGCGCGTGCAATCGCGTCGGCGCCGATGCCGGCCGCGGCGCCGGCGGCCGCGATGCGCGGCGGGTGCAGGTCGAGCTGCGCGATGCTTTCGATCCCGCAGACACCGCAACCCGTGCGTCCGGCCAGCGCGCGCCGATGGGCCTTCAGCGCCATGAACGCCTGCTGCGACACGGTGAGCCGCACTTCGGCGCTGCCGGGCCGGCATTCGCTCTCGATGTCGAATACGTCCGACGCACGCTCGACGATGCCTTCGCTCAGCGCGAAGCCGAGGCCGAACGCGTCGAGGTCGATCGGCGTCGCCATCATGACCGTGTGCGAGATGCCGTTGAACACGAGTGCAACCGGGGTTTCCTCGACGACGCGATCGACGGTGTCGCGCGCTTCGCCGGCGCGATGACGCGTCACCTGACACGCGGCGCTGCCGGTCGGATCGTCGAATCGGGTGCGGGACTCCATGCGTTTTTTCTCCAGGCGGATCGTCCGGTGCGTACGCCGGACGACGGGAATCGGTGCCGCCGGGGGGGGCGCCGGGTGGGCGCACTACCGCCTCGGGCAGGCGTTGCATAACATGTTAAGTGGAGTGAACAGCGCGCCGCAGGCACAGCGCTGCAACGCGGAAAGCAGTACAGCTGACCATCCCGCGGGCACGAAATGTGTTTTCCGTACACACATCTTCGGCGACGGAAGCAGCACAGTTTCAGCGCACGTTCGAGTGATTGCGAGTATCGTTGCAAACGCGATATCGTCATTCACGCTTCGATGCCATGCGAGTGACCGTTTGTGTTCGCATGTGTTGTCGCCAAGCCGTCGCGCGATTTCCTGCTTCGGGCGTACGTCCTCACAATCACGAGCAAATTACGGTCATGGAAATCTTCGATGCGTTCCATCTCGCCCGATTGCAATTCGCATTCACGGTGTCGTTCCACATCGTGTTTCCCGCGATCAGCATCGGCATGGCGAGCTTCCTGGCGGTCCTGGAGTGGCGTTATCTCGTCACCGGCGACGCCGCCTACAAATCCATGTTCCAGTTCTGGTCGAAGATCTTCGCGATCGGCTTCGGGATGGGGGTGGTCTCCGGCGTCGTGATGGCGTACGAGTTCGGCACCAACTGGGCCGGCTTCTCGCGCGTCGCGGGCAACATCACGGGGCCGCTGCTTACGTATGAGGTACTGACCGCGTTCTTCCTCGAAGCGGGCTTCCTCGGCGTGATGCTGTTCGGCTGGCAGCGTGTCAGCCCGCGTGCGCACTTCTTCGCGACGCTGATGGTCGCGGTCGGCACGCTGATCTCGACGTTCTGGATCCTCGCGTCGAACAGCTTCATGCAGACCCCGCAGGGCTACAAGATCGAGAACGGCCTCGTCGTGCCGGTCGACTGGTTCAAGATCGTCTTCAATCCGTCGTTCCCGTACCGTCTCGTGCACATGACGATCGCGGCGTTCATCGTCGCAGGCTTCATCGTTGCCGCGTGCGGCGCATGGCACCTGCTGAAGGGGCGCCGCGACGAGCCGGTGAAACGCAGCTTCTCGATGGCGCTGTGGATGCTGCTCGTGCTCGCGCCGATCCAGATCGTCGTCGGCGATGCACACGGGCTGAACACGCGCGAATACCAGCCGGCGAAGATCGCGGCGATCGAGGGGCTGTGGGAAACCGAGAAGGGCGGCACCGCGCTGAATCTCGTCGGGCTGCCCGACATGCAGGCCGAAACCACGCGCTATGCGATCCAGGTGCCGCACCTCGGCAGCCTGATCCTCACGCACAGCTGGGACGGCGAGATTCGCGGGCTGAAGGAATTCCCGCCGCAGGATCGCCCGTACTCGCCGATCATCTTCTGGACTTTCCGGATCATGGCCGGCCTCGGGATGCTGATGTTGCTCACCGCGCTGCTCGGGTTGCTGCTGAGAAAGGGCGGGCGCCTCTATGAAACGCGCTGGTTCCAGTGGTTCGTGGTCTGCATGGGGCCTTCCGGCATCGTCGCGCTGCTGGCCGGCTGGATCACGACCGAGGTCGGGCGGCAGCCGTGGACCGTCTACGGCGTGCTGCGCACCATCGATTCGGTTGCGCCGCTGAGCGCGCAGCAGGTCGGCGTGTCGCTGCTGATCTTCGTGGTCGTCTATTTCCTGGTATTCGGGACGGGTATCTACTACATGCTGAAACTGATGAGGCGCGGGCCGGCTGCCCAGGCCGGGTACATCGAGCTGCACCGGCATCCGGGGCTGCGCAAGAGCGCGCTGTCCACGCCGCTGAACGTCACCGAAGCGGAGTAAAGCCATGCAAATCGATCTTCCTGTCGTGTGGGCCGCGATCATCGGCCTCGGTGTATTCATCTACGTGATGCTGGACGGCTTCGATCTCGGTATCGGCCTGCTGTTTCCGTTCTTCGATGCGAAGGCCGAGCGCCAGGTGATGCTCGACACCGTCGCGCCGGTATGGGACGGCAACGAGACGTTCCTCGTGCTCGGCGGCGCGGGCCTCTATGGCGCGTTCCCGGTCGTGTATTCGACGCTGCTGCCCGCGAACTACCTGCCGCTGGTGCTGATGCTGGTCGGCCTGATCTTCCGCGGTGCGGCGTTCGAATTGCGCGCGAAGGCCACCCGCACGCAACACATGTGGGATCTCGCGTTCATCGGCGGTTCCGCGCTCGCGGCGTTCTGCCAGGGGATCGTGCTCGGTTCGCTGCTGCAGGGCATCAAGATCGAGAACAACCAGTTCGCGGGCGGGCCGTTCGACTGGCTGTCGCCGTTCAGCCTGCTCTGCGGGATCGGCGTGCTCGTCACGTATGCGACGCTTGGTTGCGGCTGGCTGATCCTGAAGGTCGACGGCGAACTGCAGCGCAAGATGCGGCTGCTGATGAAGCCGCTCGCGGGCGTGTTGCTCGCCGTGATGGGCGTGGTGAGCCTGTGGACCGTGATCGGGCTGCCGGCCGTCGCGCACCGCTGGTTCGGCAGCGGCAACCTCGGCTGGTTCCTGCCGGTGCCAGTCCTCGTCGTCGCATGCGTGTGGGGCATTTTCCATACGGTGAAGCGTGAACATGAGGCCACGCCGTTCCTGCTGACGCTCGCGCTCGTGTTCCTCGGCTACACGGGGCTCGTGATCAGCATCTGGCCGAACATCGTGCCGCCTTCGCTGACGATCTGGGCGGCGTCGTCGAGCCATTCGAGCCAGTTGTTCGCGCTTGTCGGCACCGTGATCGTGCTGCCGATCATCCTCGTGTACAACGCGATGCAGTACCGCGTATTCCGCGGCAAGGTGCGCGAGGGCGACGTCGGCTATCACTGAGCAGCATGCGATGTGACGGGGCGCGGCGTGCGCGGGCGTATCATCACGCGCAGCGCGCCTCCGGCACCGCACCCGACCGACAGCGGCCCGCCACGCGCGGGCCGTTGCACATCGGGCGCGGGTGTGCCGCGCCGCGCATTCCTTTGGCAGTCGAGAAAACACCATGATCGTCAGACCACGACAAAACTGGCTCAGGATGCTGTTCGTATGGAACGGCTCCGTGCTGCAATCGATCATTCCGCAACTCGTGTTCATGGCGATCGTCAGCACGCTGGCGGTCTTCACGAACGGGCGCATCTTCGGCGAGAAGATTCCGCTCAACACCGCACCGTTCACGCTGTTCGGGCTCGCACTCGCGATCTTCCTCGCGTTTCGCAACAACGCGAGCTTCGAGCGTTTCAAGGAGGCGCGCCACCTGTGGGGCAACCTGCTGATCGCCGCGCGCACCGTGACGTCCCAACTGAACCGCTACCTGCCCGACAGCGTCAGCACCGTCGAGCGCAACCGGCTCGCCGATCTGCTGATCGCGTTCACGTATGCGCTGAAGCATCAGCTGCGCCATACCGATCCGACCGCGGACCTCCAGCGCATTCTCGGCGCGGAGCGCACGGTCGAGCTTGGCGGCAAATGCTTCAAACCCGTTGCGATCCTCGACGAGCTGCGCGGCGGCATCGTCCGCGCGCTGGGCCGCGCGCCCGGCAGCGACGCGACCTGCTGGATGTTCGAGACGCAGCTCGACGAGCTCGGCAAATCGGTGGGTGGTTGCGAGCGCATCCTGTCGACGCCGATTCCGTTCTCGTACAGCGTGCTGCTGCGCACCGTGTATGCGTACTGCGTGCTGCTGCCGTTCGGGCTCGTCGATTCGACGGAATTCTTCACGCCACTGATCTGCGTGTTCATCTCGTACACGCTGATCGCGCTCGAAGCGATCGCGAACGAGGTCGCCGAACCGTTCGGCCTCGCGCCGAATGCGCTCGCACTCGATGCGATGACGCGCACGATCGAGCGGTCGGTGCTCGAACTGGGCGACCGTCCGATACCGGAGGAATTCGTGCCGGCGTCGACGTACCAGATCACGTAGGCCGGGTGCGCGAAAGCGGGGCGATCATGCGGGGTTGCGGCCGGCGCTAGAATGGCGCTTGCCCGTTTCCCGGAATCAGGATCCTTCGCGATGACCCTCGTCGATACCTATCTCGCCGGCCTGCGCGCCGCGCTGCCCGAGGCCGACAATACGGCGCTCGCCGTCGCCACGGGTGCGACGCCCGCACAGCTCGACGCGCTGCGTGCGGCGTATCCGCTGTGCCCGGCCAGCCTGCTCGAACTGCTCGGCAAGCTTGACGGCACCTACTGGCGCGACTACGGCGATACGACGATCAATGTGCTGGTGCTGGGGTCGGACGTCTACGAATACCCCTATTACCTGCTGTCGGCCGGGCAGATGCTCGAAGAGGGCGCGAAGTACCGCGACAGCATCGCGGAGATCTACGGCGACGATGTGAACGTCGATGGCGAACTCGTCGATTCGCGCATCGACATCGCATTGCCGATGGGCCGGCGCCTGTGCTTCTCGCACTGCATGAACAACGGCGGCACGTCGCAGCTCTACATCGATTTCGCGCCGGCGCCCGGCGGCAAGGTGGGGCAGGTCGTGCGCTTCCTGCACGACCCCGACAGTTACGCGGTGATCGCTGACGACTTCGACGCCTACCTGCGCAAGCTGATCCGACGGTTATGCGTTTGTCATCGATTTCGACGAAGAATAGAGGCGGGCGCCGATTACGGATAGCTGCTTCAGGAGAGTGACATGCGAATCTACGTGACGAGTATCTTTGTCGACGATCAGGACAAGGCGTTGACGTTTTATACCGACAAGCTCGGTTTCAAGCTGAAGAACAACGTGCCGGTGGGGCGACTACCGCTGGTTGACCGTCGTGTCGAAAGACCAGCCGGACGGCACCGAGCTGCTGCTCGAGCCGAGCAACCATCGCGCGGTGGGGCCGTACAAGCAGGCGCTGTACGAGGACGGGATCCCGGCTGCGTCGTTCCAGGTCGA
The DNA here is from genome assembly GCF_029962485.1 of Burkholderia cepacia. Lineage (NCBI taxonomy): Bacteria > Pseudomonadati > Pseudomonadota > Betaproteobacteria > Burkholderiales > Burkholderiaceae > Burkholderia > Burkholderia cepacia. The sequence goes on from NZ_CP073639.1 coordinate 246,274, forward strand.
CGATCTCGACGGCGAGTTCGCGCGGCTCACGGCACTCGGCGTGCAGTTCAAGCTGGAGCCAATGGATGCGGGGCCCGTGCGCGTCGCGATCGTCGACGATACGTGCGGGAACCTGATTCAACTGATGCAGATGAAGTAACGCGCCGCACGGGCTTTGTCAGAGCGCCGCGACCGGCGGCGCGTTGTGCATCCAGCTGCGCTCCTGCATGCGGCTCTGGATGCGCCACCCGCATTCGGTTCGCACCAGCAGGTCGCGATACCACAGCCCGACGAAGCACACGCGATCGTCGCCGGCTTCATCGGCCGACACCATCATCACCTGGCCGGCCGTTCGCGCGGTTGCGGCGTCGCCGTCGACGATCAGCAACGACGTCGAGATCGTATGCTGCGTGCCGCGCATCGCCGAGGTCATCTGTTCCAGATAGGTGGCGATTTCCGCGCGACTACCGACCGGGCCACCGAATGCCGCGTAGTCGAGACGTGCGTTGGTGGCGAAGAGCCGCTCGAATTCGCGCCAGTCCCGGCGGTCGACGGCGTGGCAGTAGCGCGTCAGCAGATCCTGGATGTCCAGCCGGTCGATCGATTCCTGGGGCGTCATGGTGTCGTGAACTGTGTGGATGACGGGGAAACGATAGCGGGTGCGCAGGGGCGCGACATCGGCGGAGTGGACTAAGTGCCTGGCCGCAATGTGCGAGCGGGCTTCGGCGCAATACGTGGTGCTTGTGTAGACTCGGGCACGTTCAACGGAGCCCACACCATGCAACTTCTTGATCATGTGTCCATCGGCGTGCCGGATATCGACCAGGCGCGCCCCTTCTACGATGCCGTCATGGGCGCGCTGGGCGCAGCCAAGGTCTACGACCGGCCCTCCGCGCTCGGCTATGGCGAACGTTGCAACGCGAACGACATCGCATCGACTTATCTGGCGGTGTATCTGGATCCCGCCGAAGTCGGGACGAGCAAGCGGCACTGGTGTTTCAAGGCGTCTTCGCGCGAGCAGGTGCACGCGTTTTTCGAAGCCGGCCTGTCAACGGGCGGCCAGTCCGACGGCGACCCCGGATTGAGGCCGCACTACCACGGCGACTACTACGCGGCCTTTCTCGTCGACCCGGCCGGTAACCGGATCGAGGCCGTGTGTCACGCCGCTCCGGCGGAGCGCGAGCGGCCGTGACGGTGCCGCTCAATCGAAATACGTGAGCCCCATCGCCCCCTTCACCTCCGCGAGCGTCGCGCCGGCCACTTCCCGCGCGTGCAGCGTGCCGCGCTTGAGGATCGCCATCACCTCGCTCTTGTCGGCCTCGAACTCGCGGCGGCGCGTGCGGATCGGTTCGATCAGCGCCTGCAGTCGCTCGTTCAGTACGCGCTTGACGACGCTGTCGCCGAGGCCGCCGCGGCGGTAGTGGGCCTTCAACTCGTCGACCTTCGCGACGTCCGGCTCGAATGCATCGAGGAACGTGAACACGACGTTGCCCTCGACCTGGCCGGGATCGCTCACGCGCAGATGGTTCGGGTCCGTGTACATGTCCTTCACGGCTTGCGTGATCTCGTCCGGCGTCGAGCCGAGCGTGATCGCGTTGCCCAGCGACTTGCTCATCTTCGCCTTGCCGTCGATGCCCGGCAGTCGCGTGACCGACGACAGCACGGCCTCGCATTCGACCAGTACTTGCTTGTCGACCGTCGCGTTGAAGCGGCGCACGAGTTCGTTGGTCTGTTCGATCATCGGGAGCTGATCGTCGCCGACGGGCACGTGCGTTGCCTTGAACGCGGTGATGTCGGCCGCCTGGCTTACCGGGTAGGTCAGGAAACCGGCCGGGATGTCGCGCTCGAACCCGCGCAGGCGGATCTCTTCCTTGATGGTCGGATTGCGCTCGAGGCGCGCGACCGTGACGAGGTTGAGCAGGTATTGCGACAGTTCGGCGAGTTCGGGCACTTGCGACTGCACGACGATCGTCGAGATCGACGGATCGATGCCGACGGCGAGATAGTCGAGCGCGACCTCGATCACGTTCTCGGTGACGCGCTGGCGGCGGCCCATGTTGTCGGTCAGCGCCTGCGTGTCGGCGAGCAGCAGGAATTGCTGCGCTTCGTGCTGCATCTGCACGCGCGCGCGCAGCGAGCCGATGTAATGGCCGAGATGCAGCGGGCCGGTCGTGCGGTCGCCGGTGAGGATGATCGGTCGGTTCGGGTGAGTCATGGTGGACATTGGCTCCGGGTTATCGAAGCCGCCAGCCATGATGTCGGCGCAGAAACGCAAATGCCGCCATGGCTGGCGGCATCACGTTTGGGACATGCAAAAGGAAACGGGCCGCCTGGGTCAGGCGCGCCACCAGCAATGCACGTTCGGCGAGGCGGGTTTGGTTTCCATCGCGCAAGTATAGCGCAGTGGGCGGCCGATCGAGCGCGTCAGCGGATCACCGACTCCATCGCGAGATACGCGGTTTCGGCGGACGGCCACAGCAGGTACAGCAGGCCGGCCATCAGCAGCAACGCGCCGGCGCGGACCAAAGGCGTACGGTCCTTGTCGCGCGGGGGATGGGTGGGCTGCTTCGATTTCTTCATGCTTGCAGGCGCGGGGTGCGCCACTCCAACGGTTACTGCAACGGGTCGCACGGGGGCGATGCCGGGGTGTTGCGGTGGGGCGCGACGTGCTGCCTGCGGGCGAGACGAAGCGCATGGTGTCCTGTTTGAACTGGTCGCCGATGCGATCGTCGACTCGACGCGCGACAGTCACAGACAGATCGTTCACGTGTCGTTTGTCATCCGGCGATATTGCGGCGCCGGCTGTGCGATTCAGTGATGGGGCCGCGCGGTACCAAAAAGGGGGATGATCAGATGATCCACATGGATTCAGGTGCTCGTGCTGCGCATCGCATATTGCGAAGCGGCACGCATGCTATCAGTTTGACAGTTCGCGAACCGTCAAGAATTGTAGGGCAATGGTCTGATTAAAAGTTGGTCTCAAGCGCTGTCGTTTGAGATTCAGTGCTAACGTTCATAAAACATTAAATAAAATCAATTGGTTGCGTGTCTTTTTGTTGGGGGCGGATGCGGTTGGGCGTCGACCAAACATGATGGCAGCGACGGCAATCCCCTGGTCATCAAGGAAATTTTCATGAAGTGGCAAACACTCATGGAATCGAATGTCAGTCAAAGGAAGCGTGGTCTGGAGCCGGTGGGCTTCCTGATGGCATTTGAAGACGACCGTGCATCCAGCGTTCGGCCAGCCTGGCGCGCTTTCAGATTATGCGAGTTCCGATGAGTACAACAACGTCTAAACGCTTGCGCCTGTCGGGCGTGTTTTCCCTCTTCCTGTTCCTTGCTTGTACCGCTTGCTCGATGAACGATTCCCTTCCGAGAAATATGTCGCTCGACGCTTTCAATCCGCATCGCGAGACGTTTGATTGCGTGCACGAAGCCGCCGTAGTGCCGGCCGTTGATCCTGATGCGGACCGCTGGAATCAGCAGGCGATGACGATGACGAGCGCGTTGTTGTGGCCGAACCAGCGCGACTATGCTGGTGCCGTCGCATTGTGGAGCAAGGCTGCTGAGCGCAAGCACTGGAAGGCGATGCTGAACCTCGCAAATGCTTACGCTCAAGGGCTGGGTGTCGATCGCAATACCGAGCGCGCGGTGCAGATCACCGAGCAGGCAATGAAGCTGGGCATACCCGCGGCCTACGATCTGATGGGTACGTACTACATGAACGGAGTCGGGGTAAAGCAGGATGCGAGCCGTGCGTACGCGTTCTGGCAACTTGCTGCGGACAAGGGCAGCCCGAGTGCCATGGCTTATTTGGGTAGTAAGCTCGATGCGGTTTACGATGATCCGAAATCCGGTTTTTGGGGCAATCGGAAGGTTGCGCTCAACATGCTCGAGTGTGGATTCGCCCAAGGTAGCGGAGATGCAGCATACGCTCTGGGAACAACGCTCGTTGGTTCCGACCGATCGCTCGGCGAAGACAATGTGCAGGCTCTCAAGATCTTGCATGAAGGCGCGAAATACGGCAGCGCCAAGAGTGCGGCCTATTTGTTCGGTGCGTTCGACGACGGTGATCCCGTGGTCGGCAACGTGAAGGATCGTGCCCGGGCCGAGCGTTACAGTGTTCTTGCCGATCGCCTCGAGCGCGACCCCGACCTGCGTTTGCCGAACCTGGACAAGGTTGTGCCGCTGCCGCCTGCCAAATTGCCCAAGTGGGACGGCAACAAGGCGACGTTGATCGACGCGGCGAAGGCCGTGATGTCCGCGCCGGTGTCGCCGACCCAACCCGCGGTGCACCCCGCGTCGTTGCGCACTGGCCGCGCGCATGTGCCCGAATCCGAATGACGCCCGAAACGGGCGAAACGTCACCGCCAGATCGTGTGAAATGCGCGCCGGACGGGCGAGCCACTCACCCGCCCCAGCTTTTTGCTCGTCAACACCAACAAAAATCATCATTTCGCCGTAAGCGGCCTGTCCGCAGAATGTCTCCATTCCAACTCACGCGACAGCAAGACCATCGCACTGAGCCGCACTTCCGAAGGAGACAGCCGTGGCAGTCGAAACAACCTCAATCGATACGCTCGTCGTCGGCGCCGGGCAGGCCGGCGTGGCCATGAGCGAGCACCTGGGCAAGCTGGGCGTGCCCCATCTGGTACTGGAACGCAGCCGCATCGCCGAACGCTGGCGCACGGGGCGCTGGGATTCGCTGGTCGCGAACGGCCCGGCGTGGCACGACCGCTTCCCGGGGCTCGAATTCGACGGTCTCGATCCCGACGCGTTCGCGTCGAAAGACCAGGTCGCGGACTACTTCGAAGCGTATGCGCGCAAGTTCAACGCGCCCATCCGAACCGGCGTCGAAGTGAAGAGCGTCGTGCGCAACACGGGCAAGCCGGGCTTCGTCGTCGAGACCTCCGACGGCACGATCGAGGCGAATCGCGTGGTCGTCGCGACGGGGCCGTTTCAGCGTCCGGTCATCCCGCCGATCGCGCCGGACGACGCGCGCCTCGTGCAGATCCATTCCGCCGACTATCGCAACCCGGGCCAGCTTCCGGAAGGCGCGGTGCTGGTGGTCGGCGCCGGCTCGTCAGGCGTGCAGATCGCCGACGAACTGCAGCGCGCGGGCCGGCAGGTGTACCTGTCGGTCGGGCCGCACGATCGCCCGCCGCGCGCGTATCGCGGCCGCGACTTCTGCTGGTGGCTCGGCGTGCTCGGCGAATGGGACAAGGAAATCGCGACGCCCGGCCGCGAACACGTGACGATCGCGGTGAGCGGCGCGCGCGGCGGCCACACGGTCGATTTCCGCGCGCTCGCGAACCAGGGCGTGACGCTCGTCGGGCTGACGAAGTCGTTCGACGGCGGCGTGGCGGTGTTCGAACGCGATCTCGCGATCAATCTCGCCCGCGGCGACGAAAACTACCTGTCGTTGCTCGACGCGGCCGACGCCTATGCGGCACGCAACGGCCTCGACCTGCCGGAAGAGCCGGAAGCACGCCGCATCCTGCCGAACCCCGAATGCGTCGCGCATCCGATCCTCGCGCTGGACCTCGCCGGTGCTGGCGTCACGTCGATCGTCTGGGCGACCGGCTACGCGGTCGACTACGGCTGGCTCAACGTCGATGCGTTCGCGCCGAACGGCAAACCGCAGCACCAGCGCGGTGTGTCGAAGGAGCCCGGCATCTATTTCGTCGGGCTGCCATGGCTGTCGCGGCGCGGCTCCAGCTTCATCTGGGGCGTGTGGCACGACGCGAAGCACATCGCCGATCACATCGTCACGCAACGAAAGTACCTCGCGTACCACGACGCGTCGCAGCACCGTGCCGCCGCTTCGCAAGCACCGGCCGACGCGCGCCCGCTCGCCGAAGCGACGAGCTGACCACCTGACGAACAGACACGAACCCGCCGCGCCGCGAATGCTTCCGGCGCGGCGGGCGAACACACCGACACTCGAGGGACCTCGATGAGCCAGCCTACCCATACGCGTATCCGCATGTTCAACACGAAGGATACCTACCCGAACCAGACGCTCGACAACGACCTGTGCCAGGCCGTGCGGGCCGGCAACACCGTCTACGTGCGCGGCCAGGTCGGCACCGATTTCGATGGCAACCTGATCGGCCTTGGCGACGCGCGCGCACAGGCCGAGCAGGCAATGAAGAACGTCAAGCAGCTGCTCGAGGAAGCCGGCAGCGACATCACGCACATCGTGAAGACGACGACCTACCTGATCGATCCGCGTTATCGCGAGCCGGTCTACCAGGAAGTCGGCAAGTGGCTGAAGGGCGTGTATCCGATCTCGACAGGGCTCGTCGTGTCGGCGCTCGGTCAGCCGCAGTGGCTGATGGAGATCGACGTGATCGCCGTGATCCCGGACAACTGGCAGCCGAACCGCGCATAGGAGGCGACATGACTTTCTCCATCGTCGGGCGCTGCCCGGAGACGGGTCAGCTCGGGATCGCGATCAGCTCGTCGAGCATCGCGGTCGGCGCGCGCTGCCCGTGGGTGCGCGCGGGCGTCGGCGCGGTCGCGACGCAGAACATCACGCTGCCGGCGCTCGGCCCGCAGATTCTCGACTTGATCGAGCACGACCAGCTCGCGCCCGCCGCCGCGCTCGATCGCGCGCTCAGTGCGAACGGCTGGAGCCAGTACCGGCAGGTCACGGTGATCGACGGGCAGGGGCACACGGCGTGCTTCACCGGCAAGGAGGCGCTCGGCACGCATCACGCGGTGCAGGGCGAGCAGTGCGTGGCGGCCGGCAACTTGCTGGCCGCGCCTGCCGTGATCGACGCGATGGTGCGGGCTTTCGAACAGGCGCCCGGCCTGCTCGCCGATCGTCTGCTGGCCGCGATGCACGCGGCGATGGCAGCCGGCGGTGAAGCCGGGCCGGTGCATTCGGCCGCGCTGAAGGTGGCCGGCGACGTGACCTGGCCGATCGTCGACCTGCGCGTCGACTGGGCCGATGCCGATCCGGTCGGGCAGCTCGAGACGCTCTGGCGTGCGTATCGGCCGCAGATGCAGGACTACCAGACGCGTGCGCTGAACCCGACCGCCGCGCCGAGCTACGGAGTGCCGGGCGATGAGTGATACGTCGAGCCGAGCGCTGCTCGAACGGTTGATCGGCTTCGCGACGGTCAGCCGCGATTCGAACCTCGAGATGATCGGCTTCATCCGCGACTATCTCGCGGGCTGTGGCGTGGAGAGCGAACTGTTCTACAACGCGGAGCGCACGAAGGCGAGCCTGTACGCGACGATCGGGCCGCGCGATCGCGGCGGCATCGCGCTGTCGGGCCATACCGACGTGGTGCCGGTGGACGGGCAGGCGTGGACGGTCGAGCCGTTCCGGTTGACCGAGCGCGATGGCCGCTTGTACGGCCGCGGCACGGCCGACATGAAGGGCTTCATCGCGTCGGCGCTCGCGGCCGTTCCGGCTTTTGTCGCACGGCCGCTGAGCCTGCCCGTGCATCTCGCGTTCTCGTACGACGAGGAAGTCGGCTGCCTCGGCGTGCGGCCGATGCTCGAAGCACTGGCCGCGCGCGAACATCGTCCACGTCTGTGCCTGATCGGCGAGCCGACCGAACTGAAGCCGGTACTCGGTCACAAGGGCAAGCTCGCGATGCGCTGCCATGTGAAGGGCGCCGCATGCCACTCGGCGTACGCGCCGTCGGGTGTCAACGCGATCGACTATGCGGCGAAGCTGATCGGCCGGCTCGGCGAGATCGGCGCGGCGCTCGCGCGGCCCGAGCGGCACGACAGCCGTTTCGATCCGCCGTTCTCGACCGTGCAGACGGGATTGATCAAGGGCGGCCGTGCGTTGAACATCGTGCCGGCCGAATGCGAATTCGATTTCGAGGTGCGCGCGCTGCCGGATTTCGATGCGCACGACGTGCCGAGGAAGCTGCAGGACTATGCGGAATCCGAACTGTTGCCGAAGATGCGTGCGGTGCAGCCCGAGACCGACATTCAATTGCAGCCGCTGGGCGCGTATCCGGGGCTGGCCACTGCGCCGGACAGCGAAGCCGCGCGCCTGCTCGCGATGCTGAGCGGCTCCGATGCGTTCGGCACGGTTGCGTTCGGCACCGAGGGCGGGCTGTTCGGGCAGGCTGGGATTCCGACCGTGGTGTGCGGGCCCGGCAGCATGGACCAGGGGCACAAGCCCGACGAGTTCGTCACGCTCCAACAGCTGCAGGGATGCGACGCGATGCTGGGTCGCCTGGCCGCGCATCTTTCATCGGCGGTCTGAACTTGCAAGCGAAACGCACGCACCGCACCCTGCGGCGCGTGCGTTTTCCATTTGTCTCTATCGAGCCGATTCCGCAACGATCTGCGCAAGCCGTTCGCGGCAGAAATCGACAAACGACTGCGCCTGCTTCGTGAGCTGGCCGCGCCTCAACCGTGCGCTCACGAGCCCTGACGGGCTCACCGTTTCGCTGAGACCGATCGTCACGACGCGCTGGCCGTCGTACGTGAATTCGGAGTGCGGGCGCGTGACGAGCAGCGAGAAACCGAATCCCTGGCCGACCATCCCGCGCACCATCTCGATCGACGGCGAGCCGAACACGATGTTCGGCGTGAGCCCAAGTTCGTGAAACAGGCTGACGAAGTAGGTGCGGCTCGGCTGCACGTCGAGCAGGATCATCGGCTCGACGCACAGGTCGCGCAGCGATACGTGCGACTGGCCCGCGAACCGGTGGTTCTCCGGCAGCAGCACGTATGGCTGCTGCGGCGGCATCAGCGGCTCGGTCTCGATCGTGCCGTCGAGATCGTGGTCGTACATGAGCGCGAGATCGAACGTGCCTGACGTCAGGCCCTGCACGAGTTCCTGTTGGTCGCCGTCGCGCAGCCGGATGTTCACGCCCGGGTAACGCTCGCGAAAGCCCGCGATCAGTTGCGGAAGGTAGAGCGGCGCGACCGTCTCGAAGCAGCCGATGTCGATCTGCCCGGTGATCACGTCGTTGTCGGCGAGCGCGTTCTGTTCGAACTCGTGCGCGATGCGCAGCAGCTCCTGCGCTTTCCGGTAAAAGCGCGTGCCGCTCGGCGTCAGCGACACGCCCTGTGCGTGATGACGGATGAAGAGCTTCACGCCGAAGCTCTCCTCCAGCCCCTTGATCGCGCTGGAGATCGACGGCTGCGCGATGAAGAGCTGGCGTGAGGCCTCGGCAACGCTGCCGGATTCGACCGTCGTGATGAAGTATTTCAGTTGCCGCAAAGTGTAGTGAGCCACAAGCACCTCTGATGCCCGGCCCCGGCGTGCCGCCGCGGGCGCATGCGCGTTCCATAGGGAAACAGACCCTGGCACCTTACCTGAAGTCGATCGGCGCCGGAATTTCCGCTGCAGAGCTTTTTCGTATGTCGCGGAAATATTTTTAGTATTTTCCGGCCGCGATAGTCGTGGCGCACCATCGTCTCCAACCTGGATCACGAAGAATCGCGAAACGGCCGCGCCGGCGGGGCATCTCATCCGTCCCTGCCTGCACGTCGTCCGCTTCGTTCGACACCGCCGCGCGTGCACGCGGCGCGTCGTCGCTCGCGTATCCGGACCCGGTTGCAGGCGCGCACCCCGACGCGCGCCGGCGGAAACGGCAAGCGCGCATCGCCGCGCAAGACAGGAGACGTCACCATGACGAACGCGGAACGCAATGCGTCCCCGATGATAGAGAAGCACACGATCGGCTATGTGCCGCCCGCGGAGCGCCACGGCAAGGTGCGCGACCTGTTCACGCTCTGGTTCGGCGGCAACATCGCGCCGCTGCCGATCGTGACCGGCGCGCTCGGCGTGCAGATGTTTCACCTGAACCTGATGTGGGGCATCGTCGCGATCGTCGTCGGCCAGGCCGTCGGCGGCGTGCTGATGGCGCTGCATTCCGCGCAGGGCCCGCAGATGGGCATCCCGCAGATGATCCAGAGCCGTGCGCAGTTCGGCTCGTGGGGCGCGCTGCTCGTCACGGTGATCGCGGCCGTGATGTACGTCGGCTTCTTCGCGTCGAACATCGTGCTCGCCGGCAAGTCGGTGCACGGCATCGCGTCGTCGGTGCCGGTGCCCGTCGGCATCGTGATCGGCGCGGTGGGCTCGGGGCTGATCGGAATCGTCGGCTACCGGTTCATCCACATCCTGAACCGCATCGGTACGTGGGTGCTCGGCATCGGCATCTTCGTCGGCTTCTGGATGATCCTCACGCACGTGACGACCGACGATTTCCTGACGCGCGGCGGCTTCAACTTCGCGGGCTGGCTCGCGACGGTGTCGCTGTCGGCGTTGTGGCAGATCGCGTTCGCGCCGTACGTGTCGGACTATTCACGCTATCTGCCGGAAAACGTCGGCGTCGCATCGACGTTCTGGGCGACCTATCTCGGCTGCACGATCGGCTCGACGCTCGCGTTCATCTTCGGCGCGGTCGCGGTGCTCGCGGTGCCGGCCGGCATGGACACGATGGATGCCGTCAAGCAGGCGACGGGCCCGCTCGGCCCGTTGATGCTCGTGCTGTTCCTGCTGAGCGTGATCAGCCACAACGCGCTGAACCTGTACGGCGCGGTGCTCGCGGTGATCACGTCGGTTCAGACGTTCGCGTACAAGTGGATTCCGACCGCGAAGGCGCGTGCGGTGGTGTCGGTCGTGATCTTCGTCGGTTGCTGCTACGCGGCGATCGGCGCGTCGACGAACTTCGTCGGCAACCTCGTCGATCTGGTGCTCGCGCTGCTGGTCGTGCTGGTGCCGTGGACGGCGATCAACCTGATCGACTTCTACGTGATCCACAAGGGCAAGTACGACATCAAGTCGATCTTCATGGTGGACGGCGGGATCTACGGCCGCTTCAATCCACAGGCGCTGCTCGCGTATGCGATCGGCATCCTCGTGCAGATTCCGTTCATGAACACGCCGATGTACGCGGGCCCGATTCCCGCGCATCTGGGCGGCGCGGATCTGTCGTGGCTCGTGGGATTGCTGCTGACGTCGCCGCTGTACTACTGGCTCGCGTCGCGCGACAGCGCGTACCGGCGCCGGCAGGGCGGTGCGCATCTGCCGCCGACGGCGGCGCGTTAAAGGAAGGGGAGGGCCGCCGCTTTGGTTGTGGCGCGGCGGCGGCCGGGGGAAGGAGTCGGGCAGGCGCGCGGTGAGCTACGCATCGCGCGCCTGCCCGTCGGTCAGACGACCGCCGAGCGCGCGACGCGTACCGGCACCGACTTGTACGACGGCGTGCCGCTTTCCTTGTCGATGTAGTCGAGCGGCACGAGCACGTTCGCTTCCGGGTAGTACGCGCCGACCGACCCCGGCGCGATGTCGTACTCGATCGCGGTGATCTTCTCGAGGCGCAGCGTGCGGCCCGACGCGGTGATCGTCTCGATGTCGACGAGGTCGCCGTGCTCGAGTCCGTACTTCGCGAGATCGGCCGTGTTCATGAACAGCACGTCACGCCGCCCGAACACGCCGCGATAGCGGTCGTCGAGCCCGTAGATCGTCGTGTTGTACTGGTCGTGGCTGCGCAGCGTGATCAGCCGCAATACCTGCTCGGCGCCGAGTACGTCCGCGTCTTCCTTCACGCCCTTGTAGACCGAGAACATCGCCTTGCCGGTCGGTGTGGGCCACACGCGCTCGGTGGGCGGCAGCGGCAGCCGGAAGCCGCCCGGCGTGCGGATGCGCTCGTTGAACGCCTCGAAGCCGGATACCGTACGGTCGATCAGGTCGCGGATGCGGTCGTAGTCGGCGATCAGGTCGAGCCATGCGACCTTGCTGTTCGGCAGCGTCGCATGCGCGATCCCCGCGACGATCGCGGGCTCCGAGCGCAACTGGTCGGACGCCGGCTTGAGCTTGCCGGCCGACGCATGGACCATCGACATCGAATCCTCGACGGTGATCGACTGCCGGCCGGTAGCCTGCATGTCGAGCTCGGTGCGGCCGAGCACCGGCAGGATGAAGGTTTCCTTGCCGACCAGCAGGTGCGAACGGTTCAGCTTCGTGCCGAGATGCACGCTCAGGTCGAGCTTCGCCATCGCCGGGAACGACAGCTCGGGATCGGGCAGCGCGACCGCGAAGTTGCCGCCGAGGCACAGCAGCGCCTTCGCGGTGCCGTCGATCATGGCCTGCATCGCCTGCACGGCGTCGTGCCCGTGATGCGCGGGCGGCGTGAAGCCGCACACGTCCTCGATCTTCTTCAGGAACTCGGCCGACGGTTTCTCGGTGATGCCGACCGTGCGGTTGCCCTGCACGTTCGAATGGCCGCGCAGCGGGCACACGCCGGCGCCGGGTTTGCCGATGTTGCCGCGCATCAGCAGCAGGTCGGCGATCAGGCGCACGGTTGCCGTGCCCTTGTTGTGCTGCGTGACGCCCATCCCGTACGTGATGATGGTCGCGTTCGACTTCGCGTACGCGAGCGCGACCTGTTCGAGCTGCGCCTGGCTGAGGCCGCTCGCGCGTTCGATGTCGTCCCACGACGTGGCTTCGAGGTCGGTCGAGAACGCGTCGAAGCCGTTGGTGTGCTGCGCGATGAAGTCGCGGTCGAGCACGTCGCCGCGCTCGGCTTCGAGCTGCAGCAGCGCCTTCATGATGCCCTTCAGCGCGGCCGCGTCGCCGCCCGCGTCGACCTGGTAGTACGTCGACGCAATGCGCGTCGAGCCGAACGACGCCATCTCGATCATGTCCTGCGGATCGGCGAAGCGTTCGAGCGCGCGTTCGCGCAGCGGATTGAACACGATGATCGGCACATTGCGGCGCGAGCACTCGTGCAGCGTGCCCATCATCCGCGGGTGGTTCGTGCCGGGGTTGTGGCCGATCGAGATGATCAGCTCGCAGTGGTCGAAATCCTCCAGCGAGACGGTGCCCTTGCCGATGCCGATCGACTGCGGCAGGCCGACGCTGGTCGGCTCGTGGCACATGTTCGAGCAGTCGGGGAAGTTGTTGGTGCCGAGCTCGCGCGCGAACAGCTGGTACAGGTACGCGGCTTCGTTCGACGCGCGGCCCGACGTGTAGAACTCGACCTGCTCGGGCGGCAGCGCGCGCAGCACTTCGCCGATGCGCGCGAATGCGTCGTCCCATTCGATCGGGCGGAACGTGTCGCTTGCGCGGTCGTAGACGAGCGGATGCGTGAGCCGGCCCATGTTCTCCAGTTCGTAGTCCGACATGCGCAGCAGCGACGACACGGTGTTCGCCGCGAAGAACTCGGGCGTCACGCGCTTGGTCGTCGCTTCCCACGTGACGGCCTTCGCGCCGTTCTCGCAGAACTGGAACGTCGACTTGTGTTCCTTGTCGGGCCACGCACAGCCGGGGCAGTCGAAGCCGTCGGGCTGGTTGGTCCGCATCAGCACGATCGGCGCCTCGATGGTTTCCATCTGCGTACGCACCGCATCGGCTGTCGCGCGAAGCGCGCCCCAACCGCCGGCGGGCCCATCGTACTTCCTGATGCCTGGCACTTCGCGTCGATTTGTCATGTGAATCTCCATGAGCCGGGCCCGGTGCGGGCGGCTCGGTTGCGCCATGTCGCGGCGTGGGGCGGCTCCGTCCGGCGGACGGAGCCGGTCATGCGTGCCCCGGATTGCAGGGCACGCGTTTTTTAGTGCGCGTCCTTCTTCGCGCCGGACGACTTCTTGCCGGACTTCGCCGCGGGCGGTGGTGCGTCGGCGGGCGCGTCGTCCGCCTTCGCGTCGCCGGATGCCTTGGCGGCCTTGCCGTTCGACTTGGCCTTGCCGTCGGCGTCCTTCTTCGCGTCCTTCGTGTCTTTCGCTTCCGGCGCGGCGAGCTTGTTGAACTTCACTTCGTCGCTGTCCTTGTCGAAGTCGACTTCGCACCGGTCGCCCGATTTCAGCCGGTCGGCAAGAATCTCCTTCGCAAGCCGCGTCTCGATGGTCTGGCGGATCTGGCGCTTCAACTCGCGTGCGCCGAACTCCGGCTGGTAGCCGACTTCGGTCAGGTGATCGAGGAGCGAGCTACCCATCACGAGCGTGATGTCCTGCGCGGCGGCCGTACGCACCACGCGATCGAGCTGGATCTGCACGATCGAGCGGATGTTGTCCTTCGACAGCGCGTGGAAGACGATCACCTCGTCGATCCGGTTCAGGAACTCGGGGCGGAAATGGCCCTTCAGCACCTGCATCAGTTCCTCGCGGACCGCCTTGTCGGTCTTGCGCGCGGCTTCGGGCTGCGTGAGGTTGTCCATGATGATCGCCGCGCCGAGGTTGCTCGTCGCGATGATGATCGTGTTGCTGAAGTCGACCACGCGGCCCTTGCCGTCGGTCAGCCGGCCATCGTCGAACACCTGCAGCAGCACGTTGTAGACGTCCGGATGCGCCTTCTCGATCTCGTCGAGCAGGATCACGCTGTACGGGCGGCGCCGCACGCGTTCGGTGAGCTGGCCGCCTTCCTCGTAGCCGACGTAGCCGGGCGGCGCGCCGATCAGCCGCGCAACCGCGTGCCGCTCCATGTACTCGGACATGTCGATGCGGATGATCGCCTGCTCGTCGCCGAACACGGTCTCGGCCAGCGCCTTCGCGAGCTCGGTCTTGCCGACGCCCGTCGGCCCGAGGAACAGGAACGTCGCGATCGGCCGGTGCGTCTGGCCGAGCCCCGCGCGCGACAGCCGAACGGCATCGCTGACCGCGACCACGGCGTCGCTCTGGCCGACCACGCGCTCGCGGAGTTGTTCTTCCATCTGCAGCAGCTTCTGGCGCTCTTCCTGCGTGAGTTCGGAGACCGGGATGCCGGTCAGCCGCGACACGACCTCGGCCACCGATTCGACCGTCACTTCGAGCGTCTCGGAGCCGGTCTTGCGCTGCCACGCCTCCATCATCTCGTCGACGGCTTTCTGTTTCTCGTTGATCTGGTCCTCGAACTGCTTCGCCTGGTCGAAGCGCTTGCGCGAGGTTGCGTAATCCTGCTCGCGCTTCAGTTGCGCGATCTGCGCTTCGCCTTCCTGAATGTCGACCGGGCGTGACGTCGCGCCGATCCGCACGCGCGCGGCGGCCTGGTCGATCAGGTCGATCGCCTTGTCGGGCAGGAAGCGCGACGTGATGTAGCGGTCGGCGAACTCGGCGGCCGCGACGAACGCGTCGTCGGAGAACGTCACCTGGTGGTGCGCCTCGAGGCTGTCGCGCAGCCCGCGCAGGATCACGATCGTCTGCTCGACGCTCGGCTCCGGCACGAACACCGGCTGGAAGCGCCGTTCGAGCGCGGCATCCTTCTCGATGTACTTCTGGTATTCGTTGAGCGTCGTCGCGCCGATCAGGCTCAGCTCGCCGCGCGCGAGCGCGGGCTTCAGCACGTTCGCGATGTCGAGGCCGCCTTCGCCGCCGCCCTGGCCCGCGCCGACGATCGTGTGCAGCTCGTCGATGAACAGGATCAGTTCGTCCTGCTTCGCAGTCACTTCGTCGATCAGCTGCTTCGCGCGCTCCTCGAATTCGCCGCGATACTTCGCGCCGGCCACCATCGAGTTGATGTTGACCTCGACGAGCCGCTTGTCGCGCAGCACCTCGGGTACGTCGCCGTTGACGATCCGCTGGGCGAGCCCTTCGACGATCGCCGTCTTGCCGACGCCCGGTTCACCGATCAGCACCGGGTTGTTCTTCTTGCGGCGTGCGAGCACCTCGATCGTGCTCTCGATTTCCTGCGCGCGGCCGAGCACCGGGTCGAGCTTGCCCTGGCGCGCGATCGCGGTGAGGTCGCGGCCGAACTTGTCGAGGTTCGGCGTGCCGGTCGGCGCATCGACGCGGCCATCCTCCGCGCCCTTGCCGACCACCTTCACGACTTTCTGGCGCAACGCCTCAGGCGTCACGCCGTATTTCTTCAGCAGTGTGCCGGCGATGCTGTCCGGCACCGATGCGAGCCCGATCAGCAGGTGCTCGGGGCCGATATACGAGTGGCCGAGATCGCGCGACGCCTGGAACGCGTACTGCACGGCCTTCTTCACGCGCGGCGAGATCGACAGCTTGTCGAGCGGCGCATCGGGGTCGGCCGTGCCGGTGTGCGCATGCTCGTCGATGTACGCCTTGATGTCGTGCGGCGACAGCTTCAGTTCCTTCAGCAGCGCGGCGCACACGTCGGTGTCCGCGAGCGCGTACAGCAGGTGTTCGGAGTCGAGCTCGCTGCGGCGTAGCTCGTGCGCCTTCTCCGCCGCGCGCTGCAGCAGTTCGAGCGTCTGTTCGCTGAACGCGTCGGTCGGGTCGACCGATTCGCGCGGAATCTCGGCGGCAAGCGGCGATTCGTCGCCGAGCTCGCCGAACAGCGACGACGAGCCGCCGCCGCCGAGCAGCGAATCGAACGGGTTCAGCATGCTCTGATGCCGCATCAGCTGACGGAAGTGGTAATCGCAGATCGAGATCGTCTTGCGCTCGCCGTCCTGCATCACGGTTGCGCGCGCGACGGCCGGCCGGGCGTGGCAGATATCGCAAAGTGCGGGCATGGTGGTCTGGCTCCTGTCTGTGAAGGTGGGTCGAAGGGTGAAGTCCCGATGCGGTGCGGCGCTCGCGCGTCCCGACCGCGTACATACGACGCGCGGCGCGGCGGCGCGCGTGCCGCGCCGGTGCGGTCGCGCAGCGCGCGCCGGCGTGGCGCACGGTCGCGGTCGGGGCAGGAAGCGCGAGTGCTGCAAGGAGCCCACGGCATCGCTTCGACTGCGTTCAAAATAGCGAATCGGCGGAGGCCATCCAAGACACAGTTCCACGCCGGACCGGCCGTGAATTGCACCCTCACATCGATGCGCGCGCGGGCGCCAAGGAGTACAGACGGGCGCGCACGCGGCGGCGCGGGCGTGCGCGGCGGGTGGGGGATGCGGTGCCCGGAAGCGGGGGCAAGCGGAACGCGAACGGCGCGCGGTGCGACATCGGCGCGCAGGGGGCCGGCCGCCGGCGCTCGGAAGGGGAAGCGGAGGGTCGCGCGCGGCATGACGCGCGCACCGGTGGCGTGGGCGAACCGGTTACGTCCGGCCGCGCACGCACCGCAGCCGATGCGTGCCGTAGGGCCGGCGAAGGAGAGGGCGGGTTGCACGGATCGGGCCGGACATGGCGCAACCGTGGGGAACCGCGATCAGTCGGAGAGTTTCATCGCGAGCCGTTGCCGGGCGATCTGCTTCACGTCGGTCGCCAATGCCGCATTCGGCAGACCATTGGCCCAGACGGAGAACGAATCCTCGATCAGGTTGCGCGTGTCGGGCGGCAACTCGGCCAGCATCAATGACACGACGGTAAACAGCACGGCTGTGCCGCCAGCCTGGCTGCCCGCGTTCGCGTCGACGGTCCGCTTCAACGTGTCGACCGACGCGTGCAGCGCCTGCAGTGCATCATTCGTATCGCTCATGACAATCTCTCCATGCAGGATGGGCTCGATCGGCGACGAACATGCGGCCGGCAGTGCGGCCGGTCGCGCGCGACGCCCGGGCTCGGGCATCGCATGCGGGCAGCAGGGTCAGGCCGCCGTATTGCCCTGCGGCGCCACGGCCACCGATGCTTCGCTCGTCAGCATCAGGAACGTGAACGTCTCGCGCAGGTACAGGCGGACGCCCTTGTCGGTGTGGCTCGTGTAGCCGATCGATACGTCTTCCCCGAGGTGCAGCTCGTAGTCGCCGCCGCGCATGGACAGCACGCAGCCGCCGCTGATCGCCGGCGCCCAGATGATCTCGCCGCTAACGATGCGTTTGATATGGCCAAGGACCGGATAGCCCTGGTCGCGCGCTTCGCTGAGCGCGGTGTAGGCGTCCGAGCCGAGTACGACCGAGTACGGACCGTCGACACCGGCGAGGCGCAGTGCCTCGAGCGCGTCGCTGATCGCGTCCGGATACGCGCTGACGTCCGCCGGCAGCGTGAGTTTGCGGTTCGACGTGCCTTCGCGGATGCCGACGATGCCGGCGGCCTGATAGCCGTCGAAAATCGCGTTGTCCTCGGCGAACGCGAGCCGCTGCGCGGCTTCCTTCGCCGGTTGCCAGTCGGCGTCGCGCGCGCCGCGCTCGACGCTGTCGATCGCCTCGCGGCTCAGTTCGAACGGCACCGTCAGCTCGACGATCGTGCGCACTTCGCGCAGCCGCGCGTTCACGTGCTCGCGCGGCGCGGCGACCGCCAGCAGGTGCCCCGTGCCGACGGCCGACAGTTCGGGGCCCTCGGGGCCATCGACGTCGACGACGCGGCGGCCGGCCACCGAACGCTTGAAGGTGCGCGCCACCTCCTCCTCGATTTGTTCCCAGGCGGACGACGAGATCGGGGCGAGTTCGCGGTGCAGGTTATTCATGGGTTTTGGTTCCTTTCAGCGAGCCGATTTTCAGCGAGCCGTCGCGATGCGGCGCGGACGACGAGGATTCCGGTTGTGCTGCGTTGGCAGCCGGCGCCGCGCGGTCGGCGAGCGCTTCGAGCAGGTCGGCCGACGGCACGAAGAACAGCGAGCCGGTGACCGCGCGGCTGTAGTCGAGCAGGCGGTCGTAGTTGCCCGGCGGGCGGCCGACGAACATGTTCTCGAGCATTTGCTCGATCGGCGCCGGCGAGCGCGCATAGCCGATGAAAAAGGTGCCGAACTCGCCTGCGCCCGGGCGCCCGAAAGGCATGTTGTCGCGCAGGATCTTCACTTCCTGGCCGCCTTCGTCGAGCGTGGTCAGCGAGCTGTGCGAGCACGACGGCTTCACGTCCGGCGCGAGTTCGATGTCGGACAGCTTGGTGCGGCCGATGATGCGTTCCTGCGTCTCGACCGCGAGCGCGTTCCAGCCGGCCATGTCGTGCAGGTACTTCTGCACGATCACGTAGCTGCCGCCCGTGAATTCCGCGTCCTCGTCGCCGATTACCGTGAAGTCGACCGCCTCGCGGCCTTCCGGGTTCTCGGTGCCGTCGACGAAGCCGATCATCGCGCGCTGGTCGAAATTGCGGAAGCCGTGCACCTCGTCGACGACGGTCACCGCATCGCCGAGCGCGCCGAGCAGTTGCGTCGCGAGTTCGAAGCACAGGTCCATCGCTTCGGCGCGGATGTGCAGCAGGATATCGCCGGGCGTCGCGACCGCGACGCGCTGGCCGGCGCCGAATTCGCGGAACGGATGCAGCGACGCGGGGCGCGGATCGCCGAACAGCGCATCCCACGCGTCGGCGCCGAAGCCGCACACGCACGTGAGGTTGCCGCCCGGCACGCGCTTGCCGACTGAGCGCACGAGCGCGGCGATGTCGCCGCACCATGAACGAATCGTGTCAGCGTGATCGGCACCGGGATTGATCGTCGCCACGAGGAAGATCGCGCTGCGCGTGATCGTGCTGTGAACGGCCTGGGAGAGCGGGGGAGGAGTCTGCATCGCGGCCTGCCGGTCAGTCATGTCGGGACGGACGGGCCGCGGCTGCCGCGGCGCGCGAGGGCGCTCGGTTGAACTGTGTCATGCGACTGTTCTCTTTGTGACATGCGGATGAAGGACGTTGCGCGGGCATCGCGCAACGGGCCGCAGCAGCGGCGGCCGGCCGCCCGGCGCGTGACCTGCCCGCACCGCGTAACGTCGTCGAGCATGCAATCTAGCAGCTTCGGCAGGTCTTTGGAACACGTATCGTCAATCTGTCATTCGATTGCGTCAAACAGGGCCGGATTTTGCGCGGGGCCCGCGCAGCTGTACTCCTGGCGCCCACGGCGCTGTGCTCTTGAGCGTGCGTGCCGCGTGCAGTAGATTAGGTCCCGCTGCGCCGCCGACGAGGAGCGTCACCATGAACCTGCTGGAAGCGATGCGAGTGTTTGTCGCGGTGGTCGAGCACGGCGGCCTGTCCGGCGCCGCGGCGGAGCTGAGGCTCGGCGAGGCGCAGGTGAGCGAGCGGATCGATTCGCTCGAACGCTATCTCGGCTGCCGCCTGCTGCTGTGCCGCGAGCACGACGATGTGGCCTGCACCGACGCGGGCGACGCGTTCCACGTGTGCTGCCGCCGCACGCTGTCCGCGGTCGAGCAGGCGACCGGTGTGGCTCATGTGCCTGTGCCGGATGCATGCGATGCCGCGCATTGCCCCGATTTCCCGCCGCCAGGCGCCGCTTACGCCCCCTCACACCGACTGTCGCCTTGAATACGTCTACCATTTCCTGTTCGCCGGCCGAGCGCATCCGTCGCCGTTTCGGTCACTTCCTTCACGCGGCCGAGCTGGCCGGGTTGATCGTGATCGGGCTCGCGACCGCGTTCGCGATGACGCAGGAAGCGTGGAAGGTCGTGCTCGCGGGCGAGGTGTCGCTGACCGACCTGCTGCTGATGTTCCTGTATCTGGAAGTGCTCGCGATGGACGTGCGTTACCTGCGGCTCGGCCGGCTGCCGGTGCGGTTTCCTCTGTTCATTGCGATGACGTCGCTTGCACGCGACCTGATCCTGCGCGGCGCGACCGACAGCCCCGAGCGGATGCTGATGACGACCTTCGGGATCGTGCTGCTCGCGGTCGGCGTGCTGATCCTCAGTTTCGGGCAGCATCGCTTTCCGGCGGACGTCGACGATGTCGAGGACGATGTGCACGCGCGCAGGTAACCGGCAAGCGGCATGACGCTTGCGTTCGCCATGTTTCCGCAGGAGGTGTTGCATGAAACCGCAATCCGTCGCAACGACGCAGGCCATCGAATTGCAGCGCGCATCGTCGGACGCCTACCGGCAGGCACGCGACGCGTACGACGCCGATGCCGCGCGCGCACGTGCGCCATCGGTCGCCGGGCTGCAGCAGGCGGCCGCGCATGCGTATGCCGATGCGGCCCGCGCACGCGTCGCGGCAACGGGCATCTGAAGGCGAACCGCGGTGTGCCGCACGCGTTGTGGCCGCTATACCTGATCATCCAACCGAGCGAGGTGTCGAATGACCAAGCAACTGATCGTCGCCGTGTTCGGCAGCGTCGACACGGCCCATCGGGCCGTGAACGATTTCGAGGCGCTGTCGGAGAAGAATGAAGGATTCCACATCGAGAACGGCGTCGTCGTCGAGAAGGACGCGGCCGGCAAGCTCGCGGTGCTTGCGGCTGAATCGCGACCGTTCAAGGGCGGCGTGATCGGCGCGATCGCGGGCGGCCTGCTCGGCCTGCTGGCGGGGCCGCTCGGCGTGGTCACCGGCATGGCAGCAGGCGCGGGCGCGGGCATCCTCGCGGATGCGGCCGGCAATGCGCTGCTCGACGGCAGCTTCGTCGAGGCAGTGGCCGCGCGGCTTGCACCCGGCAGCGTCGCGGTCATCGTCGAGGCGAAGGAGGACACGCCGTTCTCGGTCGACAACGTCGTGACGGGATTCGGCGGCAAGGTGTTCCGCCAGGCGCTCGGTTGAGCACACATTATTTCGAACCACTTCGGGAGAACCGCATGCGCATCGATCAATCGTACCGCCGCTTCGACATCGCGGCGACGCTGGCGCCGCTGCCCGGCAACGGCAACCGCGCGATCGCGACCGTCGACGTGACGACCGACGATCCGGGCCGCCTCGCCGATCTCGGCACCGGCCAGTTCCTGCAGATCCGCAAGTGGGTCGAGTCGAACGACGTCGCGCTGCTGACGGTGGTGTTCGACGAGTGCAAGGTCGCGATCGACCATTACGCGGACAACGTCGACGACGCGTGAGTGCATGCGGGCCTGTTCAGGCTCGCGCCGTCGCGTGCGAATCTGTTCACCACGCGCGCCGGATTTGAGGTTTCCTCGCCAAACTGTCACTTACATTCGTCGAAATGACGCAGTAGGATGCCGAACCTTGTCTTGATGAGATTCGCATTGCTACCCGCCTTCAATTTCGGTAACGGACGAGGTTCGAACCGGGACGCCCGCGCCCGGGCACGGCTACCCGGCTTCGTGTGTCGGCGCGGCCGTGCCGCCCATGCATCGCAGGCCGGTTCACCGCTGGCGGGGCGAGGCGGATGAAGCTCTACGAGAAATTTGCAAACGACATAGAGAGACTCATCCGGCAAGGCGTATATCGACACGGCGATCGTGTGCCCTCGGTGCGGCAGGCGAGCCAGCAGCACCGGATCAGCATCACGACCGTGCTGCATGCCTACCTGCTGCTGGAAAGTCGCGGGCTGCTCGAAAGCCGGCCGCAGTCGGGCTATTTCGTGAACCTGCGGCGCGACGACAGCCACGCACCGGTGCGCGAACTGCGGCCGTCGAAGCCGATCGCGATCTCGTCGTCGGTCGACGTGAGCCGGCTCGTGCTGTCGACGCTGCGCTCGATCGGCACCGACGACGCGGTGCCGCTCGGCTCGCCGTATCCGGACCCGAGCCTGTTTCCGTTCGAGAAGCTGAACCGCTATGCGTACGCCGCCGGCCGCGACAAATCGTTGTGGGGCGTGACGGACGGCTTGCCGCCCGGCCATCCGCGGCTGATTCGCCAAATCGCGCGCCGCTACCTGGAAAACGGCATGTCGGTGGACCCGAACGAGATCATCGTGACGGTCGGCGCGACGGAGGCGATCAACCTGTGTTTGCAGGCCGTTGCGAAGCCGGGCGACACGATCGCGGTGGAGTCGCCGACGTTCTACGCGATGCTGCATGCGATCGAGCGGATGGGGATGAAGGCGATCGAGGTCGCGACGCATCCGGAGTACGGAATCGACATTGCCGCGCTGGCCGCGATCGCGAAGTCGCAGCCGATCGCTGCGTGCATGGTGATGCCGAACTTCCAGAACCCGCTCGGCTTCCAGATGCCCGACGAGCGCAAGCGCGAACTGGTAGCGTTCGCAACGAAAGCCGACCTGCCGATCATCGAGAACGGCGTGTACAACGAACTGTACTTCGGCAACATGCATCCGAGCACGCTGAAGTCGTTCGACCGCCACGACATCGTGCTGCACTGCTCGTCGTTCTCGAAGAGCCTGACGGCTGCGTACCGGATCGGCTGGGCCTTGCCGGGCCGCTATCGGGAGCAGGTCGAGAAGCTGAAGTTTCTGAATACGCTCGCCACGCCCTCGCTGCCGCAACTGGCGATCGCGGAGTTTCTCGAACGCGACGGCTATGAGCATCACCTGCGGCGGATTCGCAAGGCATACGCGCAGCAGGCGAACCTGATGCGGGCGATGGTGTCGCGGTTCTTTCCGGAAGGCACGCGCATTTCCAGCCCGGCGGGCGGCTACGTGCTGTGGATCGAGCTGCCCGCGCAGGTCGATGCGATGCGGCTGTACCAGCTCGCGCTGGAGCGGGGCATCACGATCGGCCCAGGCTACATGTTCTCGATCGCGGACAGCTACCGGAACTTCATCCGCCTGAACTACAGCAGCCCGTGGTCGCCGGAAATCGAGCAGGCGGTCGTGACCGTCGGCAAGCTCGCCGCACACTGTCTCGACTGAACGTGCCGTCGTGCGCCGCGCGTTGCGCGTCCCGTCAAGTCAGCCGGTACGATTGCGCGCCCGTCCCCGCGAGCGTGCCGCCGTCGACGATCAGGTATTCATTGCGGATCGGCTTGCCGTCGAACCAGCATTGCAGGATCTCCAGCGTGCCGGCCGCATAGCGTGCCTGCGCGGACAGCGACGTGCCCGAGATATGCGGCGTCATCCCGTTGAACGGCATCGAGCGCCACGGGTGATCGGCCGGCGCCGGCTGCGGAAACCATACGTCGCCGCCGTAGCCTGCGAGATGGTCGGACGTGACGGCATTCACGACCGCGTCGCGGTCGACCAGCTTCGCGCGCGCGGTGTTGATCAGGTACGCGCCGCGCTTCATCCGCGCGATCATTGCCGCGTCGAACAGGTGCTCGGTCGACGGGTACAGCGGAATCTGCAGATTGACGATGTCGACGGCGCTCGCCAGCGACGCGGCGTCGGCGTGATACGTGAGCGCGAGCTCCTGCTCGATCGCGGCGTCGAGCCGGTGGCGCTGCGTGTAGTGCAGTTGCAGGCCGAACGGCTTCAGCCGGCGCAGTACCGCGAGCCCGATGCGCCCGGCGCCGACCGTGCCGAAATGCATCCCTTCGACGTCATAGCTGCGCGCGACGCAATCGGCGATGTTCCAGCCGCCTTGCTGCGCGACCGCATGCGACGGCAGGTAGTTGCGCACCAGCGCGAGCGTCGTCATCACCACGTGTTCGGCGACGCTGATGCTGTTCGAGCCGGTGACCTCGGCGACGGTGATGTTCGCGCGCGCCGCGGCGTCCAGGTCGACGTGATCGGAGCCGATCCCGGCCGTCAGCGCGAGCTTCAGCTTCGGCGCGCGGGCGATCCGTTCGGCCGTCAGGTACGCGGGCCAGAACGGCTGCGAAATCACCACGTCGGCTTCGGGCAGCCGGCGCTCGAATTCGGAATCGGGGCCGTCCTTGTCGCTCGTCACGATCAGCGTGTGGCCGTGCGTTTCCATGTAGCCGCGCAACCCGAGCGCGCCGGACACCGAGCCGACGAGTTCGCCGGGCCGGAAGCCGAGCGGGCCGGCCGGCGTCGGCGCGGTCTGGCCGTCCGCGTACCGGGTGATGACCGGAATCGCGTCGCGCACGTAGCGCGGCGGATAGCCGTCGACGGGATCGGGGTAGAGCACGCACAGGACGGTGGCCATCGGGAGCGCTCCTGGTGAGGAAATGAAGGCGGTACGTGGATTGCGCGGGACACGCGACGTGCCCCGCGGGCGGCTGGCGTGTTGCGCCGCAACGTTGATGACGTTCTACGCCCGTCATGGATCGCATGCAAGCTACAGTCCGTGTTTGCGTGCGCTGCGGGGCGTCTGTACCTGTTCTTTTCAGGCGGGACGTCGATAATGGGATCGTTACCTGACTTTCCGGGAGCCACGTCATGACTGCAAGCGACGATTCGTCTTCGCGCCCCGATCTCGCGGCCGGCATCGCGCTCGACGATATCGCCGACGGCGCGATGATCGAGGGCCATGTCGGCGAGGCGGCGGTGCTGCTCGTGCGCCGTGCCGACGAACTGTTCGCCGTGGGCGCGAATTGCCCGCACTACGGCGCCCCGTTGGCCGACGGTCTGCTGGTCGGCGACACGATCCGCTGTCCTTGGCATCACGCGGCGTTCTGCCTGCGCACGGGCGAGCTGCAGCGCGCACCGGCACTCGACGGGCTGACGTGCTGGCGCGTCGAACGCCGCGATGGCCGCGCCGTCGTGCTCGATGCGCGGCCGGCGGCGCCGCCGCCTGCGCTGACAGCCGCCGGGCTGCCTGCGTCGGTCGTGATCGTCGGCGGCGGCGCCGCTGCGATCGCGGCGGCCGTGACGCTGCGGCAGGAAGGCTATCCGCATTCCGTCACGTTGCTGAGCGCCGATGCCGATCCGCCGTACGACCGGCCGAATCTGTCGAAGGATTACCTCGCGGGTACGGCCGACGCCGACTGGCTGTCGCTGCGCGCGCCGTCGTTCTATACCGACCGGCACATCGATGTCAGGTGCGGCGTTCGAGTCGTGCGGATCGATCCCGCGCAGCATGCGGTCGAGCTGGCCGACGGCAGCCGCGTCGGATACGGCGCGCTGCTGCTCGCGACGGGCGCCGAGCCGAACCGGCTGACCGTGCCTGGCGCCGACCTGCCGCATGTGTGCGTGCTGCGCTCGCGTGCCGATTGCGACGCGCTGATCGACAAGCTGAAAACGGCGCGCCGCTGCGTCGTGGTCGGCGCGAGCTTCATCGGCCTGGAGGCGGCCGCCGCGTTGCGCACGCGCGGGCTCGACGTGCAGGTCGTCGCGCCCGATGCACGTCCGATGGCGCGCGTGCTCGGCGATGCGCTCGGCGATACGATCAAGGCGCTGCACGAATCGCACGGCGTCGTGTTCCATCTCGGCGCGACACCCGTGCAGATCACACCGGACAGCGTGACGCTGTCGACCGGCGACGTGCTGCCGGCTGATGTCGTGGTGGTCGGCATCGGCGTGCATCCGAACGTGGCGCTGGCACAGGACGCCGGGCTCGCCGTCGAGCGCGGCGTGACGGTCGACCGTTTCCTTCAGACGAGCGCACCCGGCATCTACGCGGCCGGCGACATCGCGCGCTGGCCCGATCCGCTGACGGGCGAGCGGATTCGCGTCGAGCACTGGGTCGTCGCCGAGCGGCAGGGCGTCGTCGCGGCGCGCAACATGCTCGGCCAGCAGCGGCCGTTCGATGCGGTGCCGTTTTTCTGGAGCCAGCATTACGACCTGACGATCAACTATGTCGGGCATGCGGAGCAATGGGATCGCGTCGAGATCGACGGCGACCTCGGCGCGCACGACTGCTCGATCGCGTACTGGCGCGGCAACACGCGGCTCGCGGTCGTGACGGTCGGCCGCGATCTCGACAGCCTGAAGGCGGAAGCGGCCTTCGAACAGCAGATTGCAGCTGCGTGACAGCGGTGTGACGACACGATCCGAACCTGGAGTGGAGAAGCGATGAATCCCGACGTCCGTACCCGTTTCGAAACCGAGTTCGCGCCGCGCATCGCGGCGCGCCTGCGCGGCCTGTACCAGCCCGGCGACGTGAGGGTCGACGTCGTGCCACCCGACGGGCAGGACAGCCCGACCTGCGTCGACGTCATCGGCCTCACGTCGACGGTCGGGCTGCCGAACCGGCTGAATGCACGGCTCGCGTGGCGCGACGATGCGATCGCCGATCTGCTGGCCGAGCCCGATCGCAGCCGCTTCGACCGCTATCTCGCGGCGCTGCCGGTCACGATCGAGCGCTGGCAAATGGAATTGCCGGTCGATTTCAGTTCACGGACCCAGCGCGATCGCGAGATCCTGATCGGCGACCTCGATTTCGATGCATGAGACGCGCGCTGCGATGCCGGCCGGCGATGCGCCGATGAACCGCGCGACGTTACCGGTCGCGCGTCTTGATGATCACGCGGCCCTGGTCGATGCCGCCGCGCAGCGCCTCGTCGCACGTGAGCCATTCAGGCGTGACGAGCTCGGGCGCGGGCAGGTCGACCGGCGCGCCGTCGCGGAAGATCCGTACCTGCGCGACCCACGCGCCGTTTGCGTTGCGCGTCGCTTCGACGCGAATCTCGTGATCCATGAAAGTGTCGGTGGCTTGCATCGGTCGGGGCCCTCCGTCGTGCGTGAACGCGGTGCGTCGATCGTATCAGCACGGCGCGCGCCGCGCACCGGAAACCGGCCCGAATCCGTCCTCGACATGCCGCACGATACGGGAGCGACCTGGTGGCCTTCGACCTGACCTTCTCCATCAAGGTATTCGCGGCGCTGTTCGCGATCATGAACCCGATCGCGAACATTCCGGTGTTCCTGTCGCTGACCGAAGGCGCGGCGGACGGCGTGCGCCGCAAGGTCGCGCTGACGGCCGCGATCGGCGTGTCGGTCGGCTGCATCGTGTCGGCCGTCGCGGGCGGCGCGATCCTGCACGTGTTCGGCCTGACGATCGACGACTTCCGCCTCGCGGGCGGGCTGCTGGTACTGCTGATCGCGCTGTCGATGCTGCATGGTTCGCCGAGCCGCCAGCATTCACCGGGCGACGACGAGGGCGCCGATCCGGCGGCGGCCGAGAGCATCGCGATCTATCCGCTGACGATCCCGTTGCTGGTCGGCCCCGGCACGATCGCGACGATGATCGTGCTCGGGCACAGTGCGTTCTCGACCGGGCAGGAACTCGCGTTCGCGCTCGGGCTCGCCGCGTTTCTCGTGCTGCTGGCCGTCTCGCTGCTGTCGGCGCCGCTGATCGGCCACTACCTGTCGCCGCGCGTGACGGCCGTCACGCAGCGGCTGATGGGGATGATTCTCGCGGCGATCGCGATGCAGATGATCGTCGCGAGCCTGAAGGCCGCGTTCGGGCTGCCGCATTGAGCGCGGTGTGTCGGAACGCGGCTATTCGACTGCATGGAGTCGCTGATGAACACGCTGATCGTGTTGTCCTATCCCGATCTCGACGCGGCGCGCCGCGTGATGGCCGAACTCGGAACGTTGCGCGACAGGCACGTCGTCGCGCTGTCGGGCGTCGTGATCGTCGAGTGCGCGACCGACGGACAGTTGCGCACGCATTCGATCGATCCCGGCCGCGTGCCGTCCGGATCGCTGCTCGACAGTGTGGTCGAGCACATCGAATCGTCGCTCGACGCGTGGCGCGAGCGGCCGGTGGACGACGCGCTGACCGACCGCGTCGCGCGCAAGGCGCGCCCCGGCACCGTATCGCTCGGGCTCGCCGCGACGCAACTCGACATCTACGCGCTGAGTGCGGCGCTCGCGCCGTTCGGCGGCGAAGTGACCGATACGACGCTGTCGATCGACGACGAACTGAAACTCGTCGAAGCGATCTCGAACGCACGCGACGGCGGCAGCGGCGCTGCGAGCGGCTGACGCGCTGAACCTTCGATGTGCCGGACAGCGGCTCGGCAGCACGCCGATTCCGACGCCGATCGCTCGGCTGCCGGTCGCGGCCACGACGGCGACGCTCATCGGCGATTCGAGCAGGTCGACGCGTGCGATGTCCGAAGCGCAGGGTCGGAATCGAACGAAAACGCTCCCCGCGGGATCTCGACACACGAAATGCCACGCCGGAAAGTTTGACCTGATAGCGCGACGAAACACGTAAACGCAGTGTCGGAACTGGCTAAACACCGCATGATTCGTTCAACGACGAAGACGTTCTTACCGATCGTGACGCATTGATTCTGGCAATGCAGGCCGCCCGCATGGATAGATTTATTCGATGATCGGCGAATGCGCGACATGCCTCTTCTATACTGGTAAGGACCGCTTTTCACGGGAGGACAGCCAGTCCGCACGAGCGCATCGATCGTGAAGTGTCGTCGCGCAAGCGGCGGCCGGACCGCGCTGCAACCGGCCGCGGTCTCGGCCGTTCCGCGCGCCGGGCCGCCTCACAAGGAGCGACGATGCCTTATGTCCTGATCGTCGAAGACGACGCCGATACGCGCACGATGCTTGCGGCGCTTGCACGCACGCAGCAACTCGCGTGCGATACGGCCGCGACGCTCGAAGAAGCGCGCACGCTTGTCACGACGCACCCCCCCGACCTCGTGCTGTGCGATCTCGTGCTGCCGGACGGCAACGGGATGGATCTGTTCGATGCGTTGCCAAAGCGTTCGCACTGCGAAATGGTGTTGACCACCGGCCACGCGAGCCTCGAAACCGCGATCGACGCACTGCGGCGCGGGGCGACCGACTACTTGGTGAAGCCGCTGAACATGCAGCGGCTGAACAGCATCTTCGCGCGCGTGCCGCGCACGACCGCACTGCATGAGGAAATCGCCGAACTGCGCTCGGAACTGATGCGTCTCGGCCGCTTCGGCCGCATGCTCGGCAGCTCGCCCGCCATGCGGGCCGTCTACGACGCGATCGGCCGTGTCGCGCGTACCGAGGCATCGGTGCTGCTCACCGGCGAATCGGGCACCGGCAAGGAGCTGGCCGCGCAAACCGTGCACGACCTGAGCTTGCGCCGCCGCGGCCCGTTCCTCGCGGTGAACTGCGGGGCGATCGCCGCGAACCTCGTTGAGAGCGAGATGTTCGGCCACGACCGCGGCAGCTTCACCGGCGCCGAGCGCCAGCACAAGGGCTTTTTCGAACGCGCGGACGGCGGCACGCTGTTTCTCGACGAGATCACCGAGATGCCGCCTGAATCGCAGGTCAAGCTGCTGCGCGTGCTGGAGACGGGGCGTCTCACGCGGCTCGGCTCGACGCGCGAGATCGACGTCGACGTGCGCATCGTCGCCGCGACCAACCGCGATCCGGAAGCCGCGATGGCCGATGGCAAGCTGCGGCCCGACCTGTTCCACCGGATCAACGTGTTTCCGATCCCGCTGCCGTCGCTGCGCGATCGCGGCGACGACATCCCGATGCTGGCCGATGCGTTCCTGCAGCAGTTCAACGAGGAAAGCGGCCGGCACCTGCGTTTCGCACCGGCCGCGCGCGATGCACTGAAAACCCATGCATGGCCCGGCAATGTGCGCGAACTGCGCAACTTCGTACAGCGTGCGAGCATCTTCAGCGACGGCGACGTGATCGACACGCTGCCGCCGCCGATCATGGACGAACTGTCGAGCATGGCCGATTCGCACGAGGATCGCGTGACCGTGCCGTTCGGCACGCCGCTCGAGGAGGTCGACCGGCGGCTGATTCTCGGTACGATCGCGCAATGCGGCGGCGTGAAGGCGCAGGCGGCCGAGGTGCTCGACGTCAGCCTGAAGACGATCTACAACCGGCTCGCGCAGCTCGAAGACGAAGCGGGCAAGCCGGATTCCTGATGCCGTCCACCGAACCGGCCGGCAGGAGCGCGACCGATGACTGATCTCTCGCGCACACGCGCCGGCAACTACGTGACGGCCGTGATGCTGGTCGCGATCGCAACCGTGCTGCAGGCGCTCGCGATCCGCTTCGGTGGCGTCAACCTGCCGCTCGTGCTGTATTACCCGCTGCTTGCGGGTGTCGCATGGGCGACGTCGTTCCTGTTCGGCATGGTCGCGACCGTGGTCAGCGGCCTGCTCGTCTGGACGCTGTTCCTGTCCGACCCTGCCGCCTATACGCAGCCGCTGCCCGAGCGGCTCGTGCGCCTCGGCACTTTCGTGCTGGTTTGCGCGCTCGCGTGTGCGATCGCGTCGATGCTGCGTCATGCGCGACTCACCAACGACGCCGCCAGCCGGCGTGAAGCGGCTTCGCGCCGGCGGCTCGACGCCGTGCTGCAGGCGCTGCCGCACGGCGTGATCGCCACCGATACGAACGGGCGGCTCAGCTACCTCAACGCAGCGGCTGCCGCGCTCGTCGGTTGCCGGCCGGAAGACGCAATCGGCCGTGCCGCGCGCGACGTGTTGCGGATCGTGGATCGCGATGGCCGGCGCGTCAGCGCGACGCCGCTCGATCTTGCGCTCGGTGGCGCGGGTGTCGTGTCGGATCGCCACTGGCTGCAGGCGAACGGCGGCGAGCCGGTGCCCGTCGTCGAGGTTGCGTCGCCACTCGGCGATGCGGACGGCAACGTCGACGGCGCCGTGCTGCTGCTGCGCAACGCTGGCGCCGATCGCGCGCGCGCCGACGCGGCACGGCTGCTGCGCGCCGTCGTCGACGCATCGCCGGACGCGATCGTCGGCATCGACATCGACGGCCGCGTCGTCAGCTGGAACCCGGCCGCGCAGCGCATGTTCGGCTACAAGGAAAGCGATGCACGCGGGCGCGCATTCGAATCGCTGATCGCGATGCGTTGGCTGAAGCGCAAACCGTTTGCCGAAGCGTTGGAGGACATGCGCGAAGCGGTCGGGCCGATCGACCTGCTGTGTGTGCGGCGTGACGGCCGGCGCGTTCGCGCGACGGTGTCGGCGGGCCCGGTGCGCGGCGACGCGCACGCGTGCGTCGCGCTGTCGTTGACGCTGCGCGAAACCGGCGCGCAACGCCGCCGGGACTTGCGCGCGCAACGTTCGCTGCAGGGTGCGCGCGACGCACGCGACCAGGCCGATACGTCGAACCGCCTGAAGGACGAACTGTTGGCGACGGTGTCGCACGAACTGCGCACGCCACTGAACGTGATCTACGGCTGGGTCGAGGTGCTGCGCAATTCGGGCGAAAGCGCCCTGCAGCAGCAGGCCATCGATGCGATCGACCGTAGCGCCCGTTCGCTCACGCGGATGGTCGGCGACATCCTCGATGCGTCGTCGCTCGCGACCGGCAAGCTGCAGCTCGACGCGATGCCGGTGGATCTCGTGAAATTGTTCTCCGATTCGGTCGGGGCGTTCCAGACGGCCGCTTCGTCGGCCGGCATCGTGCTCGAGTTCCACTGTGCGGCAACGACCTGCGTCGTATCGGGCGATGCCGAGCGGCTGCGGCAGATGCTGTCGAACCTCGTGTCGAATGCGCTCAAGTTCACGCCGGGCAGCGGTCGCGTGACGGTCGGGCTCGTGCGCGACGGCACGCAGGCCGTGCTGACCGTGTCCGACACGGGGCAGGGCATCGTGCCGGCATTCCTGCCGTACGTGTTCGACATGTTCCGCCGCGCTGACGATTCGCCGGCGTCGCCGCGGCGCGGGCTGGGCCTCGGCCTGTCGATCGTGCGGCATATCGCCGAGCTGCATGGCGGCAGCGTGACCGCCAGGAGCGCGGGCCGCAATCGCGGCGCGACGTTTGCGGTGACGCTGCCGGCCGGCTGGCACGCGAACGGCGCGAGCGCGTGGGGGATCGCCCATGCGGACGGTCATCGCGATGCGCCGCTGCTCGACGCGCAACGCATCCTGATCGTCGACGACGATGCGACGACGCGCGAAAGCCTCACGGCCGCGCTGACGACGTTCGGTGCGGCCGTCGCGATCGCGTCGACGGGCCGCGAGGCGCTCGCCGTGGCCGCGGGCATGCGGCCGACCGTCGTGCTGTCGGATCTCGCGATGCCGGACGGCGACGGCTTCTGGCTGCTCGATGCGTTACGGCGTGAGGGCACGAACGGCAACAATTGCCCGCCCGATGTGCGCGTGCTGGCCGTCACCGCGCATGCGGGCCTTGCCGACGAACGCCGCGCGCTCGAAGCCGGGTTCGACGGCTATCTGTGCAAGCCGGTCGACGTGCGGGCGCTGGCGGATAAGATCGTGCGCGTGACGCGGCACGACTCGTGATGCCGAGGTCGTTCGGACGATCGCGTGCCGAGGCGGCACATGGCCCTTACGTCCGCTTCGATTGCGACAGGCGTTCGAGCGGATGCGTGTCGAAACGAGAAACAGCCGACGCGCGAAATGCGTGCCCAAAACTTTCCGCTGGCTTGTAAAAAAGCGACCCCGATACGTTGCGCGACGGGGTACGAACCCGCGAAAGCCGCGACACGACGTGCGTGGCCGGACTGGCACGAAAGCTGCGTGAATCCTGTAGACGAAATATCGCGAACGAACCGTCAGGAGGACTTTTGATGTCCATCACGCTTGCGCTACAGGTGCGTCAGCATCTGGCACTTACGCCAAGGCTTCAGCAGTCGCTGCGGCTGCTGCAGTTGTCGTCGCTCGAATTTCAACAGGAATTGCGGCAGGCGCTCGACATGAATCCGTTCCTCGAAGACGGCCAGGGTGACGAGGAAACCGCTGCCGGTGCACCGGGGCAGCCGACCGAAGCGGCCGCGCCCGAAGCGGCGCCAGAATCCGATGAAGTCCGCCCGCCGGACGGCGAGGTCCCGTTGACGGCCGCGCCCGCGCCGCGCGGCTCGGGCCGCCAGGGCGACGATGCGGAAGGTTTGTCGCCGGGCGAGTGGATGGCCGCCGAGCCGTCGTTGCATCAGCAACTGCGCGATGCGCTCAGGCTTTACCCGCTGAACAAGCGCGATCGCGAAGCCGCACGCATCGTGATCGACGCGCTCGACGACGACGGCTACCTGCGGCAAACGTTGCCTGAACTGCTGATTGCGGCCGACCCGGCGCTGCTGCTGTCGGAGCAGGATCTAGCGGTCGCGCTGCGCCTCGTGCAGATGCTCGACCGCCCGGGCATGGCCGCGCGTTCGCTGTCCGAATGCCTCGTGCTGCAGCTCGACGCGATGCCGGCCGGCACGCCGGCGCTTGCGGAAGCGAAGGCGATCGCATGCGAGCATCTCGAACGGCTGGCACGCCGCGAGACGGCCGAGATCCAGCGGCGCATCGGCTGCAACCAGCAGACGATGCAGGCGGCCTGCGCGCTGGTGCGCGGGCTCGACCCGCGCCCCGGCGATCACTACGGCAGCACGCGCGGCGACTACGTGGTGCCTGACGTGATCGTGCGCCAGGTGCGCGACGACTGGATCGTGACGATCAATCCGGCTGTGTTGCCGCGCGCGCGCTTGCACGAGCGCTACGCGACACTCTTCGCGCAGTCGAGCGGCGAGCGCGATTCGCCGCTCGGCCAGCAATTGCAGGAAGCGCGCTGGTTGATTCGCAACGTGCAGAAGCGCTTCGACACGATCCAGCGCGTCGGTGAATGCATCGTCGCGCGGCAACGCGACTTCTTCCGCTACGGCGAGATTGCGCTGAAGCCGCTCGTGCTGCGCGACATCGCGGAAGCACTCGACTTGCACGAATCGACCGTGTCGCGCGCGACCGGCAACAAGTACATGGCCACGCCGCACGGCACGTTCGAGTTCAAGCATTTCTTCCCGCGCAAGCTCGAGGCGGCAGGCAAGGGCGTGTGCTCGGCCGCGGCCGCGAAGGTGCTGATCCGCGACATGATCGCGGCCGAGCGGCATACCGATCCGTTGTCCGACGTCGCGCTCACGCACAATCTCGAGGGCCGCGGCATTCTGCTGGCGCGCCGCACCGTGACGAAGTATCGCCAGGCGATGAAGATTCCGCCGGCCGATCTGCGTCGGCGCGACGCCGCGTGACTGTCGCCGTGCAGGAGAAATGGCCGATCGGCTCGATGAGCGGGAACGAGCCAGGGACAATCGCCGCCGCGCCGGTGCGCGGCACACCGGAACGCCCGCACGATGCGTGACCGAAAACGACGTGCGGTGACAAGCGCGGTCATCCAGGAGGTATCGATGCTTCGATACGCGATCATCTTTTTCATCATCGCGATTGTCGCGGGCGTATTCGGCTTCGGCGGCATCGCCGCCGGCGCTGCCGAGATCGCGAAGATCCTGTTCTACATTTTCATCGTGATCTTCGTGGTCACGCTGCTGCTGGGCGTCGTGCGACGATGAGCCGTACGCCCGACCGCTCGCAGCGCGTCGCGGAACTCGAGCACGCGCTCGCGAACGGTTTCCCGTCGCAGTCGGCTGTCGTCGTGCATACGGACCACACATCGGGGCGGCTGACGATCCAGGTGTCGTGGGTGCGCGAGCCAACCGACGAAGGCGTGCGCGCATGGCGCTGCACGTCGAGGCCGCGCCGTTGCCGCGTCGCACGATGCCGTCAACGGAGAAACGAGCATGCTGACTGCCCATGAACTTGCCACGCTGTTCCTCGCGTATCGCGCGCCGGAACAGATTCAGATCGACCGCGAGGACGTTGTCGCGCTGGTCGAGCAGCATCTGATCGTGATGCAACGCGACAACGCGTCGGGCGAGCGCCGGCCCGCGCTGACGGCCAGCGGGCTGTCGGTCGTGCGGCGCGTGCAGCGGCACGACGAGAGCGAGTCCGGGTCCGACATCACCGACGCATGACGCACGAAAGCGGCGCGCATTTTTGCCTTGTCGTCGCAGACAGGCACTGGGGGCCATCATGCAACAGCAACAGGACGCACAGATCCGCGACCCGTATCGCGGCCACGAGATCCGCGTGTGGGCACGGCGCAACGACAGCGGCGCGTGGCGCGACGAGGTACAGGTGTATGTCCGCGGCGAGCGCATCGAGCTGGCCGCGCCGCCGGCCGCCGGGCCCGAGTGGCTGACCGAGAACGAAGCGCTGCTCGCAGGTGTCGAGCGCGGCCGCTATCTGATCGACAAGCGCATCGACGACGACTGACCGGAACGGTTGCGCCGATCCCGACGGCTCAGGGCCGCGCGGCAATTTCGTCGAGATGCCACAGCAGGTCGGCCGGGTCGTCATACACGCGCAGTGCGCCAGCGCGCTCCAGCTCATCGCTGCCGTAGCCGCCCGACAGCAGCCCGACGCCGAGCGCACGGCAGCGGGCGGCGGCGAGCATGTCCCAGATACTGTCGCCGACCACGACCGTGTGTTCGATCGGCACGTTCAGTTGCGCGGCCGCGGTCAGGAACAGGTCGGGGTCCGGCTTCGCATACTTGACCTGGTCGCGCGTGACGACCACCTGCTTCGCCGGATCGACGCCGAGTGCTTCGAGATTGATGGCGGCCGTTTCCATCCGCCCGCTGGTGGCGATCGCCCAGCGGATGCCCGCGCTCGACAGCGCGGCCAGCAGTTCACGCGCGCCCGGCAGTGGGCGCACCTGCGCGCGCAGCCGCTGGTAGGCGGCTGCATGCAGCCGCGCGAGGCGCTCGACGCGCTCGGCGTCGATATCGCCCGCCGTCTCGCGCAGCAGCTGATTCAGGAACAGGCCGCCGCTCATCCCGATCTTGCGGTGGATGCGCCACACCGACAGTTCGATGCCCTCGGCATCGAGCGCCTCCTTCCACGCGAGCACGTGCTGATAGACGCTGTCGACGAGCGTGCCGTCGAGATCGAACAGAAATGACGTTTCAATGCGCATGTGAATCTCCTGGTCCGGTGACAATCGGGCGAAGCGTCCGCAAAAAATCCTGGCCGATACATTATCGGCGCATGGCCGTGTCATCGCCATGTCCCGCCGCCGCGCCATGCCGCGTCGTGTCATGTGCCGCTGGTACAATCGCGCCGATGTGCCGCGCCGGGCCTTCCTCATCGGGTCCGCGCCATACGCACCGTATGCGCCCCCAACCCTCGTCTCGTCGATCCCACGCATGGCAACACCGGACGCCATCAGTTCCAGGCACTCGTGGTGGGGCGTACTGGCCCTGGCACTTACCGCCTTCATTTTCAACACCACCGAATTCGTACCGGTCGCGCTGCTCAGCGCGATCGGCGACAGCCTGCAGATGCAGCCGACCGCCGTCGGCCTGATGCTGACGATTTACGCGTGGGCCGTTGCCGTCGTGTCGCTGCCGCTGACGTTCGTCACGCGGCACGTCGAGCGGCGCAAGCTGCTGGTCGGCGCGTTGCTGGTGTTCATCGGCAGCCACATCGTGACCGGCGTCGCATGGAATTTCACGGTGCTGATGATCGGCCGGCTCGGCATCGCGTGCGCGCATGCGGTGTTCTGGTCGATTTCCGTCCCGCTCGCGGTGCGGCTCGCGCCGAGCGACCGCAAAAGCCGTGCGCTGAGCCTGATCGCGATGGGCTCGGCGATCGCGATGGTCGCCGGCATTCCGCTCGGGCGCGTGATCGGCGAGGCGTTCGGCTGGCGCGTCACGTTCCTGATCATCGCGGGCGCCGCGGGCGGTGCGGCGCTGTTGCTGCGCGCCGCGTTGCCGGTCCTGCCGAGCCAGGGCGCCGGGTCGCTGAGCAGCATCGGCGTGTTCCTGCGCAAGCCGGCACTGGTGGCGCTTTATGCGATCACCGTACTGGTCGTGTCCGCGCACTTCACGTCGTACACGTATATCGAGCCGTTCGTCCAGAGCGTGAACCATGCGAGCAGCAGCCGGATCACGTACGTGCTGATCCTGTTCGGCGTCGCCGGCCTGCCGGCAGCGGTCTGCTTCAATCGCGTGTACCCGCGCGAGCCCGACAAATTCCTGCTGGCGTCGATCGTCGCGCTGTCGGGCTGCCTGCTGATCCTGTTTCCGTGCGCGCTGAACATCGTCACGCTGTCCGTGCATACGCTGGTCTGGGGCGGGGCGATCGTCTGCTTCGGCCTCGCGATGCAGGCATGGGTGCTGAAGCTGGCACCGGAGGCGACCGACCTCGCGGTGTCGATTTTCTCCGGGCTGTACAACGTCGGCATCGGCGCGGGCGCGCTGATCGGCAACCATATCGCCGGCGACTACGGGCTGCCGTGGGTCGGCACGTTCGGCGGTGTGGTCGGCGCGTGCGCGGTCGGGATCGCGTGGATCGCGCTACGGCTTCACGCGAAGCGGGAGGCGGCGGCCGCGGCGCCGTGAAGCCGCGCCGCGGATCGCGCCCGGCGTGTCATGCAACCGAATAGCCGCCGTCGGCCACGAGCGCATGCCCCGACACATAGCTGGAATCGTCCGATGCGAGAAACGCGACGATCGTCGCCATTTCCTCGGCGGAGCCCCATCGCCCCGCCGGTGTCGACGCGGCAAACGCCTGTTGCGCGTCATCCGACGGCCAGATGCCGCGATGATGGAACGGCGTTTCGATCAACCCCGGGCACAGCGCGTTGACGCGGACGCCGCGCTTGAACCACTCGATCGACGCCGTCTTCGTCATCCCGATCACCGCGTGCTTGCTCGCGATATAGACCGACGCATTCTCGAAGCCGATCAGGCCGCCCATCGACGCGTTGTTGATGATGCTGCCCGACCCCTGGCGCAGCATGATCTCGGCCGCGTACTTCATCGAGTTGAAGACGCCGCGCACGTTCGGTTCGAACACCTTGTCGAAAGTCTCGGCATTCTGCTCGAGCAGCGGCGCGAA
The DNA here is from genome assembly GCF_029962485.1 of Burkholderia cepacia. Classification (NCBI taxonomy): domain Bacteria; kingdom Pseudomonadati; phylum Pseudomonadota; class Betaproteobacteria; order Burkholderiales; family Burkholderiaceae; genus Burkholderia; species Burkholderia cepacia. Next base: position 284,056 of record NZ_CP073639.1, read on the forward strand.
CACGCCTTCCGTGCCGGCATTGTTGAACGCGATGTCGAGGCGACCGTAGGTCGATACCGTGTAATCGAAGAGCTTGCGCAGAGCGTCTTCGTTCGCGACGTCCGCGGCGAATGCGCGGGCTTCGCCGCCGGCCGTCACGATCTCGTCGACCAGTCGATCGAGTTCGGTCTTGCGCCGGGCGCTGACGACGACCTTCGCGCCGCGTCGCGCGAGTTCGATCGCCGACGCACGGCCGATGCCGGAACTGGCGCCCGTCACCACGGCGACGCGGCCTACGAGTTGGGCGGTTTGCGTGCTTGCGTTCATGATGCGTTGCTCCTGAGGGGTTGACCATCCACGTCAATGCGACGTCTGGTGCTCATTGTGGTCGCTCGACCGTCGCAATAAAATGGAACAATCACGCATTCAGAATTCCTGATTTCGGAATTAAACGCGTTGCTCCGGGAACGTCAGAAGGGTTCGCCATGCTCAACCGACTCGATCTCCTCAAGGTCTTTGCCGCGACTGCCGCGGCGCCCACGTTCCGCGAGGCGGCGGCGCGTCTCGGCGTGTCGCCGCAGGTCGTGACGCGCGCGGTGCGCGAACTGGAGGAGATGCTCGGCGAAACGCTGTTTCACCGGACGACCCGCAGCATCCGGATCACTGCGTTCGGCCAGTCGTTCGCACGCGATGCGCAGGCGGCGCTTGCCACCGTCGACGGGCTGTTCGGGCCCGCGGCCGGCCAGGTCGACGAACCGGCTGGTATCGTCAGGATCACGGCGCCGTCGGGCATGGGACGTCATTACGTGCAGCCGGTCCTGACCGACCTGATGCAGCGATATCCGGGCCTCGTGCCCGACCTGCGGCTGTCGGACGTGCCGTCGCCGGTGGTTGACGAACAGATCGACATCGGCGTGCGCGTCGGGGCGATCGGCGACAACCGCTTCGTCGCGCGCATGGTCGGGCCGTTGCCGATGTGGGTCGTGGGCGCGCCGTCGCTGATCGAGCGGCTGGGCGAGCCGAGGAACCGCAAGGAACTCGAAGCGATGCCGGCGACGTGCCTGATCGACCGCGCGAGCGGCCGTGCGTGGCCATGGATCTTTCGCGGAGAGCAACAGTTCGTCCCGTCGTCGCCGGCCTATCTGACGGACGATACCGAGGCGGAGATCGAGGCCGTGTGCGCCGGAGTGGGGTTCGGACAATGCTCGGAGTACCTGGTCAGGCCGCACGTCCGGAAGGGGCGCCTGGTGCGCCTGTTGCCGAGCCTCGAACCCGAGCCGTGGAAGCTGCACGTGTATCGGCCGCGGCGCGGCCCGATGCCGCGGCGTATCCGGGTGGTGTACGACGAACTGGTGGCGAAGCTCGCGCACGCAACGTCGCGGGGGTAGGCGAGGCGGCCGGAAGGTCCGGCCGCCAATCCGGTCATGGCGGGGCGATACACCTGTCCGGATTCGCGTTAAACCGGCAATAACAATCCGAATTGTTTCCGTCCAGTCGATCAAGTTTCCAAAGATTGGGTTTTTGCGCTCAATTACTTAAACCATTAACGACAAGGCGATTGGCCACCGGAAAACCGTCATCTCCCAATATGTGACCGCGTGCTGCAAAGATTGAAACAGGGAAACGAACGTCATTAATCTGCGTACGCGCACGATGCTGATCCGACGTGCGTCGTTCACAATAATCTGGAGACGGAGATGAAGCGTACAAATCATTTAGGAATATTGATGATATGTTTCGCGGCGACGGCGATCGGCCTGTCCGCATGCGGCGGCGACGATGTCGGTTCGTCGCCGGGAACGAGCACGTCGGCGACCGGCACGACCTCGACGACGGGCGGCAGCACGACCACCACGGGTACGTCGCCGACTGCACTGCAGCAGATCGCGGTGAATCCGCCGCCGATGGGCTGGTCGTCATGGAACAGCCTCGAGGAAAACGTCAGTTTCAATACGATCAAGGCGCAGGCGGACGGGCTGGCCGCGCTGAATGCGAACCTCGCGACGGGCAACAAGTACCAGTATGTGAATATCGACGAAGGCTGGTGGACGTCGAGAAAGCGTGACGCGAACGGTAACTTCATCCTCAACGTCGACATGAACGGCAATCCCACCAACCAGTGGCCGGGCGGGATGAAGGCGATGGCCGACTACATTCACGGCAAGGGCTTGAAGGCCGGCATCTATATCGACTCCGGGCCGCAGGGTTGCGGCAACACGAACGGCACGCATTTTGTCGGCAGCGATTACGCGCACTACGATCACGATTTCCTGCAGTTCGCGCAATGGGGCTATGACTTCGTCAAGGTCGACTGGTGCGGCGGCAGCGCGGCCGGATACGATCCGCAGCAAGCCTACACGGCGATCTCGCAGGCGATCCAGAAAGCCTATCTGGCCACCGGAAAGCGGCTGGTACTGAACATGTGCGACTGGGGCACGCTCGGCAAAAGCGGCTATCCCGACTACAACCTGGGTCCCTGGGACTGGGCCGCCGGTATCGCGACGTCGTGGCGCACGACGGGCGACATCTACGGGCCGGGGAGCGGTGTGCCGAAGTTCGGCTCGGTGCTTGGCAACTTCAACGGCAACTATCACCCCGAAGGCCAGCACACCGGTTACTACAACGATCCGGACATGATGGTGGCCGGCATGGGCATGACGGCGGCGAACGATCTTGCGCACGTGAACCTGTGGGCCATCGCCGGCGCGCCGATGATACTCGGCAACGACCTGTCGAAGTCGCTGTCGAGCGACACCGTGAGCCTGCTCACCAATCCCGAGCTAATCGCGATCGACCAGGACATGCTGGGCCTGCAGGGGCTGCAGGTCGCGGACGCCAACGGGCAGCAGGTGTGGGCGAAGCTGCTGGCCGGCGCAGGCAAACGCGCGGTTCTGCTGTTCAACAACGGCACGGCGGCAAGCGACATGACGGTCACGTGGCAGCAACTGGGTTTCGCCGCAGGCACCTCGGCCGCCGTCCGCGACGTCTGGGCGCACAAGGACCTCGGCGCGGCCACCGGATCCTACACGGTCGCGAGTGTGCCGGCCGGCGGCACCGTGATGCTCGTGCTGAGCGGCACGGACCTGCCGTCAACCACGTACCTGCCGGGCACCCTGTCGGGCGGCGCGACGGTTGCGGACTGCGCGGCGTGTGCAAGCGGCAAGAAGGTGACGGGTCTGGGCGCGGTGACGTTCAATAACGTGACCTCGCAAACGGTGGGCGGTTATGTGCAGATCGCCTACCTGAACACCGGGACGGAGAACGTCGAGGCACAGCTCGGTGCGAACGGCGGCAACGGCACGACACTCGCGTTTCCGCCCACGGGCAAGGCCGTCGGCACGGTGACGGTCTTCGTCAACCTGCAGTCCGGACCGAACACGTTGACTTTGTCGGGTCTCGGCGGCACGACCGCGGCGCCCGACGTGACGTCGATCGCCGTGGTGGCCGGCCCGGTGAAGGTTCCGCCGCCGCCGCCGCTGGCCTACGAGGCCGAGGCGGCCGGCAACACGCTCGGCGGTGCGGCGCGCGTGTCGTCATGCGGCGCGTGCTCGGGCGGGCAGGACGTCGGCTATATCGGCAACGGTGACGGGACCAGCAACGGCACGCTGACGATCAACGGCATCTCGGTGGCGGCGGACGGCACCTATAGCGTCGTGATCGCCTACGTGAACGGCGATTCGGCGGCGCGCAGCGCGCAGCTCAGTTTCGACGGCGCGGCACCCGTGTCCGTGTCGTTCCCGTCGACGGGCGGATGGGGGAACGTGTCGACGCTGACGGTGACGGGCGCGTTCAAGCAGGGAAGCGCCAACACGCTGAAGTTCTCCAATCCGACGGGCTGGGCGCCCGATATCGACGGCATCGGCGCGCCGGCCAAGCAATGACGTGCGCGTGGCGCGGCTTCCCGGTCACGGGTGGTCGCGCCATGCGTCGACGGGCACGTTGCAAGCCGACATATTGCGGCATCATCATGGTGCCGACGCACCCGCCCGCGGTGCCCGCTATTCGACTGGAGACGCTGCATGCCGATACCCCGGATTGAAACCCGCGACGCGATGGGCGATCCCGATGTGGTTTATCTCAACCCGGCGCACGTGCTGTGGATGTCGCTGCCGACCGCCGCACACCGGCGGCCGGACAGCATGGCCATCCGCGTGGATGATCGCGTGAAGGGCGGCTCGCTGCTGATGGCCGACAATCCGCCGGCCGCGCAACTGCTGCAGGATCTCGGCCCGTTCGTGACGGTGACGCTGGCGAACCCTTCGTCGGATTATCCGAACGGTGTCGTGCACATCCGGGCGCATGCGATCGTCAAGATTGCGACGGACGACCACGACAAGCCGCTGGCCGGCCGCACGCTCGGCTGGGTTCATGTCCAGGACGGCTCGGCTTTCAAGGTCAACGATTACGCCGGCGTGGCCGCGCAATGGCAGGCGACGGTCGCGGCAGCATCATGAACCTTTCCGTCTCCGAGATCACGCCGGACGAACTCCGGCTGTTCGGCGACATCGTCGCCCGCCTGGAAGCACTGGGGCCGATCGTCGACGTGAGGAGCGTCGTGCTACCCGAGATCACGCAACTGATGCGTGCGGATTTCGCCGCATCGTTCGATTGCGACGCGCAAACCGGGCTCTGGCGCAACGGATTCTCGTACAACCTCGACCCGTCGCAGATCGCGCGGTACGAAGCGTGGTTCCAGCATATCGACCCGGTCACGCCGCAATTGCGCGCGCGCCGCGTGGCGACCTGCGTCGACGAGGTGATGAGCCGCCGCGATCTGGAGCGTACCGCGTTCTACAGCGATTTCCTGAGCCGCGACGGCATGCACCACGGGATCAACGTCTATGCGTTCGACGGCGCGACGCACGTCGGCGACCTGCGCATCTGGCGTGCGCAAGGCCGGCCCGACTTCACCGAGCGCGACAAGCTGCTGCTGAACGGCCTCGAGCCGTTTTTCCGGCGTGCGCTGCTGAGGCGGCAGCGTGCATGTACCGGGCTGACCGAACGCGAGAGCGACGTCGCGCGGCTCGTCGCCGCCGGCTACACCGACAAGGACGTCGCGCGCACGCTCGGGATCGGGCTGTCGACGGTCCGCACGCATCTGCGGCGCGTGATGGCGAAGAAGGGCGTCGCCAACCGGGCGAGCCTGGCGGCCGCGATGGCGTGACCGGTCGCGCGGCGGGCCACGCGGGGTCGTCCATTGTGATGATGGGCGTCAAAATCGGTGCGCCCTACCTTGTAACGATTCCCCCTGTTACGAGGCATGCCGACCATGACCACCCTGGGTTCCCTGACGCTCACCGAAGCCCGGCAGGCGCTCCTGCGCCGGGAGTTTTCCTGTGTCGAATATGCGTATGCGTTGATCGAGCGGCACGCGCGCTGGCGCTACCTGAACGGTTTCACCTGCGTCGACGACGCACGGCTGCTCGCCGAAGCCGCCCGCAGCGACCGTGACCTCGCGAGGTCGACCGCCCCACGCGCGCTGCTTGGCCTGCCGATCGCGATCAAGGACAACATCGACACCGCCTGCCTGCCTACGGCCAACGGCACGCTGGCGCTGCACGACCGCGTGCCGCCGCAGCACGCGCCGGTCGTCGCGCGGCTGCTGGCGCACGGCGCGCTGATCGCGGGCAAGGCGAACCTGCACGAGCTTGCGTTCGGCGTGTCGGGCAACAACCGCGTGACGGGCGCGGTGCGCAATCCGTACGATTTCGACCGGATTCCGGGCGGCAGCAGCAGCGGCTCGGGCGCGCTGGTCGGCGCCGGCGTGGTACCGGCCGCGCTCGGCACGGACACCGGCGGCTCGGTCCGGATCCCGGCGGCGCTGTGCGGCGCGGTCGGCCTCCGGCCGACGGTGGGGCGCTACCCGTCGGGCGGCATCGCGCCGATTTCCCGCACGCGCGACACCGTCGGCCCGATGGCACGGTCGGTCGAGGACATCGCGCTGCTCGACGCGATTCTGGCCGGCGACAGTGCGTCGCTAGCGCCCCCGGTGCGCAGTGGGGCGCGTCCCGTGCGTCTCGCGATTCCGCGTACGACGTTCTGGCGCGGCCTCGCACCGGATGTCGACGCGGTGGCGCAGGCCGCGCTGGCGAAGCTGGAGCAGGCGGGATTCGAATGCGTCGACATCGACCTGAATGACTATCCGGGGTTTTTCGACGACGAGCCGGCCGTCATCGCGATGTATGAATTCCATGCGTCGATGCACGCGTATCTGGTCGAGAACGGTTACGACCTGTCGGTCGACGACATCGTCGCGAACGTCGGGAGCCCGGACGTCGCGCGGATCGCCCGGCATATCACCGGCCCCGACGGCATCGGCGAAACGGCATACCGCACCGCGCTCGACCGGCGGACGCGGTCGCGCGCCGCGTATCGGCAGTGCCTCGCCGACAGTGGCGCCGATGCGCTGGCCTTTCCGGCCACGATCGCGACGGCCTGCCCGATCCCGTCGGGCGACACGATGATCCACAACGGCGAGACCGTTTCGGTGTTCCAGACCTACACCAGGAACACCGAGCCCGGCAGCAATGCCGGCGTGCCGGGCATGACCGTGCCGGCCGGCCTGACGGCGGCCGGTCTGCCGGTCGGCCTGGCGCTGGATGGCGCGGCCGGCACCGATCGCGAACTCATCGCGGTCGCGCTGCAGGTCGAACGGGTGCTCGGGCGGCTGCCGGCGCCGGACGACGGATTCGGGGTGGAAGGCCGGCTGGGCGGTTGGGCAGGCGTCGGCGCGTCGTGACGGTTAAGCGTGCAAATTGCGTTGCGGCTTCACGAGCGGCCGGCAGTGGCTTGGGACCAGAGCAAGCCGCTTATTAGCGTGAACAGGCCCAGGCGCAATCGCTACACGGCCCGTTTCATCCGGAATCGTCAATGCGGTCCGTCGTGCCTGATCCCAGCCGCATCGAGCTGACGAAGCTTCGCATACAGCGTCGTGCGTGAAATGCCGAGCCGCCGCGCGGCCGCCGACACATTGCCGTCGTGCTCGTCGAGCGCGCGCCGGATAGCGTCGAGCGACTGTTCGTGCAGGCTCGCCTGGGCACCGGCGGCCGGTGCCGCGTGGCACACGTCGGCGGCATCCTCCAGCACATCGGCATGGCGCGCCATCGTCGCCCGGTCGAGCGGCGCACGCAGGGTGCGCACCCATACATGGCTACCATCGTCGCGCGCGATCCGCTGCGGCGTGCGTGCCGGTATCAGCAAACGACGCTGCTGCACGGGCGTCGCGCCGGGAAACAGTTGTCGGAGATCGTACGGGGCCACCGGCCCGGCAGCCGCGAGGTCGAGCATCCGGCGCGCCAGCCGGCTCACCGCGCGCACGCGGCCCGCTTCGTCGAGCGCAATGACGCCGGCGAGCGGGGTGCCGAGCCAGCGCGCGTCATGCTGGACCTGCAGCAGATGGCAGTCGCGCAGCAGCGCATACAGACGCTGCTCGGCGGACAGCGCCGCGTGACGAAACTGTTCGCGCAACTGCACGACGTTGCGCTTGCCGACTCCGGTGATGTCGAGCGCGCCGATCACTTCGCCGTCGAAACCCACCAGCGGCACCGCGAGACAGAACACCCGGGACAACTCGTGGAGATAATGCTGCGCGCCCGCGACGATGGCCTCGGCGCCATCGTGAATCACGCAGCTCGGCGCGGTTGTGCCGATGTTCGGCTCGACAATCCGGCGCCCGGCCACGATCGGCGTCAGCAGCGCGTCGTCGCATTGCGGGCTGCGCCGCGCATGGACGATCGTGCCGTGCGGATTGACGCACATGATCGTCCATTCGGTACCGCCGAATGCGGCCCACAGCGGCTCGATCTCCTGCGCGACGCAGCGGGTGAGCCGCCGGTCCGCGCGCGATTCGTCGCGCTCGCGCTGCATTTCATAACGCGCGGTTTGCCATGGTCGCAGCCCGGCATCGCGCGAGCGCAACCACGAGCGCGCGACGCTGGCCGGCAACGCCGTTTCCGGCAGCGGCTCGCCCGCGGCGAAGCGGGCGCGGAGCCGGTCGAGATCGACCGGTCGTGCAGGGGATTCAGGGGCCGTGTTCACGCTGCGCTCCATGTGAGGTCGAATGGTCGGGCCGGGCGTGCCGGCCCGGCGTGTCGCGCGAATGCGTAATATAGCCCGGTGCCCGAAGCCGGGTATTTTCGTGCCCGGCAAGGGTGCCCGTCGTGTGGCGCCGCTTGGCATCGGCGGGCGGCCGGCGGCGCCTGCCTCTAGTGCGGCAACCGCAGGATCGGCTTGAGCGTGATGCCTTTGCTGCTGTCCTCGGCGGCCTGGTTGATCTGCTCGAGCGGATAGAACTTCACCAGCCGGTCGAACGGAAACCGGCCTTGCAGGTGCAGCTGCACGAGTTGCGGAATGAACGTCTGCGGCACGCTGTCGCCTTCGACGATGCCGCGGATCGTATGGCCGCCGAGCAGCAGGCTGTTCACGTCGAATTCGGCCTTCGTGCCGAGCTTCGGCGCGCCGACCACGCCCATCGTACCGCGCGAGCCGAGCGCGTCGATCCCTTGCGACAGCACGGCCGGCAGCCCGGTCGACTCGAGCGCGTAGTCGACGCCGCCGCCGGTGATCTCGCGGATCGCGTCGACGACGTCGACTTCCCGGCTGTTGATCGCGTGCGTGGCGCCCAGCTCCAGCGCCAACGCGAGCCGCGACGGCACGATGTCGACGGCGATGATGGTGGTGGCGCCGGCGATGCGCGCGGCCATCACGGCGCTCATGCCGACCGCGCCGGCGCCGAAGCTCGCGAAGCTGCTGCCGGTGCGCACCGCGAGCGAATTGATGACGGCGCCCGCGCCGGTCTGGATCCCGCAGCCGAGCGGGCCGAGCAGTTCGAGCGGCGCTTCCTTCGGCACCTTGATTGCGTTGTTCTCGCGTGCGAGCGCATAGCTCGCGAACGAAGACTGCGCGAAGAAATGATCGTGCAGTGGTTGTCCGGCCGCGTGGCGGATGGCCGTCTGCCCGTCGGCATCGGCGCCGCCGAAGTTCAGCGCGAAGAACTGCCGGCAATACGCGCCGTGACCGCCGGCGCACGATGCGCAGTGGCCGCACGCGCCGTAGGTCAGCACGACGTGGTCGCCGGCGGCGAGCGTCTTCACATTCGGGCCGACCGCCTCCACCACGCCGGCGCCTTCGTGACCGAGCACGGCCGGTAGCGGTACCGGGTAGTACTGGTCGCGCACGATCAGGTCGGTATGGCACAAGCCGGTCGCGACGACGCGCACCAGCACCTCGTCGCCGCGCGGCGCGCGGATGCGTGCCGTTTCGATCGAGAAGGGCGCGCCGGCGGCGCGCGCGACGGCCGCGGTGACGGCGCGTGTATCGTTTTCGGTGTACATGGTCGGTCTCCTCGTCAAATCGGATACAGCGGCGCATCGCCCTTGATCGTCAGCCACTGCCACTGTGTGAATTCCTCCCAGTTTGCCGCACCGCCGATGCTCGAGCCATTGCCCGAGGCGCCGACGCCGCCGAACGGGTTGATCACCTCGTCGTTGACCGTCTGGTCATTGATGTGCAGCAGCCCCGTGTTCAGGCGCTCGCCGATTCTCAGCGCGCGGCCGACGTCAGCGGACAGGATCGCCATCGACAGCCCGTATTCGGTCCGGTTCGCGAGCGCGATCGCGTCTTCGTCGGTATCGAACGGCACGACAATCGCGACCGGCCCGAAGATCTCCTCGTCGAACGCCGGATTGCCCGGCGCGACGCCGCTCAGCACGGTCGGCTCGAAAAACAGGCCGCGATGGCCGCCGCCCGTCTCGACGCGGGCGCCCGCGCGTCGGGCCGCGTCGACCGTGCTCGCCGCATGGTCGCGTTGTGCGGCGTCGATCAGCGGGCCGAGGCCGACGTCGCCGGTGGCCGGGTCGCCGACGCGCAGGCTTTGCGCCTTCTCGACGAGCTTCGCGACGAAGCGGTCGTGAATGGCGCGTTGCACGAGCACGCGACCGGTCGCCATGCAGATCTGGCCTTGATGCAAATACGCGCCCCATGCGGTGTTGGCAACGGCGCGGTCGAGGTCGGCATCGTCGAGCACGATCAGCGAATTCTTGCCGCCGAGTTCGAGCGACACCTTTTTCAGATGGTGGCCCGCCGCTGCGCCGACCTTGCGCCCGGCCGCGGTGGAGCCTGTGAACTGGATCATCGCGATGTGCGGATCGGCGACCAGCGCCGCGCCGGCTGCGCCGTCGCCGGGCAGCACGTGCAGCACGCCTTCGGGCAAGCCGGCAAGCTCGAACACGCGCGCGATCGCGACGCCGCCGCACACGGCGGTGCGCGGATCGGGTTTCAGCACGACTGCGTTGCCGAGCGCGAGCGCCGGCGCGACCGCACGTATTGCGAGATACAGCGGGAAGTTGAACGGCGAGATCACGCCGACCACGCCGCGCGGGCGGCGGCGTGCGAGCGACAGCCGGCCGGCCGCCGACGGCAGTACTTCGCCGGCCGCGCGCGACGGCAGCCCGGCTGCTTCGTGCAGGGCCTTGATCGTAATCGAGGTTTCGAACGACGCTTTCGCGCGCGTCGAGCCGCTTTCGCGCACGAGCCAGTCGACGATCGCGTCGAAATGCACTTCGGCGACGGCTGCCGCGCGACGTAGCACCGCCGCGCGCTCGTCGTATGGCAGCGCGAACCATGCGGGCTGTGCGCGATGTGCGGCGGCGGCTGCTTCGGCGATGGCCGCGCTGTCGGCGACGCCGATGCGGCCGAGCGTGGCGCCGGTCGCGGGTTCGATCACGTCGGCCGCGTGCGCGCTTGCGTGCCAGCGTCCGTTGAAGGTTTTGCCGCGCCAGATGTCGGTGTCGAACAGTGCGGTGTTGCTGCTGCTAACCATGTACGCTCCTGAGGAATTCGGATCGGCCGGGTCGGGGTTCTTGCCTGGGCGTCGACCGGCATGTGCGCGAGGGTAGGCGGGTGCGGCGAAGCGGGGCTATCCGGGTTTTTTCCCACCCGCGGAGGGCGCGTGGGGTGGGGGGCGTCTGCGATTTTGTGTGCGGAAACTGAACAGTCGTTGTGGGGGGGGGGGGGCGCACGTCGTGTGGGGACACGGCAGGTTATTGCTGGGGTAGTGCGGCGTGCGCTAAGTCTGAAGGCTTAGCGCGTAAATCTGGGGCAAGACGCCTGCGCTCAGGCTTCGTCGGAGCGGTAGTTAGCGACCCGTAACCGTCGTTCGCACTCCTGGCGTGGCGATGGCCACTTCCGGGCTGGATCGGACGCTCGGTACGTCCGGTTCGCAGGCTAGCTGTTGGCCTAATGCCGGTATTGGAGCGGGATGAACTCTGCATCCGCAATGTAAAGGAATGCTACTTCATCGATTTATATAGGCTTCCACGAGGCACACGCCAATTTTTGTCACTTCCTCTGTTGAGATCGATGTCGCCGGGGCCGTGCTATTGACTCTATTTTGCGGCGCCTAGACAGTGCCAAGCGCCGCTCGACTGCCAGTCCCAAACCGGCGTCGATAATCGACAGGCCCCAGACCGACGAATTTCTCGAAGGTTTTGCGAAAGAAGCCGGTGTCCTCATACCCCACTTTCCAGGAAATCTCCTTGATGGACAAGGTCGTGAACTCCAGAAGCTCCCGCGCCTTCTGTATCTTCAGGCGTTGTGCGTATTCGGTAGGCTTGAGGCCGGTCGCCTTTTGAAAGCGGCGCAAGAAAGTTCTATTTCCCAACTGCGCTTTGGCGGCCATTTGCTCGACCGTGACCGCTTGGGCGTGAGTCGTCTGAAGCCAGAGTTGAACGTCCAGGACAGCTTTGTCTCCGTGATGCAGCGAGGGTGAAAAGTTCGCGTAGAAGCGTTGCTGGCGGCCGGCCGGGTCGGCGAGAAAATACTGGGCGGTCTTCACCATGACCATCGGCCCAAGATAGCGATCCACCAATCGCAGCCCCAGATCGACCCACGCCAGGACTCCGCCGGCCGTGATGACGTCGCCCAGATCGATGATGAGCTCGTCGGAATTGACGGAGAGTTCGGGGAACCCGTTCGCGAGTGCCTGCGCATAACTCCAATGCGTAGTGGCTGATCTGCCGTTCAACATGCCGGTGCGGGCGAGCATGAATGCGCCCCCGCATACTGAACAGAGGAGGGTACCCGAGGCGTGCTGCTTCTTTACCCAGCCAAGGAGATGCTCGGTTTCCGCCGTCCGCTGTTCGATATCAATGGTGGGCGCAATGATCAGGCAATCGAGTTGGCTTGGGTTGTCCCCGTGCGACGTAAAAACGCACTCCGGTTGCGCTGTATCCGGGTTCGCTCTCCAGTGACTCACTTCCAGCGTTGCCGGATGTTCTCCACCGAATTTTGCGCTGTAGTGGTTGCCGGCCTCGAACAGGTCAGTGAGGCCGTGGACCGCCGCGAGTCTGGCCCCTCCGTAGACAAGTATCCCGATGCTCGTCTTTTGGGGGAGCGGCCGAATGGCAATTTTGCCCTCCACTTTGTCACTTTCGACTCTCGGCATTGCGCACCCTCCCTGACTATGCTGGTGGCGCCACAGTGTGATGGATCTGAAACATCGATTCGCCAAGCAAAGTTTGCCAAGATCCCTGGGCGCCGACAAACGAATTAACGACCCGCTCCGATCAAGGCAGAAACCGGTGAGACAAGGAGGCGTCATGAAGCAGGCAGTCAAGAACGTGGTGTTGGTCCACGGTGCTTTTGCCGATGGCTCGGGCTGGGAGCCCGTCTTCAACATCCTCCGGAAAGAAGGCTATACGGTCGCCGTCGTTCAACATCCGGAGACATCGTATGCCGAGGATGTGAAGTTTACGATGGCCGTGATTGATCGGCAGCCTGGCCCGGTGGTCCTGGTCGGCCACAGCTACGGCGGGGCGGTCATTACCGAAGCCGGGAACCATCCGCAGGTGGCAGCCCTTGTCTATATCGCCGCGTTCGGTCTGGACACCGGAGAAAGCTGCGCCTCCATCGAGGAGGAACTGCCGCCAGCCACGACAGGGATCAAGGCGACCGATGATGGCTACTTCTACATTGATCCAGCCGCGTTCCACGCAGACTTTGCGGCGGATCTTCCCGAAGCGCAAACCGCCTTCATGGCCGCGTCACAGGTGCTGATCTCCGCCGACTCCTTCACCCACAAGGTGACCAACCCTGCCTGGAAGTCGAAGCCTGCCTGGTACATGGTGGCCACCGAAGACAGGTCCATCAACCCCGACCAGGAGCGCATGATGGCGAAACGCATGAACGCGCAGACGATCGAAGTGAAGTCGAGTCATGTGGCTTACATGTCTCACGCCAAGGAGACAGCCCAACTCATCATTGAGGCTGCCAACGGCGTCCAGGTCAACGAGTCGTTCTCGCGTTGAAGCTGATTTCAGTGAATGACCGCTTCATTGTCAAAGGGCGTGACGGCACACCAAAGAGGACGGTGCAATGTACAGACAATCGATGCAGGTCGAGGTCGCCGATGGGGCCCTCAATGCCTACGTGGTGTATCCCGATCATTCGCCCGCGCCGGCGGTCGTCGTGCTTCAGGAGATCTTCGGCGTCAACGCCGATCTGCGTGCCACCTGCGACGAGCTGGCCGGCAAGGGTTTCATCGCCGTCTCTCCCGAGCTGTTCTGGCGCGAAGCGCCAGGGCTGGACCTGCATTCGTGGAGCCCGGAAGAGTGGAAACAGGGGCTGGCGCTGTACGAACACTACGACTTCGACCGTGGCGTGCGCGATATCGCCGCGGTCGTCGCTGAGACTCGTGCCCTCCAGGGGTGTAACGGCAAGGTTGGCGTCATGGGTTTCTGCCTCGGCGGACTCATGACCTACCTGACGGCCGCGCGCAGCCACGTCGATGCGGCAGCCTGGTACTACGGCGGGCAGACCGAGCGCTTCCTGGGTGAGCGTGCCGGCCTCACCGCGCCGATGATCATGCACGTGGGCGAACAGGACGAGTTTGTCACCCCGGAAGCGCAACTGAGCATCAAGGAAGCGCTCGGCAGCCGTCCCAATGTTGAATTTTTCACTTACATCGGCTGTTACCACGCTTTTGCCCGACATAGCGGGACGCGTTACGACGCTGCCGCCGCGTCCCTGGCCAATGGCAGAACGGAGGCATTTCTGCACCGTCATCTTGCAAACATCTGACTCTTGACCAGGAGTGTTAAGTGACTGACCTGACCTACGAACCCGAACTGACGGGATTGCTGATCGTCGATCCGTACAACGACTTTCTGTCGGAAGGCGGAAAACTGTATCAGCTCAGCAAAGAGACGCTTACAAAGCTCGATGTGGTCGAGCACATGCGTCAGATTCTGGCGGCAGCCCGGTCCCACGGCATACAAGTATTCATCGCGCCCCACCACCGATGGCGCGAAACGGATACGTATGCGCAATGGAAAACGATGCCGCCCGTACAAGCCGGTGCGGCCAATCATCGTGTGTTTGCGGAGGGCACCTGGGGCGGATGCTTCCATCCGGATTTCGAACCGAAACCCGGCGACGTGGTGGCCCAGGAACACTGGATGTCGAGTGGCTTCGCGAATACCGATCTCGATCTCCTGCTGAAGAAATACGGCGTGCGCAAGGTGATCGTGGTTGGCTTGCGTGCCAATACGTGCATCGAGTCGACGGTCCGGTTTGCTGCCGAACTGGGTTACGAGGTGACGCTGGTCAAGGACGCGATCGGGAGTTTCGGCTTCGCGGAAATGGACGCGTCGCTCAAATTCAACTTGCCACAGTACGCGAGCGGGATTGTTTCGACTGCGGAACTCATCGAGAAACTGACCAGCGCGTCCAAGGAATAGCCGAGATGAGCGAAGCCGAGAAAAGTGATGGTTTGATTGCGACGTCCGTGGTTGAAGCCACCATCCATGCGCCGCTCGGAAGGATTGACCTTACCGAATGGGTGTTTACGTTGACCGATGCGGAATATCAGGCATGCTCAACGGCACACATAGCAGGCGGATCAACACTGCACGTAGGCGGCAAACGTATGTCCATCAATGTCGAGCACGTAGGAAATCTCATGATTCAGCACTACGTCGAGGACATCTCCGAAAGATCGCATTGCCGGCTGGTATCCGTGTCCGATTCAATCGGTCCGACGATTGATGATCGGACTAAGGTGATCGTCATCTGGGAGTTCATCGCAGAATCTGTCGATGCGATGACCACCAAGTTCACGAACCGCATCGAGCTTCATGTCGCGCCAGGTTATCTCGACGCACTCAAGAAGCGCGGAATTACGCTTGAACAGGCTCGAGCGTTCGCTGGTAAGGCAATTAGCCTGCACAACTCGGAAGAAGCTCCGCTCTACGGAAAAGATATCGAACGGAAAGCAATCGCAGGCCGATGGGATAAGTCATCAAGATGATCTGCTTATTGAAGAAGGCACCATGAGCGACGTCCAAAAGAAAATCACTGTCGACAAGACAACTCACGGACGTTGGCGGGTCACGCTGGACAATCCCCCGATCAATGCCTTTACCGATGCCATGTACGACGAGTTCTACGATCTCGTCGGCGAGATCGAAACGGACCCGTCGCTCAAGGTGGTAACCATCGAGAGCGCAAATCCGGATTTCTTCATTGCCCACTACAGCACTGCCGAGCCACGCAGCCGTTTCGGAACACCGCGCTGGATCGATGCCGCAACCCGGCTCGCGCACAGTGATGTCATTAGCATCGCCGTTATCCGCGGCAGGGCTCGCGGCGGCGGAAGCGAATTCACCTTGGCGTGCGACATTCGCTTCGCGAGCCAAGAGCGCGCTATTTTTGGTCAACCCGAGGTTGGGACTGGCCTGATCCCAGGCGGCGGCGCATTACAACGTTTACCGCTTCTGGTCGGACGAGCGCGAGCGCTCGAAATCATTCTCGGTGCGGATGACTTCGATGCGTCAACGGCAGAGCGGTACGGCTGGATCAACCGCGCCATTCCGGACGCTCAACTCGATGCATTTGTCGACAACTTCGTCCAGCGCATTCTGTCGTTCGATAAGCAGGCGCTGAGCACCTGCAAAACAACGATCAACCAGATTGGCTTGCCCGACGATACGCAGCTCCAGGCCACCGAAAATACTTTCTTCAAGGCTTTTGGCTGGCCGGGTGCACGCGAGCGTATGCCCAAGCTGCTTGAGCGGGGTATTGGTAAGGCAGGTGAATTCGAGCTGAACCTTGGTCACCACATTGGTAATTTGTGAGTGTCGCGATCAGCCGGTGACTTTAGCCAGCAGATCGAGCAGCTGTGCCCGGTGGCGTTAGGCTTGCGGTGAAACCGGAAATTCGTGGCTGCCGTGGAGCAAACGTCCGTGAAGCACGCTGCAGCCCCAGGTCGGCCATGGCCAACAAGCAACACTTCGCGATTGCGAATTAAATGACCGGTTCCTGAGAGGAACCGACGCCCGAGTGCCTGACCGACGGTGCGGATGAATGACTCCTTCTGGCCGATAGTACCCATCAGCTTCTGACGAACAACGGGCATCGACAACAAACGTCGATATCCGCCCACCCAATTCCTTCCGATTGTTCGCGAAAACCGACGCCGAACCTGAAGGCCGGACGGCCAGCCCCACCATTTTTCCCATCAGGAAAACCCTGATCGACTCCGCAGGCCGCCGGTTTCGGCCGGTTTTCCCGCTGCCACAAGCCGCCGCTGTGCGCCCCCGCCCAAACGATCCCCCGAACCCGCACAACCGCGCCCCATCAAGCCTCTCAGCCCGTATACCTAGCCAAAACGGGTATGGCGCACCGCAGTATTTCCCGTGATGAGCGTGATTTCGATACCTCCAAGGTATCAAAAATCCCACCCAAAAGTATTGGACGGTGGTTTTGGCCGGGGCGTATAAATCCGTTCCATGAACACCCCCCAAGCAGCGTGCCCCATGTCCTCCGTCACCATCGAACGCATTGAAACCCGCCTCGTCGATCTGCCGACGATCCGCCCGCACAAGCTGTCGGTGGCCACGATGCACGGCCAGACGCTGATGCTCGTGAAGGTGTTCTGCAGCGACGGCGTGACGGGCCTCGGCGAAGGCACGACGATCGCAGGCATGGCCTACGGCCCGGAAAGCCCCGAAGCGATGAAGCTCGCGATCGATGCGTACCTCGCACCGGCGATCGTCGGCCGCGACGCGACGCGCGTCCAGACGCTGATGGCGTTCCTCGGCAAGCTCGCAAAGGTCAATCATTTCGCGAAGAGCGCGCTCGAAACCGCGCTGCTCGACGCGCACGGCAAGCGGCTCGGCGTGCCGGTCAGCGAATTGCTCGGCGGCCGCCGGCGCGATCGCCTGCCGGTCGCGTGGACGCTCGCGTCGGGCGATACGGCCACCGACATCGCCGAAGCCGAGCGGATGCTCGACCTGCGCCGCCACAACGTGTTCAAGCTGAAGATCGGCGCGAAGTCGCCGGAGACGGATATCCGGCACGTGGCCGAGATCAAGAAGGCCGTCGGCGATCGCGCATCGGTGCGCGTCGACGTGAACATGGCGTGGAGCGAAACGCAGGCCGCGCGCGCGATTCCGGCGCTGGCCGACGCCGGTTGCGAACTGGTCGAGCAGCCGGTGGCCTCGGCCGCAGCGCTGGCACGCCTGATGCGCCGCTTCCCGGTCGCGCTGATGGCCGATGAAATCCTGCAGGGCCCCGACAGCGCGTTCGAGATCGCGAAGCATCACGGCGCGGACGTGTTCGCGATCAAGATCGAACAGAGCGGCGGCCTCTTTGCCGCGCAGCGCGTGGCCGCGATCGCCGATGCCGCGGGCATCGAGCTGTACGGCGGCACGATGCTCGAAGGCGCGTTCAGCACGGTTGCATCCGCGCACCTGTTCGCGAGCTTCGCGAACCTGCAGTGGGGCACCGAACTGTTCGGGCCGCTGCTGATCACCGAAGAGATCCTGACGCAGCCGCTGGACTACAGCGACTTCGAACTGACCGTGCCGGACGGCCCCGGTCTCGGCATCGAGCTCGACGAAGACAAAGTTAGGCGTTTCACCCGCGACGGACTCACGAGAGTCGTGCGGTAGCCCGAGTCAGGCACAGCCGTCATTCCCCCCAAATACACGTGGAGACACCATCATGAGCGTCAAAGTTTTCGAAACCCGGGAAGTGCAGGACCTGCTGAAGGCCGCGTCGAACGCGGGCGCGGACAACACGAAGGGCGGCAACGCGCGTACGCAGCAGGTCGTGCTGCGCCTGCTTGGCGACCTGTTCAAGGCGATCGACGATCTCGACATCACGCCCGACGAAGTGTGGGCCGGCGTCAACTACCTGAACAAGCTCGGTCAGGATGGCGAAGCAGCGCTGCTCGCGGCCGGCCTCGGTCTCGAGAAGTACCTCGACATTCGCATGGACGCGGCCGACAAGGCCGTCGGCCTCGACGGTGGCACGCCGCGCACGATCGAGGGGCCGCTTTATGTGGCCGGCGCGCCGGTGCGCGACGGCGTGTCGAAGATCGACCTCGACGCGGACGAAGGTGCAGGCCCGCTCGTGATCCACGGCACGGTCACGGGCCTCGACGGCAAGCCGGTCGCGGGCGCACTGGTCGAATGCTGGCACGCGAACTCGAAGGGCTTCTATTCGCACTTCGACCCGACCGGCAAGCAGAGCGATTTCAACCTGCGCGGCGCGGTGAAGACGGGCGCTGACGGCAAGTACGAATTCCGCACGCTGATGCCGGTCGGCTATGGCTGCCCGCCGCAGGGCGCGACGCAGCAACTGCTGGACGGTCTCGGCCGCCACGGCAACCGTCCCGCGCATGTGCACTTCTTCGTCGACAGCAACGATCACCGCAAGCTGACGACACAGTTCAACATCGACGGCGATCCGCTGATCTGGGATGACTTCGCGTATGCAACGCGCGAGGAACTGATTCCGCCGGTGGTCGCGAAGACCGGCGGCACGGCGCTCGGCATGAAGGCCGATGCGTATCAGGACATCGAGTTCAACTTCGTGCTGACGCCGCTGATGCAGGGCAAGGACAACCAGATCGTCCACCGCCCACGCGCAGCCGCGACGGCGTAACCGCCTGGCGGCGCGGCGCGTATGCGCCGCCGCCGGCCGGGTTCCCGCGAGATTCAACCGAAACCGATGCGAGCGTGCTTGCAGGACGCGGCACGCGCATGGGAGGAGCCAACATGTCCGCCACGATCGACCAAGCCAACGAACTGGATCACCTGCTCGCCACCGCCGTGCAGGATGACAAGGAGGCCGGCGTATTCCGCTGCCGCCGCGACATCTTCACGAACGAGGAGCTGTACGAGCTCGAGATGAAGCACATCTTCGAGAGCAACTGGGTGTACCTGGCGCACGAAAGCCAGATCCCGGCCAACAACGACTACTACACGACGTGGATCGGCCGCCAGCCGATCGTGATCACGCGCGACAAGACCGGCGAACTGCACGCGGTCATCAATGCCTGCGCGCACAAGGGCGCGATGCTGTGCCGCCGCAAGCACGGCAACAAGGGCAGCTTCACGTGCCCGTTCCACGGCTGGACCTTCTCGAACACCGGCAAGCTGTTGAAGGTGAAGGACGAGAAGACGACCGAGTATCCGGTGCAGTTCAACACGCACGGCTCGCACGACCTGAAGAAGGTCGCGCGCTTCGAGAACTATCGCGGCTTCCTGTTCGGCAGCCTCAGCGAGGACGTGCTGCCGCTCGAGGACTATCTCGGCGAAGCGCGCGTGATCATCGACCAGATCGTCGACCAGGCGCCGAACGGGCTCGAAGTGCTGCGCGGCAACTCGTCCTACATCTACGAAGGCAACTGGAAGATGCAGATGGAAAACGGCTGCGACGGCTACCACGTCAGCACCGTGCACTGGAACTACGCGGCGACGATGGGCCGCCGCAAGGAAGACGGCACCAAGGCCGTCGACGCGAACAGCTGGAGCAAGTCGGTCGCGGGCGTGTACGGGTTCGACAACGGTCACATCCTGCTGTGGACGCAGACGATGAACCCGGAAGTGCGGCCGGTGTATCAGCACCGTGAAGAGATCAAGGCGCGCGTCGGCGACGTGCAGGCCGATTTCATCGTGAACCAGACGCGCAACCTCTGCGTGTATCCGAACGTGTTCCTGATGGACCAGTTCAGCACGCAGATTCGCGTGGTGCGGCCGCTCGGCGTCGACAAGACCGAAGTCACGATCTTCTGCTTCGCGCCGAAGGGCGAGAGCGAAACCGACCGCACGGTCCGCATCCGCCAGTACGAGGATTTCTTCAACGTGACGGGCATGGGCACCGCAGACGATCTCGAGGAGTTCCGCGCGTGCCAGGCCGGTTATGCGGGCATCACGGCGATGTGGAACGACCTGTCGCGCGGCGCGCCCCTGTGGGTCGACGGGCCGGACGACAACGCGAAGAGGATGGGGCTGAACCCGCGCATCTCGGGCGAGCGCAGCGAGGACGAAGGGCTGTTCGTGTGTCAGCACGAACACTGGGTGCATGTGATGCGCGATGCGCTGAAGAAGGAACGCGGGGAGGTGGCGGCATGAGCTTCGATTACCGGACCATTTGCGCGGCGCTGTATCGCGAAGCGCGCCTGCTCGACGATCGCCAGTGGGACGAGTGGCTGACCTGCTATGCGGAAGACGTCACCTACTGGATGCCCGCGTGGGACGACGACGACCGGCCGACCGACGATCACCAGAGCCAGATCTCGCTGATGTACTACCCGGACCGCGGCGGCCTCGAGGATCGCGTGTTCCGGATCAAGACCGAGCGCAGCGGCGCGTCGACGCCCGAGCCGCGTACCAGCCACAACGTGACGAATGTCGAGGTGCTGGCCGAGCGCGATGACGAAGTGGACGTGCGCTACAACTTTCACACGCTGAACCACCGATACCGCGTGACCGATCACTTCTTCGGCACGATGTTCGTCACGTTGCGCCGAACAGGCGATGCGCTGCTGATCTCGCACAAGAAGATCGTGCTGAAGAACGACTATATCCGGCAGGTGCTCGACGTCTATCACGTCTGACACCCGTTGCCTTGTCATGAAAAGAAGTGGAGGTGACACCATGTCCAGTTACAAGATTGCACTGAATTTCGAGGACGGGGTAACCCGCTTCATCGATTGCAAGGCCGGCGAGAAGGTGCTCGACGCCGCCTTCCGCGCGAAGATCAACCTGCCGATGGATTGCTCCGACGGCGTGTGCGGCACCTGCAAGTGCCGCGCCGAAAGCGGCAGCTACGACCTCGGCGACGACTACATCGACGATGCGCTCACCGAGGATGAAAAGGACGGCGGCCTCGTGCTGACGTGCCAGATGGTGCCGCAAAGCGATTGCGTGATCGCGGTGCCGACTTCGTCGGTCGCGTGCAAGACCGGCCAGAGCGGCTTTGCCGCGACGGTCACGAAGGTGGAGCAGCACAACGATGCGGCCGTCGTGCTCGAGCTCGATGTCGGCACGGCCGCGCCCGTGTTCCTGCCGGGCCAGTACGTGAACATCGACGTGCCCGCGAGCGGCCAGCATCGTTCCTATTCGTTCTCGTCGGCGCCAGCCGACGCGAAGGTCAGCTTCCTGATCAAGAAGATTCCCGGCGGCGTGATGAGTACGTGGCTCGAATCGGCGCAGCCGGGCGACACGCTGGAACTGCACGGCCCGCTCGGCAGCTTCTACCTGCGCGACGTGCAGCGGCCGCTGCTGTTCCTGGCCGGCGGCACGGGTCTCGCGCCGTTCCTGTCGATGCTCGAAGTGCTGGCGCGCAGCGGCTCGCAGCAGAAGGTGCATCTGATCTACGGCGTGACGCGCGATCTCGACCTCGTGCTGGTCGATGCGATCGAAGCGTATGCGGCGAAACTGCCGAACTTCAGTTTCGCGACGGTCATCGCGGATGCCGCGTCGGACCATCCGCGCAAGGGCTGGGTCACGCAGCACATCCCGTCCGATGCGCTGAACGACGGCGACGTCGACGTGTACCTGTGCGGGCCGCCGCCGATGGTCGACGCGGTGCGCAAGTATTTCGACGACGAAGGCGTGAAGCCGAACAGCTTCCACTACGAGAAGTTCACCCCCAACGTCACGGCAAAGGCGGCATGACCATGCAACGATTCTCCGGCAAGGTCGTCGTCGTCACCGGCGCGGCGCAGGGTATCGGCCGAGGCGTCGCGCTGCGTGCGGCGGCCGAGGGCGGCAAGGTGCTGTTCGTCGATCGCGCGGATTTCGTCGCCGAGGTGGCGGCCGAGGCGACCGGCGGCGAGACGGCAGGCTTCGTCGCCGATCTCGAAACCTACGAAGGCGCGCACGCGGCGATGGCGTACGCGGTGCAGACGTTCGGCGGTATTGACATCCTGATCAACGGCGTCGGCGGCGCGATCCGTATGCGCCCGTTCGCCGAATTCGAGCCGGCCCAGATCGACGCGGAGATCCGCCGTTCGCTGATGCCGACGCTCTATACCTGCCACGCGGTGCTGCCGCACCTGCTCGCGCGCGGCGGCGGCACGATCGTCAACATCTCGTCGAACGCGACACGCGGGATTCGCCGCGTGCCGTACTCGGCGGCGAAAGGCGGCGTCAACGCGCTGACGTCGGCACTCGCGATGGAATACGCGGAGCACAACATCCGCGTCGTGGCCACCGCGCCGGGCGGCACCAGTGCGCCGCCGCGTCGCGTGCCGCGCAATGCGGCCGGCGACAGCGCACAGGAACAGGCGTGGATGGGCGAGGCCGTGCGGCAGGTGACCGACTCGACGTACTTCAAGCGCTACGGCAGCCTCGACGAGCAGATCGCGCCGATCCTGTTCCTCGCGTCCGACGAGGCCAGCTACATCACCGGCACGGTGCTGCCGGTCGCGGGCGGCGATACGGGTTGAGCGGCGCGCCGCCTGCCTTCGTTCATCGACAGCCTTCATCGACAACCAGACGGCCGGCGCCACGACGCCGGTCACGGAGACATCCATGCGTGATCGCAAAGCCATCGTTCCGGCCGGAATGGAAGCGGTGTACGAGAAAATCGGCTACGCGCCGGGCCTGCGGGTCGGCGACACGCTGTACGTATCCGGCCAGATCGGTCGCGATGCGGCGATGCAACTGGTCGAAGGGCGCGAAGCACAGATCGTGCAGGCGTTCGAGAACCTGAAGCAGGTGCTGGAGGCGGCCGGCGCGTCGTTCAACGACGTGGTCGACCTGACGACCTTCCATACCGACATGCGCGACCTGCCGCTGTTCATGCAGGTACGCGACCGCTACCTCGACGCCCATCCGAAGCCGGCATGGACGGCGGTCGGTGCGCACATGCTGGGCGGCTCGCCCGGTTACATCGTCGAGATCAAGGCGGTGGCCGTGCTGCGGGACTGACCGCGACGTTGCATCACGGTCCGGCTTCCGAGCGGTCCTGCGAGGCCGGAGGCAGGTACGCCATGCCGTGTTCGTCGTACAGGTCGTAGATGAGCCGCAGCATGCGTTCGATGTCGTCGGATTCGTCGAGCATGCGCATGCTCATGATGATCGGCGACACGAGCCGCGCGTCGTCCAGTTCCTGGTAGGACACGTCGTCACGCTTCAGCCCGTACACGCTCTTCGGCACGATCGACACCCCTTCGCCGGCCGCGACGAGACCGAGCGCAACCTGCAGCTCGCGCGTCTCCAGCACGCGTGCGGGCTTGATCGCGCGGTCATGGAACGCGGCGAGCACCTGGTCCGCATAACTCGGGCGCGGCGCGTTCGGAAACACGATCAGCGTGTCGCCGAGCAGGTCGTGCAGCGACAGCGGCGCGTTCGTTGCGCACAGCCGGTGGCCGAGCGGCAGCGCCGCGATCATCGGCTCCTCACGCAGCACGACGCGGCGCACGCTCGGATCGTTGAGGCGAATGCGCCCGAAGCCCACGTCGATGCGGCCTTCCTTGAGCGCCTTGATCTGATCCATCGTCGACATCTCGTGCAGGCTCAGCTCGACTTCCGCATGCAGCTGGCGATAGCGGCGAATCACTTTCGGCAGCATCCCGTACAGCGTCGAGCCGACGAAGCCGACCGAAAGACTGCGCTCGATCTTGCCGACGCGCCGCGTCATCGATTCGAGTTCGGCTGTTTGAGCGAGCAACTGCACCGCGTGCTGGTGAAAGAAGCGGCCGGTCTCGGTGAGCTTCAGCGGGCGTGATTCGCGCTCGAACAGCAACGCGCCGAGCAACTGTTCCAGTTGCTGGATCTGCCGGCTCAACGGCGGCTGAGCGATGTGAAGCCTTTGTGCGGCGCGTGTGAAGCTGCGCTCTTCCGCGACAGCGACGAAATAGCGCAAATGGCGTAGCTCCATGTTCGTTGCCGTCGAGTGGGGAGGGGGATGAGGGCGCGAGGCGCGAATGGGTTATGTCGATTCTAAGGCAGGGAGGCGACGGCGTGACTGGAATTTCGTAAAAATTAGTTCGGTTTGCAGATCGATTTTTAATGCATGACTGCAATCGATGCACCAAAGGAGGGCGGCATGGCGATGCATACCTCGCAGATATGAACCGATACCCATTCGGTGTTGGACTGGTCATTTTGCGGTCGCTACTATCGCCGCAAACAGGTTGCAAAGCCGAACGGAACAATGCAACAAGGAGACGCCCCCCGATCACATCCCCTTTGGCCGGAAGCCCGCGGCGAGTCGAGCGAAAGCGCGTCGATGCTCGACTGTCACCACGCGATGATCCGGCTCGGTCATTTTTTTCGAAATACCCGGTTACTGATCAGTAATCCAAATCAACAAGAAATACCCATATCAACATTTGGAGACGGAATGAGATTTCAGCATCTCGTAGGCGGAGCTTTGCTTGGATTCACGACGGCTGGTTTTGCGCAAAGCAGCGTGACGCTGTACGGCGTCATCGATACGGGCGTCGAGTATGTGTCGCACGCCAACGCGGAAGGCAAGGGCATCGTCCGGATGCCGTCCGTCACCGGTGAACTGCCGTCGCGGTGGGGGCTGCGCGGGTCGGAGGATCTCGGCGGCGGCTACAAGGCCGTGTTCGCGCTGGAGAGCGGCTTTAACGTCGGCAGCGGCACGATGGGGCAAGGCGGTCGGCTGTTCGGCCGGCAAAGCTGGGTGGGGATCGAAAGCCCGTACGGCACGCTGTCGTTCGGCCGCCAGTACACGATGACGTATTACGCGGTGCTCGATTCCGACCTGCTCGGCCCGAACATCTATGGCTTGCCGTCCCTCGACGCGTATATCCCGAACGGGCGCGCCGACAACGCGGTGGCATGGCGCGGCAAGTTCGGCGGCCTGACGGCCGGCGCGATGTATTCGTTCGGCCGCGATTCGGCCGGGACCGGCAACTCGCCGGGGCAAGGCACATGCGCGGGGCCGACGCCCGGCGAAACGACCGTGTGCCGGCTGTGGTCGGCGATGCTCAAATACGATTCGACGTCGTTCGGCGCGGCCGCTTCGTATGAAGAGCAACGCGGCGGCGGCGCGACGGCGGCCGCGAACTTCTTCGACGGCGTCAAGCCGATGCCGCTGACGTCGAACGGCGACAAGGACGATCGCGCGCAGGTCAACGGCTACGTCAACGCGTTCGGCGTGAAGATCGGCGGCGGCTGGATCGGCCGCTGGGTCGACACCGATTCGTCGGGCGGTCCGAACGTGCATTCGAACCTGTTCTACCTCACCGCGAACTACTACGTGACGCCGGCCTTCCTCGTCGACGGCGGCGTCTATCACGTCAACGTATCGGGCCAGGATGCGCGCGCGACGCTCGGCGCGTTGCGCGGCACCTACTTCCTGTCGAAGCAGACGGCCGTCTATCTGCAAGGCGCGTACCTCGCCAACAGCGCGCATGCCGCGTTCACGATCAGCGCGGGTGGGGGCGGCACGACGCCCGCACCGGGGCAAAACCAGGTTGGCGTGATGGCCGGCATCCGGCACATGTTCTGAGCCGATCGCTTTCATCAACGCAAATAACTCGAGAGAAGACGGAGGGGCAATATGAATTCGACGACAAGCGGCAACGGCAGTCGCCGTGCATGGCGTGTGGGTGCGTTGGCGGTCGCGTCCGCGCTAGGCACGCTGGCGTTGTCCGGCTGTAACGATCACGACGTGGAGGCGTCGGGAAGCGGCACGACGTCCGTCGCGCTGGAATGTAACGACTCGATGAAGGCGCGCTTCGCGCCGGACGCGAACACCTCGGTGATCGCCGTGAAGTCGTTCAAGGCCGGCGATCCGCTGGTGCTGACGGCATCGGCTGCCACGTCCGCGACACCGGTGGCCGGCAGCGACCTGTGTCTCGTCAAGCTGAACGTGGGCCCCGGTCACGCGGGGCCGGCAGGCGCGCCGTCGACGTCGGCCGGCATCGGCATGGAGATCTGGCTGCCTGCGCCGGCGAACTGGAATCACCGGATCCACAATCTCGGCGGTGGCGGCTGGCAAGGCGGCGCGTATGACGACCCGACGCAGGTCGCGAGCGCCGGCGGCGTGCCGGGCGCGGCGACGATCGCGGCCGCCGAGGGCGCGGTGGTCGGCACGACGGATACGGGGCATGCCGTCCCGAACGGTTCGTTCGCGATGAATCCGGACGGCACGATCAACACGGCGCTGTGGAACGACTTCGCGCAGCGCAGCCTGCACGAACTGGCGCTCAAGACGAAGGCGCTGGTCGCCGCGTACTACGCGACGCCGCAGAAGTATGCGTACTGGGACGGCTGTTCGACGGGCGGCCGGCAGGGTTACAACGAGGTGCAGAACAACCCGTCCGACTACGACGGCTACCTGAATGGCGCGCCTGCCTTCAACTGGTCGAAGTTCATCACGGGCGAACTGTATCCGCAGGTCGTCGCGCAAAGCGATTTCGGCGGCGCGACGCTGACCGATGCGCAGCAGTCGCTGCTGTCGGGGGCGGCGGTCAGCGCGTGCGATTCGGTGGGCGGCCAGCATCTCGGTTACCTGATGGACCCGGCCCAGTGTCGTTACGATCCGACCCAGGACGCGACCGTGCTGTGCTCGGGCGTGAAGATCGGCGCCGTCACCGGCACGAATACGACGGCCGCGTGCGTGACGGCCGCCCAGGCGACGGCCATGAACAAGACCTGGTACGGGATGACGCGCGACGGTTCGGTGCCGAGCCCCGCGGCCGACATCGGCACGGCCACGTCGCTCGCCAGCAACCAGCTGTGGTTCGGCCTCATGCGCGGCACGCTGACCGGTGCGCTGGCCGGCGCGTCGCCGTTCAGCATCTCGACCGACCTGGTCGCGCTGGAGCTGCAGGATCCGACGATCGCGGGCACGAACTTCACGAACGCGACCGGGAACGGCGCGAACAAGTGGAAGAGCCTGGGTTATGCCGG
Organism: Burkholderia cepacia; assembly: GCF_029962485.1. NCBI lineage: Bacteria > Pseudomonadati > Pseudomonadota > Betaproteobacteria > Burkholderiales > Burkholderiaceae > Burkholderia > Burkholderia cepacia. The sequence goes on from NZ_CP073639.1 coordinate 311,217, forward strand.
TCTCGCGAACGCCTACGACCAGGGGATCGCGCTGCAGCCGTCGTTCGGCAACATCAATACCGACAACCCGGACCTGTCGGGGCTCGTGAAGAGCGGTGCGAAGGTGCTGCATTACCACGGCCTGGCCGATCCGCTGATCACGCCGTCGGGCAGCATCAACTACTACGAACGCGTGGCGAGCCGGATGGGCGGCATTCCCGCCGTGCAGCAGTTCGACCGGCTGTTCCTGGTTCCGGGCATGGGGCATTGCAGCGGCTATGGCGGTGTCAACGGCACGGCCGGCCCGGCGCAAACGGCCGATACGCTGCCGCTGCCGCATGCCGACCGCCAGGACCTGTACGCGCAGCTGGTCAACTGGGTCGAGAACGGCAACGCGCCTGCCAGCATCAAGCTGACGTCGGCGGACGGCAGCGCGAGCCAGCCCGTCTGCATGTATCCGACGAAGGCGACGTACAACGGTTCGGGGTCGATCAAGGACGCGGCGAACTATTCGTGCAAGTAACGGCGGGCGACCGGATGCGCGCGGCGGAGCAGGCCGTGCGCATCCGCATTCCTGGCTGGCATCCATTTCGTGTCCTGCCATCCCTGCGGGCCAGCGGTGCCGTCAAAGTCATGCGGGATGAGAGTACGCTGATCGGGTCGTGCATCGACGAAGCCGGGTGCGTGGCCGCCGTGCGTCGGTGCAACCTGTGTCGCATTGGAACGACGACGGGTGTCCGGACGCGGCATGCGGATTGCTGCATGGCCCGCTCACCCGGCGGCCGTTGCCGGCGCTGTGTCGACAGCCGAACGACATGCATCCGGCGCGCACGGCTGTCGCCCTGACAGCCACGCAGCGTTTCATCCGGAGAAAACCGATGACCGAACGCCAGCCCCCCGATACGACCGCTCCGCACGCGGAGCCCAGTGCGCACGACGCGCTCGAACACCTGCTCGGCAGCCTGCACCGGCACGGCTTCCTGCATTTCGCCAACGAGGTCGTCAGCGCGAACGCGCGGCTGGCCGACACGTTTGTCGACGCGCTCGACAAGCCGGGCATGCAAAGCGGGATGCAGAATCTCGCCGTTCTGCTCACAGCGCTGTCGCGCATTCCGCCCGAACAGTTCGGCAAGGCCGTGTTCGCGGCCGCCGACGCGCTGCATCATGTCGGCGCGTGGCAGCCGTCGCAGCACGAACACGTCGCGCCCGGCGTGCGCGGGGCTTACCGGCTGCTGCACGACGAAGCACTGTGGGATGCGCTGACGCCGTTGCTCGAGGGCCTGAAGGTGTTCGCACAAGGTCTCGCGCGCGATCCTCAGCCGCCCGTTACCGCGCCGGACGAGAAGACGACGGGTACGTAATCCGAAGCACCGCACGTCGGCACACGCGCGGCGTCATTCCCACGCGTGCTTGCTGAACTGATAGCCCTTGGAGCGGATCGTCTTGATCCGTTTCGGCTCGGTCGCGTCGTCGCACAACTTGCGGCGCAGCTTCGAGATGCGGCCGTCGATCGAGCGATCGAGGCCGTCGAACGCGATGCCGCGCAGCAGCAACGTCAGGTCTGCGCGGCTGACCACTTCGCCGGCGCGGCACGCAAGGGCCCAAAGCAGGTCGAATTCGGTCGACGTCAGGCGCGGTACGCTGCCGTCGGGAAGGTGGACGCGGCGATCCGCGCGGTCGATCGAGAACTTGCCGAAGGTGAACCGCTGCGGCGAATCCGGCACGCAGTCGGCCGGCTGCGGGCGTACTCGCCGCAACTGCGCCTTGATCCGCGCGAGCAGGATGCGCGGCTCGACCGGCTTGCGAAGAAAGTCATCGGCGCCCAGTTCCAGGCCGAGCAGCTCGTCGAACGGCTCGTCGCGGGCCGTGACCATGATGACGACGCCGTCGTATTGCGTGCGTGCCGCGCGGCAAATCTCGAAGCCGTCCTTGCCCGGCAGGTTGATGTCGAGCAGCACCACGTCGGGGCGGGTCGCGACGATCGTCGCGGCGGCGCTGGCGCCGTCGAACAGCGTGTCCACCTGGTAATGATGCTTGCGCAGATAGTCGGCAATCAGCGCGGACAGAGGGACGTCGTCTTCGACGAGGAGGATTCGGATGGGCATCGCTGAACGAGGGGGTAAAACGGGAAAGTGGCGAGCGGTCAGGCCCAGTCCGAACGCGCGGTAGCCGACGCGACGTGCATGTTACTGCGCAACATTCCGACGGAATGTGACGAAATCTGATTCGTTCGGTGAGCGTATCGATGTGGAAATCGCAGCTGGCTGGCGGAGCAGTGAATGGCTGGCGACTCGGCGGCGTGCGTCCGGTCGAAACGGTTCGGCGCGATATCCGGCGCGGGGCCGGCGCGGATGCACGATCAGGCATCCTTCAGACGAAAACGTTTGCGGAAATCCGTTGCACCGAACGTCGCCCGCATGGGCGGAACCGAGGCCAGGCAAGGTTACTCGACATATCATTACAAAATATTACCAACATCGCCGAGTATCCGTCCCTACAATTGCAGCACCTGCCACGTGCTGCATGATGGACCGCGATTCGTTGGTGTCCCGGCCGTATTACGCGCTGGCGCTCGCCGGGCAGGCAAGCGGGCTGCGTGTCATTGACGGGGAATGAAATGACGCCGTTGCAAGTCGTCCAGCGTCTCGATGCGCTCACGAACGCGATCGAAATCGCGGTGGCGCGGGCCGACTGGAGCGAGGCCGTTCAGGCCGCTGACGCGCGTTTGAAGTTCGTGATTGCGCTTGCGCCCGAACCACCCGACGAGGTGCTGGCGGCGCTCAGGCGCATGCAGGAGATCGACGTCCGGATCTCCGCGGTCGCACGCGACACGTTGCAGGTGCGCGTTGCCGAAAGCCGGGTTGCGTTGCACGAAACCCGCGCGGCGATGAACGCGCTGAAGGCGAAACAGCAGCCGCTCGGGGTGGGCGCTGCAGCATCGCGCCGTGCTGCCCGCACGGGCATCCGATCCAATTCCCGCCCTGCAACACGAAGCTGATATTCGCTTCCTTCGGGAGTGGCATGAGATTCAGAAAACGCACCAGCTATGTCAATGCAACACGGTGGTTCGCCGAGGGCGATCATGACCGGGTGGAGAGCCGTCACGGCAACTGGGCCGTCGCGACGCCCGAAGGCTGGCGCTCGGTGAAGCCGGGCGACTGGATCCTGCTCGATGAATGCGGAAACTGCTGGCCGATGGACAACAGCCTCTTCAAGCATTTCTACGAACCGGCAGCGGAGTGACCCGGCCGCCGGGTCGACGCGGTGCCCGCGCCTATCGGCTTTTACGCGAGAACAGCAACGAATCGGCGTCGTTGAAGCGGATGCGTTCCGGCTCGCCATAACCGGCCTTCTCCGCCACGCGGATCGACGCGACATTCGTCGGTGCGATCAGGCACACGCTGCGCTCGAACCGCTGCTGCCCGTCGAGCCACGCCAGCGCGGCCGCAAGCGCCTCGGTTGCGTAGCCCTTGCCGTGCGCCCAGGTCGCGAGCGCCCAGCCGGCTTCCGGCACGCCGCGCACCGACGGCTCGATGTTCCGGTGGAAATCCGCGAAGCCGAGATCGCCGACATAACGACCCGATGCCTTCTCGCGAATCGCCCAGTAGCCGTAGCCGAGCAGCGGCCACAGGCCGCGATACGCGAGCATGCGCATCCACGAATCGCGCGGCGCGGACGGCTCGCCGTTGAAGATGTGCGCGACAACAGCCGGTTCCGCCCACATCGTGGCGAGCGCGTCGAAGTCGCCGAGCGGATGGCCTTCGAGGACGAGACGGGGCGTGTCGAGAACGGGCGGGGAAGAGACAGGCGGCATCGAGGTTTCCGGAACAGAGTTGAACAGAACAGCCAGACCGTCAAAGCGCGGAAATCATATCAAAACCCCTGAACGACGGTGGCGGCATGACGATCGGATCCCGCTTCCCGCGCGATAATCGTAATCTCGTGCGGCATGTGCCGCACGACCGGCTCGCCTTCACCACTCAACATGACGCTCGAATCCGACTGGCTCAGCCGCTTGATGGCGCTCGTCACGGTCACGGGGAAGCTCGAGATCCGCTGCGCGTTCGGCGCGCCGTGGGCGATCGCGTACGAGCGCTCGCCCGCGTGCGAGATTCCGTATCACGTCGTGCTGCGCGGCCGCGCGATCCTCGAGAATCCCGATGACGGCGCCGTGCACGAACTCGGCAGCGGCGACATCGTGCTGTTTCCGCACGGCTCGCCGCACGTGCTGCACGACGGCAGCGGGCTGCCGCCGGTGCCGGCCTTCAAGCGGCCGGGCGGTCACGTCCTCATCGGCGAGAACGCGGGCACCGGCGAGCGGCTCGACATGCTGTGCGGCCGTTTCGTGGTGGCGCCGCCGCACGACCGGCTGATCCGGCGCCACTTGCCGCCGGATCTCGTCGTGCGTGCGGCGGCGGACAGCCGAATGCCCGATGCGCTGGCCGTCACCGCCCGGCTGACGGCACTCGTGGAGTTGATGCGTGCCGAGTCGCTCGAACAGCAGCTCGGCGGCCTCGCGATCCTGAATGCGTTGTCGGCGGCGCTGTTCGCGCTCGCGCTGCGCGCAATCAGTGAAACGGGCCAGGCGCCGACCGGCCTGCTTGCGCTGGCCGGCCATCCGCGCCTCGCGCCCGCGATCGTCGCGATGCTCGACGAGCCCGCGCGGCCGTGGACGCTGCCCGAGCTGGCCGGGTTGTGCAGCATGTCGCGCGCGACCTTCATGCGTCATTTCCAGTCGAAGCTCGGGCATTCGGCAGCCGACCTGTTGACCGATATCCGGATGAGTCTTGCCGCGAACGCACTACGCCAGCCGTCGACCAGCGCCGAGGCCGTGGCGTCCGAGGTCGGCTATCAGTCGGTGGCTGCGTTTCGGCGCGTGTTTACGCGCTGGGCGGGCATGACGCCGGGCGACTGGCGGCGCCAGTCGATGGGTGAACTGCGCGATGCGGCGACGCCGGTCGACGACGAGACCGACGCGGAGTAGGCCCGCTGCGGGCAGCGCCTGCCGCGAGCATCGGATTACCCGTTGCGCGTGCGGCATGCCGCATGAAACAAGGACAGGGAGAAGCAGGACATGGATCGACTCACGGCAATGGAAACCTACGTTAGCGTCGTGGAGGCGGGTTCGTTCTCGGCGGCCGCGAAGCGGATGAATCTCGGACAGCCGGCGATCTCGAAGTCGATCGCGCAGCTCGAGGAGCGGCTCGGCGTGCGTCTGTTGCTGCGTTCGACGCGCGGGCTGACGACGACCGACGCCGGCCAACGTTTCTATGAACACGCGAAGGTGGCGATCCGCGAGGCCGACCGGGCCGAGCACGTCGTGCGCGATGCGTCCGCGAGCCTGTCCGGCAAGCTGCGCGTGAGCGCGGCCGTCAGCTTCACGTGCCTGCACGTGCTGCCGAAACTCGACACGTTCCTGAGCCGTCATCCCGATCTGGAGATCGACCTCGGGCTCGACGATCGCAACATCGACCTGCTCGAAGAGGGCACCGACGTCGCGCTGCGAATGGGCACGCTGATCGATTCGTCGATGATCGCGCGCCGCATTGCGCGCAGCCCGCGGCTCGTCGTCGGCACACCGGCGTATTTCGAGCGGGCCGGTGTCCCGCAATCGCCGGCTGATCTCGCCGGTCACCAGGCGATCGTGTATGCGCAACGCGGCGGCGGCGAAGCGTGGTCGTTTAGCCGCAACGGTGCCGAGGTCGCGGTGGCCGTGTCCGGGCGCCTGCGCGTGAGCGCGGCCGAAGGGATGCGGACCGCCGTGATCGGCGGCATGGGGCTGGCGGTCGCGTCGCGCTGGATGTTCTCGCCCGAGCTCGCGTCCGGTGCCGTTCAGGCGGTGCTGACCGACTGGGCGCTGCCGCCGGTCGACCTGTGGGCGGTGTTTCCGGCCGGCCGCCTGGTCACCGCGCGCGCTCGTGCGTTCATCGAATTCGTCGAGCAGGCGCTGGCGGAAGGCGAGCCCGCACCGGCGCCGTGAAGGCTGCCGCTACGGCCGGCACGAGCGCGCCGCTGCTGCTCAGAACGGCGCTTTGCCGATCGACGCGCCGCCGTCGACGTAGAGCGTTTGCCCCGTCATGAAGCCGGCGTCGTCCGACAGCAGGAACGCGATCGTCGCCGCGATCTCGTCGGGCTGGCCGAAGCGGCCCATCGGCACGGCGGCGAGATAGCGCCGTTCGCCTTCGCTGCCGGGCGCGTTGTTCGCGCGGAACAGTTCCGTTTCGGTCGGCCCGGGCGCCACCGCGTTCACGGTGATGCCGGTGCCCGCGAGTTCCAGCGCCCACGATCGCGAGAAGCTCATGAGCGCGGCTTTCGCGGCAGCATACGCGGTGCGCTGCACGATGCCGAGCACGGTCAGGCTCGACAGGTTGACGATCCGCCCCCAGCCGCGCTCACGCATGCCGGGCAGCAGCGCCTGCACGGTCTGGATGGCCGGATGCAGGTTCAGCGCGAGCACGTCGTCGAGGTCGCCGAGCGTCACGTCGTCGACGGACTGCGCACGCACGAGGCCGACGTTGTTCACGACGCCGTCGATCGCGTGCCGCTGCACGAGCGCGTGCAGCGCGGCGTCGGTCGCGTGGCGGTTGGCGAGATCGACGCGCACGAGTTCACCCGGGAATGGCGCGTCGTCACGCGCGAGGCCGATGACGCGATGGCCGGTGCGCACGAGCCGTTCGGACAACGCGCGCCCGATTCCCCTGGTTGCGCCGGTGACGAGAAAGGTACGTGAAGTCATGAAGGATTCCAAACGAAAAGCATCGGAACGCGTGCCGTGCCGCGCACGGCGGCGCGGCGCATCGCGTCACGCGTGCATGGCCTTGTCGATGACCGGGAACATGTCCGACGGATCGGGGCGATGCGTGTAGTCGGGATTGACTTCCGAATACAGCACGATGCCGTCCTGTCCGATCACGTAGCGTGCCGGCATCGGCAGCGTCCAGCCCGGATCGTTGTTGAAGGCGGGCAGGTCGTTCTTCAGTGCCTTGTACAGGTCGACCAGATAGTCGGGCAGGTTGAAGCGCAAACCGAACGCGGCGCCCGTCTCGCCGTTCACGTCGCCGAGCACCGGGAAGTCGAGATGGTTCGTACGCACCGATTTGCGGCTGTTCACGGCCGTTTGCGGCGAGATCGCAACCACGTTCGCGCCAAGCGCGTTGAGCTGCGGCAGCGCTTCGTTCAGCGCCTGCAGTTCGAGGTTGCAATACGGGCACCAGACGCCGCGATAGAACGTGACGACCAGCGGCCCCTTCGCGAGCAACTCGGTCGACGACACCTCGTTGCCGTCCTGGTCCCTCAGGCGGAACGTCGGCGCGCGGTCGCCGGCCTTGATCGCACGGGCGGCCTGGCCGCTCGCGATCAGCTCGGCCGTCGCGCGTTCCATGATCGGGTGGATTTCCGGCGGCGCGTAATACGGCGGCTTGCCGGCCTTGAAGTCGGCCTTGAATGCGTCGAGTTTGTCCTGGAGCGACATGGCGAATCTCCTGTGCGTGGATGGAAGTCCGTTAGCTGGGCGGCGAGCGAGCGGCTCGTCGTGGAACCCATCTTCGGAGAAGCGCGGCCGCGCCGGTAGCGGGCGCGGACTCATAACTTCCATTCCCGGCGGGAATGGCAACGGCGCATCCCGTGCCGCGGCTGTCATCAATGCGACGCGCCCGTCACGGCGGCAAGGCCGGCGGCGGGCGCGATCGCGGCAGCGGCGCTTACTTCACGGGCGGAAAATCGACCACCGTATCGTTGATGCGGTTGAACGTGTTGGTGAAGATCGTCAGCGCGATCGCAAGCGAGATTTCCGCGAGTTGCGCGTCGGTGTAGCCGGCTTCGCGGATCGCCGCGAATTCGTCGCCGGTGATCGTGCCGCTGGTCCGTTGCAGCGTCAGCACGAAGCGGATCAGTGCGTCGCGCTTCGCATCGCCAGTGTTCGGCTCGGCCGAGCGGATCGTGCGCAGTGCGTCGGGCGAGAGCCCGGTCATCTTGCCGAGCAGGCTGTGCGCGGCGACGCAGTAGTCACACCCGGTGTTGGCGCTGACCAGCAGCTTGATCGTCTCGAGGTCCTGCTTGCTCAGCGTGCCGCCGGCGAGCACGCCTTCGCCGTTGAGCACGGCGGCGAGCACGCCAGGCGCGAGATGGCCGACGGCGGCGAACAGGTTCGGGACGGTGCCGCCGGCGACCTTGCGGACCTGGGCGTACACGTCGGCAGTGGCGCCGGTGGCGGATTCGATGGCGGGGATGGCGATGCGGCTCATGACTGGCTCCTTGATCGGAAAGTGGAGGCCCGTTGGTTCGGGGTGACTCCACTTTAGAAGCGCAGGCTGATCCTTATAAGGCTTGAAGTCGCCAAAAAGATGCTCGAAAGTATCAATCGAAAATCGATCGCCTCCGACGCCACGACCGTCCGCCCGCGGGCGGCCTACTTCCGGCTTTTCAGAAACGTCCGCCCTTCGGCCGTGATCGACGCGCCGGAGCGGCCGTGCACGGGGTGGCTGACGAAGCCGGCGCTGACGAGCTCCCGCGCGATCGACCAGCCGAGTGCCGGCGCATCGCGTCCGTAGCGGACGTCGGCGAGGCGTTCGAGCGCCCAGATGGCGGAGGCGGACAGGTTGGGGGTGTTGGACATGTCGGTATCGCTCATCGCTTCCTCGGGGAGTGGAGATTCGGGGTGGGCGGCGCAATGCCGCGAGACGGTCGGCGCACGCATCAGCGCGCCTGAAGCAACGGCAGCAGCGCGTGAAGCGCAGCTTCTTCGTCGGGCCCGGTGGCCAGCACCTGGGCCGACGTGCCGCCGTGTACCTGCAGCGACGCAATGGCGGCGCTGTCCTTCGCGTTCCCGCTGAGCCCGTTCGCGATCAGCTGGATGTCGCTGTCGAAGCGGCGCGCTGCGTCGGCGGTTGCGTCGCGGGCGGCGGCGCCGCGGTTGCGGTTCCATGCGGGGCCGATCTGAACGTACACAACGGTTGCCACGATGCTGGAAATCCTCCGGACGGGGGCGGGATCGGTGTGCGGCGCGGGGCCGGCCACGCACCGCGCGAAATGCGGTGCCGGAACGCGTGCCGCGTGCGCCGGCGGGCCGGGCCCTCGCGGTTTCCCGCGGCGGCGCGGCGCACGATCCGGTGTGAACATGCCGGCAACCTCGGTAAAGCTGCCTTCAAGTTCGCTGAATGTCGCGAAGTCGAGGATTATAATGCATCAGTCAGAACATGTGTATTGCATTATAATGTCGTGTGCGCCGATGCTGGCCTGCCGCTATCGCCGGCAGGCCAGCCCCGGCCGCATGACCGCCCGGGTGCGCAACCTGCTCGCCCGGCATTTTTTTGATCGACCCGACTCCTCCCGAATGGAAGCTGCAATGAACGCCGCCCCCGCCTGCCCGCAATGCGCGATGGAAAACACTTACCCGGACGGCACGCTGACCGTCTGCGCCGACTGCGGCCATGAATGGTCGGCCGGTGCCGGCGTCGAAGCGGGTGACGAACCGGCGGGCGACGTCGTCAAGGACGCGAACGGCAACGTGCTGTCGGACGGCGATTCGGTCGTGCTGATCAAGGACTTGCGCGTGAAGGGCTCGTCGATCACGCTGAAGATGGGTACCAAGGTGAAGAGCATCCGGCTCGTCGGCGGCGATCACGAGGTCGACTGCAAGACCGACATGGGCGGCTTCATGCTCAAGGCCTGCTACCTGAAGAAGGTCTGAGCGCCCTCGCGCCCGGCCGTTTCCTTCCGATTGCCCGACCATGATCGACGATCGAGCTTCCTATGACGCGTTCGTCAACTTCCTGGCGACGCCGCTGAACGACGGCCGACCATTCGTGCTGGAGACGCGGGACGCGCTGTCGCTGCACTTCGATCATTTCGGCACGCAGAGCTTCATGTCGCTGCGCGACCCGGTCCGGCTCGAGCTTGGCTATACGCGCGTGATGATGGGCTTTCTGCTGCTGCAGCCCGAGCCCGCGCACGTGTGCATGCTCGGGCTCGGCGGCGGTTCGCTCGCCAAGTATTGCTACCGGCACCTGCCCGGTACGGCGATCGACGCGGTCGAGATCAATCCGGACGTGATCGCACTGCGCGATGTCTTCAGGATTCCTGCCGATGACGCGCGGTTCGCGGTGATATGCGCCGACGGCGCGGATCATGTGAACCGGGCGGACGTCCGGACGGACGTGATCCTGCACGACGCGTTCGTCGCCGACGGCACGCCGGGCCGGTGTACGGGCGCGGCCTTTCTCGACGCGTGCCGCGCGCGCCTGGGCGAAACCGGCGTGCTGGCGATCAACCTGATGGACGACGATCCGGCGCTGCCGCAGCATCTCGAGCAGTTGCGGGCCGTGTTCGGTGCGTCGTATACGCTGGTGCCGTGCGGCGACGACAACAATTTCGTCGCGTTCGCATGGAAGAACGACGACCGGCTGCCGTCATTGCGGATCCTGCTCGAACGCGCGCTCGCGTGTGCGCAGGCCGGCACGCTCAAGCTGGCGGCCACGGCAAGGCGCATGAAGGCAGGGGAGAACATCGATCCGCGGCGGCTGGCGCGGCGAGCGCAATCGCACGGGCGATGGGAGATCGGCGCGTAACCGGTGCGTGATCGCGCCGAGGGCGTGGCCGGTGCGGCCGCGCTTACTTCACGCGTTTGCCGAGCGCGCTCTTGGTCTTGTACGTGACGCCGTGCCGGTCGAGATATTCGCGGATCAATTGCCGCACGACCTGCGATGGCGTGAGATCCTGCTCCGCGCAGAGCATTTCGAAGGCTTCCTTCTTCGCGGGGTCGATCAGGACGGTCAGGCGGGCGGTTTTCGTTTCCATGACGGAGCAAGCGTGGTCGGTATGTTAATCAAATTATAATCGATCCGCCTTCGGTGCCACCGCCGGAATGACGGTTCCCGGGGCCGATCAGCGGCTGCTGCGGAGCAACGCGAGCAGGTCGTCGATGACGGGCACGATCGCGAGCAGCACGAGCACCGCGGCGAGTGGCACCGTCGACACGTAGCCGACATGCTTGAAGCCGATCGCGCCGGCCAGCCCGCCGACAAAGAACGACGCGAGCATCGTCGCGTGGATCCTCAGTTTCGAACGGTTGGCGATCACCGCATGCGCGTCGACGTCGACGGCCGACCGGTTCCAGTAGAACAGCTTCCCGAGCTCGATGCCGAGATCGGTCACGATGCCCGTCATGTGCGTCGTGCGGATCTCCGCACCCGACAGCTTCGTGATCGTCGCGTTCTGCAGCCCCATGATGAAGCACAGCAGCGTCACGGTCACCGGCACGAAGAAGGTTTCCCACAGCGCCAGATGGCTGCCGAGCAGCCCGAACAGGAGCAGCAGCGCGGCCTCGACCAGCAGCGGCAGCATGAACTGGCTCTGCAGGCCGCGGCGGCGCCCCCAGTTGACGAGGATCGCCGAGCAGCTGGCGCCGATCAGGAACGATCCCAGCGAGCTGATGCCGGCCAGTGCCAGCCGTACGTCGCCGAGTGCCGTCTGGTCGGCGATCGCGGACACGATGCCGCTCATGTGCGACGTGTATTGCTTGACCGCGAGAAAGCCGCCGGCATTGGCTGCGCCGGCGACGAACGCCAGCGAAAACCCGAGCTGACGGTTCGCGGTCGCGCTGCGGTGTTTTCCCGTCAGGTTTCGAAAGTACTGCGCTGGCATAAGGGCTCGGCTCAATCGCCGCGGATCGCGGGCACGGACATGAAAACCGGCGCCTGGCGGCAAGGCGGGCACGCTGCCTGCACCGAAGCCCGGGTCTGTCGAATCATGTGATGAACATGATAATGTCATTATCATACTCTGTTAGCCTGATGGGGCTGACAGTACAATGCGAACGGTACGGCCAGCCTGCGGCCTCGCGGCCTGCGTTCGCACTCCCTTCGACCTACCGCTTCATGACTCCGATCAAGTTCATCCTTCGCTACACGGCGATCCCGTTCACGGCCATCGTGGCCGTGGTGCTCTGGACTGTCATACCATCGTCGAAAGAGATCGATGCGAGACAATATGCGGCGCTGTCGCGCGCGTACGCGAGTTTCCCGCTGCCGTTCCGGCACGAGATCTCGGAAGCAATGGACCACGGCCGGATCAACGACCGGCGTTACCAGACGCTCGTGCGCGACTCGCTGGGCAACGGCGTCGCGCTGGACTGGCCCGCGTCGGGCGTCGGCGGCGTCGCCGATGAACGGAATAAACTGGCCGAACTGATTCAGGCCGATTCGGATCTTCAAAGGCAACAGCAATGAAAACCCTGCTGGTTTCCGTGGCATTCGCGATGATCATCGCGAGCCTCATCTTCGCGCTGTATTTCATGAATCACGATCGCGGCAAGTCCAAGCGGATGGCGTGGTCGCTTGCGGCCCGCGTCGGATTGTCGGTCACGCTGTTTCTGTCGCTGCTGATCGCGTACAAGCTCGGCTGGATCGAACCGACCGGGTTGCCGATCGGCCGCTGACGAGGCGCGCCTCGCGGCATGCGGGGCGTTTTCTCCAATGTGAGTTTCGATCCATGATCGTGATATTGTGATAAGAATACTTATCCCGATATCGTTGATGCGAATGAATCCAGTCGGTGACACTGCAGCTTCGGTCGTGCCACCGAAGCATGTATTCGAGCGGCCCGAATCCCGGCCGCCGCTTGAAATGGAGCGTGAACGTCGAGCGCGATACATGGCAGCACGCTGCCAGTGCGTCGACGGTCGAGCGTTGCGCGCGCCGCGCGCGTGGCCATCTATTGGCGCGCGTTCCGAAGCGCGTGGCCCATCTCCGCAATCGGCATCGCGATGATCGAGTTCAGCAGGCGCATTTCCCCGGCGTCGGGGCGCGCGGCGTCGCGCACTTCGTTGAGAGTCTGCGCGACGCTGCGATCGAGCGGTTCGAGAAAGCGCAGAAGCTCGCTTTCGGCGGCCTTCTCCCGGAGCCCGAGCGCGTTGCCGAATGCGACAAGCGCACCCAGGTCGACGTCGGAGAAGCGCGTCGCCGCGCCGAGCGGCATCGTCAGTTCGCAGTGCGGCCAATGATCGCCGCGATGATTGGGCCGGTGCGTGGGCGTGTGATAGACGACCGTGCTGACGATGTCGTAGAACGGTGCGAGCCGGTAGCCTCGCGCATCGACAAAGAACGACAGGTTCTTCAGGTGCGCGTCGCCGTTGCCGACTACCACGTTGAAGATCGTCCAGCGGAATACCGACAGACGTGCGAGTGCGCGTGTGCTGGTCAGTGCGATCGCGCGGCCGAGTTCTTCCGCGTTTGCGCGCTGGTACTTGAAGCCGCGATCGTAGTTCAGCAACTGCATCGCATCGATCGTATGCAGGCGCGCGGCCGGCTCCGATGCGGTATCGCGGTCGAAGCGGTCGATCACGTAGCACGCGGACGGCGCACGCAGGAAATGCACGTCGGGCACGTCGAGACCCATCCGCTTCGCGAGCTTCATGCAGAAGAACTCGTTGATCGCCGAATGCGGATAGCCGGCGGCGCGCATGTCCGGTTTCAGCAGATGCATCGACGGTTCGCTGCCGACCGGCTCGAACAGCGTGTAGTCCGGCGCGTCGCCGCGCAGGATCAGCAGCAACTTCTGCTGTGCGCCGGCCGCCGACATGCGTTTGGGCGCGGTGGCCGTCAGCGCATGTTCGGGCATCGCCTGGATGCGGCGCTCGAGTTCGTCGAGCGGCAACGGCTGCGTGCTGCCGGCTGCTTCCTGCTCGCCTTCGGCGAGCAGCGTAAGCGCGCCGGCCGATTCACGCCCGAAGTACGCGAGCAGGCCCCATGCGTCGGCGGCATCGACCTTGGCCTCACGCGCAAGCGACGTGCGCATGCCTTCTTCCGGCAGCAGGTTGTCGAAGAACCACTGAACCGGGCGATCGGTCGAGGTGTCGGTGAAGGTGCCGGCGCGCAGCGGGAAGGCGGGTGACAGCGGGTACGCGCGCGGCGATGCCAGCCACTGTGCGTCGTACGTGAACGACCAGACGCCTTTGTCGTCGGTCAGCGTGCCCATGCGCAGCCCGTTCGCGGATGCGGTCAGCGTTCTAGTCGCCATGACGGCTCCTGCGGCGTTGCGCCGCCTTCAGCATGTTTGCCGCCGAAATCTCGATGGACGATTGCGCGAGCAGGCTGATGCCCAGTTCGCCGAGCAGCAGCAGGATCTTCCCGATTTGCGCGGTGGGTTTCCCGGCTTCCACCTGGCTGATGAATTTCGGCGAGAGCCCCGTGGCGTTCGCGAGTTCGTCACGCGTGAACCCCTGCTGGAGCCGTGCCGCGCGGATGAGGTTGGCGAGTGCGCCGATCGTGCTGACGGGCAGGATCTCCTGCATGACGTCCTCCGTGCTTCGTATCTGATCGGGAACAGTATTGCACAACTCGCCGGAGCGGGCGGCAGTTAGTTTCCGTACGGATACGAATTGATCGCATAGGTAACGAAATGCCTTTTTCGTTCCCGATCGGGAACCAGAGACGATGAGCCGACGATCGACGACATGTTCGTATCCGGATGGATATGCGATGGGCCGACTGAATGTCCCGGCGGGGGCAGCGCATGTCGCCACGATTAGAATGACCGACGCACATCCTTTCATTCCGTGGCCCGTCACCGGGTCGACACGCGCCCATGAACTTACAAGAACTCGAAGAACTGATGCGAAGCCTGTTCGAGGATGAGAGCCTCGATGATTTCGGAACAAGCGACTACAGCCTCACGTTCGTCGTGCCCGGCAAGGTCAAGGACGTCAAGGCTGCGTTGCTGACCCGCACGGACCCGGCCGGATGGAGCGGCGAATCGGTGCACTGGTTCTACCGGAACGATGCCGACGACTGGGCGCTGTATCTGCGCGCGGTTCCGCATGCGGTGTTCTGCATCGCGACCGTACAGTCGATGCATGCGCAGCACATGCAGAAACACCTGGACGCATCGGCCGTCACGCCGGAGCAGCAGGCGATCTACGACGCAGAGGAAGCGCAGCGCCGGCAGGAGGCCGAAGCGCGGCAGCGTCGCGACACGCGGACAGCGCCGCTGGCGCCGCTCGGCGGGCCGTTCCATACCGATGGCGAACGCATATGGGCGCGCGTCGGCAGCGGGCATCGCTATCACGCGCTCAACCATTTCGATCTCGGCAGCTTCCGGCATCTGGTCGACAACTTTGCGGTCGATGCATCGGGGCTGCGCTATTACGCGGCCGGCGCCGCGTCCCGCAACGACGACGCGGGCGAAGGGCTCATCGCCGACGGCGATGCGGCCACGCTGGAATCGCTCGGTGGCGACTGGTATTGCGATGCACGGCAGGCGTACTACTTCGATCGCGACATTCACAATCCTGATCGCGGCCAGTGCCATCTGACCGTGGTCAAGGCCGATGTGGCCAGCTTCACGCATATCGGCGGCGCGTACGCACGGGATGCGAAGCACCTGTTCTGTGCAGGCGTGCGCAAGCGCGGCATCGACGATCCGGCCGGTGTGGCCGGCCTCGGCTATCGCTATGCGCGGCTCGGCGGGCAGATTCTTTACGACGGCAAGATCGTGGACAAGCCGGGGCGTATCGACGTCGAAACGGCACGCGCCGTTTTTCACGACGTACTGATCGATGCGAATGGCCACCTGCTATGGGGGAAGAACTACCGCAAGCCGTTGCCGGGGATCGACGTGCCAAGCCTGCGTTTCCTGAACTGGTCGTTCGCGGTCGACGACCAGCGCGTCTACTACCGCACGAATGCGAACCTGGCCGTGTGCGAAGGCGTCGATCGCGCAAGCGTGGAGGCCGTGCCGCCGTCGGGGATCCGCGACAGGCACGGAGCGATCGAGCTCCGCTATCCGGACGGCATCGCACGAGTCCCGGCGCCGCCGACGGAATCCTGAGGGGCGTGAACGGCGGGTTTCGTGCGTCGGGCAATCGCGAGTGGCTGGGCCGTATGTATGCGCTCGGCGAGTTCTGCGCATTCGTGCTGACGTCGCTCGCGGCGCCGACGCGCATTGGCCGCGACCGGTTGTTCGACACGCTCGAGCGCGTGACCGTGCGTCGCTGGGGCATCCAGCACTGACGCGACGGCGGTGCGCGACCAATCCCGGCGCACGCATAACAAAAGCTGAAATCGGCTTTTCACGTGTGCCGGATGCGTCCCTATACTTTGCGAAGCCGCGATCGCGCCACGCCGCGACGCTCCCGCTCTTCTCGCACAAGGATTTTCCCGATGACTGCCCGTGATGCCGTCGATCCGCGCGACGCGTTGCGCGACGCGCTTGCCACGCTGCCCGATCTCGCGAACGCGATCGGTCAGGATGCCGCGCAACGCGAGGCGCGCCGCGAACTGCCGTTCGAGGGTTTCGCGATCTTTCGGCGCTCGGCGCTGGGTGCGCTGCGGATTCCGGTGGAACGTGGCGGCCTCGGCGGCACGCTGGTCGATCTGTTCGACACGATCGCGACACTGGCCGCCGCCGATTCGAATCTCGCGCACGCGCTGCGCATTCACTACGACCAGACCGAGACGCTGCGGCTGTCGCCGCGCACGCCGTTCAACGACGTGCAGCTCGAACGCGTGCTGGCCGGCGCGATCTTCGGCGGCGCGTCGACCGAACTCGGCACGTCGCGGCCGGGCGAGAACACGACCGTGCTGCGCCGGGACGGCGATCACTATCGGTTGACGGGCCGCAAGTACTATTCGACGGGTACCGCATTTTCGGATTTCGCGCGCATCAACGTGGAAGACGAGCGGGGCGACGCGTTGGCCGTGATCGTTCCCGTCGCGCGCGACGGCTTGCAGGTGCTCGACGACTGGGACGGGATGGGGCAGCGCATGACGGCGAGCGGCAGCCTGCTGCTCGAGAACGTGCAGGTGTTCGCGGACGAAGTGGCCGCACGCGACGGCTCGACGCTCGTCGGCCGCCATTGCGGCGCGCTGCGGCAGTTGCATCTCGTCGCGACGGGCGCGGGCATCGTGCGCAACGTGGTGGCCGATGCCCGCCGCTACGTGCTCGCGCACGGACGTCCGGCGCTGCACAGCCCGGCGCCGACCGCGCGCGACGATCATTTCGTCCAGCAAGTCGTCGGCGAGCTGTCGGCGCACAGCCACGCGATCGATGCGCTCGTCCGCGAAAACGCGCGGGCGCTCGATCGCTCCGCCGACGCGATCGAAGCAGGCGACGCCGAAGCGCATGCGCATGTGCTCGACAGCGCGCTCGCGACCGCGCGAACGCAACTGATCGTCAGCAAGCTCGCGCTGCACGCGGCTGAGCGGCTGTTCGAAGTCGGCGGCGCGTCGGCGACCGCGCGCGCACACAACTTCGACCGGCACTGGCGCAACCTGCGCACGATCTTCAGTCACAACCCGCTACTGCACAAGGCGCGCGTGATCGGTGACTACGCGCTGAACGGCGTGACGACGCACCTGACCGAAGGGCGCGTGTTCTGACCGCGCCGTGGCAGGCTGCCGCGGCCGGACCTCAGCGCCGCAGGCCGGCTTCACGCAGCAGCGGCAGCACGCGTTCGCCGAAGAAGTCGAGATCGGGCTTGAAGTCGTAGAAGCTCAACTGGATGCCGTCGATGCCGGCGCGGTGCAGCCGCACGATGGTGTCGGCGACTTCATCGGGCGAACCGGTGATCGAGATGTTGCCGCCGATCGCGCGCGCCGCGGCCTGCGAACGCTGGTCGAAGCCGCCGCGCCACGCATGCGCATCGCTGTCGAAGCGGTGGAAGCTGCCTTCGTCCGCATGCGCGACGATCGCGTCGCGGTACGCGCGCGCCTCCACCGCCGTCTCGCGGCAGATCACGAGCGGATTGAGCAGCGTGCGGATGGTCCGGCCGTGCGCGGCAGCGGCCGCCTTGACGCGAGCGGTATGCGCGGGCAGCGCGTCGATCGCACGTTCGGCGTCGGGGCCGGCCGGGCTCGTGACGAACACAATGTCGGAATAGCGCGCGGCGAATTCGATGCCGGCGTCGGAGCCCGTTGCGTTGATCAGCAACGGGCGGCCGTAGCGCGGCTTCGGCGTCACGAATGCGCCGCCCAGGCGCCAGCTCGACAGCGCCGGCGCATAGCTGAAGTTGTCCGGTTGCGCCCACAACTGCTGGACCGCGTCGAGGAATTCGGCAGCCAGCGCGTAGCGTTGGTCGTGTTCGATTCGGCTCCAGCCGAACATCTCGTGTTCGACCGCGCGGTGGCCCGTCACGACGTTGATGCCCCAGCGCCCGCGCGAGATGTGATCGAGCGTCGCGGAGAATTTCGCGAAATGCAGCGGATGCCACGGCCCGTAGAGCACGTGGCTCGTCGCGACGAGGATGATCCGTTCGGTGCGCGCGGTCAGCGCGGCCAGCGTCATGAACGAGTCGAGCGCGTGGCCGTCGAACACGCCGCCGTAGCCGCCTTTCGGCAACCACTGCGACAGCGCGAACACGAGATCGAAGCCGAGCGCCTCGGCGCGCGCGACCAGGTCGGCGTTGTAGTCGAACGTCCAGTCGGTCGAACGCGGCAAGGTCGACGCACTCCATCCGCCGGCCTGGATCGGCAGGAACAGCCCGAGCATCAGCGGTTGCGCGAGTGCTCGCGATACGGGGCTGTCGGGGAAATCCGCCGGCGAACGGACGTCGACGAACGGCGACGGCGCGAGCGGGGCGGCGAGGGCGATGTCGCTCATGGCAGGCTCCTGGCGAGGATTGCGCACGCCGGGCCGGCCCACGACGACGGGCACGAAGCCGGTGCGGGTCGCCATCTACGCAGGCGGCCGCGCGCGGGGAAACGGACATTCTCGGCAACCGGGCACGGCGCGGCAAACAACGAATCCCGCTTTGCTTATCGTGCCGTGCCCGTTACGCGTGCCGTCAGAATTTCACGCGCAGCCCGCTGACGAATGCGAGCTGCCGGTTCGTCGACGACGCGCTGCCGATGTTCGAGATCGCCGCGATCTTGCGATAGCCGCCCGACGTGGCCGTGCTCGCATCGCCGGCCGCGAGCTGGTAGATGCCCGACACGTAGATATCGGTGCGCTTCGACAGCGCATAGTCGAACCCGAGTGTGAACTGGTGCCAACGCGGCTTCAGCGTCTGGCCGCCGGTGCCCGGCAGGCCGCTCGCGCGCCCGTCGGTGAACGTATAGACGCCGATCAGCGTGGCGGCCGGCGTGATCTGGTAGCGCGCGTTCACGTCGTAGTTGTTGAACTTGCGCGACGAGCCATCGACATAGTCGAGCTGCGTATGGCTCCATGCGAAGCCGAGCGTCGCGCGGCCGAGCGCGTAGTTCGCGCCGAGTGCGCCGATCTGCTGCTTGAGCACGCCGCCGTTCAGCCCGTAGAAGAATGCGCCGCTGTAGTCGTTGCCGGTGGTCGAGGTCGCGCCGCCCACCGCGCCGCTCGTGTTCGACGTCGAGTTCGGGTGGTTGAACCGCACATAGCCGCCGCCGACCGACAGCGGGCCGTTCACGTAGTTCGCCGACGCGCCCCATGCGTTGTTGTTCGAGAATCCCGTGCCCGCACCGCCGTTCGCCTGGTTGCTGAATGCATAGAGCAGGTCGGCCGTGAAGCCGGCGATCGTGTCGCTGCGGAACTTCACCGCGTTGTTCAGCCGGAAGCTCTGGTTCAGGTTGTCGTTGTCGCCCACGTGCGTGGCCGGCGACCAGAAGCCGGCGCCCGAGTACTGCGCGACGAGGTCGGTGATCGGCTCGTACTGGCGGCCGAACGTCAGCGTACCGAGGCCCTTTTTTCCGAGGCCCACGTACGCGGAGCGGCCGAACAGGCGGCCGCCCTGGCCGAGCCCGCCGTCGCTCGGGCGGAAGCCGCTTTCGAGCGTGAAGACCGCCTGCAGGCCGCCACCGAGATCTTCCGCGCCTTTCAGGCCCCAGCGGCTGCCGCTCAGCTTGCCGCTCGTCTGCTGGATGTTGCTTGCGCCGCCCTGGTTGTTCGTATACGCGATACCGGCGTCGACGACGCCGTACAACGTGACCGAACTCTGTGCGTACGCACTGACGGAACCGATCGAAACCAAACCCAGGACTACCGATTTTTTGATCATGACTATCCTCTGTTTTTATGGGTACGTCTGTGAGGATCACGATGCTATTGACGACGGGTGCGCCGACGAACGGTCGATCCGTGGTTTGTAAATCGCTGCGCGGCCGATTTGTAATGTGCGTTGCCGTCGGCCCGGCATGTTCGTCGCGATCGCGTCCGGCGCGCACGCCGCGGCGAATGCATCGCACGGACGGCGTACGCCGGGCGCCGGAAACCCGTGCACGCCGTCATATCGATCGATGAAATCGTTCGATGTCCGCAGCACATGCGGCCGCGATCGCGATGTTTTTACGCAACGCCCGCTTTGCGACGAGCCACCGTTGCGCTAAGCGTGCCCGCATATCGATTCCGCAAAACGTTGGTAG
Organism: Burkholderia cepacia; assembly: GCF_029962485.1. Classification (NCBI taxonomy): domain Bacteria; kingdom Pseudomonadati; phylum Pseudomonadota; class Betaproteobacteria; order Burkholderiales; family Burkholderiaceae; genus Burkholderia; species Burkholderia cepacia. The sequence continues at coordinate 331,520 of NZ_CP073639.1, forward strand.
GGCCACGCGAAACGTGACGGTAGAGTCGGGCATCCGGTCGCGGGCCGGCATGCTCCGGGAACGGCAGCGCACGCAAGCGCGTTCATACCGGATGGGTGGATCAACGAACACAGGAGCCGTTTGAGATGAGTCGCGATGTGCTGTTTCTGCTGGAACCGGGCTTTGCCGATCCGAAGCATCCGGGTCAACGCTTCGTCTGTCCGCACGGACTGTCGATCGAAGGGTTGCTGGCCAGTGCCCCCGATCGTGCCGGCCGCCTGGACGTGAAGCGCGTCGGCTTCGAGCGGCCGCGGCCCGCGGTGATCGACGCGCTCGACGATGCGCACCAGGGCCTGCCGGTCCTCGTACTCGGTCGCGACCAGCCGGCGCCGGACGACGCGCAGACGCTCGGCGACGTGCGCTTCGTCACCGACGCGCGCCGTATCCTCGCGCTGCTGGCTGAACGCCACGGATTTCCGGCGCTGCATTGACGCGACGGCCCCAACGACTCATTCGATCGACAGGAGCACCCGATGTCGTCTATCTCGGCGGCACGCCGCCGCCTGCTGCTCGCCGGCGCCGCGATTGCGGCGGCGCCCCTGGCCGGGAGGTCGGTGTTCGCGGCGCCGGCCGTCAACACCGATCTCGCCGGCACGACGTTGCGCGTCGCGACCTACAAGGGCGGCTGGCGTGCGCTGCTGCAGGCGGCCGGGCTCGGCGACACGCCGTACCGGATCGACTGGCGCGAGCTGAACAACGGCGTGCTGCATATCGAGGCGCTCAATGCGGATGCACTCGATATCGGTTCGGGTAGCGAAATACCCGCGGTGTTCGCCGCGCGCCAGAAAGCCAATGTGCGGTTCATTTCGCGGGTGCGCGAAGACCTGAACAACCAGGTCACGCTCGCACGCAAGGACACGCCGATCCGTGGTATCGCCGACCTGAAGGGCAAGCGCGTTGGTTACGTGCGCGCGACGACGTCGCACTATTTCCTGTATCGCCAGCTGACGGAGGCCGGCCTCGGTTTCGACGATATCCAGCCGATTAACCTGTCGCCGACCGACGGACTATCCGCGTACGATCGCGGCGACATCGACGCGTGGGCGATCTACGGCTATAACGGTCAGCTCGCACGCAATCGCTACGGTGCGCGCGTGCTGAAGACGGGGAAGGGCTATCTGTCGGGCAATTTCCCGGTGTACGCGAACCCGCGCACACTCGACGATGCGCGCCGTCGAGCGGCCACCGGCGATCTGCTGCTGCGGTTCCGGCACGCGTATGCGTGGGCGAACGGGCATTTTCGCGACTACGCGCTCGCGCAGAACCGCGAGACGCGCGTGCCGGTTGCCGATCTCGTCACGATGTTCGACCGGCGCAGCGAAGACTTTGCGTTGCTACCGGTGACGGCCGACGTGGTCGCGCAGCATCAACAGGTGGCGGATGTGTTCGCCCGGATCGGCGTGCTCGACGGGCCGGCCAACGTCGCGCCGTTGTGGGATACGTCGTTCAATCCGGTGGTTGCGGCGGGGTGATGCAGCGCCGCGAGACGATGCCCGTGTGAACGGGCGATGCTTCGGACCCGATGCGGGCTGCGTCGAGCGATCGGGCGTGCGGAATCAGGAGAACGTCGTCGCGACCATGATGCCGAATACCAGCCCGAGCGCGATCCCGCTGAGCCGGCCGTAAATCGACGCGCGAACATTGTCGTCGAGCTCGAAAGGCGAGCGCTTGTGCTTCCAGATCGTGCTGAATGCCACCGGGCGGGTGAGCAGCGCGATGCACGCGATCAGCACCGGCGTGGCGACGAGCATCGCGATGCGCTGCCCGTTCCAGTCGACGCCGTGCATGGCCAGCGAAACCAGCGCGGCAAGCGGCACCTCGACGCACAGGCCGAGCAACGAGCCGCTGACGAATGAATCTCCCGGAGACTGGAACATGATCGGTCCTGGCGTTCGAATGAAACCGGCGCCTGGTTCGGGCTGCCGATAGAAAAAACCGTGGCCGTTGCCTGCGGCCGGTCGACCGTGTTCGGCATCAGCGAGGATGACGGCCGGATGGTAAGGCAAATTGCCGGCCGGTTGTCGGTCATTCAAGCTATTTAACAAAAGTACGGAGCAATGACGTGCTTTTGTGCCACATCGGGATAGCGCGTCGTGGTAATAATCGGACCTCGTGTTGCCGTGGGCAGCGCCGGTGCGATCGACTTCGCGATGGCGATACTGTTCCGGCACGAAAATGTGACCGTCGTCGGGTTGCCACGGGGGCAGAACCCGTTCCGGGCGGCGCACCGCGTCGCGCGAGTCGATGGCGATCGCGAAGCGCCACCCATCCAGTCGAACATGAATCAGATCAATGCTACGGGCAACGATGCGCAACGCGTCGACGCGGCGCACGCGGCGTTTGCGGCCGGGGTTGCCGCGCATCATGCCGGTCGGGCAGTCGATGCCATCCGCCATTACCGCGCAGCGATTTCGCTGCACCCCGATCATGCGGAGGCGCTGAACAATCTCGGTATCCTGCTCGAAGCCGACGGCCATGCCGGCGACGCGGAACACTGTTACCGCCGGGCCGTCGGGATTCGCGCCGACTACGTGGATGCCTGCTGCAATCTCGGTCTGTTGCTTCACGACGAACGGCGCCTCGATGAAGCCGAGGCTTGCTACCGCCGCGTACTGGCGATGAAACCCGATCATGGTCCGGTGCTGCGCAGGTTGGGATTGCTGCTGCGGTTCACGGGTCGCCATGCCGAAGCCGAAACCGCGTTTCGCGAGGCCATCGCCATTCGTCCGGACGATGCTGCGGCGCATGTGGATCTGGCCGCCTTGCTTCAGGAAAGCGGGCAATTCGCAGCGGCGGAGCAGCATTATCTGGCGTCGCTCGCGTACGCGCCCAACGACGTGGTGTCGCTGAACAAGCTGGGCACCTTGCTGAACACGCTCGAACGGCTGCCGGAAGCCGAGACCTGTTTCCGGCGCGCGCTTTCGCTGAAACCCGACTATCGCGACGCGCGGGGCAATCTCGGCAACGTGCTGTTTGCCCAGCAGCGATACGGTGAAGCCGAAGCGTGTTACCGCGAAACGCTCGCGCACGATCCGTCGTTTGCGGAGGTGTGGAACAACCTGGGGCGCTTGCTGCATGACGCCGGTCGGCTCGACGAGGCCGCCGACGCGCTGAGACACGCACTGACGCTTGATCACGATCGCGTACCGACCCTGTTCAATCTGAGCCTGGTGCTGCTGGCGATGGGGCAGTACGAAGCAGGCTGGCGGCATTACGAGGCGCGTTTTCAGTTTTCCTCGCAGTGGGGCGATGCTTCGTCGTATCGCGTTCTGGCAAACCTGCCGGCACCGCTCTGGCAGGGCGAACCCCTCGACGGAAAATCGCTTGTCGTGTGGCCCGAGCAGGGGTTCGGCGATGTCGTGCAATTCGCGCGCTACCTGCCGCGGCTCAAACAGCGCGGATTGTCGACGCTGACGGTCGTGTGTCCGGCCGCGTTGACGAGCCTGATTGCGACGGTCGACGGTGTGGATCGTTGTATCGGGCTCGACGAGGCAGCGGCGCTTCCGGCGCACGATTACGCGATCGCGATCATGAGTCTTCCGTTGCGGTGCGGAACGACGCTCGACACGATACCCGCGGCGGTCCCCTATCTGCATGTGCCTGCGCCGCTCGTCGAACACTGGCGGAGCAGCGTCCCCGAAGGAGGATTGAAGGTCGGGTTGGTCTGGGCTGGCGATCCGCGCCCCGATCAGGCGCAGGCACACGCGACGGACCGCCGCCGCTCGCTTCCGGCGAGCGCGTATTTGCCGCTGCTGCAGATGCCGGGGGTGAGCTTCGTGAGCTTGCAGAAGGGCGAAACGACCCGCCGGCAGATCGACACGATTCCGTCGTCGCTGCGTCCCGTCGATCCGATGGAGCACGTGCGCGACTTCGCGGACACGGCGGCGATCATCGCGCATCTGGATCTCGTGATTACTGTCGATACGTCGGTGGCGCACGTGGCGGGCGCATTGGGTAAGCCGGTCTGGATCCTGTCGCGCTTCGACGGCTGCTGGCGCTGGTTGGCCGATCGCGACGATTCGCCGTGGTATCCGCAGGCGCGGCTGTTCCGGCAATCGGAGCCGGGGCGGTGGAGTGATGTTGTCGAGCGTGTGGCGGGGGCCCTCGAGCACCTTCGTGCCGAACGGGAATTGATGAAGCGGCCTATCTATTTTTGTAAGTCATGGTTCCGTGCCAAGAAGCGGCCGACGGAGATTTGGTCTGAGGAGCAAGCCAGGTCGGCTTACGTCAATGGCCAACTTTACACGGTTCTTGTGGACTCCGTTGAGCGGCCATATTGTTTTCTTGAAGTAACAGCCAAGGCGATCGGACTTGGTTTTCTTGACGATTTGTTGAGGGAATCACTTTCATACGACTTCCAGGAAGTTGAGCCCGGTAAGCTATTCCTATCGATGGCCACTTATCGAGAATTTGACGGCCGTACGGATAGGGTGATAAGTGGGACATCATATATATTTGCTCGTGATGGTGGCGTCACGATACGTCGAGAATTTTTCGATCCGCACCGGATTGAGACTGCCACGTCGTCGGCCGACGTGAGGCCTAATTATTCCGCTGTACCTGAGTTCGGCGAGTACGGTGACTTAGTTCGTGTGGAGCGCGGATAAAAGGGGATGGCGTAACACATTTGGACGACAACGCCCGCTTCTGCGGGCGTTGTTGCATCTGCGCTCGAGTCTCAGAAGAGCTGTTTGGCGACACGCCGTCGCTCGTCGTCATCGAGGCGCATAACGCGAATTCCGTCGACCGCGTGACGCAGCCAGTCGTCTGCAATAGTGCGATGCGCGTCGTTCGCGGCGGCGGCCGGCGAGGCAGGTAATTGCCGAATTCCGGCGCTGGCCGTCCCGCCGTCGTCGGTCCTGTTTGCAGTGTAAATCTCGTGTTGGACCAAAACGCACCCCCCCCTTGAAATCGCACAGACATGACGTACGTCCCAACCTGCGTGCAAAACGCGCCGGCACGCGCCGCGGGCAATACAATGGTTTCGCCTCATTCGAGGACAACGCCCGGTTACTTGTCTCTCCCCGCTCGGGCAAGAACCGGTAGCTCGTCGGCGAAAACATCGCGCCGACGAGGTAGTATTTGCGGGTTGGATATTCCCCGACGCATGGCGAGGGGGGCGAATCGGCGCGGCGGCTTGGACGAAAAGGGCGGCCTTGCTTGCTTGTTCACACTTTGACTTCGACACCTCCTGCCCCAGTTGTGTTCAAATTACCGCAATCGTCAGGAGGCCACTATGTTTTCGGAGCAGCGCCCTACATCGTTCATTCTTGCAGCGACCAACCACGGTCCGCTGATCGTCAACCGCAACGATTACGCGATGGTCGACGGACGACCTTGCTATGGTGTCGGTTTTAACCTGCTCGAAACGGGCTCGTTCGACGGATCGGAGGTTGAATTCTTACTGTCGCTGCTGCGCGTTCAGCGACAGCGGTTAGGCGACGGCGTTGTATTCCTCGATTGCGGCGCTAATATCGGCGTATTTTCAATAGAGGCCGGTCGCATGATGACGCGATGGGGGACAGTGCATGCCTTCGAGCCGCAGGACTTCATTTTTTATGCTCTAGCCGGCAACATTGCCCTAAACAATCTTTTTAATGTTCAGGCGCATTGCGTTGCGCTCGGCGCGACAAATGAAATCATCACGATCCCGAGCGTGGACTACACCCGGCCTGGTTCGTACGGCAGTCTCGAGATCAAGGAGCCCGCGACGCCGATGCTGTCGATCGGGCAATCCGTCGATTACTCACCGGAGATCGGACGACAAGTTCGTCAGATCACTCTTGATGGTTTGAACCTGAAAAGGGTCGACCTGCTGAAGATTGATGTTGAATCGATGGAGATCGATGTATTGATGGGTGCGCGCTCAATCATCAAGACATTTCGGCCATTGATCTGGGTGGAGATTCTCAAGTCCGACGCGCAGCGCATCAAGGATCTGCTCGGGGAGTACGACTACCGCTTTTTCGACGCGGGCCTCAACATGCTTGCGGTGCCAGCCGATGACAGCGAGCTACTCAAGCGCTTCTGGGTGAATGAGGAAAACGTTCTATTTGTTACAGTGTGACGTTTATTTCTCACTGTAGCGTTGCGGCGCAGGTGATGCTGCGGAAGGGCGTTATCACATAAATCGAGCGCAATGACGAAGTGAGGTTCATGTTTTCGACTTTAGGCGATGTGAATGAACTGCGGGCGCACAAAATGTTGATCGCTCGCGACGCACTGAAAAGATCGGTCGTACGATTCACTGAGGAATAACGCACGGAACTGGGCCAGGCTTGCGCGGGCAGAGGCGATTAAAACTAGCGCAGATTCTCGCCCAGGTTCATGGTCCATGGGAAAGTATCGGGGGTCAAATTTTGACAGTTTTTAACCGCTCGGAAAAAGGCGAGGGCGGTATGATCTCAGTCGCTACTTGATGAGCACTCCGGAGACCCAATGAGTTCCGCACGATCACTCCACATCGGCATCACAATCGGCCTTCACCACGCCACCGAGAGCCTTTGGGTCAACGGCATCAAGCAGAACGCCCTGTACCTGATGAAGCTCTTTCAACACTCGCCGCTTGGTCATCAGGTCACGCTCGTCAACACAACGAGCATCAAGGTCTCGTCCGATCTTCCGTGGGATCTCGAGCAGTTTCCGGTGTGTTCCTTCGACGACGCGAAAGATTCGCTCGACGTTCTTATCGAGCTCGGCGGGCAAATCGATCAGCAGCAAACCGCGTATCTGCAGGCGCGTGGCACGAAAGTCGTGAGCTACTGTTGCGGTCCCGAATACGTGCACATGATGCAAGCCATGATTTTCGGCAGGCGGCATGCTGAAACGGTATTCATCAACGAGCGTTACGACCAGGTGTGGATCATCCCGCAAGTCGTCGATACCAGCGCCGGCTTCTTCAGCGTATTGCGGCGCCAGCCTGTTCGCGAGGTACCGTTCGTCTGGGATCCGATCTGCGTGGAAGAACGATCGGCCGCGCTCCCGCATCGCGGGGAGTATCGCCCGACCGGACAACCGAAGCGGTTGTCCGTCATGGAGCCGAATATCGACGTCACCAAGTTTTGCCTCTACCCGATCTTGATCGCGGAATTGGGTTACCGGAAGCTCGGCGAAAAAATATCCTATGTGCATGCGACGAACACGGAGCATCTTGCAAAAGGCAGCCCGGAATTCATCGGCGTTGCGCATCATCTGGATCTTGTGCGAGATTCGAAAATAAGCTTCGTCGGGTACCACAATACGCCTCAGTTTCTTTCGGAATTCACCGACATCGTCATCTCCCATCAATCAGGGCTTGCGTTGAATTATTTTTATTTCGACGTTTGCTGGAACGGTTACGCGCTGGTTCATAACGCCGACCTCTGTCGCGAGTTGGGCTACTTTTATAGTAAAAACGATGTGGATGAGGGCTGTCGGCAACTCGAGCGAGCGATCGAATTTCACGACGGGAGTTGGCAAGATTATCGAAATCAGCAACGAGAAAGGATCGGGCGATTTTTGTCCACCAATCCGAAGCAGATCGAAGCGTATGACAAGTTGCTTCTCGGGCTTTTTTGAGTGAATTCGATCGTCGCGCTTCAGGAAACGTTGCGTCCGCTCGTGGCATCAGGTGCCGAGCGCAGACGGACAAATACTACGGCACCATCCCGGAAGCCGCCTGTATGGCACGCGCGCGCCAGAGGATACATGATGCCTGACCGCATGGCCGACCATCCGGTCAACCGCATAGAAGCGCTGCTGCCGTGGCGCGCGGCGCCATCGCTGCTGTCTATTGCTTGCGTTAAGCCCAGCCGATAACGAATGGAATAACGGCCGGCAAATCCTCGTCGAGGCGGGGCATCAACGCGATTCCCCCGCAGCGATCACCCTATCGCGTCATTGCCAGCCAAAGCATCGGCCATCTCCAATACTGGCCTGCTCCAGTCACCTAGTGTTGCTTGCCGATATAGCTGCATGGACCTGTACCACGGCGTATCGCGATGGCTGTTGTACCAGCGTTCGTCGCATGCCGCCGACAGCAACACCCATACTGGCCGTCCAAGCGCTCCAGCGAGGTGGGCCGGCCCCGTATCCACCGTGATCAGCAAGTCCAGCTCATTGAGAATGACGGCCGTATCGCCGAGATCGCGCAACTCGTCGCCGATGATGCCAACGCCGTGTTCATCCAGCAGCGCACGCTCTTCGTCGGTGATCTTGCCAAACTGTAGCGCATGAAAGCGGCATGCCGACGAACTGAACAATGGGGCGAGTTGCTGCAGCGAGATTGACCGATACGGTTCATGACGCACCGCAGTATTGCTGCGCCAGATCAAGCCTATCTCGCGAACCCCGTTGCGTCGATTGCGGAAAGCGTCAGCTGCAAGCGTTGCCATTGCTCGTCCAGCCGGCGCATGTACATAGGCTTCCGCCCAGCTTGGGAAGTATTGCGTTTTTTGATACCGGACAAAGAGATCGAAGGTACTGATGATGCAATCACTTTGGTCAATTGCATCGCCGGCATTCTCGACGATTGTGATCCAGTCATAGGAGGCGAATATCGGCGCCAGTATGGCTGGTGCCTGTAATGTGATAGTCGCCGCACCTTCGTCCCGTAACAAATGCAAGTACCGGGAAAACATGATCACATCGCCCAGGCCACCTTCCTGAATGATGAGTACCCGTTTCCCGGTGGCAGATTCGTCAAATCGAAGTAGTTTGTTGACAATTCGCCGGAACTCGCTGGTATGGGCCGGATAAATATTTGAAACCACACCGGCTTGCCCCCACGCATCGCGCGACCTGCGATTGAGGGCGTGGGCCTCGTGAAACCGACCTTGAGCGTATTGCGAGATCACGAGTTCAGCTTTCAAGGCTCGCCGATCAGGTTCGTGGTGGAGCGCCGAGAGCGATTGAATCAATAGTGTCTCGGCCTGCGAAAAAAGGCCGAGGAGGTTCATGTCAATACCGATCTGCGCGCGAAAAAATGGATCTTCAACCCGGTCTGCGAGTTCTTTCAGTACCCGTATGGCTTCTTCTGCGTGACCGGAAAGTCTGAGCGCCCGACACAGCGCGAGCCCGGCGCTCGCGGATCTGTCGCGGAGGTAGGTCTTGTATGCGCTGTCGAGCGCGGGTTGGTCGCTTGTCACTTTCCCCCCCGGAGAAGTGCGATCCCTTTGTATGGGCGAATAACGTGTGGTTGCCTTCGAAATCTCGCGTGTCCGGAATCAATTCATCCGGAGCCGATCAATTAAGGATTGTCGAGAGGTAATCCGTGTGGCGTGCGGTAAATGTCAGGCAGTGTAGCAAACTGATTCAGCGTTCGAGCGGGTTTTGGAAAGGAATATGGAAGGGTATGCGGTTACGAGGTGGGGCTATCGTTGTCGCACGCGGCGCAGAAGAGAAATGAAGGGGCGTCTATTTCAGGCAAAGTCGGAAACGCGTGATCACGCTTTTCATGAAGCGTTTCACAAGCAACATCGGCGCGCCAGACCGGGTGGCCGTACCACGCCGATTGACCTTTGGTAACGAAGGCCAATCGGTCAGGGGCATGCGCCAACCCTTTTACCGCAATTGTCTGATCACCTCGCCCGCCGCCCTGATCCCGGACTCCAGCGCACCCTCGAAATAGCCGATGCATTCCGTCGCCGTCTCGGTGCCGGCCCAATGAATGCGGCCGAACGGTTCGCGGATACTGTCGCCGTACGAGGTCAGAACACCGGGCGGCATATGGGATGCGTACCCGCCGAGCGCCCATTCATCCGTCGTCCAGTCATGGTCCGCATAGTCGAGCGGGGCCGCCGCGTCGTCGCCGAAGTAGTGCACGAGATCGGCAATGACATGCTCACGGCGCGCTGCCTTGTCGAGCCCGCTCAGTTCAAGCGCGTGGTTTCCTTCGATCAAGCCCACCAGTACACCGACGCTTTCGTCCGCCGGCGACTGGTCGAACACGAAACCCAGATGGCGGCCCACGCTGGCAACCGATCCATTGAGCCCGCGACGCCGCCAGAACGGGGTTGGGTAGGCAACGTGCATCTTGATGACGGCGCCCATCTGCATTCCTTGCAGCAGTCCTGCGCGCTTGACGGGTAGCGGCGGCGTGAAACGGATGCGTGAGGCGAGCGCAGGCGGGGCGGTGACGATTGCATACTTCGCGTCATACGTGCCTTGCGGGCAGATTGCACGAACGCCGTTCGCATCCTGTTCGATCGCGCTCACCGGGGCGTCAAGTACGATGCACCCGTCCAGTCGGTCGGCCATTCTTTTCGGGATCTGCCACGCGCCTCCAATGAACTTGTCCTGCTGAGCGCCCCTTTCGACGCCCATCATCGTTTCCAGGCCGCCGCCCTGTCGCAGGCATTCCAGGAAGAACAGATACGACACGTGCGACGTCTCGGTGCAGGTGATCGCGCTCGTGACGAGGCGGGCGAAGTCGCGCGCAGCGGTGGTGTCCACGTGCTTGTCGATCCATACCTCGATCGACATGGCGTCCCACTGGAGTGCGTTTTCCGCGAGCCACGGCGCGCCGGCGGGGAGCGTCTGCATGTCTCGCTTCCACCGATGCAAGGTCAGGCCAAGTTCCAGGGTCGACAAGAAAGGGAGCTTCGGCGTGCTGGTGTACGCGTGCACTTTGCCATCGATATTGACGAGGCTGTTTCCGTTCGTATATTGGCTGTACATCGGCACGCCGAGCTCCGTCGCTTGCTCTCGCAGCAGCTTTTGCGACGCGCCGACCCATTGCCCGCCAAAGTCGACCGTCTGGCCGCCGACCTCGCCCGGCATGGACCGTCCACCGACTCGGTCGCGTGCCTCGAGAATCAGAACGCGCTTTCCGGCGTTCCTGAGCTCGAGCGCAGCCTTCATGCCCGAGAGGCCGGCACCAATGATTAGTACATCTGATTCATGATTGGCCGACTGATCGACGGTTGCCATGTTTACCTCTCCTGGTCACGTGTCCGCCGCGCCCGGTCACGACGCGCTCGTTTTCCGGTGTAGCCGACTGCACTTCAATAAACCCGCCATCTCCCCGTCGACACGACGCTGACGCCGATGGTGCCTATGGCGTTCTATTGCCCTGCGCTGGCGCATGAGGCTGTCAGGTGGCGCGATGGGTCGGGCGACGCGAGATGCAAGAATTCGTTGTTATAGGTCAATCGACCGAAATTAGCAGGCTCTTGGATGGGGCGGAACCAGGTGTGTGACAGGCAAGAAGTGCTTGTTACCTGCTTCCCGGGCAGTCGCCTCGCGTGCGGTGCGGATTCCTTGTGCCTGGCGATTGGTATTGTCTGAATATTTCTATTTATGACGATTTTCCCGGTGATTTGCGCGAAATTTGTGCGTACCGCAGCAACCGGGCTTCGACTTTATCAGCCTTCAGTCGCCGTGGCGTTTCTCGCAGTGCAGCAGCGATCGGAGTTGCACCACCCATGATTGTGTTGTATAACGCAAACTAGGTCGGATGACACAATTATCATTGTCCCGCCGAGGAGGTACTCCGATTCGGCAGGGAGCGGGACGTGCGATCCACGGGGTTGGCGGATGGCCCCGGAACGCGATCGGGCAGCGGATGACCATGGCGCGTGCATTCGGCACCTCATTTTGAAAGGGAACGACGATGACGTATGAAAAGGCAGAACTGGAACGTATTCTCGACGTTCAGCGTGCGGCATTCCTTGCCGAGGGCGGGGCGTCCGCGGAGGTGCGAAAGTCGCGGGTGGGGCGGCTCGCGATTGCCGTTCTTTCCAACATCGATGCGATTGCGGAAGCGCTCAATGCCGACTACGGTAACCGTCCGCCCGAACTGACCAAGGCGCTCGAAGCGCTGCCGTGGTCCGAGGACATTCTCTACACGCTCGACAACATCGAGAAATGGATGGAACCCGAAGCCATTCCGGGGGGCTTCATTCAGCAAAAACCCAAGGGCGTGGTCGGCGTAATGGGCGCGTGGAATTTTCCGATCACGCTCACGTTCGAGCCGGCCCTGAGCGCGCTCGCCGCCGGGAACCGCGTCATGATGAATTTCCCGGAGTATCAGGTCAGAACCGGGCGCTTGCTGGCGACGATCCTGTCGGACACGTTTGATGAGGCGGAGGTGGCGTTCATCCACGGTGACCTGTCGACGTCGCAATCCTTCTCCGCGTTGCGGTTCGACCATCTCTTTTTCACCGGTTCGCCCAAGATCGGTTCGATCGTCGCGCAGGTGGCAGCCAGGAATCTCGTTCCCGTGACGACCGAGTTGGGCGGCAAGAATCCGGTTGTCGTCGCGCCCGATGCCGATCCGGATCTGGCGGCAAGCAGAATTGCGGCCACACGCGTCGTGAACGGAGGGCAGGTTTGCCTGTGTCCGGACTATGTCTGGGTACCCAGAGGCATCGTGACCGAGTTTGTTGATAAGCTTATTGATCAGTACAACTTTCTATTTGCTTCTTATCTGGATAATCCTGCAGTCGTTTCCATCGTCAACGAGCGAAATTTCGACCGAATCGTTGGCCTCGTGACCAATGCGACGGCGAAGGGTGCAAAAAAATACGTGGCAACGCCGGAAGGCGAGGCTGGGCGGCTGCCCGATCGGGCGTCGCGCAAGATTCCGCCGACCATCCTGGTTGATGTTCCGGCGTCGGCAGAGATAACCGACGAAGAAGTATTTGGCCCGGTGCTCGTCGTGTATGGATACGACGATCTGCAGGAGGCGATCGATTACATCGCGGCTCGCCCCGCGCCGCTTGCCGCCTACTGGTACGGCGACGACGGCGCAGATTTCCGGCGCTTCCTGGATCGCACGACGAGTGGCGGGGTCACGCGCAACGACGGGCTGTTGCATGCACTGCTTCCTGGCGCGCCGTTCGGTGGAATCGGAAACTCCGGCTCGGGCGCTTATCACGGCAAGACAGGATTCGATACGTTCACGCATCGCCGCCCGGTGGCCACGATCATGCGCCCTGACGGTGTCGCGAATCCGCTGGTGGGTGACGCGCTGGTGTCGGAGCAGATGCGGGGTTATCTCGACGGTTCGATTGCTGCCGTCATCAACGCGTTCGAGGCGCGACTGCCCGAGGCGAAATAAGCCGTCACTGCCGCGATGTCACGTTGCAGATTTTCAATGAAAGCGCTGCCTGGAGAAATGGATTCGGCCGAGGCACGCGTTGTGTGAGGTAACTATTTCCATGATTACCAGTCATTTTGCCAAGGGATTCAAAGGCGAAATCCAGAATCGGGCATTTGCAATTCGTGCCATTGCGCGTCTAGCAAATCGTCTCGATGGTGATCCGCGTCAATCGCTTTGGGCGGCTTATCTGAGGCTGGAAGAATTCAATGCCCCCATCTATCGTCAAGCAGCAGCCCGATGGGGGCTCGACGTGGCACCCGATACCGGCACGCTGCTCAAGGCGTGGGTGATCAGCTCGGTTCCGAAATTGCTGCTAAGGCCGTTCCTGAAGCTCGTGTACTCGAAAACGGTCGTCTATTGCGAGGAGTTGCGCCGACTCAGAAATATCGGCCCATCGGATTGCAGGGATTTTCTGGATTACATGGTCGAACAGGAAGATCTGCAGATCGAGATGATGCGTCTGTCGCTTGACGGACAGGATGCCGTTCTGGCTCGAAAGGTTGATTCTTTCGTCAAAAAGTACGATGGAAAATTCATGCTCGAAAAGCGTGGATGAAAGCAGGTGTAATTAAAGCGGCCCGGGCTGTTCCGGAGTCTGATCCCGTCAAGCGAAAACACCACCATGGCATTTGATCAAGCATCGCTGCTTCAAAGCAGATCGTTCTGGCAGCACGCGTATGGCGAGTACGCACCGAATCCGCCCTTGACGGAAGATCTCAAGGTTGACGTTGCGATCGTCGGCGGAGGCTTCACGGGGCTGAACACCGCATGGCAGTTCAAAAAAGACCACCCCAATGCACGCGTGGTCGTGCTTGAAGCCGCTATCGTCGGCTTTGGCGCCAGCGGCCGCAACGCAGGGTTCAGCACGAAGATGTTCGGTCTCGAACCCGAGATGGTCCTGCTGCGCTGGGGCAAGCAGAAAACGATCGATGCCCATCGCTATCTGAAGCTCGCGGTAGCCCATACCAGGCAACTGATCGAGGAAAACGACTTTCAGTCGGAGTACCGCCACAGTGGGCTGGTGCGCGCCACTTATACGAAGCAGCAGCTGGGCCGAATGCAGAAGACCTACGCGTTGTTTCAGAAGCTGGGCATCGACGAGGACATGGTGTGGCGCAGCGCGGAGCAGTTTCAGCAGGACTTCCATTCGGCACGCTTTGCGGGCGGCATCTACGAGTCCGGGACGGGATACCTCAATCCCTGCAAGCAGGTGCGGGCGCTCAAGTCCCTGGCGGAATCCGCCGGTGTTTCCGTGTACGAGACGACCCAGGTCACGAACATGGAAAGGACATCGTCCGCGATCCTGGTTACGACACCGCACGGAAAGATCACGGCGGACAAGCTGGTCGTCGCGACCAACGCCTACTCTCGTGAAGCGCCCGGCCCGGAGCGGCTGCGCACGCGCCAGTATCCCCTCTGGACCTATCAGGTCGTCACCGAGCCGTTGAGCGCTGCGCAATGGGACAGCATCGGCTGGAACGACCGGCAATCATTCGGCGACAACCGGCAGATGCTGCACTACTTCAGGCCGACGGCTGACGGCCGGATCATCATGGGCGGCGGCGACGTGATCGTGCACCGGACAGCCGCTTCGGAAGAGGTTTCCGCGCCGCTGGCCTGGCAGCATTGCGAAGCTCATCTGAAATGGATCTACCCGCAACTGAAGCACACACGCATCGACTATCGATGGGGCGGCCCGGTCTCGGTCACGTTGGACATGGCGCCCGAAATCAGCTTCATCGACGACGAACGCATCATCTATTCGGGCGGATGCTTCGGTCATGGTGTCGCGTTGACGCATCTGAACGGCCGGACCATCGCCGATCTGCTTGGCGGGAAACAATCCGAGCTGACGGATTTCTGGATCGTGAACCGGAAGTCGTTGTCGATGACGAGCGACACGCTCTCGTATCTCGGTGGCAGGGTCGCGCGTCAGGCACTGAAATCCTGGGATTGGTGGGAGGAGAAGGCGCTGAAAAAGTGAAGCGAATCGTGCTTCAGCGCGTCCGCAGCGCCGATGGCGGCACGCCCAGCAGGCGCTGGAAGCTGCGGCGCAGGTTCTCGGTGTCGCCGAAGCCGCATTCGTGCGCTACGCGCTGTAGTGACGCCGCGCCGCTTTCGAGCGCAGCGCGCGCGGCTTCCACACGCAGTTTTTCCACGGCCTTTGCCGGCGTGAGACCTGTTTCGGCCTGAAACGCACGGGCGAAGTGGCGCGGGCTCATGCACGCGCGTTCGGCCAGATCGCCGACGCGGTGACGCGCCGCGAGGTTGCGGCGGACGTGATCGAGCAGTGGCTTGAAGCGGCCGCTCGCGCAGTTCATTTCCATCAGCGCGGAAAACTGCGACTGGCCGCCGGGACGCCGGTAGTAGACCACCAGCTGGCGCGCGACGAGGCGCGCGACCTGCTCGCCGAGGTCGTTGCCGACCAGCGCGAGCGCGAGATCGATGCCGGCGCTGATGCCGGCACTGGTCCAGAACGGACCATCCTCCACGAAGATGCGATCGGGCTCCAGGTGCACCTGGGGAAACTGGCGTGCAAATTGTTCGCTGCAGGACCAGTGCGTGGTTGCGCGCCGATTGTCGAGCACGCCCGCCGCTGCCAACAGCAGGCTGCCCGAGCACACGCTCGTCACGCGCGTGCCGCGTCGCGCGCAGCGCTGCACGAAGCGCAGCAGGCGCGGATCGGACATGCGGTCGTCCATGTTGTCGCCGCCGGCGACGAGCAGCGTGTCGATCGTGCTGGCCGGAGGCAATGCCTCGGCGGCCCAGCTGACACCGGACGAGCTGCGCACGAGGCCGGCCTGCGCGGCGATGGTGCGCAGCGTGTAGTGACCTTGGCGATAGCGGCCGGCGATTTCGAACGCGGCAATGGGGCCGGCCGCGTCGAGCAACTGGAAGTCGGGGTAGACGAGTACGGCGACGCGATGAGGCATGGCAGGAAAAGTGGGAAGGGCGACATTGCAGCCAGCACGATAGAGCGCGACCCTGTGGGTGTCAATCCACCACCAGGAGATTCGTGCAATGACTGCTGCACCGTACGTGGTTGTCTTCGCGCTGTTCGAGAACGTCACACAACTGGATTTCGCCGGCCCCTACGAGGTGTTCCTGCGCCTGCCCGGCGCGCAATGCGTGATGGCGTCGTCGACGGGCGGGACGATCGAGGCCGACGGCGGCCTCACGATCGCGAACGTCCGGCGCCTGGCCGACATCCCGCATGCGGACCTGGTGTGCGTGCCGGGTGGCCTCGGCGTGATCGAGGCGATGGGCGATGAGGAATACGTGCGCGAGCTGCGCCGGCTGGCAGAGGGCGCGCGCTATGTCACGTCGGTGTGCACCGGCTCGCTGTTGTTGGGTGCGGCAGGGTTGCTGCGCGGCAAGCGGGCCGCTTGTCATTGGTCATGGCGCGATCTGGTGCCGGCGTTCGGCGCGACCGTCGACGAGGCACGCGTGGTGCGCGACGGGAATCTGATCACCGGTGGCGGCGTGACGGCGGGCATCGACATGGCGCTGACGGTGATGGCGGAAATTGCGGGGGCCGTGCATGCGCAGTCGGTGCAGCTGTGCATCGAGTACGCGCCTGCGCCGCCGTTCGACAGCGGCCGGCCGGAGCGCGCCGCGCCCGATATTCTGGAGGCGGTGACCGCGCAACTGGGGCGCATGAGGCTGGACCGCTACGATGCGGTGGAGCAGGCGGCGAGGGCGCTTGGATGATCGGAGGCGGCTGCCCGCCAGTCGGTGTCGATTTCGCGAGTTCGAAGTCGGGTAGCAAGAAAACATTGCCCGTCGATCAACCGCCCGCAATTGCAGACGGTTGATCGACCCCGGCCCGTCATTCGCCTGAGCGTCGCGTGAGCTCATTCGGTCCGGCTCGCTTTCCTTCGAAGCGAAGTACCGAAGCGCTGCTACGCGATCTCCGGGCGTTCAACGGGCTCACACACGCGCCGTCAATTCACCCCGACCGCACTCCAGGCGCGTGCGACCGTTGCGCTTTCGGCCGAATTCGCGCCGTACAGGTCGTTTGCCGCCTGGATCGACGCCCGTCGTGCGTTCGGGTAGCTCGAGTTGGCGTTCAGGTACACGGTCAGCGTGCGGTACCAGATCTTGCCGGCCTTCTCGCGGCCGAGGCCGCCGAAGGTCGTGTCGCCGTTGCAGACCAGTTGCGTCCTCGACAGGCCGGTGTCGGTCGACGGCACCGCCGGGCCTTCCGACAGCAGGTAGAAGAAGCGGTTGCCGACGCCCGACGTGAAGTGCGGATCGTGGCGCGGATTCGACCACGAGAAGCCGCCGGACGGGTAGCAGCTGAACGACCGGCCGTCGAGATCCTGCTTGTACATCTTGCGCAGGCCGCCGCTCACCACGCGCGCCCCGATCACGTAGTTGCCGGGATCGTTCGGGTTGTTCGCGTAGTACTTCACGAGCGTGCCGAAAATGTCGGACGTCGATTCGTTCAGGCCGCCCGCGTCCCCCGAATAGTTCAGGTTGGCGGTGGCCTCGGTCACGCCGTGACTCATCTCGTGCCCGGCGACATCGACTGAAACGACCGGTTTCGGCAGGCGGGTGCCCGGATCGCCGTCGCCATACACCATCACGTGCGACGACAGCCATGCCGCGTTCGCGCCGGTCGTGCCGCTGCCGGTGTTGAATACCACGTGAGCGTAGCTCTTCACGCCGCGGCCGTCGTTGAAGATGCCGTTGCGGTTGTGCGTGGTCTTGTAGTAGTCCCAAGTCAATGCAAGACCATAGTCGATGTCCGCAGCGACAGTCTGTCGGTCGGTCGTCGTGTTGTTGCCCCACACGTTCGTGCTGCTCGTGAAGATCGGCAGGTCGGTCGCTTGCTCGACATCGTCCGAGCTCAGGCCGCGACCGTCGTAGACCGAGCCGCTGCCGCGACTCGGATCGAGCATCCGGTACGCGTTCGTGCCGGTCTGGTCCGTGGTGAGCGTCAGGTTGCCGTAGTACAGCGAGCGGCCGGTGCCGGTCGCGGCGGCGGTCTTGATCAGGTCCTGCGCGTCGAGCACGGTGCCGGTGCGCGCGTCGACGTAGTACAGCACCGCATCGCCGTGCGCATCGGTCGCCTTGCCGTATACGCGCACCGCATAGGCCAGAACGGGTGCGGCATCGCGTGCGAACACGACGAGCTCCGCGTCATCGACGCGGCGGACGTCCGAGTTGAAACGCGCGGCCGCGATGTGCCTGGCCTTGACCGTGCCGACGTCGGGCGCGTTGCGTACCACCGAGCGGTTTCCGACCTTGCCGATCGTGGCGGCGAGATTGATCGGCGCGAGCTGGGTCAGGCTCGCTTGCTTCAACTGCCCCTTGCTCGAATGGACGACAACGTCGCCGCCTATCACGGGCAGGCCCGCGTAGAAGCGATCGAAGCGCACGTGCTCGGTGCCGTCGGGATCGACGATCACGTCGCGTACCTGGAACTGATCGCTGTCCGTGGGCGCGTTCGCCTGTGGCCCCGCGAACTTCAACGTGCGTGCTGTGCCGCCGGTAGCCAGGCTGAAGGCGGACGGGTTCTGCTGGATCAGTTGCAGCGCCTTGTCGACCGCGGCCGACTGGTCGCCGGCCTGGGCAAAAGCGCTGAGACTCGCGACGGTAATCGCGGTGATGGGCAGCAGTCGAGACAGTTTCTTCATGTAATTCCCCAGATTATGAATGGGTTTGTGCGAGGAATGAATCAAGTGAAGACTTCTATATAAGACATGTCGCGAACAGCAGAGGCATGCTAGAGGGTTGTTTTTATAATTACAAGATATTTCCAGTTGGATTAAATTTTCATGTCGCTATCGTTAATCAAGTCATGATTTGGTGAGGAATTTGAAATGGTCGCGTCGGCTGCACCGGAGGCGTCGGTAACGTCGCGTCGAGGAGGGGGGCGGCGCGCTTGTGGTGCGCGGAGAAAGGCGGAAGGGATGGTCGAGGTTAAGTAGAGTTGAAACTGGAGTCGGAACTTGCTTTATTAAATATTGATTTTGATTGTTTCCGATCGGTGCGCCTCCATGAAGGTGGATAATGCTGGCGATATTTGATCTTCTTGATAACGATGCATTGAATTCGCAGTGAACGTCTAACCGACGATGGCATCGTTGCGAAATTTGGAATGTGAGCCGGTGAAGTATCTTGTGGCCGTGTTGGGGGGGCTTTGATTCCCGTGCGCTTTTCCGGCTAGGTGATCTTAAGCGGGGCAAAGCTCTGGACTGCAGCCATAAATATTTATCATTTTAAATCAGCATGTTAGTGATCTGTATATCAACGGCGGATCGAGTTCGGACTAATACCCGGCGGCATGCATTCAACGCGTCGCTTCCCTTGAAACCAACGACGCGGCCCGGGTGTTGCCGGGCCGCGCAAGTGGTTCCATTACTTCACCGGCGTGAGGACCGGCGCCCCCTTGTTCTTGATCAGGAACACGACGAATTTTGCCGGCTTCGTGCTGCTGGCGTTCCGTCCGACCGTGTGCACGTCTTCCGGGCCTTCATGGAACGTGTCGCCAGCATGGAGCGTGACCGTCTTGCCGCCGTTCAGACCCATCACGATGCTGCCGTCGAGCACGTAGACGAATGCGTGTGCGTCGTGGCGATGGACGGGGTCGACGCTGCCGGGCGGATAGTCCACGACGATCATCTCGACTTCCTTGCCCGGATATTCGGGCAAGGGCTCCGTGGTCAGCTGCGTAACTTTGGCTTGCGGTGCGGCGGCGGCCGGCTGAGCGGGCATCAGCAGCGACAGCGCAAGCGGTGCAAGCGCGAGCACGATGCGTTTCATGTCGTTACTCCAGGTTGGCCTTGTCGAGCCCGAACATCTTGTCGAACGAGCCGGGCACGATGCGGAACGCGACATTCAGCCGGTTCCAGCTGTTGATCGCCCCCACGAGGAAGGTGAGATCCGACAGTTCCTTCTCGGAGAAGTGGGCCCGCACGCGTTCGTACAGATCGTCCGGCACACCGTGCGACGACAGATGTGTCAGCGCCTCGGTCCATTCGAGTGCGGCGCGCTCGCGCGGCGAGAACAGCGGCGACTCGCGCCAGATCGCGACGTGATGCACGCGCAGTTCGCGCTCACCGTGGATCTTCGCCATCTTGATGTGCATGTCGACGCAGAACGCGCAGCCGTTGAGCTGCGACGCCCGAATCTCGACGAGCTCGCGGACCGGCACCTCGATCGTCGTTTTCTGAAGCAGCCCGTCGAGTTCGACGAGCTTCTTGGTTAGCTCCGGCGATTGCTGAAAGTAGTTGATACGTTGTGTCATGATACGTTCTCCTGATTTTCTGAAGCTGGACTATCGATCCTGCATATGACCATTCATTGCACGACCGCCCCGCAAGCCATCGTAATCGCGGGGCTCGCGGGCCAGTAGTGCCGGCAAGGTGCGCACTCTGTTGCCGCTTCGGCACCAATCGCGCGGCAGGTGCGTGGGTGCGCCATTGACGTTCCGCTGTCGACGTTCGTTACCCCGACACGGCGACGACCCCGCAGATTCCTTGCCGCGCCATCTTCGTATAAGGGACACCGGCGCTCCGCGACCTGCCGGTCGACGCCCGGGATCACCTGGATGATCTATCGCGACCGCGAAACGCAGGTGCGCAAGCTTTCCATCGACAAGGTCGGCCAGATATCGCTGATCGTATGGGGCGCGACGCTGCAGATCATGCTCGACAAGGGCAAGGATCTCGACTGGTTCGGCTCGCCCGTGATCCGCACGCTTGCCGTGATCGCCGCCGTCAGCCTCATGTTCTTCGTGATCCGGAAGCTCGCGGAGCGGAACCGGATCGTCGACATTCGCCTGTTTGCGGTGTGCAATTTCCGCGGCGGCACGATTGCGATCTCGGTTTCATACGCGGTGTTCTTCATGCGCTCGCATGACAGGGCGTCGACCCGTATGTCCAGGCGCTGCCAACCTTGCTGTAAGGCATTCCGATGGCACTCTTCTTCACACCGCTCACCGCGTTCATCCTTCCGGCCTGACGCCCGCCCCGATTCCGGCGGCCGCCGGGCTGTCGAACTTCGCGCGAGTGTTCGCGGGCGGCGTCGGCACGTCGTTGATCGCGACCGGATGGAACGACCGGGCGATCCTGCATCATGCGCGGTTCGCCAAGCAATCAAGCGTGAACAACCCGGCTTGCATGAGTGCCGTCGTGCAGCTCCAGGCGACGCTCTTGCTGCACGACACGCGTCGGGTCAGTCGACGACGGTCACGATATTGACGGTGCCCTGCCGGGCCATCTTCACATACGGGCACAGGCGTTCCGCGGTTCGAACCATTTCTTCCGCGATGCTTCGATTGACGCCCGGCATCCGCACCCGGACGTCGACGAGCAACGCATAGCCGCCATCCACGGGATCGCGGCCGAACGAAACCTGCACCTCGACGACGGTATCGGGTGTCTCCATATCGGCGCGCTTCTCGAGCAGATTGAGCGCACCGTGGAAGCACGCGGCGAAGCCAGCCGCGAACAACTGTTCCGGATTGGTCCCATTGCCGGGTCCGCCAAACTCGGTGGGCAGGCGCAGGTCGACGGCGAGATTGCCGTCATCCGAGCGGGCCACGCCGGACGCGCGGCCATGTCCCGTCTCGCCACCGGACACGGCGACGGTCGTGCTGTAAAGGGGTAGCTTTGATTTCCGTGCATTATTCCGGTTAGGATCCGCTAGGCACAACAAGACTCTGCCTTGCGCCCCCAATTGAATATCATTAAAAATCAGTGATTTGCTGACTACCCTCCGTGCGGCAACTGTACAGGTTTTGCCGATGGTAGCGACACAGCGCGATGATCGCGCCGATCGAGCAGCGAGTGCTCGACGACCTGCGCGAGTTCGTTGATGCGTTTGGACTGTGATGAAGCCGACAGATGGAAGCTGCTGGCGGCCGAGAAGTTTGCGCAGTAGTCGTCCAACTGAAGGTGTCGAGTCACTTGCGAGTTGAGGTCGCCGCGGCTTGAAGCGCCCCGATTGGAGTGGCGCGGCGATTTAGAGTCCAATCGCGCAGTCAAGAGATTGAACGTGAAGAAGTGATTCACCGCGTGAGCGGCACAGTGCGCAGGGAAGCCCCGCACGATTCCCGAACGATGAGCTTGGCAACTCGCTCGATATGGTGACCGCCGGTATGCTGGGCCCGTCCTTCCATTTGCGAGATGAGCAGCCGGACAGCCTCCTTGCCATGTGCGATCGGGTCGGACCGGATCGTCGTGAGCGGTGGATTCGCAAACGCAGCAAGGGGAATGTCGTCGTAGCCGACTATCGCGACATCGTGCGGTACGCGAATTCCGGCCTCGTTGAATGCCTTGATCGCGCCGAACGCAATCGTGTCGTTACCGGCGAACAGACCCGTAAAGCCAATGTTCCTGGCGAGCAATTGCTTGGTGGCAAGATAACCGCTGTATGCATCGATGTCGCCACTCGCCGTCCATGAAGGATCGGGTGTGATGCCGTGCAGTTCAAGCGCGTCCCGCCAGCCTTGCTCCCGTTTTTTAGCCGCATAGTACTCGTGTGGGGCAAAGCTGATATAGGCGATGCGCTTGTGCCCGAGGTTCAGCAGATGCTCCGTGGCAAGCTGCGCCGAACTCTCCGTGTCGTTTCCCATCGTCTCGAAACGCTCGAGATCGGGCGTTGCCTCGCCGAATACGACGAATGGCGTTCCCGCATTCAGAACCTGCCGCAAGTTGCCGTATTCGGTCATGCGCGGATTGACGATGATGAGCCCGTCAATGCTGCGACTTTTGACCAGATGAACGAACGCGCCGGGTTTTCGTCCCTCGTCTTCGGTGGATTCGATCAACAGCTTCAGTTCGCGCCGATGGCATTCCTCGTTGATGCTCGCCACCAGTTGAGCCAGGAACGCGTCGACGTACAGATGGCTGGCTTTCGGAATGACGATCGCGATGGTGCCGCTGCTGCCGCTTGCGAGTGTTCGAGCGGCTGCATTCGGCTCGTAACCGATCTCCTGCGCGATCTGCAGGATCCGCTCACGGGTCGATGCGCTGATGCCTTGGTCGGTGACATTGTTCAGCACAAATGAAACTGCCGTGCGTGACACGCCGGCACGGCGTGCCACTTCCGAAGCTGTGGGGCGACTTTTGGGCGTTTCGGCCATGAATGCGATTCAGGGATGGAGATAGGCTGGCAGATGATCCGCATGCGCGCGCAGCAACTCATCCACCATCGCGCGTATTTGCTCGAGATCGAGGACGGCCGCCGTATGGGGATCCAGCATCGCTGCATGATACACGTGCTCGCGATCCTGATTGAGTACCGCCTCGACGACCAGTTCCTGGACGTTGACGTTGGTGCGCATCAACGCGGCGAGCTGGACCGGCAGCTTACCGACGCGCGTCGGCTGAATCCCGTTCGCGTCGACGAGGCAGGGTACTTCAACCGCGCATCCGTCCGGCAGGTTGTCGATCAGCCGATGATTGAGCACGTTCCCGTAGACGACCCGCGGTGTGCCGGTCACGATCGAATGGATGATGCTGCTGCCGTATTCCACCGAACGCTCGACCGTATGCAAGCCGCCGAGCAGGCGCGACGCGTTTTCGCGCTCCCTTGGCATGACCTGAATATCGGCGGCGGCAAGTTCTGCGGCCAGTGCGCCGGCATCCTGCGAACCGGGATTCTCGAGCTCGCGTTCGATGAATGGCCACGCACGCTCGAATATCTGGCAACGGCCGGGGTACTCGTCGAGCGGGATATTGTATTTTTCGAGCAGTTCCTGACGGTTGTTCTTGATGAACCACGGCACGTATTCGCTGAAATGCTCGCTGGATTCCGTCGGGAAGTAACCGAACTGGGCAAGGATCTCGTAGCGAACCCGGTTCCAGTCGGGCATGGCCTTGCTCTGGTGAAGTTGCTTGAGCCGCGGGATCAGGTCGGCTCCGTTGTGCTCGAGCCGCAGGTAGAACGACATGTGGTTGATGCCGGCGCAGCGATAATCGATTTCGCCCGCCGGAATGCCGAGGTCATCCGCCAGTTCCTGAAGCGTGTGCTGCACGCTGTGGCACAGCCCGATCGTCGGCACGCGTGTCGGCATCCGGTTGAGCGCCCAACTGATCATCGCCATCGGATTGACGTAGTTCAGGTGAAGGACGCGATCGTCACATACCTGTTCCATGTCGCGCACCATGTCCATCTGGACGGGGATCGTCCGGAGCGCGCGCATGATGCCCCCGATGCCCAGCGTATCGCCGATCGTCTGGTCCAGCCCGTATTTTTTCGGAATGTCGAAATCGTTCACGGTCGCGGGGCGGTAGCCGCCTACCTGGATCATGTTGATCACGAATTGCGCACCGTCGAGCGCCTTCAGGCGGTCGGCGGTTGCGGTGATGAGCGGCCGGACATTGAGGATGCTCGCGAGTCGGTGCGCGACTTTCTCGGCGAGCTGCAGCCGGTGCTCGTCGATGTCGTGCAGTGCGATTTCACAATCAGCCAACTCGGGATAGGAAAGAATGTCTCCCAGCAGGTTGCGGGCAAACACGATGCTTCCTGCACCGATCAGGACAATTTTCAGGCGACGTGCATTCATGGCGGATATAAATGGGGTCCAATCTAAAATGCAAGCATCGGGCTTGCTACCGATAGCGGGTCGCTAGATGTCGACCTGGTTGCATGATAGCGCAAAAATAGCGGAACTAACTCGCGTTAGCTTGGGGTTTTCACTCATTGCGATCGATCGGGCCGACACGCCAATATTCGCCCTAAAGCGTGTTAGCTAACGAGCGAACAAATCTGGCAGGGCGACCGCAACGGCAGGCAGGAGACAACGTCACATGAATTCGATCCCGGAACACCTGGGGGCAGACGAAGGGGCGGCGAGGCAGCGCCGGACCCGGGCGGGCGCTCATATGCGTCGTGCTGAAGTGTTGACGGCCTGGCTGCTGATCCTGCCGGCGCTGTTCGGGTTCGCCGTTTTCTACGCGTGGCCGACGGTGCGCGCAGTCGGGATCAGCTTCACGGACTGGAACCTGATGCGCGAGCCGCACTTCGTCGGCCTGGCGAACTACCGGGAAATGCTGTCGGACGGCCAGTTCTGGAACGGCATGAAACTGTCGGCCTACTACGTTGCGCTGAACATTCCGCTGCAAACGGCGCTCGGCCTGTTTCTCGCGGTGGCGATGGATCGACTGACGAAGTCGCTGTTCGTCAAATCCGTCGTACTGTTGCCGTATCTGCTGTCGAACGTGCTCGTCGCGATGCTGTGGCTGTGGATGCTCGACCCGTTGCTCGGTGTCGTCAATGCGGCGATCAGCGGCTTGGGCTTCGAACGCCAGCCGTTCTTCGGCGATGTCGATCAGGCGCTGGTGACGGTCGCGGCGGTCAACATCTGGCGTCATATGGGGCTCACCGCGATGCTGTTCCTGTCCGGGCTGCAGAACATTCCGCGTGACCTGTACGAGGCGGCGGCGCTCGAAGGGGCGGGGGAATGGCAGATTTTCCGGCGCATCACGCTCCCGTTGCTGCGCCCGGTGATGGTCTTCGTGCTGGTCACGAGCGTGACGGGATCGTTCCAGATCTTCGACACGATCGCGGTGGCGACACAGGGCGGGCCGCTGAATTCGACGCGCGTGCTTGTCTACTACATCGTCCAGAACGCTTTCACGTATTACAAGATGGGTTATGCGTCCGCGATGTCGATGACGCTCTGCGTATTGATGCTGCTGTACACCGTGGTGCAGATGCGCGTGATGCGCGCTGCCGAAAACGATCTGGCGTAGTCGCGCCTTTACCCGGACAGAGGTCGTGATGTCACAAGTTACCGCGCGGACGCGCCCCCCGAAACGTGTGCTTGTCGCCGTGCCGATCGACCGCATCGTCGCGTGGATCTTGCTCGTCGCCATGCTGGTGATCACGTTGATGCCCGTCTGGATGGCGATCAAGACCGCGCTGACATCGTCGGGCGATCTGTTCGAGCATTCGGCGGACGTGCTGCCGCGCTCGGTGACGCTCGCGAACTTCAAGCGCGTGCTGGGATTGATGAACGTGAGCGACAGCCTCGCCGCGGGCGGATCGGGCGCCGATATCGATTTCCTGAAAGCACTCGGCAATTCGGCCGTCTTCACGTTGAGCATCGTGGTGATCCAGACCATCTGCAGCGCGATGGCCGCTTACGCATTCGCAAGGCTGCGCTTTCCGGGGCGCAAGACGCTGTTCGGGCTGTTCATCGGCTCGATGATGGTGCCGACGGTCGTGACCTTCATCCCGAACTTCATCCTCATGAAGGAGATCGGCTGGCTCAACACGATGCAGGGAATGGTCGCGCCGTTCTGCCTGATGCAGGGCTTCTCGGTGTTTTTCCTGCGCCAGTTTTTCCTGTCGATACCGCGTGATCTCGAAGAGGCCGCGCTGCTGGACGGCGCATCCCATTTCTACATCTTCGTCCGCATCGTGCTGCCGCTCAGCCTCACGCCGATCGCGACGATCGCGATGCTGACCGGCATCAACATGTGGAATGAATTCTTCTGGCCGTATCTGGTCGCGAAGGACGACGCGCATCTGGTGATTCCGGTCGCGTTGCAAGCGTTCAAGTCCCAGACGCCGCAAGGTCAGCCGGACTGGAGCGGCCTGATGGCGGCAACCGTGATCTCGATCGTCCCGACGATCGCGTTGCTGGTCGCGTTCAGTCGCCGCATCGTCGAATCCGTGCAGTTCAGCGGCGGTAAATAAATCAAACCAACTCGCAAAATAAAGATTCGGAGATAACCATGCGCTTGATTCATCGGGTAACGCTCGCCGCCGCTGTATCGCTCGGCCTTGCAGCCGCCGACGCTTCGGCGGTCGACGTCCGGTATGCCTTGTGGGACTCGAACCAGATGCCGGCGTACCAGCAGTGCGCGGCGGATTTTCACAAGCAGCACCCGGACATCACCATCAAGTTCAACCAGGTCGGGTGGTCCGATTACTGGACGACACTCGCAACCGGGTTCGTCTCGGGCACGGCGCCCGACGTTTTCACCGACCATCTTTCCAAGTATCCGGAGTTTGCGAAGAACGGGCAGATCGTCGATCTCACCTCGTACATCCAGCGTGACAAGGTCGCCGCCGGTTCGTATGCGAACGGGCTCTACGAGATCTGGGGGCGAGACGGGAAGCAGTTCGGGTTGCCGAAGGACTGGGACACCGTTGCCTTTCTCGTCAATCTGGATGCCGCAAAGAAGGCGGGCGTGACGCTTGCCGATCTGCAGAACATGACCTGGAATCCGAAAGACGGCGGAAGCTTCGAACGGATCGTGCGCAAGCTGACGGTCGATGCCAACGGCGTCAATGCGCTCGATCCGAAGTTCGACAAGAAGAAAGTCGCCGTGTACGGCTATCAGACGCCGGCCGACATCAATATGACCGGGCAAAACACCTGGAGCTTTTTCGCCGTTTCCGACGGATTGCAGCTGCAGGCGAAACCCTGGGACGCGAAGTATGCCTACGCCGATCCGAAGCTCGTCGACACGCTTCAATATCTCGCGAGCCTGCCGGCAAAGGGTGTGTCCGACAGCTTCGCGAACGTGAAGGCGCTGGGTTCCGACGCCATGTTCGTCGCCGGCAAGGTTGCAATCGTGCCGCAGGGTTCCTGGATGATCACGTACTTCAAGCAGCACGCGAAGTTCCCGACCGCATGGGTGCCGCTTCCGGTCGGGCCGGCCGGCGTACGGGCGACGATGTTCAACGGTCTGGCAGACTCGATCTGGACGGGTTCGAAGGTCAAGGATCAGGCGTGGGCGTGGGTCAAATACATGGGTTCGCCCGAGTGTCAGAGCGTGGTCGCATCGCGCGGCGTGGTCTTCCCGTCGCTCAATGGCATGGCGGAAAAGACGGTCGCGGCGCAGAAGGCGAGCGGCATCGATTCGACCGCGTTCCTGACGATGGCGAAATCGAAGACGTTCCTGCCTCCGGTCGGAGACAACGGCGCGCAGGTGAACCAGGTGATCAGCGACGCCATCACGTCGGTGCTGATGGGAAAAGCATCGGCTGCGTCGGCGATGCAGGCGGCCAATGCACAGGCCAATCAACTCGTCCACAACTGAGGCGATCATGGCGGACATCGAGCTGAAGCAAGTATTCAAGGGTTACGGTGCAAACTCGCACGTGATCCGGGACGTCAACCTGCATATTTCCCAAGGCGAGTTCTGTGTATTCGTCGGGCCGTCCGGGTGCGGCAAGTCCACGCTGCTCAGGATGATCGCCGGCCTCGAAGAGATTACCGACGGCGAACTGTTGATCGCCGGCCGTCGCATGAATGAGGTTCCGCCCGCCAAGCGGGGGGTTGCGATGGTCTTTCAGAGCTACGCGTTGTTTCCTCACCTGACCGTCTACGAAAATCTCGCGTTCGGCATGACGCTCGCGAAATGCGACAAAGCGGAGATTCGCGAACGGGTGACGAACGCCGCCAAGGTGCTGCATCTCGACACGCTTCTGGAGCGAAAACCCAAGCAACTGTCGGGCGGCCAGCGTCAGCGTGTCGCCATCGGTCGCGCGATCGTGCGGGAGCCGGGCGTATTCCTGTTCGACGAGCCGTTGTCGAATCTCGATGCGGCGCTGCGTGTACAGACGCGTTTCGAGATCGCGAACATCCATCGCAATTTCGGGCGCGCGAGCACCGTCTACGTGACGCATGATCAGGTGGAAGCCATGACGCTCGCCGACCGGATCGTCCTGCTCAACGCAGGCGATGCAGTCGCCCGTGAAGGCAGTGTCGCCCAGTGTGGCGCGCCGCTGGAGCTTTATCACAACCCCCGGAATCTCTTCGTGGCCGGCTTCATCGGGTCGCCGAAGATGAATTTCCTTCCGGGCACGCTGGCCGAATGTCAGCCGAATCGAGCAGTCGTGCATCTTCGTACCGGTGAACTGATCGAGGCATCGGTCGACGCGAGCGGTCGACAGAAGGGGGAGAGTGTCACCGTCGGTATCCGTCCGGAGCATGTCGAATTCGGGGGAGCCCTGCAGTCCATCATCCGGGAAGTCAAGTGGCAGGAGCGGCTCGGAGAATCGACTTTCCTGTATTTGAACGGCAGGGGCGACGGGATGCTGGTGGCCAAAGCGCCCGGGCACATCAATTCGACCACCGGGCAACGGATTGCGTTGACATTGCCGCCCGCGGCACTGCATGTGTTTGGCGAAGACGGTGTCGCGCTCAAGCGATGCGGGTCCGTGCAAGAGGAATCGCTGGCTTGTGTTGCCGGGAAATAGACGGCCATTCAGGGAGGGGAGGTTTTTTCAAAATTAAACATTAGGAGTATAAAACATATAGATTTCTGACGACACGCGAATGATGGTTCGGGTCTTGGTTCCCAATAAAAATCCTGCCTTGTTTGTCTGCCGAACGGTATTGACAACGGATCTCCCTTTGGCGCGCGAACGGCAATCAGATATTCAGGTGGAGGCAACGTGAAAACGAAAATAGCGGCGGTGGCAGTGCTGGGCATGATGGGCGTGTCTGCTTATGCCCAGAGCAGTGTGACGCTTTATGGCCGGCTCGATGCCGGCATCGAGTACATGAGTGGCGTGCCTACCGGCACAGGCGCAAACGGTCAGGCAACCGGAAGTTCCAGTCGCTTTCGTGCGGAAAGCGGGGATTGGGGCACGAGTCTGTGGGGGTTGAAAGGCGTCGAGGATATCGGCGGAGGCTACAAGGTCGAGTTCAAGCTGGAAAACGGCTTCAACACGGGGACAGGCGCAATGGCTTCCGCAGGATCGTTGTGGAATCGCTGGGCCATGATCGATATGTCGAACGACAAGTACGGAACGTTGGGATTCGGCCGGCAATTGACCATCTCGAACGGCTTGTGGGATTTCGATCCATTCGGTCAAACGAACTGGTCTTCCGCGTCGCTGGTACGTGGCCGTAACTGGCCGCAATCGAGCAACAACATTTCGTACCAGTCGCCGAAGTTCGGTGGCTTCGATGTATACGGCCAATACTCGTTTTCGAATGCCACCAACTGGAACGGCAACGGAACGACCAGCCAGGGCCGCGCCAACGGCATCCAGTTGACCTACACGCATCCTGTTTTCCAGATCCGCGGTATTTATGACGAGATCCGCGACTCCACCAACGGGATTCTCGACGATCCGTTTCGTTTTTCTCGTGAATATTTCGTAGGACTGAATGTGTTTCTGGGTCAGTTCAAGATCCAGGGCGCCTATCAGGCGTCACGGACCTCGGCGGGCAGCGGCGTGGCTACCGGTGCGCCCACGACGACGACTCAGGAGTGGGGTGGCCTGACATGGCAGGCATCGCCGGCGCTTGCGGTCATCGGCGCCGTCTACCACGTGAACGCGAACAACAGCGGCGGTAACGCGACGATGTACACCGTGGGCGGCAGCTACAACTTGTCGAAGCGTACGTTGCTGGATCTCCAGATTGCGACGGTTCGCAACAGCAAGAGCGCCAATTTCGCGTTGAACGCAAACAGCGCGGGGACCGCGACGTCGACCGACAACCCGCTTGTCGGCCACAGCCAGTCCGGTGTGTACGCAGGTATCCAGCATATGTTCTAGCCGAAATCGGCCGATATGTTCGGGGCGGCCGATCTGGCGGAACCGCTTCGAGGTCGCGATGGACCGCTGGTCCTTCGCGAGCGTCGGAAAGTGCGGTTCTCGAACGTTGTCTTGGCGGTGCGCGTGCTTCCCGCGGTTGCGCGAAGCACGCCACGTAACGACTGAATCACTTATCGAACAGGGTGGCGGATATGAAGAAGTATGGGTCGACTGCCGCGATCGCCGTGCTGACATGTGCGGGTCTGATGTCGTCGGTGTCGTACGCGCATTCCCAGCCGGATTTCGGCAAGAACGTTTACGTCTTCGATAAAAACACACCGGTTGCGAAAATCAAGTCCACGCTGGATTCGATTTCGGCCGCGCAAGTGTCGAATCAGTTCGGGCCGCAACGATACGCGGTCCTCTTCATGCCCGGAACATATGGCTCCGCATCCGAGCCGTTGAATTTCCAGGTCGGGTATTACACATCGATCGCGGGCCTGGGACGCTCGCCAACCGATGTCACGGTCAACGGTTCGATCAATTCGTACAACATCTGCGGCAACGGAAACTGCACGGCACTCAGCAATTTCTGGCGCTCGGTATCGAACCTGTCGATCTCCGTGAACAACAGCGCCGCCGGGTGCCAATCCGGCGAGTTCTGGGCGGTGTCGCAGGCGGCGCCGCTTCGGCGTGTATCCGTGGATAAAGGGATCACGCTGATGGACTATTGTTCGCAGCCTTCATACGCGAGCGGGGGATTCATTGCCGATTCGATCTTCGGCGGCAGCGTGTTGAGCGGATCGCAGCAGCAATGGTATCTCCGCAACAGCAGCCTGAACGGCTGGTCGAACGGTGTCTGGAATCAGGTTTTCTCGGGCGTCACGGGCGCCCCGGCGACCTGCTTCCCGGGTCAGTCGTCATGCGGAGGCCCGTATACGACGCTCGATACGACACCGGTGGTCAGAGAGGCGCCGTACCTGTATGTGGACGACAAAGGCCGGTATCGCGTGTTCCGTCCGGCGTTGACGCGAAACGCCGCAGGGCCGACCTGGTCGGCCAATCATGCCACGCCCGGAACTTCGGTATCGATCGACGATTTCTATATCGCGAAGCCGACGGACGATGTCGACACGATCAACCGCGCGCTGGACCGCGGTGAAAATCTTCTGCTGACGCCGGGTGTCTATCTCCTGGACAGCGCAATCCGGATACGGCGTCCCGATACGATCGTGCTGGGGCTGGGCTTTCCGACGCTGATCCCGCAACGCGGGACGCCGGCCATGGTGGCGGATGCGGAGCTCGGCGTCGTCATCTCGGGATTGCTGCTCGATGCTGGGCCGAAGACATCTCCGACGCTGCTGGCACTCGGCAGCAACCGACAGAATGGCGGCGGATACGGATACGACCGTTCGAGCCGGTCGAGTGCGTTGAATCCTACTTCCGTGCACGACGTATTCGTTCGCGTAGGGGGAGCAGCCGCCGGCAGCGTCACGAACGCGATCACGGTCAACAGCGACAACGCAATCCTCGACGACCTGTGGATCTGGCGCGCCGATCACGGGGCGGGTGCGGGATGGACGACCAATCCGTCGGCCACCGGCCTGCTGGTCAACGGCGACAACGTCGTCGCGCTCGGATTGGCCGTCGAGCACTTCCAGAAGGATCAGGTGGTCTGGAACGGTCAGAACGGGACCGTGATCTTCTTCCAGAGCGAGCTGCCCTACGATCCGCCCAGTCAGGCTGCGTGGATGTCGGCGCCCGGCGTCAGGGGGTATCCGGCGCTCCATGTCACGGACCGCGTATGGAGTTTTGCGGGCTATGGCATGGGTGCTTACAGCAACTTCAATCTGGGCGTGAACATCTTCTCCGACAACGCCTTCGTTGTGCCGCGCCATCTCGCTCCGGGGAGCGTACAGGATGTTCTGTCGGTGTTCCTGGCCGGGAGCGGGGGGATTGCGAACGTCATCGACGACAAGGGCGGACCGGCGACGCCTGCCAACGCGGCCACTCCGGTATCTGTCACTCACTTTCCATGACGCATCCGGCGTATCGATGCCCCGGGAAACCTCGGGGCGTCACGATGGCTTTTTTGCCGTGACCTGCAAGCGGGTTGCGCCGCGATCCGAGCGAGGTTGCGTTTGCGCGAGCAGCGGGGCGCGCGACAGCGGCGCTGCTTTCGCGCCGACGATGCCGGTGCCTGTCAATTCAAGGAGTCGAGTGCCATGTCTATCCATCAAGCCTGCGACACCGGCCTGGCCATGCCGCGCGGACGAGGAACACCGTTCGACAGCGACACCGCCTACGCTGACGGGCCGCGTCTTCTCGCCGACATCGGCGGCACCAACGCGCGCTTCGGGATCGAGGTCGCACCGGGCGACATCCGGCAGGTCCGGGTTTATCCATGTGAGCATTTCACGAGCATCGAAGACGTGATCGCCCGGTTTCTCGCTGACGTCGGTCCTCCCCGGGTGCGCTGTGCGGCAATCGCGATCGCGAATCCGATGGAGGGTGACGAGGTCGAGATGACCAATCACCACTGGCGTTTTTCGGTGAGCGAGACGCGTCGCGCATTCGGCTTTACCACGTTGCTCGTCGTCAACGATTTCGTTGCGCTCGCAACTGCATTGCCGAATTTGTCGGATTCGGATCGTATTCAGGTAGGCGGCGGCGTACGGCAGGAGAACGGCGTGGTCGGCCTGCTCGGCGCCGGAACGGGGCTCGGGGTGTCCGGCCTGATTCCGGCGGGTTACAAATGGATTGCCCTGAGCAGCGAGGGCGGTCACATGTCGTTCGCACCCAACGACGAGCGCGAGGACTACCTGCTTGCCCATGCGCGCAAGAAGTGGTCGCACGTTTCCTACGAGCGGTTTGCCGCCGGCCCCGGCATCGAACTGATCTACCGCGCACTGTCCGCACGCAACAAGCGGCGCACTAGCACGGCAGGCATGACGACGGCGCGGATCGTCGCGAGCATGCTCGACGACAGCGACCCGGTCGCCACGGAAACGATCGATTGTTTTTGCGGAATTCTCGGGTCGTTCGCCGGCAACATCGCAGTCATGTTCGACGCACTCGGCGGCATTTATATCGGTGGAGGCGTCGTGCCGAAACTGGGCGCCGCGTTCGTGAATTCTCCGTTTCGCGCGAGGTTCGAAGCGAAAGGGCGTTTTCAGAAGCGCCTGAGTCGCATCCAGACATCGGTGATCACGGTCGAGCACATGGCATTGCGCGGCGTTTCATCGGTTCTGGCCGAGCATCTGGAAGGGGCGTGGGCATGACAAGGCGGTATTTGCGCCAGTCGATGCCTGGCATCACTCGAAATGCTGCGGCCGTGTGCGCGGGCTGACCGCGTCCGC
The DNA here is from genome assembly GCF_029962485.1 of Burkholderia cepacia. Taxonomy (NCBI): domain Bacteria; kingdom Pseudomonadati; phylum Pseudomonadota; class Betaproteobacteria; order Burkholderiales; family Burkholderiaceae; genus Burkholderia; species Burkholderia cepacia. The sequence goes on from NZ_CP073639.1 coordinate 365,462, forward strand.
ATCGATGGTTCGACGTGGTGGCGGGATGGTCGAACATCGTGATCGAGCTGAAATTTCATTCAGTATGGCTAATTTAGGAAAGCGGCGATGAGCACGGAATGGTGGCGTGGCGGGGTGATCTATCAGGTTTATCCGCGCAGCTTCGCCGACGGCAACGACGACGGAATCGGCGACCTGCCGGGCTTGACCGGCAAGCTCGACTACATCCGTTCGCTCGGCGTCGACGCGATCTGGATCTCGCCGTTTTTCACGTCGCCGATGAAGGACTACGGGTACGACGTGTCGAACTACCGCGACGTCGATCCGGTCTTCGGCACGCTCGCCGATTTCGATTGCCTGGTCGAACGTGCGCATGCGCTTGGCCTGAAGGTCGTGATCGATCAGGTGCTCAGCCATTCATCCGATCAGCATCCGTGGTTCGTCGAAAGCCGCTCAAGCCGCGGCAACCCGCACGCCGACTGGTACGTGTGGGCGGACCCGCGCGCCGACGGCACGCCGCCGAACAACTGGCAATCGGTGTTCGGCGGCGCGGCGTGGCAGTGGGAGGCGCGCCGGCGCCAGTATTACCTGCACAACTTCCTCGCGAGCCAGCCGGACCTGAACTTTCACCATCCCGACGTGCAGGCGCGAATGCTCGAGGAGGTGCATTTCTGGCTCGAGCGTGGCGTCGACGGCTTTCGTTTCGATGCGTGCAATTTCCATTTCCATGACGCGCAACTGCGCAGCAACCCGCCCGCGGCGGCGGCGGGCGCGTTCATGGCATCGCCGGACAACCCGTATGCGATGCAGCGGCATGTGTACGACAAGAGCCAGCCGGAGAACCTGGCGTTCTTCCGGCGACTGCGCGCGTTGCTCGACGAATACGGCGCGGCGAGCGTCGGCGAGGTGGGCGACGACGACGCGCTGACCACGATGGCCCGGTACACGGCCGACGGCGACAAGCTTCACATGACGTACAGCTTCAACCTGCTGACACCGGAATTCTCGGCTGCACACGTCCGCGACACCGTCGAGCGGATGGAAGCGAAGCTCGCCGAATACGGCGGTGAGGGCTGGGTCTGCTGGTCCGCCGGCAATCATGACGTCACGCGCGTGATGACCCGTTGGGGCAACGGGGCTGTCGAGCCGCGCCTGGCAGGCCTGGTGCTCGCGCTGTTGACGACGTTGCGCGGCAGCGTTTGCGTGTACCAGGGGGAGGAACTGGCGCTGACGGAAGCGGCGATTCCGTTCGAGCGTCTGAGGGACCCGTTCGGTATCGCGTTCTGGCCGGAATACAAGGGCCGCGACGGCTGCCGCACGCCGATGCCGTGGCGCGCGGACGCGCCGTTCGCCGGCTTTTCCACGGTCGAGCCGTGGTTGCCGATATCCGACGCGCATCTCGCGTGCGCAGTCGATCGGCAAGACAGCGACCCGACGTCGGTGCTGGCGTTCTTCCGGCATTTCCTGGCCTGGCGCAAGCAGCAGCCCGCACTGATCGGCGGCGAGATCCGCTTCCACGACTCGCAGGAGCCGGTGCTCGCGTTCGAGCGACGGCTGGGCGATGAACGTCGGCTGATCGTCTTCAACCTCGGCGACACGCCGCAAAGCTGGACGCCGCCCGCCGGATTGCCGGTCGAGCCGTGTCCGGGGCATTGCCTTGGCGGTGGCCATTTTTCGAATGGCAGGGTCGACCTTGAAGCGTATGGCGGATGGATCGGCAACGTGCCCGGTTGACGGCCCTGGCTGACAGCCCGATACAAGCGCGCCGCGGCAGCGGCGCCCGATTCGACATTCCAGCAGGCGGCAACAGCGAGGCATGGAAACACGATGAACGATGCTCTTCTCGATCAGGCGACGATCGATGCGCTGGGTGCGGCGGAACACGACGATCCGTTCGCCGTGCTCGGCATGCATCGGGTCGGCGCTGAGGTGGTGGTGCGCGCGATGTTGCCGGGCGCGATCACGGTGGACGTCGTCGATCGCACGGTCGACCGCCGGCTGGCCGGGCTACACCGGGTCGGCGACCAGGGATTGTTCTCGGGTGTCGTGCCGCGCCGCACGAAGCCGTTCGCGTACCGGCTGCGGGTCGACTGGGGCACGCATATACAGGACTACGAGGACAGCTATCGCTTCCCGTCGCTGCTCGGCGAACTCGACATCTGGCTCCTGGCAGAAGGCACGCATCGGCGGCCGTACGAAAAGCTCGGCGCGCATCCCGTCGAAGTCGACGGCGTCACGGGCGTGAACTTTGCCGTATGGGCGCCGAATGCGGAACGCGTATCGGTCGTCGGCGACTTCAACAACTGGGACGGCCGTCGCCACATGATGCGGCGACACGCGACGCACGGGGTCTGGGATATCTTCGTGCCGCACGTGAGCGCGGGCGATCTCTACAAGTTCGAGATCCGGACCGGAAGCGGCGAGATTCTGCTCAAGGCCGATCCGTTTGCGTTTCAAGCCGAGTTGCGGCCCGCCACGGCGTCGGTCGTGCACGGGCTGGGGCCCGTCGTCGCGCGCGACCCGGCACGGCGGCGCGCGAACCGGCTCGACGCGCCGCTCAGCATCTACGAAGTGCACGCCGGCTCGTGGCGCCGGGTGCCGGAAGAAGGCGGCCGTTGGCTGACTTACCGCGAACTCGCCGATCAACTGCTGCCGTATGTCGCCGACCTGGGTTTCACGCACGTCGAGCTGCTGCCGCTGGGCGAATACCCGTTCGACGGTTCGTGGGGCTATCAACCGACGAGCCTTTACGCGCCGACTTCGCGCTACGGCTCGCCGGACGACTTCCGCTACTTCGTCGAGTCCGCCCACGCCCGCGGCATCGGCGTGCTGCTCGACTGGGTGCCGGCTCACTTTCCCGTCGATGCACACGGGCTGGCCCGTTTCGACGGCACGTGTCTCTACGAGCACGCCGATCCGCGCGAGGGCTTTCATCCTGACTGGAACACGCTGATCTACAACTACGGCCGCAAGGAAGTCGCGAACTTCCTGGTCGGCAACGCGCTGTTCTGGATCGAGCGCTTCGGTGTCGACGGCTTGCGGGTCGATGCGGTGGCATCGATGCTGTATCGCGACTACAGCCGCGCGCACGGCGAGTGGATACCGAATCGCCTCGGCGGCCGCGAGAACTTCGAGGCGATCGATTTTCTGCGCCACCTGACCCGGATCGTTCGCGCCGAGCGGCCCGAGGCGATCATGCTGGCCGAGGAGTCGACCAGCTTTCCCGGCGTATCGCGGCCACTGGAGGAGAACGGGCTCGGCTTCCATTACAAGTGGAACATGGGCTGGATGAACGACACGCTGAGGTACATGCGTGAAGATCCGGTCAACCGCAAGTATCACCACGACAAGCTGACCTTCGGCCCGTTCTATGCGTTCAGCGAGAATTTCGTGCTGCCGCTGTCGCACGACGAAGTGGTGCACGGCAAGGGTTCGCTCCTCGCGCGCATGCCGGGAGACGAATGGCAGCGCTGCGCGAATCTGCGCGCGTACTACGGGTTCATGTGGGGGCACCCGGGCGCGAAGCTGCTGTTCATGGGCAGTGAATTCGCGCAGCCGGACGAATGGAACGCGGAGCGCAGCCTCGACTGGCATCTGCTCCACGCGCCTTTGCATCAAGGCGTGCAAAACCTCGTGCGCGACCTGAATGCGGTGTATCGCACGCATCGTGCGCTGCACGAGGTCGATTTCGATTCGCGCGGTTTCGAATGGATCTCGCACGACGATTCGCAGCATTCGGTGCTGTCGTTCGTGCGGCGCGCCGACGACGGCGATTTCGTCGTGGTGGTGTCCAACTTCACGCCCGTGCCGAGGCACGACTACCGGATCGGCGTACCGGGTGCGGGCCGCTACCGGGAAATCCTCAATACGGACGCCGAACGCTACGGCGGCAGCGGCGTCGGCAACGACGCGATCGCGACCGATGCGATCGCCGCGCACGGCCGCGACCATTCATTGACGATCGTCGTGCCGCCGCTCGCGACGCTGATGCTCAGGCTCGGGGAGTGACGCGATGAAAGCCACGAAACGATTGATGCGAGGCGCGTCGTATCCTCTCGGCGCGCACTGGGACGGGCAGGGCGTGAATTTCGCGCTGGTGTCGCCGGCAGCGGACGCGGTGACGCTGTGCCTGTTCGATGACGAAGGGCGGCGCGAACTCGCCCGGCTCGCGTTGCCCGGCTGCGAGAACGGCGTATGGCACGGTTATCTCGACGGCGCGCGGCCGGGGTTGATCTACGGTTATCGGGTCGAGGGACCCTACGCACCGGAGGGCGGTCAGCGCTTCAATTCCGCGAAGGTGCTGCTCGATCCTTATGCGCGGCGGGTCGTCGGCCGCTACACCGGGCAGGAGAGTTTCAACGGTCACCGCGCCGACGCCAGGCATCTGCCCGACCCGATCGACAACGCGGCCGATGCGCTGAAGGCGCAGGTCGTCCATGAACCGTATGACTGGTGCGGCGATGCGCCGCCGCGCGTGCCGCTTGCCGATACCGTGCTGTGCGAGCTGCACGTGAAGGGCTACACGCAGCTGCATCCGGACGTGCCCGACGCGTTGCGCGGCAGCCTGGCGGGGCTCGCGCAGCCGGCCGTGCTCGACCGGCTGCAGCGCCTCGGCGTGACGACGCTCAGCCTGCTGCCGGTTCATCATCGCGCCGACGAGGCACGGTTGCAGGCGCTTGGCCTCAGCAACTACTGGGGCTATTCGAGCATCGGCTTTTTCGCGCCGGAAGCCCGCTACGGATCGGGGCGTCATGGCACGACGCCGCTCGGGGAATTCCGTGATCTGGTGCGGGCGTTGCACGCGCGAGGCCTGGAGCTGGTGCTCGACGTCGTCTACAACCATACGGCCGAAACCGACGAAGCAGGGCCGACGCTGAGCTTTCGCGGCATCGACAACGCACTCTATTACCACCTGTGTCCAGGCGATTCCGCCCGATACGAGAACTGGACCGGATGCGGGAACACGCTCGATCTCAGCCGGCCGCGCGTGCTGCAACTGGTGATGGATTCGCTGCGTTACTGGGTCGAGGAGGCGCATGTCGACGGCTTCCGTTTCGACCTCGCGCCGGTACTGGCGCGCGACGCGAAGGGCTTTTCCGCGACGGCCGCGTTCCTTGCGGCGCTCGCGCAGGACCCGGTGCTGTCACGGGTCAAGCTGATCGCGGAGCCGTGGGACCTGGGGCCGGGCGGTTACAGGCTCGGCCATTTTCCGGCCGGCTGGCTCGAGTGGAACGATCAGTACCGCAAAGTGATGCGCGGCTTCTGGCTGCGCCGCGAGCGTTCGCTCGGCGATTTCGCGCGGCGCTTCGCGGGGTCGAGCGACGTGTTCCGCCGCGACGGCCGGCAGCCCGCGGCGAGCGTGAATTTCATCACCGCCCATGACGGTTTTACGCTGCGCGATCTGGTCAGCTACAACCGCAAACACAACGAAGCCAACGGCGAAGGCAATCGCGACGGCCATCACGACAACCTGAGCTGGAACTGCGGCGCGGAGGGCGACACGGACGATCCCGGGATCAATCGGCTGCGCCTGCAGTTGCGGCGCGCGCTGCTGGCGACGCTGCTGTTTTCCCAGGGAACGCCGATGCTGCTCGCGGGAGACGAAATCGGGCACAGCCAGCTCGGCAACAACAATGCGTATTGCCAGGACAACGCGGTGTGCTGGCTCGACTGGGCACACGCCGATCGCGCGCTCGCCGAGTACACGGGCCGCTTGCTCGCTCTGAGAAAGCGCTACCTGAGCGCACGTCATGCGCGCTGGTACGACGGTACCGCTGGCGCGGCCGGATGGGCGGACATCGAATGGCTCGCCCCGGGCGGCGATGCGCCGACCGAAGCCGAATGGAACGATCCGCACAACGCATGCGTCGGCATCCGGTTCAGCGGCGCGCTCGCTTCGGGCGAAGGCGGGTGCCTGCTGCTGTTCAACGCGCATGCGCACGACATCGAGTTCAAGGTGCCTTCCGGCGCGTGGCGCGTGGTGCTGAACAGTGCGGAACCGGATGCGCCACCCGAAACGATTCGCGTACGGCTCGCGGTTCCCGCGCGCGGCGTACTGATGGCGGTCGAGGAAGGTCCGCCGCCACGATGACGACGCGCGGCGCGAGGCCGCCAGGACACGCGCGCCGGCTTGCGGGCGCGGATCGAGTACAGAGGGAGGAACCCATGACCATTCGTACGGTGACGACACGACCATTCCAGGAGCAGCGGCCGGGCACGTCCGGCTTGCGCAGGAAAGTCGGGGTTTTTCAGCAACCCGGCTACCTGGAAAATTTCGTGCAGTCGATTTTCGACTGTCTCGACGGTAGTGCGGGGAAAACGCTCGTGCTGGGCGGCGACGGCCGTTTCTACAATCGCACCGCGACCCGCACCATTCTCCAGATGGCCGCGGCGAACGGGTTCGGCAAGGTGGTCGTCGGGCGCGGCGGGCTGTTGTCGACACCCGCCGCGAGCTGCCTGATTCGCAAGCGAGGTGCCTACGGCGGGATCGTGCTGTCGGCCAGCCACAACCCCGGCGGTCCAGCCGGCGATTTCGGCATCAAGTACAACGTTGCCAACGGCGGCCCCGCGCCCGAGAGAATCACCGATGCGATATACGCGCAAAGCATGCGTATCGCCTGCTACCGGATCAGCGATGCATTCGACGTCGATCTCGACCGGATCGGCCGCTACTGGCTCGAGAACATGCAGGTCGAAGTCGTCGATCCGGTCACGGACTATGCGCAGTTGATGCGCGGCCTGTTCGATTTCGATGCGATCGCGAAGCTGTTCGCGAGCGGCTTCACGATGCGTTTCGACGGCATGAGCGCGATCTCGGGGCCGTATGCAAAAACGATCCTCGAAGGGATGCTCGGCGCACCGGCCGGCACCGTGGTGAACGGCGAGCCTCTCGAGGATTTCGGCGGCTATCACCCGGATCCGAATCCGGTCAACGCCTCCGCGCTGATCGCGTACATGTGCAGCGAGGATGCCGCCGATTTCGCGGCCGCATCGGATGGCGATGCCGATCGCAACATGATCGTCGGCCGGCGTCTGTGCGTGACGCCGTCCGACAGTCTGGCGATTCTGGCCGAACACGCGAAGCTCGTGCCCGGCTATCGCGCGGGCCTGAAAGGGGTCGCCCGATCGATGCCGACCTCGACCGCCGTCGACCGGGTCGCGCGGGAGCTGGGTACGCCGTGTCACGAGACCCCGACGGGCTGGAAGTTCTTCGGCAACCTGATGGACGCCGGCATGGCGACGCTGTGCGGCGAGGAAAGCTACGGCACCGGCTCGGATCACCTGCGGGAGAAGGACGGGGTATGGGCCGTGCTGTTCTGGCTGAACCTGCTTGCCGCAACCGGCAAGAGCGTCGAAACGCTGGTACGCGAGCACTGGACGCGTTTCGGACGCAGTTATTACTCGCGTCACGACTACGAGGCGATCGACGTGGCCGTGGCCGATGAGTTGTTTACTGCGTTGCGCGGCAAGTTGCCGTTTCTTGCCGGGGCGGCGCTCGGTGGCGAGCGTATCGAGCTGGCCGACGACTTCGCCTATGTGGATCCCGTCGATCGTTCGGTGTCGCATCGGCAAGGCGTGCGGCTCGTGTTCGAGAGCGGCTCGCGCGTGATGTTCCGCTTGTCCGGCACGGGCACCGACGGTGCAACGCTGCGGGTCTACCTGGAGCGCGTCGAAACCGACCCGGCCCGCCATGCGATGCCGACCCGGCAGGCGCTCGCCGGTCTTGCCGCGATCGCCGACGACGTGGCGGAAATCCGCGCGCGAACCGGCCGCGTGCGGCCTAGCGTCGTGACCTGACATCCACCGCGCGGCAAAACGAAGAATATTCTGGAGATACGATCATGTCGTCCCACCTTGCCGACCCCGATCTTCCCCGTCAGCTGGTCAACCGCACCGTTGCGCTGGTGCTGGCCGGCGGCCGCGGTTCGCGCCTGCATCAACTGACCCAGCAGCGCGTCAAGCCGGCCGTCTATTTCGGCGGCAAATTCCGCATCATCGATTTCGTGCTGTCCAACTGCCTCAATTCCGGCGTGCGCCGCGTTGCAGTGGTCACCCAGTACAAATCGCATTCGCTGCTGCGCCACCTGCAGCGCGGCTGGAGCTTCCTGCGCGGCGAGATGAACGAATTCATCGATCTGCTGCCGGCCCAGCAGCGGGTCGGCGAGGAGCACTGGTATCGCGGCACGGCGGATGCCGTTTATCAGAATCTCGACATCATCCGTTCCTATCGTCCGGAATACGTGCTGGTCCTGGCGGGTGACCACATCTACAAGATGGACTATTCGCTGATGTTGCGGGACCACGTCGAAACCGGTGCGGGCTGCACGGTCGGCTGTGTCGAAGTGCCGAAAGGAGAGGCAAGTGCATTCGGCGTGATGGAGATCGACCGTGATCGCAAGATCGTCGATTTCGTGGAGAAACCGGCCGAGCCGCCGTCGATGCCGGACAAGCCGGATGTGTCGCTCGCCAGCATGGGCATCTACGTCTTCGACGCGCGTTACCTCGACGAACTGCTCGAGCGGGATCTCGCCGATCCGAATTCGAGTCACGATTTCGGCAAGGACATCATCCCGCATGTGGTGAAGGAAGGGCGCGCGGTCGCGCATCCGTTGAACCTGTCGAGCGTGCCGGCAGCCACGCGGGATGCGCCGTACTGGCGCGACGTCGGTACGGTCGATGCGTTCTGGTCGGCCAATCTGGACCTCGCATCGACGACGCCCGAGCTGAACATCTACGACAGCGAGTGGCCGATCTGGACGCATCAGGCGCAACTGCCGCCCGCCAAGTTCGTCCACGATCGCCACGGCCGGCACGGCGTGGCATTCAACATGCTGGTGTCGGGCGGCTGCATCGTCTCCGGATCGCACATTTCGAATTCCGTATTGTTTTCTCAAGTACGCGTGCATTCGTTCTGCACGATCGATCAGGCGGTGATCCTGCCGAAAACGGATATCGGCCTGAACTGCCGCCTGAGTCGCGTGGTGATCGATCGCGGTTGCCAGATTCCGGAGGGGACGATCATCGGCGAGGACCCCGAGCTCGACGCGCAGCGCTTTTATCGCAGCGAGAACGGCATCGTGCTGGTGACGAGAAGCATGCTTGCGGCAATGGCGCCGCAGCAATAAAAACGGCCTATGGCCGGGTGAATTCAACGATGGAAGCAACGATGCGTGTATTGCATGTGTGTACCGAGATTTATCCGCTGTTGAAAACCGGCGGACTCGCCGACGTCACGGGTGCGCTGCCGGCGGCGCAGGCTCGGCTCGGCTGTGACGCGCGCGTGGTCGTGCCGGGGTTCCCCGCGTTACGGGCGGGCGTGATCGACCCGCAGCTTGTCGCGGAACTGGGGCCGTGCTTCGGCGCGAGGGACGTCAGACTCTATCGCGGCGAGTTGCCCGACAGCGGCGTGACTGCCTACGTGATCGACGCGCCGGATCTGTACGCGAGGCCGGGCAATCCCTACGCCGACGCACAGGATCATGCGTATCCGGACAATCACCGGCGCTTTGCGCTGCTCGGCTGGGCGGCGGCGCGTATCGCGCAAGGGCTCGATCCACAGTGGCACCCGCAGGTCGTGCACTGCCACGACTGGCACGCGGGTCTCGCACCCGCCTATCTGAAGGCGGCCGAAGCGGCCGAACGGCGCAAGCTGCCCGGCAGCGTGCTGACCGTCCACAACCTGGCTTACCAGGGGGTATTCGACGAGTACGTGTTCAACGAGCTCGGTTTGCCGCGGCATTTCTTCGGGATGGACGGCATGGAGTTCCACGGCAAGGTGTCGTTCCTGAAAGCCGGGCTGTTCTTCGCGGATCAACTCACGACCGTGAGCCCGACTTACGCGCGGGAAATCCAGGACAGCCGGCAAGGTTGCGGTCTCGACGGCCTGTTGCGCAGCAGGGCGCGTGATCTCACCGGCATCCTGAACGGGATCGACGACGCGGTCTGGAACCCGGCGGCTGACCCGGCCATCGCCGCGTGCTACGACGTGGAGAAGCTGACGGGAAAGTCGAGGTGTAAATCGGCGTTGCGCAAGGAGCTGGATCTCGCACCGGACACCGCGCCGTTGTTCGGCGTAGTCAGCCGCATCACCGAGCAGAAGGGGCTGCATCTGATTCTTGCGGCGTTGCCGGACCTTGTACGGCGCGGCGGGCAATTCGTGCTGCTCGGAACCGGCGACCTCGAGCTGGAGATGGCATTCAAGCGTGCCGCTGCCGCCTATCCGGGAGCGGTCGCGGTGGTGATCGGTTACGACGAGCAGATGTCGCATCGAATCATCGCGGGCAGCGACGTCATCATGGTGCCGTCGCGCTTCGAGCCGTGCGGGCTCACCCAGCTCTACGGCCTGCGCTACGGCACGCTGCCGCTCGTGCGCCGCATCGGCGGCCTCGCCGATACGGTCGTCGACGCATCGCTCGAAAATCTTGCCGACGAAACGGCCAACGGGTTTGTGTTCGATGCGTTCGACGTCGAGGACCTGAGTGCCGCCGTACGCCGTGCATTCGCACTGTACGCACGCCCCGCGGCGTGGAAGAAGGTGCAGCGGCACGGGATGCGCCTGCATTTCGGCTGGCATGACGCGGCGGGGCAGTTCCTGGAGATTTACCGATCGATTGCCGCGTGACGGCAACCGTGCCGGCCGACGCGCGGCGACCGCGCGTCGGCTTTCCGCAATGCATCTCATCCTGACGAACGCCCGATGAAGCTCGATGAATTCAATTACGATCGCGTCGCCAACGACGTCGGCGCCCTCAAGACCTCGATCTCCAACAAGCTGCTTTACGCGGTGGGCAAGGATCCGCTTGCTGCCCGCCCTCAGGACTGGCTGCATGCGACGGCACTGGCCGTGCGCGACCGGCTGATCGAACGCTGGATGAAGACGACCCGCATGCAGTATGCGAAGGACGTGAAGCGCGTGTATTACCTGTCGATGGAGTTTCTGATCGGCCGGACCTTCACGAACGCGTTGCTCGCGCTCGATATTTATCAGGATGTCAAACAGGCACTGGCCGAGCTCGATGTCGATTTTCAGGTGATTGCCGATCTCGAACACGATGCGGCGCTCGGCAACGGCGGCCTGGGCCGGCTCGCCGCCTGTTTTCTCGATTCGATGGCGACGCTCGGCGTTGCGGGTTTCGGCTACGGCATCCGCTACGACTACGGCATGTTCCGCCAGCAGATCGTCGACGGCAATCAGGTCGAGGCGCCCGACTATTGGCTCGCGGGAGGCAATCCGTGGGAATTTCCGCGCCCTGAAGTCCAGTACCGGATTCGCTTCGGCGGCCGGATCGAGCAGGATGGAGACGCGACCCGCTGGCTCGGCACACAGGATGTTCTTGCGATTGCCTACGACACGATCATCCCGGGCTACGCGACGGAGACGACCAACACGCTGCGTCTCTGGTCGGCCAGGGCGACCAACGAGATCGACCTGGCAGCGTTCAATCGCGGCAACTATTTCGATGCGGTGGAGGACAAGAACCACTCCGAAAACGTGTCGCGCGTGCTGTACCCGGACGATTCGACGGCGTCGGGCCGCGAGCTGCGGCTCAGGCAGGAATATTTCTTCGTTTCGGCGAGCCTGCAGGACCTGATCCGCCGTTACCTGGTCAATCATCCGGGCTTTGAAAACTTGCCCGATTACGTCGCGATTCACCTGAACGACACACACCCCGTACTGGCGATTCCGGAACTCATGCGGCTGCTGATCGACGACCATCGCGTGCCGTGGGAGCAGGCCTGGATGCTGACGCAGCGGATCTTCTCGTATACCAATCACACGCTGATGCACGAGGCGCTCGAAACCTGGCCGGTCGACATGCTGGGCCGCGTGCTGCCGAGGCACCTGGAGATCATCTTCGAAATCAACGCGGACTTCATCGCGCAGGTGACGGCGCGCTTCGGTCCCGACACCGATCTGATGCGACGCGTGTCACTGATCGACGAGCATGGCGAACGGCGCGTGCGGATGGCCTATCTGGCCGTGGTGGCGAGCCACAAGGTGAATGGCGTGTCGAAACTCCATTCGGAATTGATGAAGCGATCGATCTTCGCCGACTTTGCGCGTCTCTTTCCCGAGCGCTTCAACAACAAGACCAACGGCATCACGCCGCGGCGCTGGCTATCGCAGGCGAACCCGGCGCTGTCCTCATGGATCGACGACCGGATCGGGCGCGACTGGCGGCGCCACCTCGACCGGCTGGGTGCGCTTTCCGGGCATCTCGACGATGCCGAATTCGTCGAGGATTTCCGTACGGCAAAGCGCTTGAACAAGCAGCGTCTTGCCGACTGGGCTGGCAGCCATCTCGGCCTCCAAATCGACCCCGATTCGCTGTTCGACGTGCACGCGAAACGCATTCACGAATACAAGCGGCAATTGCTGAACGTGCTGCATGTCGTGACCCGTTACAACCGGATCGCAGAAAATCCTGATGCCGATTGGGTGTCGCGCACGGTGATCTTTGCGGGCAAGGCGGCGTCCGCGTATCGGATGGCGAAGCTCGTCATCAAGTTGATCAACGATGTCGCAAACACGGTCAATAAAGATTCCCGTATGCGTGGGCGGCTGAAGGTGGCGTTCATCCCGAACTACAGCGTGAGCGTGGCCGAACTCGTCATACCTGCCGCAGACCTGTCGGAACAGATATCGACCGCCGGCACGGAAGCGTCGGGCACTGGAAACATGAAATTCGCGCTTAACGGCGCGTTGACCATCGGCACGCTCGACGGCGCTAACGTCGAAATCCTAGAAAGCGTTGGCGAAAATAACATCTTCATCTTCGGCAATACGACCGAGCAGCTTGAGGAGATTCGCACGTTGGGCTATCAGCCCCGCCAGATTTACGAGCAGAATGCCGAACTGAAGCGTGCGCTAGACCAGATTCGCGACGGTTATTTCTCGCCGGACGACCCCGCGCTTTTCCAGCCGATTTTTGACGCGCTGGTGAATTGGGGCGACCACTATCTGCTGCTGGCCGACTATGCGAGTTACGTTGCGACACAGGACCGCGTCGATGCGTTGTATCGAGATCAGGATGCCTGGGCAAGGAAGGCCATTCTGAACGTCGCGAACATCGGAAATTTCTCATCGGACCGGACGATCGGCGAATACGTCGAGGGCATCTGGGGCAGGCGGACGATGAACTGGCAGGAAAGGTCGGCATGATCCTGGAAGCCTCCCGACGTCGCAGGCAGTGTCACGGTGCCGGACATTCATACGCTTACATTGCGTTACCTTAATCCCGTCGTGCCGCGACAATTTCAGTGGGGTTACGCGGCCGATCTTTAATTTTACATAAGCTAAATGATCAATTTTTTGGTTTGTAGCAGCCATCTCCTAATGTCGTGTTCGGGGGTGCAGCAGAACGGCTGGAGTTGGCGACCCGGCAGATTCGCCGACTGGTCGCCCGACTGCGGAAACAGGCGCGGCGGACATGGCCGATTTCGGCGGATCCTCGCACAGCGTTAGAATAGCGCCCTTTGCATGGGAGACGACAATGTCCTGGTTCGTGTATGAAGTGCCCGAATACCACGAAGACGCTGCGCGCATCGAACCTTTCAGCGACCTGCGTAGCCGAGTGCTGAAAGCCGGTGGTCCGGCCATGGCCGACGACCTGGAAAGTGTTCGCGAAAACGCCGCGGCAACGGCGGACACGCCCGAGCACCCCCTGCGAACGCCGGAGAATCCGCAGGTCTTTCCGATTCCTTACGCCGACTCGATGATCCTGGTCGGGTTCATCTTCGATCTGAAACGCGAATTCCGGCAACTGGTCGTGTCACCCGTGGAAATGCCCTGGCTGAAAGACGCGTAACCGGTGGTCGGATCGGAAACTGGCGGGAACGTCGGCAGTAACGCGAAGGCCGACAGTTGCAAGGTGTCTGTCAGCCGCGGTTCTCTAAAGCAACGACAACTGAGCCGGTACGCTTGTGCGACCTGCGTGATCGCTTTCCTTTACTGCCGAGCTCTGCTGGGCCGTGGGCTGAGTGCTCCCGTCGTCCGGTCGATACTTACGCGCCCACTCGACACCAAGCACCTCGGACGAGAACACAACGCCAGGCGCAATCTGCACAAGTTCGCTCATCTACGGATTTCCTGGGCAGGCTGAACATCAAAGTGCGCGGCGGCATACCGCGCACTGCAGTTCCACACTTCGACGCCGTCACGGGTGAAGGTAGCCCATCCGTCCTTGACGGTCATCTCGGCGTACGGAAATACCTCGCCGTGTCCCATCGCCTTCGCAGCCAGGATCGTCCGTTCACGGCACAGCGCCTGATAAATTCCATCCTGCAGCGTTGACGGCATCGCGCTCAACCGACAACCCCACTCATCACTGGATAAAAACCGGTCGCGATTCTTCGCGTTTGCAATCCGGTGAGAAACCTTGCCACGCCCGCTCCAGGCCGCGCCAGTTCTCGGGTCGCGATACTTCGGCGCAACCGGCGCGCGCATGCCCGACGCAGGCGCGCGTCATCGCCCGAAAAGCTGCACAGCCGTGATGCCATACTCGGCGATCTATTCACGGATCGCCGTGATGCTGCTGTCCAGCTCGGCAATCCGCGCTTCTTCCGCTTGTTGCGCCAGCGCTTCTGCTTGAGCTTTCAGTTCGAGATAGGCCGCCATGTACGTGAAGGGACTCCGATTGAGCGGATTGGCCAGTGGGCGAGACGGTATGGACTGCAGGTGCAAGTCTGCTGTCCACGATCGACACATTATATTCCCGCGATTGGGAAAAGCGACCGCTTCAGCGGAGTGCACGGCGACGGTGGCGGGGACCCGGTGAACAATGTGGGTTCGAGTCGGACACCCCTTTCGGCGAATCATTAAATTCGCATTACGAACGATACTTTATATAAATCAAATGAGCACTGGAGTTGGTTGTAGCAGCCATATCCCAATGCCGTGTCTTTGACTGACGGCATGCTGGACGGCTCGTTGAGCAAGCACGGGAGCCGGCCCCATGCCGCCGGCCGGATTGGCGACGCTGACGCGCGAATCACTGCTTGAGCGACGCGACGTATGCAGAGACCTGTGCGATCTCGTCGTTGCTGAGCAACGGAACGATCAGGCTCATCAGCTTGCCCTTGCCGCCGCGCGCGCCGCTTTTCCAGGCATGCAGTTGCTGGCTCACATACGACTCGTGCTGCCCCGTGATACGCGGGAAGTCAGGCGGGATACCGCCGCCGGACTCGCGATGGCAGGAAATGCACGCGGGTGCGCCGCCTGCGCCGCCGTGCGTATAGATCGCCTTGCCCGCCTCGACCAGATCCTGATGCTGGCTCTCGCCCTGCGTGGGCTTTTGCGCGCTGTAATAGTCGCCGAGCGCCCTCATGTCCTCGTCGCTGAGATCCTCGACCATCGCCTGCATGACCGCGCTATGGCGAAGCGGCGGGACGCCCGGCCCGCCCTTGAACTGCGTGAGCTGTTTGTACAGGTATTGCGGATACTGCCCCGCGAGCCGAGGATAGATGTCGACACTGCTGTTGCCGTCGATGCCATGGCACGCGGCGCAACGGGTTGCGGTGATCTCGTGCACGCGCGCCGTGGGATCGACGGCGTGCGCGCCGACGCAAGCCGCGCCGAACGACCCTGCCACCATGGCCCGTACCAACGCTCGCGCGACGCGCCCGCGCCCTACTCGGATTTCCTTCATCGTCGTCACTCCCCCTGATTGGCCAGATCGAGGTTATGCGTGTCCGCTGCGGAAGTCCTTGACGGCTGATCGCGTTGTTTACCAAAGCGTCCGTTTTTTGCGGGAGCATTGCAGGCCGGCATTCCGAACCGGCGGCAATCGATTGCATCGGTCTGTCGCATGCGGGCTCTCGACGAAGTCGCACCGATTGCACGAACCAGCAGCCGGACGACTACGCGCCGCCGGACGGGATGCCGGCGACGCGTCTTTCCACGACGTGCGATTCGAACGATCAGGCGCGCCCGTCGGGCTGGGCATCGCCGAGCATGGTGACGAGGACGAGCGAGGCAATCAGTCCCAGGTGCTCGAAGAAGCTGTTGAGCGCCATGAAGCGCGCCGTGCCTGCCTGGTTCCAGAAATCGTTCGCCACCAGCATCGCGACGAGCGTCAGCATGCCGAGGCCGCCGGCGCCGAGCCACGTGAAGCGGCGAAACACCACGCACAGCGAACCACCGATCTCGACCACAATCGCCAGTGCGGCCCAGAGCGCGGGCGGATGCAGGCCGAAATGCGCCTGCTCCGCGATCGCATCGTCGAAGTGCATCGCCTTGTTGACGCCGCCGATCAGAAAGGCGGAAACCAGCGCAAGCCGCACCAGCGCGCCGACCCACGGCTGCGCGAGCAGGACGCGAATCCACCCAGGGCTGTACCGGCCGGTCGTGGTCGTCATATCAGACCGCCCAGCAGGAGCAACCGAACGCGCCCCAGAAGCCCTTCGCGTCCGACGTCGGCAACGCACTACCCCACGCGCTCGCATGTGCATGCTCGTGCACGCTGCAGGCGCTGGCGCAGCCGCACATCGCGGCGGCAGCTGCACGTTGCAGCGGTGCACCGCCGCGCTGCGTCGCGCCCCAGCCACCGTAGCCGCCGTACTCGCGTACCGGCGACCAGTCCGGCATCGCGGGCGGAATCGGCGCGTCGTGCGACGCGAACGGGCCCGCGCCCCATACGATCCTGCCACCCACCACGGTCAGCAGCGCGGTCGTGTGTGCGATGTCGTCTTCCGCGCATGCGAAGAAGTCGCGATCCGGAACGACCACGTCGGCCAACTGCCCGACCGCGATGCGCCCTTTCTTGCCTTCTTCGTTCGAGAACCACGTCACGTACTCGGTCCACATGCGCAACGCGGTCTCGCGATCGAGCAGGTTGCGCTGCGGGTACATGCGCAGCCCGCCGATCGTCTTGCCCGTGACGAGCCAGGACAGCGATACCCACGGGTTGTACGACGCCACGCGCGTCGCGTCGGTGCCGGCCGACACCTTGAGGCCCTTCGACAGCATCTTCGCGACCGGCGGCGTCGCTTCGGCCGCCTGCGCGCCGTAGCGCTCGACGAAGTATTCGCCCTGGTACGCCATCCGGTGCTGCACCGCGATGCCGCCGCCCAGCGCGGCGATACGATCCATCGATTTTTCGGTGATGGTTTCCGCGTGATCGAAGAACCAGTTCAGCCCTTCGAGCGGGATGTCCTTGTTCACCTTCTCGAACACGTCGAGCGCGCGGCTGATCGTTTCGTCATAGGTCGCATGCATGCGCCACGGCCAGCGGTTCTGCGCGAGCACGCGCACGACGCCTTCGAGATCGTCTTCCATCTGCGCCGGCAGATCCGGGCGCGCAACGCGGAAGTCCTCGAAGTCGGCGGCCGAGAACACCAGCATTTCGCCCGCGCCGTTGTTGCGGAAATAGTCGGTGCCGTCGTGATATTTCGTGCTCTTGGTCCAGTTCACGAAGTCTTCCTTCTCCGCGTTCGGCTTCTGCGTGAACAGGTTGTAAGCAATCCGGATCGTCATCTCGCCCGCGTCGTGCAGCTTGCGGATCACTTCGTAATCGTCGGGGTAATTCTGCGAACCGCCGCCCGCATCGATCACGCCCGTCACGCCGAGACGGTTCAGTTCGCGCATGAAGTGGCGCGTCGAGTTGTATTGGTATTCGAACGGCAGCTTCGGCCCCTTCGCGAGCGTCGCGTACAGGATCGTCGCGTTCGGGTTCGCGAGCAGCAGCCCGGTCGGGTTGCCCGCCGCGTCACGCAGGATCGTGCCGCCCGGCGGCTCCGGCGTGTCCTTGGTATAGCCGACCACGCGCAGCGCGGCCGCGTTCAGCAGCGCACGATCGTACAGGTGCAGGATGAACACCGGCGTATCGGGCGCGGCCGCGTTGAGTTCCTCGATCGTCGGCAGGCGCTTCTCGGCGAACTGGTGTTCGGTGAAGCCGCCGACCACGCGCACCCATTGCGGCGCGGGCGTGATCGCCACCTGCCGCTTGAGCATGTCCATTGCAACCGAGAGCGATGGCACGCCGTCCCAGCGCAGCTCCATGTTGTAGTTCAGGCCGCCGCGAATCACGTGGCAGTGGTTGTCGATCAGGCCCGGCAGTGCGGCGCGGCCCCCCAGGTCGACGACCTTCGTCGCGCGGCTGGCAAGCGGCATCACGTCCGCGTCGGTGCCGACCGCGACGAAGCGGCCGTCCTTGATCGCGACGGCGGTCGCGACGGGGTTCGCGCGGTCAAGGGTCGTGAACCTTCCGTTGTGAAGGATCAGATCCGGTTGGGACTCGGTTGCGGTCATGTGCATCACCTCGTTTCGATCAGAAGCCAAAAATCTGTCTGACGGCGGGAACGGCCTGTACGCCGATCACCATGCCGAGCAACCCGACAAGGGCAATCAGCGGCGGTGCCGGAGAACGAACCTTGATTGCGCTGTAGAGCACGCCGATCAGCAAGCCCGCGCCAAGGGAAACCAGATAAGGTTCCATACGATCAATGTCCCGGTCAGGTTGGAGTGCAGGCGCTACGTCCTGGAAAACAGGCGCGGGCAACATCCGTGAAGCAGTCACGGACGCCGCCCGCGATTTCATGGAGCCGATGACGCGCATTCGTGTACGACGCGCGGCATCGGCGCAGGCAGTCGCAACTGCCCGCGATTACTTCGCCGGTACCGGTGCAATCGCCTCGTGCGGCGTCGCGGTGCGCTGTGCAGTCTTGTGGACCATCGTGTACGCGTAGTCGACACCCATCCCGTACGCGCCCGAATGCTCCTTCGCGATCGCCATCACCGCGTCGTAGGTTTCGCGGTGCGCCCAGTCGCGCTGCCACTCGAGCAGGACCTGCTGCCACGTCACCGGCACGACGCCGGCCTGCACCATCCGCTGCATCGCGAAGTCGTGCGCGTCCTTCGACGTGCCGCCCGATGCGTCGGCGACCATGTAGATTTCGTAGTCGCCTTCGAGCATCGCGCAGAGCGCGAACGTCGTGTTGCAGACCTCCGTCCACAGGCCGGAGACGACCACCTTCTTGCGGCCGTTCGCGGCCAGCGCGTCGCGAACCTTCTGGTCGTCCCACGAGTTCATCGACGTGCGTTCGAGTGTCTTCTGGTTCGGGAACACGTCGAGCAACTCGGGATAGGTGTAACCCGAGAAGCTCTCGCTCTCGACCGTCGTGATCGTGGTCGGGATATTGAACACCTTCGCGGCCTTCGCGAGCCCGACGACGTTGTTCTTCAACACCTGACGATCGATCGACTGCACGCCGAACGCCATCTGCGGCTGCTGGTCGATGAAGATGATCTGGCTGTTGTGGGGGGTGAGTACTTCAAGCTTCGGATTGCTCATGGCGGTCATATCCTTTGACGCGGGAAAAGAGAGAGCCTGCCTCGCCGGCCAACCGGGAGGCGCCCACTGCGCTGTGACGGGAGGTTCGCCTACCAGCCGGTGTCATTCAACACGCGAATTCATCGTAGCGCCAATTAATCGATTTGATTAATAAAAACCCTAAATACAGGCCTTAAAAGATCTTAAAACCGTCGAATTGAATACACGTCGCCGGAGCAGACCTGCTACGCTCCAAAGTGATTTCCCGATCGTCGACCGATCGGTATTTATCCGGATTTTTCACACGGTTGTCATTGCCCTTATCCGTATCATGACGTCCTATATTGCATCGTTATTGGCCGGCATTCTCGCGGGCATCGTCTACGCGCTGATCGGTGTTGCATCGCCGGCGCCGCCCACCGTCGCGCTGGCCGGCCTGCTGGGCATCCTCGCCGGCGAACAGATCCTGCCGGTCGCACGCCGCGTGCTGTCCGGGATCCATCTGAAAACCGCGTGGAGCGACGCGAAGTGCGGCCAGCACATGTTCGGCACACTGCCCGGTGCGCAGGCCACCAGGGCTGCCACGAAGAAAGAGCCGTCGACGCCGGCCTGACGCGCATCGATCGAGGGCGGCCTGCACCCGTACGCGGATGAATTGTCGTGATCCGTCTTGGAGCCGGCGGTGCTTGGCGATAACATGACAGCCCGATGTCCCCCGTGGAATTCATCATGAAGCTGTCATTCGAAGCGCTCGAGGCACTGGACGCGATCGACCGCACCGGCACGTTCGCCGAAGCCGCCGAGTTGCTGCACCGCGTACCGTCCGCGCTGACTTATCTCGTGCAAAAGCTCGAAAGCGATCTCGACGTCGCGCTGTTCGACCGCAGCGGGCGCCGCGCGAAGCTCACGCACGCGGGCCGCGTGGTCGTCGAGGAAGGTCGCCGGCTCCTGCATGCGGCCGAGCAGCTCGAACTGAAGGCGCAGCGCGCGCAGCAAGGCTGGGAAACCGAGGTGCGCATCTGCATCGACGAGATCCTGCCCTTCGAGGCATTGTGGCCCTACGTGCATGCGTTCTACGGGCTCGAGATGAGCACGCGGCTGCGGCTGTCCACCGAAGTCCTCGGCGGCACCTGGGATGCGCTGATTTCGCGTCGCGCGGATCTCGTCGTCGGCGCGGCGGGCGAGCCGCCGGAATTGCCGGACATCGTCGCGCGGCCGATCGGCTCGCTCAAGCATGTGTTCGCCGTCGCACCGACCCATCCGCTCGCGGCGTTGCCCGAACCGCTGTCGATGGCATCCGTCGTCGAGCATCGCGGCGCCGTCATCAGCGATACGTCGCGCGAGCTGCAGCCGCGCTCGGTCGCGATCGACGCCGGGCAGCCGTATCTTGCCGTCCCCACCCTCGCCGCCAAACTGGCCGCGCAATGCGAAGGGCTCGCCGTCGGTACGCTGCCGGATTGCATCGCCGCCCGCGCAATCGCGCAGGGCAAGCTCGTCGCACGGCAGGTGACTGGCATGCGCGACACGACGCAATGCTATATCGCGTGGCGCGGCGACGAGGCCGGGCGCGCACTGCACTGGTGGGTCGACCAGCTCGCGCAGCCCGATCTCGTCGACCGGTTCACCGCGCTCGTCTGACGCTGCCGCCCGCGGACGCCGAACCGCGCGCCCCGTGTCAGCCGAACGAATCATGCAGGCGCTTCATCTCCTTCTCCAGCCACTCGATCAGGTTGAACGACGCGTGCGCACTGGCGGCCGGCGGGATCATCATCTTCTCCTCGGTCGCGATGTGTTCGGACAGCGATTCGCACATCAGCCGCCCGAGCTCGGGTTTGCGCGCGATCAACGGCGACAGGTCGCGGCTGCTCAACTGAAAGGCCGTCACTGTCGTCACCGCGTAGACGCTCGCATGCAGCTGCGTGCCGGCCAGCACGACCGACTGGCCGATCGCGTCGCCCGGCGCCATCCGCCTCACCTCGATATCGCCCGTCGCACCCGGCACGAACACCGACGCGACGCCGGCCCCGACGATCGTCAGCAGGCGCGTATCGGCATTCGAGGCGTAGATCACGTCCCCTTTGTGGAACACGCGTGACGCGAGTGAATCGGCGAGCACCGCCAGGTCGTCGTCGCCGAGCTGCCGGAAGAGTTCGACCGCGTGCAGCAGCCGTTGCGCGCGCGACATCGGCCGGTGCGTCGCGGCCGTCCCGCCCAGCGGGCGCAACGTGATGTCCGCGGCGGCCAGGTGCCGGTGAGCCAGGTCGTAGAGGCGATTGCGCACCGCCACTTTCTTTTGCAGCGCGTCGACGTAACAGACGAGTTCGTATTCGATGGAATTGGTCCGGAATGCCTTGACGACCGACACCGGCGCGGGGCTCGCCAGCACTTCCAGCGAACTGGCGGCGGCGCGATCGAGCGCATCGATCACGATGGCCGGCCGCACTTCCGGATCGATCTCGATCGTCAGCGTCACGCCGTGCACGTTCTCGGGTTCGCTCAGGTTGACGATCGTCGTCTTCGCCGCCGTGCTGTTCGGCACGACGACCAGGTTGCCGAGGCCGTTGATCAGCTTCGTCGCGCGCCAGTTGCTTTCGACGATGCGTCCTTCCAGCTCGCCGATGGTCACCGTGTCGCCGAGCCGGAACGGCTGGGTCGTATTCAGCACGAGGCCGGAAAACACGTCGTTCAGCGTGTTCTGGACGGCCAGCCCGAGGATCACGGCCACCGCGCCGGAAGTCGCGACCAGGCCGCTCAGCGGCAGGCCGAGCACGTAGCCGAGCGCAGCCACCGCAGCCGCGCCGAACACGGCGCCGGCAGCGATGTCGTGAAACAGCCGCTGGGTGCGCCACGCGCGCGGCAGCAGCAGATGGTCGAGCATCAGGCTGAACACGAGCGCGCACTGCAGCCACCACGCGACTCCGATCACCTGGATCGCCAGCCGGTCGAGCCGGTCGGGCGACGGCGGCACCGCGAGCGGGCTCACGCCGGTTGCGAACAGCACATAGGTCAGCGCGGCGAATGACGCGCAGCGCCATATCGCCTTCGTCGTCGAACGGCCGGGCCCGAGCAACCGCCATGCGACGAGATCGACAACGACGATCGGCAAGCCGTAGGCGACCGTGGCGGACAGGTTCAGCATGCGGGAACGGGCTGCGTGCGCGCTTCACGACTGGCGGGGAATTCGCGCGATCGCATGGCTCGCGCTAGCCGATCCGGCGAGCGGCCGCCGGCAGCGAATCGTGATGTGACAGATCGGGCTGGACAGGTTTCATGCGGTCGTGGTTCGATGACGCGCGAAGCTGCCGCGGCAACGCATGTGCCGACCACAGCCCCACGCTGGTTCAATGGCGTCGCGACATCAAGGCGCGGCGGTACGGGCCGATCTGTTGCCCGCACGCGTGCGAATCGCCGACGGTCCGCGTGCATGCAATGTAGACGCACCGGTCGGCCGGGTCCTTTGTCCAGGCTGAATTGTTCTGAATTCGTCAGCGGCGCGCGCCGCTAGGCGTCACGCGGCGGTACCTCGGCCTCGCCCGCCTCGAACCTGAGCGCATGCACCTGGGTCCATGCGTCGTGCACAACGTGCGTCGGCCCCGAGGTATGGGCGAGCGCGGCAGCATAGGCGGCAAGCAGGCGAACGCGTGCATCTTCGAGAGCCCGAGTCTCGGTCATATTCCGCATTGCATCGAGTGCCGCGCGAGCCCGTTCGCGACACTCGTCCACGAGCGAAAGGTCGAACAGGCACGGGACCGCAACAGCCGCAAGCGCGACGCCGATCTCCGCGTCGCCGTTCGGAGAAAACGCCCAGTCGAGTGCCGCGCGCAGATTGCCGAGTTCGCGGCGAATCACGTCGAGCCGCGATTCGTCGAGCGACCCGTGATCGTCGACGGGCGCAAGCCTGAACAGCGCGTGGAAGTAATTCGCGTGCGCGCGCGCTGCGGCCCCGCATTCGCCGTTGTTCGCGAGCTGCTGCAGCGCATAGGCGCGCGTCGTGGTCAGCAGCCTGTAGCGCGGCGCGCCATGCGCGCACTCCAGGCTCAGCAGCGACTTCGAGACAAGGCCGGCAATCGTATCGAGCAGATCCGCATCTTCCAGGCCCTTCGTTCCGACGATATCGCGTACCGCGTCGATCGAGAAGCTGTCTCGGAACACGCCGAGCCATCGCAACAGATGGCGCTCGGCGTCCCCGAGCAGGCGGTAGCTCCAGTCGTACATCGCCTGCAGTGTCTGATGCCGCGGCAAGGCCGTGCGAAAACCACCGGTCAGCAACCTGAAATGATCGTCGAGATGCGCGGCCAGTACGTCGATGCCGAGCACGGCCGCGCGGGCCGCGGCCAGTTCGATGGCGAGCGGCAGGCCGTCGAGGCGGCGGCAGACCGACGCCATCAGCGACAGACTGCGTGCGTCGAGCGGAAAGCGCGGGTCGGCGGCGCATGCGCGCGCCGAGAACAATTGCACCGCGCTTGCGCTGATGGCCTCGTCGTTGCCGGCGCTTTCGCCGGGTACATCGAGCGGTGGAATCGGGCACAGCCGTTCGCCCTGGATGCGCAGCGCCTCGCGGCTGGTCGCGAGAACGCACAGTCCGGCATCCGACTCGGTCAGCGCAGTCGCGATCTGCGCGGCGGCGTCGAGCAGGTGTTCGCAATTGTCGAGCACGAGCAACATCCGGCGATGCGCGACACTCGACAGCACCGCTTCGAGCGTCAACGATCCGCCCGGCTGCTCGATGTCGAATGCAACGGCCAGCGCGTCGGGAACGAATTGCGGACAGGCTACCGTGGCCAGCGACACGAACGCGGCACCGTCCGGAAAGCTCGCCTCGGCCCTCATGGCGGCCTCGATGGCGACCCGCGTCTTGCCGATGCCGCCCGCACCGACCAGCGTCACGACGCGCGCGGTGTCGAGCGCCGCCAGCACGTCGGAGACTGTCTGCTCCCGGCCGACGAGCGCGGTGGGTGTGGGCGCCAGCCGCGATGCCGCGGGCCGCGCTGGCACCGCGCCTTCGGCCTGACCGCCCACCAGCCGATAACCGCGCCCCGGTACCGTCACGATCAGGTTGCGGTCGTCCGCCAGCGCCTTGCGCAACGCGGCGACGTGCACCTGCAGGTTGTTTTCCTCCACGATCGTGTGCGGCCACACGCGCTGCATGATCTCGTCTTTCGAGACCAACGCGCCGTTCGCCCGAATCAGGAGTTCGAGAATTTCGAATGCGCGACTGCCGATGCGCAGCAGTTTGCCGTTCGAGCGAATTTCACGCCTGTCAAGAAATACGTGTAGCGTTCCAATCCGGATCATGAGAATTTTCAATCGATTGCGTGCATCGATGCCCTGTCAAAAGTGACATCGATTTGACGCCAATGCTACGGCATTTGCCTCTTGCGATGATTCAAATAATCAGAATCTATTGAGCAAATTTTTTGAATCGATGAAAACCACGATTTTCCCGGCGTCTCCGCCCCGTGTGCGCCACGACCTGCCTTGTGCGGTGCGGTGTGGCCTCCTCCATTCACAACACGCGAAACAGTGATTCATCCATGAACCTGTTTTGTAGGATAAAACGCGCGATTTACCGGAATTAAATTCTTCGACTCGTTAATTGAAAATGGAATCGCGCCTGATTTTCGGATAAAAACAGGTAAAAAAGACGTGCGGGGTGTAGTGAAACCGATTCCGCGCGGGATGGCCGGTCGGATTTTCCGTTCATAACGATTCAGGCGCCGCTCAGGACATTCACCGGCACGGCGCGCGACGATGCATCGATGGCGCCGGCGTCGAGCGACTGCCGCCCTGCCGCGAGGAGCACGACCATGGGCAACCGTATTGCCGGCATCAGGATTCCCGACGGCCCGCTCGCACGGGAAGCCGCCGACACCGTGCGCGCGTGCGAACCGGAGCTGCTGTTCCGGCACGCGATGCGCGTGTTCGCGTTTGCATCGATCATCGGGCTGCGTCGCGACATCGAATTCAACGCCGAACTGCTGTACGTCGCCGCGCTGTTCCATCACTTCGGATTGACGGAGCGCTACCGGCATTCGCGTCGGCGCTTCGAGATCGACGGCGCGAATGCGGCGCACGCATTCCTCGGAGGATACGGCGTCGCGGCCGACGATGCGGAGGAAGTCTGGCGCGCGATCGCGCTGCATGCGGCGTTCGGGATCCACTCGTACATGACGCCGCTGACGGCGTTGCTCGGCGCCGGCGTCGAGACCGATCTCTTCGCGCATCACTTCGACGAGGTGGGCCGGTCCGAACGCGACGCGATCGTGCGCGCGTGGCCGCGCGGCCCTTGCTTCAAGGAACTGTTTCTCGAAGCGCTCGCCGCTGGCACCGCCCATCGCCCCGCGACTACGTTCGGCAACGTGTACGCCGACGTGCTCGAGCGTTGCGACCCGGACTATCGTCGGACGAATTTCTGCGGCCTGGTGCTCGGGTCGAAATGGACGGAGTGAACCGGCCGTTCGGCCGCGCCCGCTCCGCCGCATCACTGCCGCCGCGGGTCATGCGCGCGCGAACGCCAGCAGTTCGTCGTTCAATCGTTGCGCATGCGTCAGGTACAACGCGTGCGGCCCACCCTCGTAGACGCTCAGCGTCGCGTGCGGTACGCGCTGGGCCGTCACGTCACCCGTGAGCGCGAGCGGTACCGTTTGGTCGTCGTCGCCGTGAATCACGAGCGTCGGCACGTCGAACTTGTCGAGATCCGCGCGGAAATCGGTTTCGGAAAACGCGCCGACACAGTCGAGCGTCCCCTTCAATCCGCCCTGCAGCGCCATGAACGACGTCCAGTCCAGCGCGGCGCGCGAGATCGTCGAAGCGGCCCGGTTCGAACCGGTGAACAGCGGCCAGAATTGCTCGAAGAACGCTGCGCGATCGGCCACGATGCCCGCGCGAATTCCGTCGAACACGGCGACGTCGACGCCGTCCGGATGATCGTCGCGCCGCGCGACCAGCGGCGTCACCGAGCCGATCAGCACGGCTTTCGCAATGTGGCGCGTGCCGTGCCGGCCGATGTAGCGGGCCACCTCGCCGCCGCCCATCGAGAAGCCGACGAGCGTCACGTCGCGCAGGCCGAGCGTTTCGATCAGCGTCGCGAGATCGTCCGCCAGCGTGTCGTAGTCGTATCCCGTCCACGGCTGGCCGGACCGGCCAAAGCCGCGCCGGTCGTAGGCGATGCAACGCAGGCCGTTCGACGCGAGATGATGCATCTGGACGTCCCACATATCCGCGTTCAGCGGCCAGCCGTGAATGAACACGACCGGGCGCCCGGCGCCCCAGTCCTTGTAGTGAATCGAAACGCCGTCGCGGGTCGTGAACGTGCTCATACGGATTCCTCAGTGGTGAAAAGGCGGCGTTCGCCGGCAGCGGCCGGCGGATGGGGTGCAGCGTCCGTGGTCACGCCCGGGACAGCCGGCCGATGAACCGGTCCATCTCGGACGCGAGGATCACCTCCCAGTAATTCGCGGGACGCTTCGATCCGCGCCATTGCGGCTTGTAGATCGCGTCGCCGGTATGGATCGTCATGCCGGTCAGCGCGCAGCGCCCGAGTGCGCGCGACTTCGCGCTGATCCAGCGCTGTTCGTCGTAACGGCAACGCGTCGGGTCGCTCCACGACACGAGGACCGACGAATCGGTCTGCCGCTCGGCGGCGATGATCGCGCAACGACGGCGCACGCCGGCGCTCGACGCGGGCGGTGCGTCGTCGCGATGGCGGCGGCGCGCGGCGTCCGGACCGCGCGACAGCTGCGGCATGCAGCGGCTTGCGGCCGGCGACGGGTCGAGCAGTGTCATCACGTGCTCCCAGCGATTGAATTCATCCATGGTGGCGGATCCAGGCAAGTGGCGCGGGCCGGATGTCTCACACCCGCCCGCAACGCGATCGTCATCCGCCGACGCGAACCGGCACCGAACCGCGACGGGATGACCTGATGCTGACGATAGCGGGCCGCCGCTGAAGAGTCTTGATTCCAAACTTAATTTTTCTGGCGGGCACATCCAGGCGGCGCGCGGCGCGCATCGAATACGGGTTCACGACAATTCAGCGAAATTTCAGTACGGCCCGCGTGGCCGCGGGATAGATTCCAGTCCGCGTCCGTTCGAGCCGTTCGCGCGTCGTGCCGGCGCGCGCGGCGAACGCACGCCGGCTGCCGGCGGGATTGCCGCTTGCGGGCAGAGCCGAACCCATCATCCACAAGCGGCATCGATGTACCGCACGTTCAAGGAGCCTCCATGCGTCCCGCAGATACCGACGCCGTTCCCTCGGCAAGCCGCCGAGACCTGCTGCTCGCCGGCGCAACCGCCGTCGCAGCCGCCGCGCTGCCGGCGGCCGCCGCCGCAGCTGCCCCCAAACACGCCTCTTCCGCCCATCAAGGAGCTCATGCGATGAATACGATCACCACGAAAGACGGTACGCAGATTTACTTCAAGGACTGGGGCAGCGGCCGCCCGGTCGTGTTCTCGCACGGCTGGCCGCTGTGCGCCGACGCGTGGGATCCGCAGATGCTGTTCCTCGTTCAGCACGGCTACCGCGTGATCGCGCACGATCGACGTGGTCACGGGCGCTCGAGCCAGCCGTCGCAGGGCAACGACATGGACACGTATGCCGACGATCTCGCCGCGCTGATGAACGCGCTCGACCTGCGCGAAGCCACGCTCGTCGGCCATTCCACGGGCGGCGGCGAAGTCGCGCACTACATCGGCCGGCACGGCACGAAGCGCGTCGCGAAGGCCGTGCTGATCGGCGCCGTGCCGCCGCAGATGGTGAAGTCGGCATCGAATCCGGGCGGCCTGCCGATGGACGTATTCGACGGCATCCGCAAGAACGTCGCGGAAAACCGCTCGCAGTTCTACAAGGATCTTGCGGTGCCGTTCTTCGGCTTCAACCGGCCGGACGCGAAGGCGTCGCAAGGCACGATCGACGCGTTCTGGGCGCAGGGCATGATGGGCGGCGCATACGGCCAGTACCTGTGCGTGAAGGAATTCTCCGAAGTCGACTACACGGACGACCTGAAGAAGATCGACGTGCCGACGCTGATCCTGCACGGCGACGACGACCAGATCGTGCCGATCGACGATTCGGCCCGGCTGTCCGCGAAGATCGTGAAGCACGCGGAACTCAAGGTGATCCCGGGCGGCGCGCACGGCATGTGCACCGTCAACGCCGACCGGATCAATGCCGAACTGCTCGCGTTCCTGAAGGCGTAAGCCGCGCGACACGGCGCGCCCGGCTGTCATGCCGGCGCGCCTTTCAGCATTTTTCAGGAATTTTCAGGCTGCCGAGATTCCGCTGCCGCGTGCGCCGTCGCTAAGATCGTCGATGCACGCGGCGCCGCCGCTGCGGCGGCGGGCGCTCACGGCGTACGCGCCGGCCTGAGCAGCAAGCCGATCAACGCCCCCGCGATGGCGAACGCCATCGCCACCCGGAAGTTGTCGGCCAGCGCGAGCGTGGTCGCCTGGACGCGAACCGCCCGGTCGAGCAGCGCGTAAGTCGCCTGGTCGCCGGCCGCGAAGGTCGCGCCGTGCGCCACCAGCGACGCGGCGCCGGCACGCAGGCGTTCCAGCGTTTGCGGATCCGACAGCGTGACATGCAGACCGACGAGATTCGAATGGGTAGCCTCCATGATGCGCTGGATGACCGCGATCGACGTCGTGCCGAGCTGCCCGCTCAGCAGGCGGGTGGTCTGCACGACCGCGCCGAACGTCAGCGCGTGCTCGGCCGTCACGTGCTTGCCGAAAAAGAAGATGACCGACGTGAGCGCCATCGTCTGGCCCAATGCCTGGAGCAGCTGCGACGGGATGAAATCGGGTTCGGCCCACGCGGGCGTGAGGCGCGCGCCGAGCGCGAACGCGAACGCGACCATCACGAAGCCGGCGACGATCAGCCGGCGCGGATCGACGCGTTGCAGCAGCCACGCGACGCACGGCGCGAACAGCAGTTGCGGGATCGCGATCCAGCGCAGCGTGTCGCCGATCTGCAGCGGGCGCAGCCCGTAGGTGCTCGCGAGAAACGCCGACGGAATGAAACTCGTGTTGAGCACGGTGAAGCGCACGAGGCCGACCAGCACGATCAGCCACGCGACGTTGGGCAGCGCGAGGTAGCCGAGGTCGAGCCCGGCGCGGCGCGACGCCAGTTCGTGGATCAGGAACGCGGCCACCATCACGATGCCGACACACAGCAGCGCGACGATCAGCGGCGACTGGAACCAGAACAGCCGTTCGCCCTGGTCGAGCGCGACGCACAGGCACGCGAACCCGCCGGCGCCGAGCACCATGCCGCGCGTGTCGATACCGGACGCGAAGCGCTTGATCGGTTCGTTGGACAGCGACAGCATCAGGCACACGATGAACGGCACGGTCAGCAGCGCGTTCTGCCAGAACAGCCAGCGCCAGCTCAGGTGCTCGCTGTACCACCCTTCGAGCGTCGCCGACAGGTTCAGCGACATCTCGAGGTTCATCGCATACGCGGCGATGCCGAACGGAATGAGCCGCGGCGGCAGCGTGCGCACGACGAACCCGACGGTCAGCGGCACGAACACGCCGGACGCGAAGCCGGCGACGCTCTGGAGCGCGATGAACGTGCCGAAGTTCGTGCACAGCGGCAGTACGCTTTCGACGACCAGGAATACCGCGGCGCCCGCCAGCAGTACGCGGCGCGTGCCCAGCACGAAGGCCGCGCCGATCGCGAGCGGCCCGACGAACATCTGCGATGCGGTGAACGCGGTGTTGATCCACGCGCCCTCGTCGAAGCCGACACCGAGCGCGCCGCGTACGTCCGCGAGCCCGAGCGACGTGATGCGCGACGTCAGCGTCGAGATGATCGCGCCGAGCAGCACGGCCGCGATCGCGGCGATCGAACGAAACGTCGGTATGTCGTCCGCCGGCGCGGCGGCTGGCCCCGGTGTCGCGCCACCGGGGGCGAACGTGGTATTCATCGTCGTGCGGCTCCCGCATTTGAGGCTCGCGCAAGCATAGCGCGATGTGAAGAACCCTGTTCGTTCGATGGAGACACCCGATCGTGAGCACGAACCCGCCGAGCGCGTCGAACCCGCCGCCCGCCTCCCCCGCGCGCTCGCGCAGGTGGCCGATCGTCCTGATCGCCGGCGCCGCGCTGCTGCTCGTCGCGCTGCTGGTCTACGAATTCGATGCGCATGAGCGCGGCACCGACGACGCGTACGTGACGGGCCACCTGCATGTGATCTCGCCGCGCGTGGCTGGCACGGTCGAGCGCGTGCTGGTGGACGACAACCAGTTCGTGCATGCGGGCGATCCGCTCGTGCGGCTCGACCCGCGCGATTTCGACGTGCGCGTCGCGCTGCAGCGGGCCCGCGTCGCACAGGCGCGCGCCGATGCGATGCGCACGAAGGCGCTGGTCGAGCAGGCCGACGCGACGCTCGTGTCCGCGCAGGCCGACGCCGAAAAGGCCGAACTCGACTACGCACGGGCGCGCGAACTGACGCGCGAAACGCCGCGCGGGCTGTCGCAACAGGAATTCGATGCGGCCAATGCGGCGCGCAAGTCGGCGCGTGCCCGCATCGATGCGGCGCAAGCGCAACAACGCAGCGCGCAGGCCGCGTGGCAGGCAGCCGATGCGGTGTCGCACCAGGGCGACGCCGACTTGCGCGATGCGGAGCTGCAACTGCAGTACACGACCGTCGTCGCGCCGTCGGACGGCCGCGTCGGCAAGAAGACCGTCGAAACCGGCGAGCACGTCGCGCCGGGCCAGGCGCTGCTCACGCTGGTCGAGCCGCACCCGTGGGTCGTCGCGAACTTCCGCGAAACCCAGCTCAAGCACGTGCGCGCCGGCGACGCCGTGCGCCTGCGTTTCGACGCACTGCCGGACCTGACCTTCAGCGGGCACGTCGACAGCCTTTCGCCCGCGACCGGCGGGCAGTTTGCGCTGTTGCCGCCCGACAACGCGACCGGCAACTTCACGAAGGTCACGCAGCGGGTACCGGTCAAGATCCTGCTCGACGGGCAGGCGTCGACCGAGCCGCGCATCCGGCCCGGCCTGTCGGTCGTCGTCACGCTGCAATCCGGCCGTGACCAGCCATGAGGCGCCTCGCCGTACTGCTCGCCGCTGGCCTGCTGGGCGCCTGCACGATCGCGCCGCAGCCGCTCGTGCCCGTCCCGGTCGGCACCGACCGGTTCCGCCATGCGGATGCGCCCGGCGAACCGGCGCCGTCGCTCGCCGGGTGGCCCGCGTCGTTCGGCGATGCGCCGCTCGTCGCGCTCGTCGATGCGGCGCTCGCCGGCAACTTCGACCTCCGCGCGGCTGCCGCGCGCGTCGATCAGGCGCAGGCGCTGCTCGGCGTGCGCGAAGCCGCGCTGTCGCCTACCGTCGGTGTCGATCCGTCGTTCAACCGTTCGCGCGTGTCCGGCACGGTCGACAACGCGTTGCCGAAGCGCACGATGCACAACTGGTCGGTGCCGCTCAATGCGAGTTATGAAGTCGATCTGTGGGGCCGCCTGCGCGGCGACGCGGAGATCGGCAGGCAGAACGTGCTGCAGGCCGACGCCGATCGCGCGGCCGTGCGGCTGCGCGTCGCGACCGAGGTCGCGAGCGACTACCTGACGCTGCATTTCGTCGAGCAGGATCTGGCGACGCTCGCCCGTGCGATCGAGCTGCGCCGTACCGCGCTCGACGTGATCGCCGCGCGCGTGCGGGCCGGCGCGGCAAGCGATCTCGACGCGCTGCGCGCGGCGGCCGATCTCGATACCGCACGCGCCGATCTCGCGGACAGCCGGCGACTGCGCGAAAACCTCGTCGACGCGCTCGCGGTGCTGGCCGGCGTGTCGCCGACCGGCTTCACGGTCGCGCCGACCGCCGCCGCGATTCGCGTGCCGGCGGTGCCGCCCGGCCTGCCGTCCGCGCTGCTCGCGCAACGGCCGGACGTCTACGCGGCGGCGCGGCGGGTCGATGCGGCATCGCTCGAAACCGGGGTTGCCCGCACCGCGTGGCTGCCCACGCTGACCCTGACAGCCCAGGGCGGGTTCGCGAGCCGCGATCTCGGTTCGTTTCTCGACCGCAACAGCTCGCTGTGGGGGCTCGGGGCGAGCGTGGCCGAAACGCTGTTCGACGGCGGCAAGCGCGACGCGGCGGTCGCCGCCGCGACGGCCGGCACGGCACTGGCCGACGCGAACTATCGCGCGACCGCGCTGGGCGCGCTGCGCGAGGTGCAGGACGCGCTCAACGACATCGCCGCGCAGCACGAGCGGATCGTGCGTTACGACAGCGCGGCGCGCTCGACCGAAGCAGCAGCGCGGCTATCGCTGAGCCGTTACGCACACGGCTATGTCAGTTATCTCGAGGTCATCGACGCGGACCGCGATGCATTGAATGCGCAACGCCAGTTGATCCACAGCCGCCAGGCGCTCGCGATCGCGACGGTCGGTCTGGTGCGCGCGCTGGGCGGTGGGTGGACGCCGCCCGTCAAGGCACCGCAAGACGTTGCGCGACGCGACGACCGGTTCTGAAAGAAACGCACCGCACGGTCGACCGTTGAATCCGGCAGCCTCACGAATCTTAAAGTCGCTCTTAAG
Source organism: Burkholderia cepacia (assembly GCF_029962485.1). Classification (NCBI taxonomy): domain Bacteria; kingdom Pseudomonadati; phylum Pseudomonadota; class Betaproteobacteria; order Burkholderiales; family Burkholderiaceae; genus Burkholderia; species Burkholderia cepacia. The sequence goes on from NZ_CP073639.1 coordinate 398,242, forward strand.
CTTACCTAACGTTTTTTGAGTTGCCCGGCACCGGCGCGCTGCCTACATTGAGCGTATCGAATTCACCGAAGCGAGGCCCGTCATGGATCGCCTGAAAACGCTCGAAATACTCAAGACGGTTGCCGAGCAAGGCAGTTTCACGAAAGCCGCCGAGCTTCACGGGCTCGGCGTTCCCTGCATCAGCCGCTCGATCCAGTGCCTCGAAACGTCGCTCGGCGTGCTGTTGTTTCACCGCACGACGCGCAAGGTGACGCTCACCCGCGTCGGTCACGACGTGCTCGAACAGGCGCTCGCGCTGCTGGAGCAATACGAGCACTTTTCCGTCTGCTGTGACGCCAATGCAAGCGAGATGCAGGGCGAGATCTCGATCGAGGTGTCGAACCTGTTCGGCGCCGACCGGCTGGTGCCGGCGCTCGCCGATTTCAACCGGCAGTATCCGCTCGTACGGATCCGGGTCGACTGGGCCGATCATCCGAGCGCGGCACTGAACGGCGCGACGGACCTGTCGATCGTCACCGAACGCACGTCGAGCCTCACGTGCATCGAGCGACGCCTCGTGCGCATCCCGATGGGCCTTTATGCGAGCCCGCGGTATCGCGCCGCGTGCGGCGCGGCGCTCACACCGCAGGCGCTCGAACGCATGGACCCGCACGGCGGCAAGACGGGCGCCGCCGGGTCGGCATGGTCGCTGCGGCACCGGCGCAGCGGCGCGATCGCCGAGCTCCGTCTTGCCGGCGCGATCAGCTCGAACTGCCTCGACACGCTGATTCTCGCGACGGCGCGCGGCGCCGGTTTCGCGGTGCTGCCCGAACATCGGGCACGGCCGCTCGAGCGCGACGGCGTACTCGTTCGCCTGCTGCCCGACTGGCAGGTCGGCGATCTCGATGCATCGCTGCTCTATCACTCGCGCCGCAACCTGCCCGCGCGCATCCGCGCGCTCGCCGACCATCTCGTACGGGCGTTCGACGGTACGGCTACCGCGCGGCCGGCCGTGCAACACGACGTGCGCGCGGTCACGCAAGCCACGGACGCCGACAGCACGGTGGCCGCATGAGCACCGTCGTCCCCGTCGTCGCGGCGCGGCCCGCCACATCGAAGCCCGCGCCGTTGCGCCGCACGGCCGGGCCCGCGCGCTCAGTCGCGCGCGCCGACCGGCCGCACGCCCAGCGCATCGGCTTGCCGCACGAGATCCGGCAGCGTGCGCACTTGCATCTTCTTCATCACCTGGGCCCGATGTACCTTCACGGTGATTTCCTGAAGGCCGAGATTCGCGGCGATCTGCTTGTTCATCAGGCCCGCGACCACCTGGCTCATCACTTCGCGCTCGCGCGGCGTCAACGACGCATAGGCGCCGCGCACCGCGTGCCGCGTGCGGTCGCGCTCCAGCGCGCGGCCGACGGCATCGAGCATTGCCTCGTCGTCGAACGGCTTCGTCAGGAAATCGAGCGCGCCGCCCTTCATCGCCCTGACCGTCGTGGCGACGTCGCCGTACCCCGTCATGAACAGGATCGGCACGTTCAGGCCCGCGCGTACCGCTTCCTCCTGGACGGCCAGCCCGCTCTCGTCGGCGAGCCGCACGTCGAGGATCAGGCAGCTCGGCACGTCGGGCCGCTCGAACGCGAGAAACGCGCGCGACGATGCGAAAGTTTCCACGCGAAATCCCGCCGAACGCAACAGCGCGCTCAACGCGCGCCGCAACGTTTCGTCGTCGTCGACCACATAGACGATCGGCGCGGTATCTCCCGCGCCGCCGTTGCCGCTCGACGTCATATCCGGCGTACTCGCCATTGCATTTCCTGTGTAGGCATCCGCTTCATTATCAAATGATAAACTAACCGGAAGCCGGGTGGAACCGCCGCGCGGCGGACGGCGCGACCGGTTGGTGGGGGCGGCTTACGCGGGGGGCGGGCCGGATGCGACCTGGTCGATCAGGTTGATCATGTCGTCTGACGGAAACGGCTTGCGCAGGAACGCGACCGCGCCTTGCGCCAACGCCCGGCGGACCGATTCGTCGTCGCCGTGCGCCGACATGAAGATGACCGGCAGCGTTGCCTTGCGCTGAATCAGCCGGCGCTGGACGTCGAGCCCGCTCATCCCTTTCATCTTCAGGTCGACCAGCACGCAAACCACGCCGTCCAGCGCATCGGCCGCCAGGAATTCCTCGCCCGACGCAAACGGCAATGCAGTATGGCCAGCCGATTTCAGCAGGCTGGCAAGACTCTTACGGATCGACGCATCGTCATCGATGATGCAAACAATGGCCATGAAATGAGAACCTGAAAATTGTGTCAATCCAGTACATCGCGATGCAGAAGGACGTTGCCCGGCCCCTGCGATCGGTGCGTCATGCCCACGGCACGGCCGCCAGCAGCGGCTGCGCGGATGCCGCGGGCGTCGGCGCCGGCGGCCGCGCATCCACGTGTTCGTCGCCGGAGAAGGATGCACACCGCGCATGCACGCGGCCCGCGTCCCCCGATTCCGCCAGCTTCTCGAGCGCGTACGCGCGCACGACCCCGAGCAGCGAATAGCGCTTCGACAGCCCGACCGAATGAACGACCAGCAACGATTTCGACGCGAGACTGACCAGACAGTCGAGCACCCGCGCGGCACCCAGTTCGTCGCATGCGGCGAGCGCGCATGCCGCGTCGAGCGGGAACGCATCCGGAAACACCGCGAGGCGGCACAGCACGGTGCGCTCCGTGTCGTCGAGCAGCCGGTAGCTCCACTCGATGGTGGCCCGCAACGTCTGCTGGCGCGGATGGGCTGTCCGCAGGCCGCCGGACAACGACAGCACCGACTTGTCGAGATCGGCGGCAAGCCCCTGAATCCCGAGCAGCGCGACGCGCGCCGCGCCGAGTTCGAGCGCGAGCGGCAGGCCGCTCAGGCGGCGGCAGACGGTCGCGATAGCGTCCAGCGTCTTCACGTCCGAGGGCATGTCGGTGCCCATCGCGCGTGCGCGTGCCAGGAACATGCGGACGGCCCCGCATGCGACGATCTCGCCGTCGGTCGCGCCGGCCGGCGGCACCGGCAGCGGCCCGACGCGATACACGCGCTCGCCGGCGACCCGCAGCGGTTCGCGGCTGGTCACGACGAGGATCGCGCCGGCATTCTCGTCGGCGATCGCTTCGCACAGGTCCGCCAGTTCGCCGACATGCTGCTCGGCGTTGTCGAACACCAGCATCACGCGCTGTTCGCCAATCGTGCGCACGACGTCCGCTTGTCCGGCGGTCGGCCCGCCCGGCAGGCCGAGCGCGTCCAGCACCGCGGACTCCAGCGTCGCGCCGCCCGGCCAGCCGGCCAGGTCGATCCGGACCATCTCGATGCCGCGTACGGCCGACCACGCGGCGGCGACCTCCAGCGCGAGATGGCTCTTGCCGACGCCACCGGGGCCGACCAGCGTGACGAACGCCTCGCGTTCGAGCAGCGCGTGCAGCTCGGCTGCTTCCTGCTCGCGGCCGATCAGCGGACATTTGCGCGGTGCGGCACCCGCGCGCATGCCGCGCACCGGCTCGAACACGTCCGGCAGGCGGCCGGCATGGGCTGCGTCCGCCGGCGGCGCGAGGCGGTAGCCGCGGCCCGACTCGGTCCGGATCCAGCCGTGCTTGCCGCCGAACAGCTTGCGCAGCGACGAGATGTGCACCTGGATGTTGTTCTCGACGACGATCGTATTCGGCCATACGGCCGCCATGATCTCGTCCTTCGACACGAGCCTGCCGGCCGCCTTCACCAGCAGCTCGAGAATCTCGAATGCCCGGGCGCCGATATACCGGGGCTGCCCGTCGACGCAGACTTCGCGGCACTCAAGGGAAACCGTCACCCGCCCGAACGTATACATGATCCGCACTCGCCTTATGCTGCTTCGCATCATGCGCCGCCTCGCGAGGCGGCACCCCCTGTTCCGCCTGTCCGGCCGCATCGATGCGGGCCGGCAGGCATGAACCTATCGTATGGCGTGGCGCGCGCGCCGGCCATTATCTATTGGTTTAGTCGGACGCCGTGCGGCGCGCGTGCCGGGAACCGCGGGAGGGGGTACTGCAGATTTCCGCGTGCTGTCGGACAATGCCCGGGCACGCGATGCCCGCGATCGAGCCCGGCCGTTGCCCGTCGACACGCCGATTTTGCCCCGTTCCACCCAGCCTGCCCCGATCGTGAACCAACCCTTGCATAACCCCGACGACACGAAGCGAATGGATGCAGACTGGCTGGCGCGTGCCCGCTTGTCGAATGCAGTCCGCGCAGACGACGTGCTGTGCTTCGACCTGACCGACGCCGAGACCGGGCGCGTGTGGTCCGCGTGCCGGACCGGCTGGGAATCCGACGCGCGCTGCCGGCAATTCGAGCGCGAGTACGCATTGAACGGCGTGCTGGATTCGGCATGGGCGCTGCTGCCGGTCGCGCTGATCCGCGCGGCGGACGGCCCGGTGCTCGTCTATCCGCGCGTCGACGGCGATGCGTTCGACACGCTCGCGGACGGGCGGCTGCCGCTCGACGCCTTGATCGACACGGCGATCCACGCGGTACGCACGCTCGGTGCGCTGCATCGGCTCGGCTGGCTGCACGGCGACCTGCAACCGGCCAGTTTCGTCGCCGCCCCCGACGGCACGGTCATGCTGCGCGCGTTCGCGCATGCGCGAAACCGTCGGGCGGAACACGCCGTGGCGGATCCGCTGCGCGCGGAATTCGCCGCGTATGCGGCACCCGAAGTCTCCGAAGGCACGTACGTCGACGAGCGCTCCGACCTGTACGCGCTCGGCATCACGCTGTACCGCCTGCTGACGGGGGCGCTGCCGTACAAGGCGGCGTCGACGTCCGAATGGGTGCACGCGCACGTCGCGATGCAGCCGTCGCCCGCCACGAGCCTGCGCAGCGGCGTGCCCGCGATCCTGAGCGACCTGCTGCTGAAACTGATCGCGAAGGAACCCGCCGATCGTTACCCGTCCTGCGAAGCGGTACAGCACGATCTCGAACGAATCCGGCGCGACTGGCAGGCCGGCGGCCGCGCCGAGCCGTTCGCGCTCGGCGGCAACGACCCGCTCGCCGGTTTGCGCACGCCCGACCGGCTGGTCGGCCGGGAAGCCGAATCGCACCGGCTCGCGGCCACGCTGGCCGCCGTCCTGCAGACCGGCGAGTCGGCCATCGTCCTGATCGACGGGCCGGCGGGCGTCGGCAAGACCGCGTTGACCGAGACTTTCATGCGCGCGGCGCGTACGGCATCGCGCACGGCCTGGCGCACGTCGGCGAAGGTCGACCAGTTCCAGCCTGCCCGCCCCTACGCGCCGGTGCTGCAGGCGCTGCGCGCGCTGTTCGGCAGCGCGCTTGCGAGGCGCGACGACGAAATCGCCGCGATCGCCGCACGGGTGCGCGCGTGCATCGGCCCCCAGGCCAGCCTGCTGTCCGGCATCTTTCCGGAAATCGCGTGGCTGCTCGATGTCGAGCCCGTCGCGTTCGGCCATACCGATGCGATTCCGGAATTCCACCTGTGCCGGATCGTCGTGAACGCGTTCCGCGCATTCGCGACGCCGGCCGAGCCGCTGGTGATGACGTTCGACGACATCCAGTGGGCCGACGACGCGACGCTCGCGTTTCTCGCGTCGATCGCGCTCGATCCCCCGCCCCACGTCTGCATCGTCGCCGGTTATCGCAGCGGATCGCAGCACGATCACCCGCCGGCGTTCCGCCGCTTCCTGCAGGAGCTCGACCACGCCCGCGTGTCGGCGCTGACACTGGCGCCGCTCGACGCGCCCGGCGTCACGCACATGCTGGCCGGCCTGCTCGGGGAAACGCCGGATCGGCTGTCCGGGCTCGCCAACATCGTGACTCGCCGGACCGGTGGCAATCCGTTCTACGTGCAGCAGTTCGTGCGCACGCTGATCGACGAGCGACTGCTCGCGCACGACCCGGTGCAACGGACGTGGCAGTGGCAGCCGGCCGACCTCGACGCGCACCACCTTGCCGAGAATGTCGTGAGCCTGCTCGCGGTCCGCATGCAGCGGTTGCCGCATGAATCGAGAACGCTGCTGTCGCTGCTGGCCTGCATCGGCACCGATGCCGACGCCGCGCTGTTGTGCGCGGCCGCCGGCAAGACGCCGGAAGAACTCGCGTTCTGGATGGACCCCGTGCACCAGGCGGGGCTCGCGTCGCGCTCCGACAACCGCTGGCGTTGCGTGCACGACCGCGTCGTCGAGTCCGCTCACGCGCTCGCCGGGCGGTCGGAGCGCGCGCGTTGCCACGCCCGGATCGCCGCGGCCATGCTGGTGCGCACGGGCGCGCGGTCGACCGAGGCGCTGCTGGAACTGGCCACCCACATCGAGCAGGCGCAGACCGCACCGCTCGATCGCACGCTCGTGCTTGCGTTCACGAACGCGCTGGTCGCCGCTGCGGAAGCGGCGGCCACGGTCGCCGCGCGCGACCGCGCACTGTCGTTTCTCGCGTGCGCGCAAACACTGCTCGGCCCGCATGCGTGGTCACAGCACTACGGGCTCATGAGCCGCATCGGCATGCTGCGCGGCGGCCTGTTGCTCGCGACCGGTGCAACCGCGCAGGCATCGAGCACGATCGACGAGCTGATGGCGCGCACGCGCACGCCGGCCGACCGCGCCGAGGCCCACCGGCTGAAGGCCGCACAGCTCACGGTCGAGTCGCGCTACCGGCAGGCAGTCGACGTCGCGCTGCAGGGGCTGGCGCTGCTCGGCGTGACGCTGCCGGCCGCGCCGACTGCCGCCGATCTCGCCGCAGCCGGCGACGCCGTGCGCGATGCGCTCGCCGGCCGTGCGATCGGCGATCTGGTCGAGCTGCCCGTGATGACCGACACGCGCGTCGAAGCGACGATGGCCCTGCTGACCGCGCTCGAAGCTGCGATGTTCTATCCGAGCGGCGGGCTGCTGCTGCTGCATTTCGCGACGATGGTCCGGCTCACGCTGCAGCACGGCGTCACCGCCGCATCGGTGCAGGGGCTAGCCTGGTACGGCGTGAGCATTGCCGAGCATCACGGCGCGTATGAAGACGGCTTCGAATTCGCGAAGGTCGCGCTCGCGCTGGTCGATCGCCACGGCTTCGAGCGCTACCGCTCCGCGACGCTGATCGCGCTCGACCAGGTGAGCGTATGGACCCGGCCGCTGTCGTACGCGCTCGAGCGCGCGCGCGAAGCGAAAGCGGCCGGCAATGCGAGCGCCGAGCTGCGCTGGATGTGTTACAGCTGCAACCACATCGTCAGCGACCTGCTGTCGATGGGCGAAGCGCTGCCGGCGATTCGCGACGAGATCGATCCGCTGCTCGCGATCGCGCGCGGCGCGCGTTACGACGACATCGTCGATCTCGTGTCCACCCAGTCGGAATTCGTCGACGCGCTGCAGTTCGGCTACGACCGGCCCGTCGGCACGTGGCGCATGCGCGTGTCGACGAAAACGCCGATGTCGGTCCTGCAGTTCTGGACCGACGTGCTCGCCGGCCAGGCGGCGTTTATCTTCGGCGATGCACCTGCGGCACGCGCGGCGCTCGATGCTGCCGCGGCAAGCGCATGGTCGACACCCGCACACATCATGCTGTCCGATTTCCACCTGTTCAGCGTGCTCGCCGGCATCGCGGCCGACGGCGGCGCGACGCCGCCCGGGCCGCTGCTCGAACGCTTCGCGCCGCAGCATGCGCGCTTTGCCGACTGGAGCGAGCGGAATCCGGCGACGTTCCGCAACAAGCTCGCGCTGATCGACGCCGAATTCGCGCGCGTGCGCGGCGACCACGTCGTGGCGATGCAGCAGTACGAGGCGTCGGCCAGCCTCGCGGCGGAACGCGGTTTCGTGCATGAACAGGCGCTTGCGCACGAACTGGCCGCGCGCCACGCGATGTCGCTCGGGCTCACCGGCCCCGCGCGCCATCAGTGGCGGCTCGCGCATGCGTGCTACCGGCGCTGGGGCGCCACCGGCAAGGCGCAGGCGCTGGAAGCGCAGCACACGTTCCTCGTGATGGAGCCGCCGCCGGGTGGCGCGGCGGTGCCCGCGCGCGAAGACCTCGATTTCGCGCTCGCGATGCGTGCCGCCCATTCGTTATCCGAAGAAATCGTGCTGGAGCGTCTGATCCAGACGCTGATGCGCAACATGATCGTGTACGCGGGAGCCGGCTACGGCCTGCTGCTGCTTGCCCGCAACGACCGGCTGACGATCGAGGCCGCGGCACGGATCGTCGATAGCGACGTGGTCGTCGAGATCGCCCGCAGCGAACCCACCGAGCACGATGTCCCGCTGTCGATCCTGAACACCGTCGCGCGCACCCGCAAGCCGGTCGTGCTCGCGAATGCGCAGCGCGAAGGCCTGCCCGACCACGTCGACAGCCTGCGCGCGCACCCCACGCGTTCGCTGTTCTGCCTGCCGCTGCTGAAACAGGGTGTACTGATCGGCGTGCTGTATCTGGAGAACGCGCTGAGCAACGGCGTGTTTTCGCCGCGCCGCATCGCGATGCTCGAAGTGCTCGCGCCACAGGTGGCGAACGCGCTGGAATCCGCGCGGCTTTACGCGGAACTGATCGACGAAAACGCGCGCCGGCTCGACACCGAGGCCGCGCTGCGGCATGCGCGCACCGAGCTCGCGCGCACCGCGCACATCACGGTGATGGGCGAACTGGCCGCGTCGATCGCGCACGAAATCAACCAGCCGCTGACGAGCATCGTGTCGAGCGTCGGCGCGGCCATGCGTTGGCTGCGCGGCACGCCGCCCGACCTCGGCGAAGCGCTCGCGAGCCTCGACGACATCCGCGCGTCCGGCCTGCGCGCGGCCGACATCGTGCGCGCGTTGCGCTCGCTCGCCCGCCAGGCGCCGCCCGCGCTCGCGCCGCTCGCGCTCGACGATCTGATCCGCGACATGCTGCACCTCACCGCGACCGAAATCGACGCGAAGCAGGTCGCGCTGCGTGTCGACCTGCATTGCGCCGGCATCCGCGTGATGGCCGATCGCACGCAGATCCAGCAGGTGATCCTGAACCTGGTCACCAATGCGCTCGACGCGATGGATGGGCTGGCCGCAGCGCGCGAACTCGACATCGCGTCGCAGGCCGGCAACGGCTACGCGACCGTCGCCATTGCCGACCGCGGCGCCGGCATCGACGCCGGGATCGCGAACCGGATCTTCGACCCGTTCTTCACGACGAAATCGCATGGCATGGGAATGGGGCTCGCGATCTGCCGCTCGATCGTCGAAGCGCATGGCGGCACGCTCGAAGCCGCGCCGCGCGGCGACGGCGGGTCGGTCCTGACGTTCCGGCTGCCGGCGTCGACGGCGGGCTGACCTCACGTGCCGGCGCGCACCGGCGCACGCCGGCACCGGCGCCGCGCGGTTCAGGTCCCGCTCGGACGGTGCGCGTCCTCGCCAAGGAACCGGTGCACGAACGTCACCGCCATCGCCCCTTCGCCGACCGCCGACGCCACCCGCTTGACCGACCCCAAGCGGACGTCGCCCGCCGCGAACGAGCCGGGCACGCTCGTTTCCAGGAAGTACGGCCGGCGCTCGAGCGGCCACACGCGCTCGAAGTCGGGGCAGTCGTACAGGTCGCTGCCCGTCACCAGGTAGCCGCCCGGATTGCGGATGATGTTCGTGTCGCGCGCCCATTCGGTGTTCGGCGCACCGCCGATGCAGACGAACAGGTGCGTGGCCGGCAGCACGTCACGCGCGCCGTCCTCCGTGCGCAGCACGATCGCCTCGAGCCGGCCGTCGCCCTGCAGCGCGTCGACGGTCGTGCCGTAGCGCACCGTCACGTTCGGCATGCGCTCGATCCGGTCGATCAGGTAGCGCGACAGCGTCGCCGCGAGCGACGCGCCGCGGACGATCATCGTGACTTCGCGCGCGTGACGTGCGAAGTTCATCACGGCCTGCCCGGCCGAATTGCCGCCGCCGACGATGAACACGTGCTTGCCCTCGCACATCGGCGCTTCGCTCGATCCCGCGCCGTAGTACAGGCCCGCGTTGAGAAACTTGGGTTCGTCGGGCAGGCCGAGGCTGCGGTATTCGATCCCGGTCGCGCAGATGTTCGATCGTGCGGTCAGGATCGAGCCGTCGGCCATGTCGACGCGGATCTTGCCGTCGACGAAGGTCGCATGCACGCCCTCGCGCATCATCAGCAGCTCGACGCCGAACTTCACCGCCTGCTGGCGCGCGCGCTCGGCCAGCTCGGCGCCCGGAATGCCCTCCGGGAAACCCATGTAGTTCTCGATCAGCGAACTCGTGCCCGCCTGCCCGCCGATCGCGTCGCGCTCGATCACGACGGCCCGCAGCCCCTCGGATGCCGCGTAGACGGCCGCCGACAGGCCGGCCGGGCCGGCGCCGTAAATCGATACGTCGTACTCGATGAAGCGCGGCCGGGAGACCCAGCCGAGCTTCGCGGCGATCTCCGGCAGCGTCGGCTGGTACATGCACGTGCCGTCCGGAAAGACGACCACCGGCAGCCGGACGTCGCGCAGCGGTGCGATGCCCAGCTCGCGCACGCAATCGGTGTCGGACGTCAGCTCGCACCATTCGTACTCGACCACGCCGCGCTTCAGGAAGTCGCGGATCGCGTAGGCCTCCTTGCTGTGAGGCAGGCCGATGACCTTGACATGCTGCGACTGCGCCATGAGCGTCTCCCGGTGACCGCGTGTCGAATCCCGGCCGGTTCCCGCGCCGGCCGTACGTGTGACTGTACGTCGCCGTTGCCGTCGCGGCCGCCACGTTTCATAAGAATTAAGGTTCGCGCGCGATGCGCGCCGTCCACAATGGATCGTGTTCACCCGCTCGCAACTTCGCGCCGGCCGCGTTGCGAGCGCCCTTCGGCGCCGGCATCGGAGCGGATGATGGCCACGACCTGCACCCATCTCGGCGAAGCGCGCATCCTGAACACCGACAAGGACTACTGCGAGGAATGCGTGAAGTCCGGCAGCCGATGGGTGCACCTGCGCCTGTGCCTGAGCTGCGGACACGTCGGCTGTTGCGATTCGTCGCCGAATCGCCACGCCAGCCGGCATTTTCATGAAACGACGCACCCGCTCGCCCGTTCGATCGAGCCCGGCGAACGCTGGGTCTGGTGCTATGCGGACGACGTGATGGCCGGCGAAATCACGTCGTAACGCCCCGCGTACCGGCATCCGGCACCGTTTTCGACCAAGGGTATACACGGTTCGATCTTGGCTTCTACCTGCCGGTTTTTTCGACTAGTATTTATCGAACGATAACTTATCTATCGATAAACAAGGAGTCCACCATGACGGTATCCAGACTCGCGCACTACTCGATCCGCACGCTCGATCTCGAGCGATCGTGCCGGTTCTACGAACGTGTGCTCGGCTTCAGGCGCGGCTACCGGCCGCCGTTCGACTTTCCCGGCGCATGGCTCTACAAGGGCGGCGACGAAAGCGACTACGGCACGGTCCACATCATCGGCGTCGACCCGGCCAACCCGGACGGGCTCGCGGCCTACCTCGGCGACAAGGCGCTGCCTGCGACGGGTACCGGCACCGTCGACCACATCGCCTTCCTCGCGACCGGCGTCGAGGCGATGTGGGACACGCTGCGCGCCGAAAACGTCGCGTGGCGCGACCGCACCGTGCCGAGCCTCGGGCTGCACCAGGTGTTTATCGAGGATCCGTCCGGCGTGACGATCGAACTCAACTTCCCCGCCGCCGAAGTCGCGGGGCTGACACTTCCCGCCGCCGTACCGGCCGGCGACTCCCAAGGACACGGAGACTGACATGAACCACAGCACATCGACCAAACGCAAGGCCGCGATCGTCGGCGGTTCGCTGGGCGGCCTGTTTGCCGCGAATCTCCTGCTGCGCAACGGCTGGGACGTGGACGTGTTCGAACGGGTGCCCGAGGCGCTGTCGGGCCGCGGCGCCGGGATCGTCACGCACCCCGAACTGTTCGACGTGATGCTCGCCGCGGGCGTACGCATCGACGCATCGATCGGCGTGAAGGTCGAATCGCGGATCACGCTCGGCCGCGACGGCACCGTCGTGTCGGAACGCCGGATGCCGCAGACGCTTACCGCGTGGAGCAAGATGTACCACGTGCTGCGCGCGGCGCTGCCCGACCAGCACTACCGCGCCGGCGCGGTCGTCACCGACGTCGCGGACGGCCCCGAACACGCGTCGGTCACGCTGTCCGACGGCTCGGTCGTGCATGCCGACCTGGTCATCGCGGCCGACGGCTTCCGCTCGGCGATCCGCGAGAAATTCCTGCCGGACGCGCGGCTGCAGTACGCGGGCTACGTCGCGTGGCGCGGGCTGGTCGACGAACTCGGGCTGTCGGAGGCCACCCACGCAACGCTGTTCGGGAATTTCGCGTTCGGCCTGCCGCCGCATGAGCAGATCCTCGGTTATCCGGTCGCCGGCCAGGGCAACAGCACGAAGCCGGGCGAGCGCCGCTACAACTACGTGTGGTATCGCGCGACCCGCGAGGATACCGATCTGCCGAACCTGCTGACCGACGCGACCGGCAAGCTCTGGGCGGGCGGCATTCCGCCTACGCTGATCCGGCGCGAGGTGCTCGACGACATGGAAGACGCCGCTCACGCGCTGCTGGCGCCGCAGTTCGCCGAGGTCGTCACGCGTGCGACGCAGCCGCTGTTCCAGCCGATCTACGACCTTGAAGTGCCGAACATGGCGTTCGGCCGGATCGCGCTGCTCGGCGACGCCGCGTTCGTCGCGCGGCCGCATTGCGGGATGGGCGTCACGAAGGCCGCGGGCGACGCGCTCGCGCTCGTCACCGCGCTCGCCACGCGCGCCGACACGCTCGACGCGCTGTGCGAATACAGCGAGACGCGCACGGCATTCGGCGCGGCGATCGTGGAGCACGCGCGCCACCTCGGCGCCTACATGCAGGCGCAACTGAAGAACGACACCGAGCGCGAAATGGCCGAGCGCTATCGCACGCCGGAAGTCGTGATGCGGGAAACCGCCGTTCCGCCGCACTTCTGAGCACGCACGGGCGCCGTGCGCGACACGCGCGGCGCCCGTCGCCAGGTCATTCCAGACGAGAAGGAGACACCGTGAACCACCCGCTTCCGGCTACCGCCGGCACCGCGCCCGAACCGGCCGCACCCTCATCATCCGCGACGCATCCGCTGCTGCGCGACGCCCGCTTTCGCGAGCACGTCCGGCGCCGAAGGCTGTTCGCCTGGTCGCTGACGTTCGTCATGCTCACCCTCTATTTCGCGTTCATCCTGACGCTCGCATTTTCCCCGGCGCTGCTCGGCGCGCCGATCGTGCCGGGCCGGCCGACTCCGTGGGGCATCCCGGTCGGGTTCGGCATGTTCGCCGCGACCTTCGCGCTGGTCGCGCTTTATGTGTTTCGCGCCAATACGGTGTACGACACGATCGTCGCGGCCCTTCGCCACGGAGACGCATCATGAAACGCCTGCTTCTCGCACTGCTCGCCGCCAGCGGCACCGAACCGGCGTTCGCGGCCGGCCCCGCCGCGCTCTCGCACGGGCACAATCCGGTCGCGATCGGCATGTTCCTGGTGTTCGTCGCGTCGACGCTCGTCATCACGCGCTGGGCCGCGCGCAAGAACCATAGCGTGGCCGACCATTACGCGGCCGGTGGCAAGATCACCGCGTTCCAGAACGGCTGGGCGATCGCCGGCGACTACATGTCGGCCGCGTCGCTGCTCGGCATCTCCGCGCTGGTGTTCACGAGCGGCTACGACGGCCTGATCTATTCGGTCGGTTTTCTCGCGAGCTGGCCGATCATCCTGTTCCTGATCGCGGAGCCGCTGCGCAACCTTGGCAAGTACACGCTCGCCGACGTCGTGTCCTATCGCCTGCAGCAACGGCCGATCCGTGCGTTCGCGGCGTCGAGCTCGATCGTCATCGTGCTGCTGTATCTCGTGTCGCAGATGGTCGGCGCGGGCAAGCTGGTCGAGCTGCTGTTCGGCCTGAACTACACGGTCGCGGTGCTGTTCGTCGGCGTGCTGATGGTCGTCTACGTGTTCTTCGGCGGGATGCTGGCCACCACCTGGATCCAGATCATCAAGGCCGTGCTGCTGCTCGCCGGCGCGGCGTTCATGGCGATCATGGTGCTGAGCCGGTTCGGCTTCAGCCTCGACGCGCTGTTCGCGCAGGCGATTCTCGTCCACCCGAAACACGCGGCGATCATGCAGCCCGGCGGGCTGGTGTCCGATCCGGTATCGGCCGTGTCGCTCGGCCTCGCGCTGATCTTCGGCACCGCGGGCCTGCCGCACATCCTGATGCGCTTCTTCACGGTCGGCGACGTCAAGGCGGCTCGCAAGAGCATCCTCTATGCGACCGGCATCGTCGGCGCCGGCTACGTGCTGATCATCATCATCGGCTTCGGCACCATCGCGCTCGTTGCGTCGGACCCGCAGTACCACGACGCGTCCGGCGCGATCACGGGCGGCGCGAACATGGTGGCGATCCACCTCGCGCATGCGGTCGGCGGCAACGTGTTCCTCGGCTTCATCTGCGCGGTCGCGTTCTCGACCATCCTGGCCGTGGTTGCCGGGCTCACGCTCGCGGGCTCGTCGGCGATCTCGCACGACCTCTATGCGAACGTGCTGCGTCGCGGGCAAGCGTCCGACCGGGAGGAAATGCGCGTGGCGCGCGGCACGACCCTGGTACTCGGCGTGCTCGCGATCCTGCTTGGCATCGCGTTCGAAAAGCAGAACATCGCGTTCATCGTCAGCCTCACGTTCTCGATCGCGGCAAGCTCGAACTTCCCCGTGCTGCTGCTTTCGATCTACTGGCGCGGCCTGACCACGCGCGGCGCGGTGCTGGGCGGCCTGACCGGGCTCGCGACCGCCGTGACGCTCACCGTGCTGAGCCCGACCGTGTGGGTGCAGGTGCTCGGTCATGCGCACGCGGTCTATCCGTACGAGTATCCGGCGCTGTTCTCGATGGCGGCGGCGTTCCTCGGCGTCGTCCTGTTCTCCGTCACCGATCGCTCGGCGCGTGCGCAACGCGAGCGCGCGCAGTTCGATACGCAACTCGTCGCGTGCGAGATGGGCACCACGACGCGCCTCACAACGGGCATCACGCCACGCGGCTGAGCCGCATGCCATGCACCCTCGATACACCATGAGAGACACCATGCTGAATTGCACCTGCTGCCCGTCGCCGGGTCGTCGTCGCCTGCTCGGCGCGCTTGCCGCGCTCGCGGGCACCGCCGTCGCCGGACAGTCCGCGTCGGCCGCCGGCACCGCGAGCACACTGGACGCCCCGGCCACGCTGCCGCCGTACCGGCCGCGCTCGATCGACATCCACGCGCATTACTACCCTGAAAGCTTCTGCGACCTGGTCGGCGGCGAAGGCAAGCGCTTCGGCGGGTCGTTCGTGTGCGACGATACGTCGTTCACGTTCCGCACGCCCGCCGGCGGCCTCGGGCCGCTGCCGATGAAGTTCATCGACATCGATGCGCGGCTCAAGGACATGGATGCGTCCGGCGTCGACGTGCAGGCGCTGTCGCTCAGCGTGCCGATGGCGTACTGGGCCGACCGGCCGTTCAACGCGAAGCTCGCGCGCGACTGGAATGCGTCCGCGTCGCGTGTCTACCAGCGGCACCCGACGCGCTTCGTCGTGCTCGCGACGCTGCCGATGCTGAACGCGGCCGACGCGATCGACGAGCTCGAGCGCGCCGCGCAATTGCCGGGCGTGCGCGGTGTGTACATGGGCACCAACATCGACAATCGCGATCTCGACGATCCGCTGTTCGCGCCCGTGTTCGCCCGCATCGAGCAGTTGGGCCTGCCGGTGTTCCTGCATCCGCAGCAGACGGTCGGTGGCGCGCGGCTCGGCGATTTCTACCTGAGCAACCTGCTCGGCAACCCGTTCGATACCGCGATCGCGGGGTCGCACCTGATCCTCGGCGGCGTGCTCGACCGCTATCCGACGCTGGAAGTCACGTTGCCGCACGCGGGCGGCGCGCTGCCGATCCTCGTCGGGCGCCTCGACGCGGGCTGGACCGTGCGTCCCGAAACACGCCGGCTCGCGCAGAAGCCCAGCAGCTACCTGCGGCGCTTCAGCTACGACACGGTGTCGCATTCGGGCCCGGTGCTGAACTTCCTGATCGAGAACGTCGGTGTGGACCGGCTCGTGCTCGGCAGCGACTACTGTTTCGACATGGGCTACGAGCAGCCGGTCCGCTTTCTCGATCGCGTCGACCTGGGCGCGCAGCAGCGCGCGATGATCCTCGGCGGCAACGCGGGCAAGCTGCTGCGGATCTAGCGGGCGCCAAGCGCGGCGTCTTGACTGCCGCGCCTGCACCGTCGGCGCAGCGCGTGGCCGGACATGGCATGATCCGCCGAGCCGCGATGCGCCAGCGCGCGGCGCCGCGCGTCACGACGCCTGGCCGGCGGCGCACGCCACCGGCCGCACACCGGAGTCACCCACGATGAAGATAGTCATTGCAGGCGGATCGATCGCCGGTCTCGCGGCCGCGCTGACGCTCGACTGCGTCGGACACGACGTGACGGTCTGCGAACGCTCGCCGTCGCCGCTGCGCGGCCAGGGCGGCGGCGTGGCGGTGTTGCGCCGGATGATGGCGTTTCTCGAACAGCACGGCCGGCATTGCCGCCACGCGATCAGCGTGCCGACGCACCGGCGGCGCTGGATCGATCGCGACGGCGTCGTCACGCGCGACGAGCCCGAGATGCTGCCGTTTTCGTCGTGGGACGCCGTCTATCGCTCGCTGTGCGAAACGCTGCCGGGCGGGCTCATCCGGTACGGCCGCACGGTCACCGGCTTCGACCAGGACGCGGACGGCGTCGACGTCCACCTCGGCGACGAACGCCTCCGCGCGGACGTGCTGATTGGCGCCGACGGCGCCGGTTCGTCGCTGCGCGCGCAGCTCTTTCCCGGTTATGCCCCATCGTTTGCCGGTTACCTCGCGTGGCGCGGGATCGTCGACGAAGCGGATTTCGACGCCGCATCGATCGCGCCGCTGGTCGAGAACATGACGCTGCACAAGGCGCCGGGCGAGCTGTTCATGGCGTTCCTGATTCCCGCGCTCGACGGTTCGCTCGTGCCGGGCAGACGCCGCTTCAACTGGCTGTGGTATCGCAACGAAGCCGATCGCGATGCGCTGCGCCATCACCTGACCGATCGGGCCGGCCACGCGCATCACGCGTCCGTGCATCCGGGGCAGCTCGCCGACGATGTCGTCGCAACACTACGGCAACTCGCCGGCGAACGGCTGCCGGCCACGCTCGCCCAACTGGTTCACGCGACACGCATGCCGTTCAACCAGGCGATCTTCGATGCGTTGAGCCCCGCGTTCGTCGACGGTCGCGTCGCGCTGATCGGTGACGCCGCATGCACCGTGCGCCCCCACACGGCGTCGGGCACGTCGAAGGCCGCGAGCGATGCGGTGTCGCTTGCCGAAGCGCTGCCGGCGGACGCGACCGATGTCGTCGCGCGCCTCGCGCAATGGTCGGCGCGGCGACGCGACGAGGTGACGTCGCTGCTCGAGAAAGGCCCGCAACTGGCCGCGGCGTTCGGCCTCGGCACGCCGCGCTGACGCGGCGGCGCCCGCGCCGGGGCGCGTCGCAGCAGGGTTCAGAACGTTTCAGCGCAGCTTCAGGAAATGGCGCCAGCGCGCGCGTAGACTGCCTCCATCCTCCGACGCGCGGGCGATGACGCGATTGCGCCATTGCTCGCGCGGCCTCCCCACACCTGGAGCAACGACATGATCTCCGCCGCGAATCGCTGCCGCCGGGCCGGCTTGTCATGGCCGGATCGCCCGGCGATGCACCGCCGTCATCGGACGGCGCCGACCGGAGCGACCGCCGCCGGTACGCGCGCGCCCTGCCTCCGATACGTGCCAGCCCGCGGCGACAGCCGAATCCGCATCGCCGCGCGCGGTCGGCATCCGCTCCATTGCCCCGCCGCTCGAACGAACGCAGGCGAACCGGTTCGCGTGGAGCGCGCATGAAGCACAAACGACTCTGGTTCGGCGCGACCGGCATCGCGGTCGTTGGCCTGGCGATCGCGATCGGCATCATGTTCAAGCCGTCGATTGCGCCGATCGATCCACCGGCCCGCGCGTCGTTCGATCCGCAACTCGTTCGCGCCGGCGCGCGGGTGGTCGCGCTCGGCGACTGCGTCGTGTGCCATACAGCGCAGGACGGCAAGCCGTTCGCCGGCGGGCTGCCGCTCGTGACGCCGTTCGGCACGATCTACGCGACCAACATCACGCCGGATGCCGATACGGGCATCGGCCGCTGGTCGCGCGACGCGTTCGCACGTGCGCTGCGCAGCGGCATCGCCCGCGACGGCCATCCGCTCTACCCGGCGTTTCCGTACATCCACTTCACGCGCATGTCCGACGACGACATCACGGCCGCCTATGCGTACTTGATGACCCGCGAACCGGTGCAGACGAAGACGCCGCCGAACGAACTGATCTTTCCGCTGAACTTCCGGCCGCTGGTCGCGTTCTGGAACGTGCTGTTCCTGCGTGAAGGCGCATATCAGCCCGACCCGTCGCAATCCGCGCAATGGAATCGCGGCAAGCTGCTGGTCGACGGCCTCGGACACTGCGCGTCGTGCCATTCGCCGCTCAATGCGATCGGCGGCGAGCAGGCCGGCAAGGCGTTTGACGGCGGCATCGTCGACGGCTGGGAGGCGCCGCCGCTCAATGCGCTCGGCAACGCGGTCAAGCCGTGGACGCAGGCGCAACTGGTCACCTACCTGCGCACCGGCCGCGCGAGCGAGCATGGTGCGGCGGCCGGCCCGATGCTGCCCGTCACGCGCGATCTCGCGACCGTGCCGCAGGAAGACGTCGAGGCGATCGCCGCGTACATCCTGTCGATCCAGAAGCCGGCGGCCGCACGGCCCGCGGCGAGCGCCGCCGAACGCCATGCGACGACGCCGGCCGGCCAGCGCGGCGCGGTGCTGTTCCAGGCGTCGTGCGCGCAGTGCCACGGGCCGGCAGCGCCGATGCAGTCGATCGGCGAGCGGCCGACGCTCGCGTTCAGCACGGCGGTTGCTGCCGACACGCCGCGCAACGCGATCCAGATGATGTTCAACGGGATCGGCTGGCATGGCGAGGACACGCTGAACTACATGCCGTCCTACCTCGAACAGTACGACGACGCGCAGATCGCGGATCTCGCCGCCTACATCCGCGAAACGTACTCCGAACGCCCCGCGTGGAGCGGTATCGATACCCTGGCCGCGAAGCTCAGAAAGGAGGACAGCGCGCGATGATCACCCTCACCGTCAATGGCGTGCGGCACACGCTCGACATCGATCCGTCCACGCCGCTCCTTTACGCGCTGCGCAACGACCTGCACCTGCACGGCGCGAAGTTCGGCTGCGGCCTCGGGCAATGCGGCGCATGCACCGTGATCGTCGACGACAAGCCGATGTTCTCGTGCCTGATTCCGGTCGCCGCGCTCGGCGAGCGCCGCGTGCGGACCCTTGAAAGCCTCGGCACCGCCGAGCATCCGGGCAAGTTGCAGCAGGCGTTCATCGATCATCAGGCCGCGCAGTGCGGGTATTGCATCGCGGGCATGATCATGCGCGCGCAGGCGCTGCTCGAACGCAACCCGAAACCCACCGAACGCGAACTGCGCGCGCAGATGGAACCGAACCTGTGCCGTTGCGGCACCCACATGCGGATCCTCGCGGCGATCCGCCAGGTCGCCGGCCTGCCGGACCCGGAGCCGGCGGGCGCTCCCGTCATGATCAGCAAGGGACTCTGATGAACCCACCCGACGACATCGACGAAGGCCGCCGTCACTTCATGGTCTCCGGCGCGCTCTTCGTCGCGTTCAGTCTCGCGCCGGTCACGCGTGCCGCCGCGCAGCTCGTGATCGCGGACGAAGGCGCCGCCGTCCACGTCGGCAAGGCGACCGAAACGCTGGCCGGCAGCCTGAAGACCAACCCGCTGCTGGACGCGTGGATCAAGATCACGCCCGAGGGCAAGGTCACCGTGTTCACCGGCAAGGTCGAACTCGGCACCGGCGTGCGTACCGCACTACTGCAGGTCGCGGCCGAGGAGCTGAACATGAAGCCCTCGCTGATCACGTTCCTGACGGCCGACACCGGCGCATCGCCGGACGAGGGCCTGACAGCCGGCAGCCACACGATGGCCGACAGCGGCTCCGCATTGCTGAACGCGGCCGCGCAGGTGCGCGGGCTGCTGGTGGACGGCGCGGCGAAGCAGTTCGGCGTCGATCCGCGCACGCTCACCGTCGCCGATGCGGTGATCAAGGCGCAGGACGGCCGCACGATGCGCTATGGCGACGCGGTGCGCACGGTCGACCTGCACCGCAGCGCCACGCCGACGTCGCCGCTCAAGCCGCCCGCCACGTTCTCGGTGATCGGCACATCGCTGCCGCGCGTGGACATCCCGAACAAGGTCACGGGCGGCGTCAGCTACGTGCAGGACATGGCGCTGCCCGGCATGCTGCATGCGCGCGTCGTGATGCCGCCCGTGTACGACGCGAAACTGCTGTCGTTCGACGAAGCCGCGATCCTGAAGATGCCGGGCGTGGTGCGGATCGTGCGCAACGGCAGCATGCTCGCGGTCGTCGCGCAGGGCGAATGGCAGGCGGTCGTCGCGCAGCGTGCGCTGGCTGCCGGCAGCCGCTGGTCGCCCGGCCGCGCGCTGCCCGATCGTGCGACCGTTCACCAGGACCTGAAACGGATTGCGACGCAGCGCATCGAGATCGCGAACACGAAGGGCGACACCGCGCCGGCCACGAAGACGCTGTCCGCGACGTTCCTGAAGAACTACCTGCTGCACGGCTCGATCGGGCCGTCGTGCTCGGTCGCGCATCTCGAGAACGGCATGCTGACCGTGTGGACGCACTCGCAGGGCGTGTACCCGCTGCGCGACGCGCTCGCCGAGATGCTGTCGATGCCGAAGGCGAACGTGCGTTGCATTCACACCGAGGGTTCCGGCTGCTACGGGCATAACGGCGCGGACGACGTGGCCGCGCATGCGGCGCTGATCGCGGCGGCGATGCCCGGCAAGCCGATCCGCGTGCAATGGATGCGCGAGCAGGAACATACGTGGGACCACTTCACGCCCGCGATGGTCACCGAGCTCAGCGCGTCGCTCGACGCGAGCGGCCATATCGTCGACTGGAACTACGCGCTGTGGAGCAGCTCGCACAACGAACGGATCGTCAATGCCGGCCGGCTGCTGCCCGCGCGGATGCTCGAGCCGCCGTTCGTCTCCGCGCCGTCGACGCCGATGCTGCAGCCCGAAGGCGGCGGCGATCGCAACGCGATCCCGCTGTACGCGCTGCCGACCCAGCAAATCGTCAACAACTTCTCGCCGACGATGCCGCTGCAGACCTCGGCGATGCGCTCGCTCGGCGCACACACCAACGTGTGGGCGATCGAGAGCTTCATGGACGAGCTGGCGCACGCCGCCGGCGTCGATCCGGTCGAATTCCGGCTGCGGCACATGCAGGACCATCGTGCACGCCAGGTGATCCAGCTCGTCGCGACCAAGTTCGGCTGGCCGCGGCCGCCGCGCGCGCGCAACCGCGGCGTCGGCTTCGCGTTCGGCCGCTACAAGAACCTGATGGCCTACGTCGCGATGGCGATCGAGATCACGGTCGTGCCGGAAACGGGCCAGGTGACGCTCGAGCGCGCGGAAGTGGCCGTCGACGCGGGCCAGGTCGTGTCGCCGGACGGCATCCGCAACCAGATCGAAGGCGGCATCGTGCAGGCCGCAAGCTGGACACTGTACGAGGCGTTGAAATACGATACGCAGCGCATCCGCAGCTTCGACTGGAGCAGCTACCCGATCCTGCGTTTCGGCGCGGTGCCGCAAAGCATCAAGGTACACCTGATCAACCGCCCGGGCGCGCCGTTCCTCGGGGCGGCCGAAGCGTCGATGGGGCCGACCGCGGGTGCGCTGGCCAACGCGATCTTCGATGCGACCGGCCAGCGGATGCGCGAAATGCCGTTCGCGGGCGACGGGCTCAGGAAGCGCATCGACGCGTAGCGGCGGCACCTCAACAAAAAAGCCGCGCCGGCATGCACCGGCGCAGGCAACGAACAGGCTGGAGATTTCCCAACGATGGATACCTTGCTTTCGATGCGCGTGTTCACGCGCATCGTCGAGACGGGCAGCTTCACGCGCGCGTCCGACACGACCGGGCTCACGACGCCACGCGTGTCCGCGCTGCTGAGCACGCTCGAACAGCATCTCGGCTGCCGGCTGCTGAACCGCACGACCCGCCGGATTTCGCTGACCGAGGACGGACAGGCCTACTACGAGCGCTGCGTCGGCGTGCTGCGTGAAATCGACGACATGGAGGCAGCCGTCTCGCAGGCGCGCAACGTGCCGCGCGGCCGCCTGAAAGTGAACCTGCCGCCCGCGATGGCCAAGCAGATCATGGTGCCCGCGCTGCCCGACTTCCTCGCCGCGCATCCGGGCATCTCGGTCGAACTCGGCGTGACCGATCGCCAGATCGACCTGGTCGGCGAAGGCGTCGATTGCGTCGTGCGCATCGGCGCGCTCGACGACTCCGGGCTGGTCGCGAAACGGATCGGCAGCCTGACCACCTGCACGTGCGCGGCGCCCGCGTATCTCGAGCGCTGCGGCGCGCCCGAAACGGTCGACGAACTCACGCAGCACATCGCGGTCAGCCACATCTCGGCCGACACGGGCCGCCCGCGGCCCTGGGACTACGTGGTGGACGGCGAAACGCGCATCATGCAGATGTGCGGCACCGTCGCGGTCAACGATGCCGACACCTACATCGCATGCGGCCTCGCCGGCATCGGCCTGATCAAGACCTCGCTGTACCTGGTCGAGCCGTACCTGCAATCGGGGCGCCTGCGCGAGGTGCTGACCGATTTCAACACGCCGCCGCGGCCGATCTCGATCCTGTATCCGCCCAACCGGCATACGCCCGTCAAGCTCAAGGTGTTCGTCGACTGGCTCGCCGGGCTGTTCGCGCAGATTCCGACGCTGCAGGGCGAGCGCCGCTGACGCCCGCCGTCCGCGCCGCCGCGCGCACCGCATAAATCAAGTGAATTAAGGCGCGGTTTAGGACTATTCAGTCGGCCCGATCCAGACTGCTCTCATGGGGCTTCGCTACCCGCGATATCCGCGCCGGAAGCCCGTTTCGAGAGGCGCATCATGAAGATCGCGATCGCCGGCGGCTCCATCGCGGGCCTCGCCGCCGCCGTCACGCTGCATTGCATCGGT
Source organism: Burkholderia cepacia (assembly GCF_029962485.1). Lineage (NCBI taxonomy): Bacteria > Pseudomonadati > Pseudomonadota > Betaproteobacteria > Burkholderiales > Burkholderiaceae > Burkholderia > Burkholderia cepacia. The sequence goes on from NZ_CP073639.1 coordinate 421,388, forward strand.
CACGAGGTCGTCGTCCACGAGCGGCGCGACCGACGAGTGCCCGATCATGGCGGCGGTGTCGCTGTCCTGCGCCGCATGACGGCATTTCTCGACGCGCACGGCGGCCAGCGGCTGTCGATCGCGACGGTTCCGACGCGCCGCCGGCGCTGGATCGACCGCTCGGGCCGCATCGTCGACGACGCGTGTCAATGGCTGCCGTTCTCGTCGTGGGACATTGTCCATCGCGCGCTGTGCGCGATGCTGCCGGAAGGGATGATCCGCTACGACAGCCCCGTGACGGTCGAGCGCCGCGACCCGGACGGCGTCGACCTGCAGATCGGCGCGACGCGCGAACGGGTGGACCTGCTCGTCGCCGCGGAAGGCGCGGGCTCGCGCATCCGCACGGCGCTATTTCCCGGCTACGCGCCGCGCTATGCCGGCTACTTCGCGTGGCGCGGCGTCGTCGACGAAGCCGCGTTCGATGCCGGGACCATTGAAATGCTGGTCGAGAACCTGACGCTCTACCGGCAGCCCGGCGAACTGTTCATGGCGTTCCAGATTCCCGCCGCCGACGGCATGCCGGGGCCTCGCGCGCAACGCTTCAACTGGATCTGGTACCGCTCCGAAGCGAACCTCGACGCGTTGCGCAGTCATCTGGCCGACCTCGGCGGCCGCCTGCACGGCATGTCGGCCGAACCGGGCCTGTTGTCGACCCGTGCGCACGCCGAATTCGGCGCGCTCGCGCGCGAGCGTCTGCCGCCGGTGCTGTCGCAACTGGTCGGCGCGACTGCCGCGCCGTCCGTTCAGGCCGTCTTCGATGTCTTCAGCCCCGCCTTCGCCCACGGCCGCACCGCGCTCGTCGGCGACGCGGCCTGCACGCTGCGGCCCCATACGGCATCGGGCATGTCGAAGGCCCTCGCCGACGCGGTCACCCTCGCGCAGGCGCTGCCGTCGGGCGCGCACGACGTCACGAGACGCACCGCGTCCTGGGCTGCCGCGCGCCGGGTCGAGTCGGCCGGCCTCGCCGACGCCGGCGTGCGGTTCGCGACCGATCTCGGCCTTGGCGCATGCGCATGAACCCGTCCACGGTCGGACCCCTTTGCGTGCCGCGCAACGCTCGATTGCGCCCCGCACGTATTCCCTTGTTATCGATCGATCAATAATCTTGACGGCAATGCGGCGGCTTCCGTTTCGCCGCGACGAACGACCGAACACCGTTACGCCGGCCCGACGACCGGGCACCCGACATCTCTTTCCAAGGAGTCGACCATGTCAGCAGAATCCAACACGCTCGCGTCCCACGGGCACGCGACCAAGCTCACGCAGGGCCTCATCCTGCTGTTCGCGTTCAGTTGCGGCGCGATCGTCGCGAACCTGTACTACGCGCAACCGATCACCGAACTCATCGCGCCCAGCCTGCACATGTCCGGCGCAACCGCGAGCTTCATCGTGTCGCTGACGCAGATCGGCTACGCGCTCGGCCTGTTCTTCATCGTGCCGCTCGGCGACCTGCTCGAGAACCGCAAGTTGATGATCGTCACGGCCGTCGTGTCGATCGCGAGCCTCGCGGCGGCCGCGGTCGTGCAGACGCCCGGGCTGTTCCTCGCGATCTCGCTGCTGATCGGCTTCAGCTCGGTCGCCGTGCAGATCCTGGTGCCGCTCGCCGCGCACCTCGCGCCCGATCATTCGCGCGGCCGCGTGGTCGGCACGATCATGGGCGGGCTGCTGCTCGGCATCCTGCTCGCGCGCCCGCTGTCGAGCGTGGTGGCCGACGCATTCGGCTGGCGCTTCGTGTTCGCGGCCGCCGCCGTGCTGATGACGCTCGTGACGGCCGTGCTCGCGCTGACGATCCCGTCGCGCCAGCCCGATCATCGCGCCACCTACTTCGAGCTGATCGGCTCGCTGCTGCACCTGGTCCGCACGATGCCGGTGCTGCGCCATCGCGCGTTCTACCAGGGCCTGATGTTTGCGTCGTTCAGCCTGTTCTGGACCGCCGTGCCGGTCGAACTCACGCGTCACTACGGCCTGTCGCAATCGGCTATCGGCCTGTTCGCGCTGGTCGGCGCGATCGGCGCGACGTCGGCCCCGGTCGCGGGCCGCCTCGCCGATGCCGGCCACGGCGTGCGTGCGACGCTGATCGCGCTGGTCGCCGGCGCGCTGTCGTACGCGGTTGCGCTGATCCATGGCGCCGGCCTGTATGGCCTCGTCGTCACCGGCATCGTGCTCGATTTCGCGGTGCAGATGAACATGGTGCTCGGCCAGCGCGAGATCTATGCACTGCACGCGGCAAGCCGCAACCGCCTGAACGCGCTGTACATGACGAGCATCTTCGTTGGCGGCGCAATCGGCTCCGCGCTCGCGAGCCCGCTGTATGAGCATGGCGGCTGGCCGCTCGTGGCCGCGGTCGCCGGTGCGTTCCCGATCGTCGCGCTCGCCCACTACCTCGCGATCGGACGTCCGCACGCACAACGCAACGCACAGTCCTGAACCGGCGCCGGCACCGGTTCACGCGCGACGCCCCCGGGGCCGCCCGCGCGCTGGAACGCCGCCGGCACGTCACCCACGTCGCTTTTGAACTTTCCGCAGGGCCCGTCAAACGATAGGCGGCACTACCCTGCCTCACGCACAAGGAAACCATCATGTCTTCCCTGCTCAACCACTACGATCTGCGCGGCCTGCCGCTTCCCAACCGTGTCGTGATGGGGCCGATGACGCGTTCGCGCGCGCCGTCGCGCGGCCAGCCGACCGAACTCATGGCCGAATACTATGCACAACGCGCATCCGCCGGCCTGATCGTGACCGAGGCGACCAACGTCAGCCCGGCCTCCGCGTCGTTCGAACTGACGCCCGGGCTCGTCACCGACGAACAGGCGGCCGGCTGGAAGCAGATCACGGACGCGGTCCATGCGAACGGCGGCCGCATCTTCGCGCAGTTATGGCACGGCGGCCGCGTGAGCTCGCTGACGCTGCTCGGCGGCGACGCGCCGCTGTCGCCGTCCGGCGTCAACGACGATCTCGAGCAGTTGCAGGTGTGGGCGCAGTTGCAGAACGGCTATTACACGAAGATTCACGCGACGCCGTCGCGCGCGATGACGACGGAGGAAGTCGCCGGGACCGTCGACGAATTCCGCCAGGCCGCCATCCGCGCGATGGCGGCCGGCTTCGACGGCGTCGAGATCCATGCGGCCAACGGTTACCTGCCGCACCAGTTCCTGTCGTCGACGCTGAACCGCCGCGACGACCGTTACGGCGGCTCGATCGCGAACCGCGCGCGCTTCCTCGAGGAAATCGTCGGCGCGGTCGGCGCCGTGATGCCGCTCAGCCGCGTGGGCGTGCGCATCTCGCCGTACGCGAAGTACAACAACGTGCGCGATGCGGATCCGGATGCGACGTACGCCTACGTCGGCCGCATGCTCGACGAAGCCGGCGTCGCCTATGTGCACGCGGCGGACACCAACGGCTGGAGCGGCGAGCCCGACCTGCCGCGCATCGTCGAGAACACGCGCAAGCACTTCCGCGGCACGCTGATCGTCAATGGCGGCATTGCGCCGGATGCCGCGAATGCATTGATCGACGCGGGCGACGCCGATCTCGTCGCTTTCGCGCGTGCCTATATCGCGAACCCCGATCTGGTCGAACGCCTCGCGGCGAACGCGCCGCTCGCCGCACCGAAGACGGTCGGCTGGTACGGCGGCGACCGCGCGGGATACGTCGACTATGCGCGTCACGACGCCGCGGGGGCGAGGGCGTAAGCGAAAAGGCACCTGGGCGCGCGAGCGCCCGGGCACCCAGCCGGCAGCGCGGCGCGTGGCGCGCGCCGCCGGATCCCGCAGGACGCCGTCAGGCGTCCTTCCAGCGCGCGCCGAGTACGCGCCCGCAGAAATTCGGCCGGTGAAAATCCGGATCGGCGCGTTCGAGCACATCGGCGCTCCACGTGCCGAACGTCGACGCCGGCCGGTGCGCGACGCCGCGCGCGACCGCATCGAGGAACGCGTCGCTGAAGCCTTCGCCGCGCGGGTAGGCGGCGAGCAGCGCGCGCCGCTCGTCGGCCGAATACGCGTCGAAGTCGGTCGCCATCAGGTCGGTCGAGACGGCGGCCGCCAGCACGCGCGCGAGCGGCGATACGCGCGCGGCCACGCCGGGCGTCGTATGCAGCGCGATCGCGCGCCACACGTCGTCGCGCATGCGCTGCGACGTCTGGTGGCGCAACAGGAACGTATCGGCGGCATCGGCGCTGTCGAGCTCGTAGCGCGCGGCCGAGCGGCCATACGCGGTGCTCAGTCCCATGTTCGCGTACATCGCGGCCACGTACAGTGCATCGGCATCGCAGGTCTCGCCGGCACGGCGCGCGGCCAGCGACGCGAGTACGAACACCCGGCTCGCATGCTCGGTGATCGCCCGCGGCAGCGACGCGCAGGCTGCTTCGGCCGCTTCGACCGCCATCGGCGTCCGCGGAATGCGGACGCCGGCGACTTCGTCTTCGGCCGATGCGCACGTGTGCGCAGAACTCATCTCGTCTCCTTCTGCCCCTCGCCCGAGGCGAAAAATTGTCCATGCGGCGCACGGCACATACGGACGCCGCCGGCGTTCCTGCCGGTACGGCGTCCGCCTAGAACGCGAAACTGGGATAACCCGATGCTTCGCCGTGCTCGACGGTTTCCGTCGCGGCCGCATGCAGGCGCTGTACGATGCCGCGTGCGGCACCGCCCTGCGCGCCGGCGCCGGGCACGGCGCGCAGCGAAGCCGACTCGGCCGGACGATGCTGCCCGGCGCCGCCGAATTCGGCCACCGGCGACCACGCGGGGCTGACTGTCAGCGACGGCGGGGCGAGCGGCGCGAACTCGTCGTCCGCGTACACGATCTTGCCGCCGACGACCGTCAGCACCGACGACAGCGACTTGATCCGCGCTTCGTCGATCGTGAAGTAGTCGTCCGTCAGCACCGCGAAATCCGCGTAGTGGCCGGGCACCAGCGCGCCCTTGCAGTCGTCCTCGCCGGAAAACCACGCGCTGCCGACCGTATAACAGCGCAGCGCCTCCATCCGGCTGAGCCGGTTGCGTTCCGGATACAGCGCCGTGCCGCCGAGCGTGCGCCCCGACACCATCCAGTACAGCGACACGAACGGGTTGTAGCTCGCGATGCGCGTTGCGTCGGTGCCCGCGCCGACCGGCAGCCCGGCCGCCAGCATCGCGCGGATAGGCGGCGTGCGCATCGCGGCTTCCGCGCCGTAACGCGCGATGAAGTACTCGCCCTGGAACGCCATCCGGTGCTGGACCGTCACACCGCCGCCGAGCGCGGCGATGCGTGCGATGTTCGCGTCCGAGATCGTCTCGCAGTGGTCGAAGAACCAGCGCAGGCCGTCGAACGGCGTCTCGCGGTTCACGGCTTCGAGCACGTTCAGGAAGCGGCCGATCGATTCGTCGTAGGTCGCATGCAGCCGGAACGGCCAGCGGTGCCGCACCAGCAGTCGAATCACCGCGGCCAGTTCGGCCTCCAGCGCCGCCGGCAGATCGGGGCGCGGCTCGAGAAAATTGCCGAAATCGGCGGCCGAATACACCAGCAGCTCGCCCGCGCCGTTCATCCGCAGGAACGCGTCGCCATCGCCGGGCTTCGCGAGCGTCACCCAGTGCGCGTAGTCGTCGAGCTCCCGCCCCGCATGCTGCACGAACAGGCTGTACGCGACGCGCACGGTCATTTCGCCGCGCCGCGCAAGTGCCAGGATCGCGCCGTAGTCGTCCGGAAAGGCCTGGAAATCGCCGCCCGCGTCGATCGCGCTCGTCACGCCGAGCCGGTTCAGCTCGTGCATGAAATGCCGCATCGAATTCATCTGGTCGTCGTGACCGAGCTTCGGGGCTCGTTCGAGCGCCTCGTGCAGCACGGCCATGTCCGGCCGCGCGATCAGCATGCCGGTCGGCCGGCCGAGGCGATCGCGCTGGATCTCGCCGCCGGGCGGGTTCGACGTATCCCGGCCGTAGCCGATCGCGCGCAGCGCGGCCGCGTTCAGGAGCGCGCTGTCGCCCAGGTGCATGATGAAGACCGGCGTGTCGGGCGCGATCGCGTTGAGTTCGGCCGCCGTCGGCCCGCGCTTTTCCGCGAACTGGAATTCGGTCCAGCCGCCGACCACGCGCACCCAGTGCGGCGCGGGCGTACGCAGCACCTGGCGACGCAGCATCGCAAGCGCGTCGGCCAGCGTCGGCACGCCGTCCCAGCGCAGTTCCAGGTTGAAGTTCAGGCCGCCGCGGATCATGTGCAGGTGCGAATCGTTCAGCCCCGGGATCACGGTGCGGCCGTTCAGGTCGATGCACTGCGTACCCGCATGCGCATGGCGCATCACGTCGTGCCCGCTGCCGGCCGCGAGGATCCGGCCGTCCTTCACGGCGAGCGCGGTCACGAACGACTGCCGGTCGTCCTGCGTCGCGATCTTGCCGTTGCATACGATGAGGTCCGCCGCGGCGGCGGATGCCGTCGCCTTAAGCACCGTCAGGCCCTCCGCTTGCGCCGTGAGCCGGCACGCGGCCGCACGCCGCCTGCCTCCGGTTCGACGATACACGGACCATCCACTCCCCCTTGAACATTGAACGATCGGACCGACGGGCCGCGGCGCGATGGCGCGGTGTCGTCCTGTGCGACCCGGGCATGACGTTACGCCACCTGCTGCATCGCATCCACTGCCGCGTGCCGCATGCGCGACCGGCCTGCCGACGGTGCCGGCTCCGGGCGCACGAAGTTCTGCAGGCGCGCGAGCCGGCGCACGTCGAACGCGCGCGACTGCGGATCGAAATGCCCCGACAGGTTGGCCACCAGCGACGACGCCTGGCCGGTCCGCCCGCGCTCGATCAGGTGATCGGCGAGATCGAGCGTGCCGCGCAGCGCCCACATCGCGGCGCCTTGCCCGTTAGCGGCATGGATCCCGGTCAGCAGATGCCGGTGCCCTTCGACCTCATACGCGAGCGCGACGTCCGGATCCGCGGTGCGGGCCTGTTCGAGCATCGCGAGCCCCCTGGCGCGCAGCAGTTCCGGCACGAACAGGTGTTCGCCGTGCGCACGGCAGCGCGTGAGCGTCGCGTCGAGTTTCGCGCACGCCTCGGCCGCGCGGCCCGTGCGCGTCAGCCCTTCCGCGTATGCGACGACCAGCGGCGCGAGCAGGCGCCGGAAGCCGCTCGCTTCGATGCGCCGCAGCGCGGGCTCGAGCCGCGCGAGACCGGCGCCGGGATGCCCGGCCAGCATGTCGAACTGTCCGGCGAGGCCTTCCGCGTGGCTGAGCCAGATGTCGAACCCGTTCGCCTCCGCGGTCGAGCGCAGCGTGCCGAGATAGTCGGAAATCACGTCGTGATCGCCGTAGCGCAACGCGATCGGCACGGCCGCAGCGCCGAGCACGACGCACAGCGCCGGCCCCGACCCGGTGCGGCGCGCGGATTCGACCGTCTGCGCGGCCAGCCGCATCGCGTATTCCGGATCGCCCTGCATCCAGACGAGCCGCATCAGCATCGTGCGGCCGAGCGTTGCGACGTCGATCCCGAGCGCGGCTTGCGCGCAGGACGGTTCGCCGGCCACGGCCAGCTCGGCGGTCGCGGCCTCCAGCCGCTCGCGGGCCTGCGCGTGTTCGCCGAAGTAATGCAGCGACGTCGCGACCATCGCGTTCGCCAGCAGCCGTTGCGGCCGGTCGCCGCGCCGTTCGGCCGCGCGCTCGAAGCGCGTCGCGTAACGCAGCGATTCGTGGATGTCGGAGCGCGTCAGCATCGTATTCCACAGTCCGACCAGCGCGCACGCGTCGAACGCCTCGTCGCCGATCCGGCCCGCGAGCACGAGCGTCCGGTCCCACATCGCGGCGGCCGCGTGCGTATCGCCGTCGGTATGCAGCAGCGCCGTCGCGTAGGCCGCGCGCAAACGCATCTCGCGCACGGCGTCGATGCCTGCGGCGTCGCCGGCCTCGATCGCGTCGATCGCCCGCCGCGCCGGTTGCACGCATTCGCGCATCCGTGCCGGTTCCAGCAACGCGCGCGCCAGCGCGTCCGCTTCCTGCGCCCGCGGCTCGGCCACGACGGGCTCGCGCGACGCCGGCATGCCCACGGCGACACGCGTGCTCGCGAGGTCCACCGCCTGCGCCTGCATCCGCGCATCCCCCTGCTCGCGCTCGTAGCGCGCATGACGCTCGGCAACGACGTCGAATTCACCCTCGTTGTGCAGTTTCTCGAGCGCGTACGCGCGCGTCGATTCCGTCAACCGGTAACGCGCCTGCGCGCCGTGGAACTCGACGGCCACCAGTGACTTGGCGACCAGTTCGCCGAGTACCGCGATCGTCTCGGCGGCCGACCTGTCGGGATCCATCGCGACCTCGCGCGCGGCATCGAACGTGAACGGGCCGGTGAAGCACCCCATGCGGCGAAACAGCGAGCGTGCGGCCGCATCCAGCAGCACGTAGCTCCAGTCGAACGTCGCGCGCAACGTCTGATGGCGCGGCAGCGCCGAGCGCAACCCGCCGGTCAGCAGGTTCAGCCGGTCGTCCAGACGCGCGGCGACGACCTCGAGCCCGAGCGTCGCGACACGCGCGGCGGCCAGTTCGATCGCGAGCGGCAGCCCGTCCAGACGCCGGCAGATGTCGCCAATCAGGCGGAGGCCGGCCGCATCGACCGCGCAGTCGGGCGTGGCGGCGCGGATCCGCGCCAGGAACAGTTCGACGGCCGAGTGACGCATGATCTCGTCGACCGGTGCGCCGCCTTCCGGCACCGCCAGCGGGCTCACGCGAAACACGGCTTCGGCAGAGATATGCAGGGGTTCGCGGCTGGTCGCGAGCACACGCAGCGACGGCACGCGCGACGTCAGCGTATCGACGAGGTCGGCCACCAGATCGACGACGTGTTCCGCGTTGTCGAGCACGATCAGGGCCGGCGACGCGGCGATCGCCGTGGCGATCCGGTCGATGCCCGGCACGCCGTCGGTCTCGACGCCGAGTTCCGCGGCGATCGCGAGCAGCACGTCGTCGCGCGTCGCGGCACTCGCGAGTGCAACGAACAGCACGCATTCGCCGGACCGCTCGCGCAGCTCGCAGGCAATGCGGCCGGCCAGGCTCGTCTTGCCGATGCCGCCCGCCCCGACGAGCGTGACGACCGGCGCGCGTTCGATCATGTCGACGATCTGCCCGATCTCGGCCTGACGTCCGACGAGCGGAACCGGACGCGCCACCGCGACAGGCTCGGCCGGCAACGCGACCGCGCGCGGCGCGGCCTCGCGCGCGACGGCGGGATGCGCGACCAGCAGGTAGCCGCGGCCCGGCACCGTCTTGATCAGGTCGCGGTCCGCGCCCAGCGCCTTGCGCAGCGTCGCGACATGAACCTGCAGCCGGTTTTCCTCGACGATCAGCCCCGGCCACACGGCATCCATGATGTCGTCCTTCGACACGACGGAACCGTTGGCGCGATGCAGTACTTCCAGTATGTCAAGCGCGCGTGCGCCGATACGCAGCGACGCGCCGTGGTGGCGAATGTCCCGCTGCTCGAAATCCACCGACAACGTCCCGATCTGGATCATGGCCGCCTCCAGGTTCCCCACGATGACCGCCATATGAACACGGCCGTTCACTGGGGCGGGAATGCGCACCCGGCCAGCGCTGCCGGCCGGGCGCAAAGTCTCAAAATGTGGAGCGAGTGTAAACGCCGTATAAACAAAAATCTTGAAGGAAAATGCGCTGGCCGCCGTCGCACCGGCGCGCCCGCAGAGGTGTACGCCACGCGATCGTCAACCGGGCAACAGTGACCGGATGGTGGCCACGGCGGCGCATTTGCGTGCCCGTCGAGGCCCGCGCGGTGCGTGTTGGTCAATAGCAAGCATTTCGTCAGCAAGTGGACATTTATTCAAGTTAACTTGGGCCGGCTGAGCGCACCGTATAAACTTCGCGTAAAAATGTTCGCGCGCCGCTTCCATCGAAGGATTGTTCCGTCATGTCAGATTCCCTCGTCGCGCCCCCTGCTGCACTGCCGAAAGACACGCTCGGTTGCCTGTCGAGCCTGCTGTCCAAGGATGTCGAACGCTCGGTCGGCGGGCTCAGGCTCCATCGCAAATGCATGCGCGACGAGCATTTCGAGCGCATCGAGATGGCGGCCAGCGATCGCGGCTTCCTGATCGGCGTGTCGCTCAACGGCGGGCACCGGCGCACGATCTACGGCGGCACCGGCCACTCCCGTTCCGAGCGGCGGTTTCAGCACAATTCGATCTACATTCGCGACTTTTCCCGGAATTTCCGTGCCGACCTGTACGGCAAGTTCGACTTCCTGCTGGTCGAGCTGTCGCACGCCTATCTCGACGATCTCGGCCGCGAGCACGACGGTACGGAAATCGGCGGCCTGACCTGTGCGCCCGACTTGCAGGACGCGGTGCTGGGGCATCTCGCGCACGCGATCGCCGACAGCCTCGACGGGCCCGGTACGCTGAATTCGCTGTTCGTCGAGCAGATGGGGCTCGCGATCGGCACGCACCTCGCTCGCCAGTACGGCAATGCGAGTGCGCGCGACCTGCAGCGCAAGGGCCTGCTGTCGCCGGCGAAGGCGGCGCTCGCGAAAGAGCTGCTGATGGAAAAGGCCGATCTCGGCGTGTCGATCGAGGAGGTCGCGAACGAATGCGATCTGTCGCGCGGCTATTTCATCCGAGCATTCTCGCGAACGACGGGGCGCACGCCGCATCAATGGCTGCTCGAACAGCGCGTGATCCGTGCGCGGCAGCTGATCGAGACGACCGACATGTCGCTCGCGGAAATCGCGGCCGTGTGCGGCTTCGCGGACCAGAGCCACCTGAACCGCGTGTTCGCGCGCATCGTCGGCCACCCGCCCGGCGCCTGGCGGCGCGAACTGTCCCGCTGATTCCGTCACGCGCGGCCACTGCTGCCGCGCGCCATTGCATCATCGAAGCGGTGTCGTGTCGTAGTTGACGGGCACCCAGTCGTACTGCTCCCCGTCCCTGCGCAAATGCCCGAGCCCGGGAAACGCGATGTGCGCGGCGCCGACCAGATAACGCTTGTCCGCGACGCGCTCGAGCGTAGCGCGCCGGGTGCGGCGCGCCGCGTCGGCGTCGCTGTCGTATTGGACGGTCGCGTCCGGATCCCGCAGCTGGATCGCCGCAACGTGCACGATATCGCCCCATGCGAGCAGCCCGGCGTCGCCGCTCTCGATCAGATAAGCCGTGTGGCCCGGCGTATGACCGGGCATCGGCACCGCACGAATGCCGGGGGCGAGCGTGGCTTCGCCGCGAAACGTCTTGAAGCGCCCGGCCGCGACGTACGGCGCGACCGACGCGGCCGCCGCATCGAAAAACGATGCCAGGAACGCCGGCGCCTGTGCCTTGTTATCTGGATCGAGCCAGTATTGCGCCTCGATCTCGTTGACGTGCACCACCGCATTCGGAAAGGTCATCCTGCCGTTCGACGCGATGCCGCCGACATGATCCTTGTGCAGGTGCGTGAGCAGCACTTCGTCGATCTGCTCCGGCGCATAGCCTGCCGCACGCAGGTTGGCGAGCAGCTTGCCGCAGCAGTCGCCGTACAGCACGCCGGCGCCGGTATCGACGAGAATCCGCGTCGTTCCCGTATCGACCAGGAACGCGTTGATCGACCCCTGCACCGGCGGTTCGAGAAACTCGCGATCGAGATCGCGCCGGATTGCTTCCTTCGAGATATCCCGGAAGACCGTGTCGACCGGAAACGCATGCGTGCCGTCGGACAGCGCGACGATCTGCAGGTCGCCGAGCTTCTGCCGATAAAAGCCGGGGGCCTGGTTGCCGCCGCCCGGCTCGCCGGCGAACGCAACCGATGCGAGGATGCCGACGCACCACGCGACGAGCAGCATGCTGCCCGAGCGCGCCGCGCGCGTGTGCCAGATCAGGTTTTTCATGTCGGTTCCCCCGGTTGCGTAGCGACGTTGCGCGCCGGCTCGCCGATCCGGCCGGCGAGGCGCGCGCAACGCCGAGCTTACCGGCAGGGTTCGCAATAATCCTGAGCCGCACATGAATCCTTCTGAAGGCCGGGCCGGGCTGCGGCGGCGCCGGCCCGGATTCAGGCGATCGGGTCGAGCGTGCGCTGCGCGTCGATCAAGGCGTCGCGAAACACCACGGTCGGCTGCGCGCCGCTGACGATCGACGGCCCGATGCGCGTCGACGGTACCGAAGCGATGCCGTCGCGCACCGCCTCCTCCTCGAGCGCGACCACCGCATCGAGCCCTTCGCCGGATGCGAGGAATGCTCGCACCGCGTCGCCCGGCAAGCCCGCGCCGGCCGCGATCTCGACCAGCACGTCCGCGTCGCCGATATCACGGCCGTCGCGGAAATACGCGGCGAACAAAGCGTCGACGAGCGCGACCGCGCTGCCGCGCTGCTGCGCGAACCAGACGAGCCGGTGCGCGAGCCGCGTGTTCGGCGTGCGCGTGATCCGCGCATGATCGAATACGAGGCCGGCTTCCCGGCCAGCGTCGGCCGCATGCGCGTCGAGCGCCTGCGAGCGCGCCCAACTGCCGAACTTCGCGCTCCGGTACGCCTTGCGGTCGATGCCGCCGGCCGGCATCGTCGGGTTCAGTTCGAACGGCACGAACCGGACGCTCACGTTGCCGGCCAGGCCGGCTTGGTCGATTGCCTCAGCGAGCCGGTGCTCGGCGATCCAGCACCACGGGCAGATCAGATCGTAAGTCACCGTTATTTCGAGGGGTTTCATCGCACGCTCCTGTAAATTGCCAGTTCAGAAGATAGCGCTTGCAGGCCGGCGATAGAATGCCAACGGCACGCAACGCTTCGTTGCGACACGCACAAAAGCACGCAGTCACAAAGGCGACGACATGGACAAATTCTCCGCGCTGCGCGCGTTCGTTGAAGTAGCGGAAGCCGGCGGCTTTTCGAGCGCGGGACGGCGTCTCGACCTCGCGGCATCGTCGGTGGTGCGCGCGGTGGATGCACTTGAGGCCTCGCTCGGCACCGTGCTGCTGAACCGCACGACGCGGCAGGTCACGCTGTCCGATGCCGGCGCCATGTACTACGCCCGCGCGAAACGGCTGCTAGAGGAACTCGCGGAAGCCGACGCGCTGGTCTCCGATCGCGGCGACGAGCCGTCCGGGCCGCTGCGCGTGTCGGTGCCGGTCGCGTACGGCGTGCGCCGCATCGCACCGCACGTCGCGGCCTTCCTCGCGCGCCACCCGAAGCTCGACCTCGACCTGCAGCTCACCGACGAACGCGTCGATCTCGTGGCCGGCCGGATCGACGTCGCGATCCGGCTCGGCGAAGCCGCGCCGTCCGCCGAAGTCGTCGCGCGACCGCTCGCCACGTTCCATCGTTATGTCGTCGCGAGCCACGACTACCTCGACGCGCACGGCACGCCGTCGGCGCCGGGCGAGCTGGTCGATCACGGGTGCCTGCGCTTTCACTTCGGCGGCGACCAGCAGGCGTGGACGTTTGCCGATGCGCATGGCACGACCAGGGTGCTCGTCGGCGGGCGCCTGAAGTCGAATCACAGCGAAGTGTTGCGCGATGCGGCGCTCGACGGCGCCGGTATCGCGCTGCTGCCCGACTGGCTGGTCGATGCGGATGTCCAGTCGGGCCGTCTGCGCAGGCTCTTCGAACAGTACGACGTCGTGCCCGACGCGGCCCGCTCGGTCGTCACCGCGCTCTACCTGCCGAATCAGCGCGGTTCGAAGCGCGTCACGGCGTTCATCGATTTCGTCGAAGCGCTGGCGCGCGCGCAGCACTGAGCCGCGCGGCGCGCCACGTTACCAGCCGAATTTCGCTTCGACGCCGACGTAGTCGGCATTGCGCGCACCGAGCGCGCGAATCGAGTCGGCGATCTGGAAGTGCACGGCTTCGACGGCCAGCGCCATGTTCGGATTGACGAGCCAGTCCACGCGGGCCTGCGCATACATCCCCGTGTACGAACCGCCCTTGCCGGCCGTGCCGGGCACCGCCTGCATCCCTTGCGCGTAGACCGCGTCGGCCGTCGTCTGCCGCCACTGGAAACCGACCGCGGTCAGCACTGTCACGTTACTGGCCGGCTTGATCGTCAGCGAAGGCTTTACGTGGATCAGGTTGCTGTAGCCGGTGTAGCCCGCGAGCGTGAAGTAATAGCCGTTCGGGAACAACGGGTTGAAGGTGCCCATGCGCCCGTCGCCCGGATGCTTGTCGCCCGACGCGCCGTCGACCTGGAGGCCGACGCGCGGCGTGCCCGGCGTCTTCGCGAACGTGTAGCCGCCCAGCGCGCCGAACGCCCACGCGCCGATCGTGTCCTGGCCGATATGCCCCGTCTGGTACATCACTTCGGTGTCCCAGTCGAACCCGGAGGATTTTCCCGCGTAGCGCGCATCGAACACGTCACGGCGCTCGGTGCCGGCTCCGTCGAGGTAGCGCGCGTTGTCACGCGTATAACGCGACCAGTAGGCCGACAGTTCGCCGGGCCCCACGCCGTTGTGCTCGATACGCACGCCGTCGAACCGCAGGTGCCGATTCGACACGTCGTCGAACGCCGCGTCGTTGCGGTACTGCACCGGGCGCGTCACATAACCGATCAGCCGCCATTTGCCGATTTCATAGTCCGCCCACAGCGCGTCGAACGCCTGGCGCACGTTCGGGCCGTCGCGCACCGACACGAAACGCTGCAAGTCGTAGGCCATCTCCTGTCGGCCGATCCGCGCCTTGAACGTGCCGCCGCCGATCTGGTCGACATAGGCGACGAACGCCTGCTCGATATCGAGCTGGTCCTTGTCCACCGTGCCGACCGTATCCTTGCCGAACGGCCGCGCATCGACGAACTGGACGAACGCCTGGAAATGCCCGGCATAACGCAGATCCGCATGCACCGTCGCACGCTGGATCACGTAGTTGTCGTCGTGCGCGGGGCCGAGCCCGAACAGCGGTGCGTTGTTCAGCTCGAAGCGCTCGCGCAGGTTCGCGCCGAGCGACAGGTAGGTCGACGGATCACCGCCCAGCGGGATGTACTTCAGCGCATCGCCCGGCTGGCGCGGCACGCATGGATTCGCGAGCACCGACCAGTCTTCCTGCCAGCGGTTGAACAGCACCGTGGGCCGCTTCGCGGTACACGTCGTGCCGGCGGCGGGGGCCGGCGAAGCCGTCGACGCCGCCGAAGCGGCATCCTCGGCCCCGGCCGCCGTACCGGCGTAGCTCGCGACGCCGCCCGCCAGCACGGCGGCCGGCAGCACGCGCCGCCAGGCCCGCCCCATCGACCTGCGCCCCATCACTTCGACCGCGCGTGAATCTCGGCGACGTAGCCGCCCGGAAACTGCACGAGCGCGGCATCGCGCCCGTCCGACGTGAAGGTCGGCACCAGCACGGTCACGCCCGCGGCCTGCGCCTGCTTCAGCGTGGCGGCCAGGTCCGGCACTTCGTAGCCCGTCATCTCGCGGCCGAACGGATAAGGCAGATGGCCATCGGTGGCGAGCACGGTCATCTTGCCGAAACCCGATTCGATGCGGATGCGGCGATAGGTATCGTTCGGCCGGCCGATCTCGATGCCCGGCGCCTTGCGTACGTCGGACACGATCTTGCCGCGCGAGAACGCGGCGAAGTCGTGCGCCAGCTTGCTCGCGCTTTCCGGTGACACGTACACGCGGTTTTCCGGCACCGTCTGCAGCGGGTCGTACTTCGGCGCCTGCGTATGCCAGTACAGCTGCATGTTCACGCCGCCAGGCCAGCGGATGATCGCGTCGCGGCCGATCGGGTCGGGGAACGTATCGACCACCACGTCCGCGCCATGCGCACGCGCCGATTTCATCGCGACGTCCATGTCGGTGACGAGGTAGCCGGTGCGCTCCTGGCAGAACGGATAGGGAATCGGCGTCTTGAAGCCGAACACCGAGATCGTGCCGGCCGGCGTGAACACGAGTTGCGACATCGTCTGGCTCGGCGTCGGCGTGACCTGGAACACGCCCTGCTGCGACTTCTTGCCGCCGAACGTTGCGACGAAGCTGTCGGTGAAGCGGTCGAAATCTTCCGGCGCGACGCACACGTGCGTCGTGTCGTACTGCGGGCCGACCGTGACGGCCGGCACCTTCGCGGACGACGTGTCGAGCAGGCGCGTCTCGTCGGCGTGGGCCGGCGCGGTTGCCAGCAACGCGCCGAGCACGGCCGCCGACGCGGCCGTCAGCCGCCATGCCTGTTGCAATTTCAGTGCGATCATCGGGTTCTCCTTGAAAGTGGCAGGCGCGGCCGTGTGCCGCGCGCGCATTCAGCGTGACGTCGGCCGCCCGTCGGACCGGCCGGATTGATAGGTGAGGAAGCACAGGGCCGCGAGCGGCAGCGCCAGCGCCCAGAAGGCGGCGAACACGTAGGCCGCGGCCCCCGCGCCCGCCCCGATCGCGAAGCCCGCGACCGGCGGCAGCGTACGCCGCAGCCGCGCGCGAGCGGCGTCCCGTTCGGCTGGCGCGGCGAGCGGCACCAGCCAGTCGAATGCATCGATCACGGCCTGCGTGACGTTGCCCGTCATCACCGTGTTGGCGACGACCGAACGCGCCGTCAGCCGGCCGTGCGCGTTCTGCACGCCCATTGCCGCGGCGCCGAGCAGGCCGCACAGGATCGTGCGCGGCGCGTCGGCGTCGGCGATCGGCGACGCCATCACGCCGGCCAGCATGAACCCGGCGAGCAGCACGGCCTGCAGCGCATACAGCGAACGCGCGCGCACGCCGTGGCCTTGCGAACGCATCCGGTGGTCGAGCACGCGCGCACCGACGATGCCGGCGATGAAGGCCGGAAACGCGAGCCACTTGATCATCAACCCTTGCCCGACGCCGGCCAGCCCCGAGCCGATCAGGATGAAGTTGCCGGTGACGTGCGCGGTGAACAGGCCGAACAGCGCGACGAAGCCGAGCGTGTCGACGTAACCCGCGATCGACGCGAGAAACACGTCCTCGCCGCGCACGTGATCGGGCGCGGCGGCGGCGCCCGCGGTTACTTGTTGCGACGGCATGACCGGGCTTCCTGGAAGGTGTCGACTGCGCCGGCGTCCAGCATGCCGGCGCGTGTCGAGATCTGATTGCGCATGTTCCGCTCCGGTTTCGCCGACCGGCCCGGCTTGCCGACTGGCGTCCGGCCGATACGGCGGCTTGGGAGCTAGACTAGTTAAGGAACGCCTTAATGTCATGGCGGCGGCCTGAATTTTTCTGAATGCGTCGCCCGCCCGCCGCGCGCGGCTGCCGGCCCGATTCGACACGGAATGACCCCGCACCGCGACAAAAGCCGCGCCGCAAACCGTATCCCGGGCCCCGATCGTGTTATTTTTCGATCGATAGTTTAGGCATGCGCGCCATCAGGAGCCGATGAATGACCGAAAGAAAACGCAGCACGACGGCCCGCGAGCGCGGAACCGACGCGGACGGCAACGCCGTCACGCCGGGCCGCCGGCTCGCGCCGGAAGCGCGCGAGCGGCAGATCGTCGAGAAGGCGATCGAGCACTTCGCGACGCACGGCTTTTCCGGCAGCACGCGCGAGCTCGCGCGGCAGATCGGCGTGACCCAGCCGCTTTTGTACCGGTACTTCCCGAGCAAGGAGGCGCTGATCGATCGCGTCTACGACGAGATCTACACGTGGAATCCCGACTGGGAAAAGCTGATCGCCGATCGCGCGATCCCGCTGCAGGAGCGGCTCGTCGCGTTCTACCGCGCGTATGCGCAAACCATCCTGAAGCGCGAATGGATCCGTACCTTCATCTTCGCGGGGCTCAGCCGCGAGGGGTTCAACACGCGCTACCTGTCGCGGCTGCGCGAGCGCGTATTCCTGCCGGTGCTGCGCGAGCTGCGGCACGAATACGACCTCGCCACGCCGGCGACCGAGACCCAGCGCAATGCGGAAATCGAACTGGTCTGGAGCCTGCACGCGAGCATCTTCTACATCGGCGTCCGCAAGTGGGTCTACGGCCTGCCGGTGCCCGACGATCTCGATACCGAAATCGAACGGCTGATCGACGCGTTCCTGCACGGCACTCCCGCCGCGCTGAAGCAGCACGCGTCGGACGCGGCCGCCCGGCGCCGCCGGCGCGCGTGACGCGACGGCGGACGGCAGGCGGCGTGCGCACGGCGCGCGTTCGTCATGCGTCGCGCCGCACCGCCGCCGGCGCGACCGGGTTGCGCAACACGCCGAGCCGCTCGATCTCGATTTCGCACACGTCGCCGGCCTTCATCCACAGCTGCGGCTCGCGCGCCATCCCGATGCCGGCCGGCGTGCCTGTGACGATCACGTCGCCGGCCTGTAGCGTCATCACGTCGCTCAGCAGCACGACCAGCGTCTCGACATCGAAAATCATGTCCGACGTCGACGCCTCCTGCACCACCGTGCCGTTCAGGCGCGTCTGGATCTTCAGCCCCCGGCAGCCGCGCGGCAGTTCGTCGGCCGTGACGAACCACGGCCCGAAGGCCCCCGTGCCGTCGAAGTTCTTGCCCATCGTCCACTGCGGCGTGCGGAACTGGTAGTCGCGCAGCGTCGCATCGTTGAAGAGCGAATAACCGGCGACGTGATCGAGCGCCTGCTCGCGTGCGATGCTGCGTCCGCCCTTGCCGATCACCGCCACCAGCTCGCCCTCGTAGTCGAGTTGCGAAGACTGCGCGGGCAGCGCGATCGGGGCGCCGTGGCCGATCAGGCTCGATGCGAACCGCGCGAACACGGTCGGATAGGTCTGCTTCGCAAACCCGGTCTCGGTCGAGTGGTCGAGGTAGTTCAAGCCGACACAGATGATCTTGTGCGGCCGTCCGACCGGCGGCAGCAAGCGCACCGCATCGAGATCGACCGGCGTGCCGCGCGCGAGACGCGCGCCCACCCCGGCAAGATCGGCGCCCTGCGCCAGCAGCGCATCCAGATCGCCCGGATAGGCCGTGTCCGCGGCAGTCAGCCCGGACCAGTGCCCGTTGTGCTCCACGGCCAGGCCGCGGCGTCCATCCTGTTCATACACGGCAAATCGCATGGCACGCTCCTTGTTCGACGTCCACGACGGCGTCGGTTACTCGTCAATATCCTCTCTGGGCGCGCCACCACCCGATGCGGCGGCGCGCCCTCCTTCGTCACGCGGCCGGGCAGCCGTCACGCGACATCGCGCTTGCGGCGCACCGCGACGCTGTCGCGCAATGCGTCGGGCACGGGCCCGCCGGTCGCCCAGTCGAGCAACTGCACGGTATGCACGAACGGCATGCCGACCGCGCCGGCCAGTTGCGTGATGCAGCCGATATTGCCGGCCGCGGCAATCTCGGCCGTCGTCGCACGTATCGCCGCGACCTTGCGCTGTTTCAGCTCGCCCGCGATCTCGGGCTGCAGCAGGTTGTAGACGCCGGCCGATCCGCAGCACATGAAGCTGTCGGACGGCTGGACGACGTCGAACCCAGCGTCGCGCAACAGGTCGAGCGGCGGATGCACGATCCGCTGGCCGTGCTGCATCGAGCATGCGGCGTGATAGACGACCCGCGTCCCCGGGCGGATGACCGGTGCCTGCAGGCCGAGCTGCGCCATGAATTCGGTAATGTCCTTCGCGAGCGCGCTGACGCGAGCCGCCTTGTCCTTCCAGGCCGGATCGAGCCGCAGCGCGTGACCGTAGGCCTTGAGCGACGTCCCGCATCCCGACGTATTGACGATGATCGCGTCGAGCCCCGCCGGCCCGTCGGCCTCGCGCAGCCACGCCTCGATGTTGGCCTTCACCAGCGGCAGCGCCTGCGCCTCGCGCCCCATGTGCTCGGCCGGCGCGCCGCAGCACCCTGCACCGTGCGCGATGACGACTTCGACGCCGTGCCGCTGCAACAACCGGATCGTCGCTTCGTTGATCGCGGGGTCGAGCACCGTCTGCACGCAGCCGTTCAACAGGCTGACCCGTGCGCGGCGCGGCCCCTGTGCCGGAAACACCTGCGCGCGATCGACCGGGCTCGCCGCGGGCAACGGCGCCGCGGGCGCCATCTCCAGCATCGCGCGCAGCGTGCCGCCGAATGCCGAACGCAGCGGACGGAACAGCCGGCCGGCGGCGAGCGCGGCACGAAACAGCGGCCGGCTCGGAATCAGCACGGTCAGCGCGCGACGGATCGCGCCCTGCACCGGCGGCCGGCGGTAATGGGTCTCGACGTATTCGCGGCCGTGCGCGATCAGCTTCGAATACTGGACGTCCGACGGGCAGATCGCCTCGCACGCGAGACACGTCAGGCAGCGATCGAGATGCGCGACCGTCTTCGGGTCCGGCGCGCCGCCCGCCTCGTACATGTTCCTCATCAGCACGATGCGGCCACGCGGGCTGTCGTTCTCGTCGTGGCGGACCTGATAGGTCGGGCAATGCGACAGACACGTGCCGCAATGCACGCAGCTGCGGATGATGTCGTTCGACAGTGCGATGTCGGGGTCGGCCAGAGCGGCGTCGCCGATGCGGGTTCTCATGTCACGCTGCTCCCGTGTCGAGGGGGTCGAGCCGGCCCGGATTGAATACGCGGTTCGGATCGAAACTCGTTCGCACGCGTTCGCCGAGCGCGCGCAGGTTGGCCGGGCGCGGATGGAACGCGCCGACCGAGCGCCGCAACGCCGCCGGCGCACGAAACAGGCACGCGTGCCCGCCGGCCGCCGCGACGGCCTGCCTGAGCGCCGCCGCCTGCCCGGCGACGGCGGCCGCGTCGGTACGCAAGAAGACAAGGCTGCCGCCCCAGTCGTAGATCGCGTCGCCGCCCACCGCCGCGACCACGCGCGCGGCCAGCGTGCCGGGCAGCATCAGGCGCCAGATGCACGCGTCGCGATCGTCCGCGAACGCCCGCAGGTCGCGCAACGCGCGCCAGAACGCGCGGCTCGCGTCGCCGCCGATCGTGCGGATCGCAAGCGAGCGGCCGACCCGCTTCGCGAGTTCCGCCTCGCGCGCCACCACCGATGCGCCGGGGCCTTCCAGCCGCAATGCCGTGGTCGGCACGGCCGACGTATCGCGCCGCACGCCGCCGACGTGCGCGGCCGCGCTGACCTCGAACGGCAGGCGCAACGCGTCGGCGAGCAGGCCGGTCGCCGCGCCGTCGTCGAGCCCGTCGATCAGCAGCGTGCGTTCGTCCGGCCACGCAGGCTGCAGTTTCAGCGTGACGGCCGTCAGCGCGGCCAGCGTGCCGAACGAGCCCGTCAGCAGGCGCGGCACGTCGTAGCCGGTCACGTTCTTCACGGTGCGCCCGCCGGCCTTGAACGCCTCGCCGCGGCCGCTCACGCCTTCCACGCCGAGCACCGCGTCGCGCACGGCGCCCGACAGCACGCGGCGCGGCCCGGCCAGATTGCAGGCGACGACACCGCCGATCGTGCCACGCGCCGCTTCGCCGCCAAATACCGGGCCGTAGTCCGGCGGCTCGAACGCAAGCTGTTGATGGTGCCCGGCCAGCGCCGCGCGCACCGTCTCGACCGGCGTGCCGGCGCGCACCTTGATCACGAGCTCCTCGGGTTCGTAGAAGTCGATGCCGGACAGGCCGGACAGATCGAGCAGCGCATGCGCGTGCACCGGCTCGCCGAACCCGCGCTTGGTACCGCCGCCGATGACCTCGAACGAGCGGCCATGACGATTGGCGTCGGCGACGGCGTCAACCAGTTCCGCCGCGTCGCGCGGGCAAATGCGCGCCTGCGTCGTTCGATCGTCGATCGCGTGCATGGCTGGCTCCTCAGAAGCGCGGAACATCGGCGAACCGCATATTGCCGCCGCGAATCCGCAGGCGGCCGAGTTCGACGCAACGGCACGGTGTCGGGAACACCTTGCCCGGATTGAGCAGCTCGTCCGGATCGAACGCGCACTTGAGCCGCTGTTGCAGTTCGAGGTCGTTCGGTTCGAACTGGTAAGGCATCAGGTCGCGCTTCTCGACGCCGATGCCGTGCTCGCCGCTCAGCACGCCGCCGAGATCGACGCACGCACGCAGGATGTCGGCGCCGAACGCCTCGGCTTTCTCGAGGTCGCCGGGTTTCGCGGAATCGAACAGCACCATCGGGTGCAGGTTGCCGTCGCCGGCATGAAAGCAGTTCGCATAGTCGAGGCCGTGCCGCTTCGACAGGCTGTCGATACGGCTCAGGATTTCGGCGAGCTGGCCGCGGGGAATCGTGCCGTCGGTGACATAGATGTCGCGCGCCACCTTGCCCATCGCGCCGAAGGCGAGCTTGCGCGCGCGCCACAGCTGTTCTCGCTCCGCCTCGGTCCGGCTGATCCGCAGGTCCACGACGCCGGCATCGCGCGCGATGCGCTCGACCTCCGCGGCCAGTGCGTCCACCTCGCTTTCGATGCCGTCCAGCTCGCACAGCAGCAGCGCCTCGACACCCGGCGGCGGCAGTTCGCCGAGCAGCGACGACACCGCGCCAATCACCTTGCGGTCGACGAATTCGAGCCCGGCCGGCACGATGCCGTGCGCGATGATCGCGCCGACGCAGCGGCTCGCCCGCGCGACGTCGGCAAAGCCGAGCGACAGCACGCGCGCGAGCGGCGGCTCCGGCGTCAGGCGCACCACGATCTCGGTCACGACCGCGAGCAGCCCTTCGGAGCCGATCAGTGCGCCGCACAGGTCGAACTCGCCGTCGGCGCCGCCGACGAACGCACCGCCCAGCGTGAGCACTTCGCCCGTCATCAGCACGATGTCCATCCCGGTGACGTGATTCGACGTGACGCCGTATTTCAGGCAATGCACGCCGCCCGAGTTCTCGGCCACGTTGCCGCCGATCGTCGAAATCGCCTGGCTCGACGGGTCCGGCATGTAGCAGAGCCCGAGCGAGCGCACGGCCTCGGTCACGCGCACGTTCTGCACGCCCGGCTGTACGCGCGCCACGCGGTTCGCGGCGTCGACTTCCAGGATCCGGTTCATCCGCGCCGTGCCGAGCAGCACGGCATCCTCGAGCGGCAGCGCGCCGCCCGACAACGACGTACCCGATCCGCGCGGCACGACCTTGATGCGCGCGGCATGGCAATAGGCGAGCACGCGGCTCACCTGTTCGGTCGTTTCGGGCAGCACGACCAGCAGCGGCAATGCGCTGTATGCGGTCAGACCGTCGCTCTCGTACGGGCGCCGCTCCGCTTCGCTGTCGAGCACCCACTCGTCCCCGACGATCGCGCGCAGGTCGCGTGCGATCGCCGCACGGCGCGCGACGACGGTCGAATCGACATCTGGCATCTTCACGCTCGGGCTCCTTGTGCGCCGCTAGAGGCGCGCTTCACCACGAGGATTAGAGGCCGCAGGCGATCCGGCCACAACTTAATCGTTGTGAAGCAATCGATGCTGGCCGCGCGCGGCAACACAACACAAGACGAATTCAGAACAATTTATCCGTCGCGCCGGGCGTTTCGCCTATCCTCGAAAGGCATCTCCGCACGCGCCCGCCGCGCGCAGGCCGAACCGAACAGGGATCCTCACATGACCGCCGCCACGCCTTCGATCACCCATCACACCGTCACCGCGAACGGTATCCGCCAGCACTATATCGATGCCGGCAGCGGGCCCGTCGTCGTCCTGCTGCACGGCTTTCCGGAAACCAGCTTCGCGTGGCGCTTCCAGATTCCCGCGCTGGCGCAGCGCTACCGCGTGATCGCGCCCGATCTGCGCGGCTACGGGGAAACCGACAAGCCGGCCGCCGGTTACGACAAACGCAACATGGCACGCGACATCGCCGGGCTGCTCGATGCACTCGGCATCGGCCGCATCGCGCTCGTTGGGCACGATCGCGGCGCACGCGTCGCGACGCGTTTCTCGAAGGACTTCCCCGAACGCGTCGACCGCCTCGTCGTGATGGACAATGTGCCGACGCGCATCGTCGCGCAGAACATGACCGCGCAAACGGCGCGCGCGTACTGGTTCTTCCTGTTCCACCAGGTGCCCGATCTGCCGGAGGCGCTGATCGCCGGCAAGGAAGCCGAGTGGCTGAGCTACTTCTTCTCCGACTGGTGCTACAACCCGCACGCGATCTCCGGCGACGCGTTCGACACCTACGTGCGCGCGTACCAGCGCCCGGGCGCCGTGCGCGGCGCACTGGCCGACTATCGCGCCAACGCGGAGGACGTGAAGCAGGATCTCGTCGACGCGGACGTCCGGATCGCGTGCCCGACTATGGCCATCTGGGGCGAGGATTTCTATGCGGTCGGCAGGATGTTCGACATGAAATCCGTGTGGGAAGGCATGGCGACGAACTTGCGTGCCGAGCCGATCGCGCAGTGCGGGCACCTGCCGCAGGAGGAGCAGCCGGAGCGCGTAAACGCGCTGCTGCTCGACTTCCTGAAGCACTGGGAAGGCTGAATCGATGCGCGCGCAACGAATGATCGGGAGAAAACCATCATGAGCGACGTTTCCAGTCCGCTGGCGGTCGTCATCGGCGGATCGGTGGGCGGACTATTCACGGCGACCGCACTGCGGGCGGCCGGATGGCGCGTCAAGGTGTTCGAACAATCGCCGAACGACCTCGACAGCCGCGGCGGCGGCATCGTGCTGCAAGCGCCGATCGAACGCGCATTCTCGTTCGGCGGCGTGCCCGTGCCGCACGACGCGGGCGTCGATTCAGGCGACCGGATCTATCTCGACGAACACGACCGCGTCGTGCAACGCCTTTACATGCCGCAAACGCAGACCGCGTGGAATGTGATCTACACGGCCCTGAAGCGCGCGCTGCCCGCGGACGTCGTACAGGCCGGCGTATCGTTCGAGCGGTTCGAGCCCGAAGGCGACGGCGTGATCGCACATTTCGCGGACGGCCGCGTCGAGCGGGCCGACCTGCTGGTCGGCGCCGACGGCGGTCGCTCGAACGTGCGCGCGCAACTGCTGCCCGATGCGCGGCCCACCTATGCCGGTTATGTCGCGTGGCGCGGGCTCGTCGACGAGCACCTGCTTTCCGATACGGTGCTGCAGGTACTGCGCAACCGCTTCACGTTTCAGCAAGGCGATGCGCATCTGTTCCTGACGTATCTGGTGCCTGGCCGCGACGGCGCGATCGAACCGGGCAAGCGTCGCGTGAACTGGGTCTGGTACCGGCGGCTCGCAGCGGACCGCATGCCGTCGCTGTTTCTCGCACAGGACGGCACGCAGCGCGACGGTTCGCTGCCGCCCGGCGCGATGCGGGACGACAACCGGCTCGAACTCGTGGAGGCCGGCAACCGGATGCTCGCGCCGACGCTCGCCGCGCTCGTCGACGCAACGCAGGCGCCGTTCGCCCAGGCGATCCTCGATCTCGCGGTCGACCGCATGGCTTTCGGGCGCGTGGTACTGCTCGGCGACGCGGCCTGCCTCGTGCGGCCGCACACGGCCGCCGGCGTCGCGAAAGCGGCGGAAAATGCGGTCGGGCTTGCCGAGTCGCTGCGCGGCGTCGCGCACGGCCCGGCGTTCGACGCGGCGCTGTCGCGCTGGGAAGCCGTTCAGCTTGCGACCAACGCGTCGCTGTCCGAACTCGGGATTTCGCTCGGCACCCGGATCATGGGGCGCGCGTGACGGGCCGCCGATGAATCGCACGAAGGCGCCTCAGTGCTCATCTGCCCGGTTCAGGAAAAACCGGATGTCGACCGTCTTCCAGATGCCTTCCGTATGGAACGGATCGTCGAGCACGAGTCGCCGCACTGCTTCGATATCGTCTGCGTCGTAGAGGAACAGGCTTCCGCCCACCGAGCCGTCCGGATCGATGAGCGGCCCTGCAATGCGCGCCTTCAACGGAGAAGCGAGCAACCGCGCCTTATGCGCGGCAAAGTGAGCCTGACGACGCTCCGCCATACCCGGATGATCGAGGCAGTAGACGATGAAAAGCATGTTCCTTCCTTATTCCTGGAATCCCGTATTCGATTCGGATTCCTGTATTTAAATAAAATATCTGACGAATTCATGAGCGAAGCTGTTCCGTCAGTTTGAGAACATCGACGCGATCAGCGCCCGTAGCGCAGCAGGAAATCCCGCAGTTTCGGATTGACATCGCGCGCATGGGTCAGGTTCGGCGTGTGTCCGGCCCCGGCTACGCCAACCATTCCCTTGGAGTTCGGCAGCCCTTCGGCAAGCGCCTCGCCGCAACGCAGCGGAATGGCCGCGTCGGCCATGCCATGGACGACGATCGACGCATGCGTGATCTCGGCGAGCCGCGGTGTGATGTCGTCGCGCGACGTCAGCGCATCGACCGGGTATTCGAAGTGGTCGCGCGGGATCTTCAGCCATTTCTCGATCCATGCAGACGCGGGATAGCCGGCGCCAAGCAGGAACCCGGCAAGGTGCTCGGCGACGTTGGTCGCGCCATTTCGCGCCCACTCCGTCTTGAGCTCCTCGAACGACGCGATCACCGGTGCGTCGTCGAGATCGCTGCGCGTCGCGATCAGCGCGAGCGCGCGGAACCTGGCGGGTTCGAGCAGCGCCGCGCGCATCGACACGAAACCGCCCTGCGACATCCCGACCAGCGAAGCCGTCGCGATTTCGAGGTGATCGAGCAGCGCGATCAGGTCGCGGGCCGAATCCCAGTAGCTGAACGCGCGGTCGATCGGCCCCGTCGCGCCGAAGCCGCGCTGATCCCAGACGACACACCGAAACGCGTCGTTCAGTGCGTCGACGTTCGGTCGAAACATGTCGCCGTCCATCAGGAAACCGTGACTGAAAACGACCACCGGCGCGTCCTTCGGGCCGGACTCTTCATATGCGAAACGGATACCCTCGCGTTCAAACCAAGCTTTCATCCTCAGCCTCTCGTCAACTCGGACCAGTCCGGGCAGCGCCGTGCGGCCCGCTCGCTTCACACTCTATCTTTCATGCGTGCGGAGCGATGGTCGTTTGAAGCGACGGCTTACCGGATCGTCCGGATTTTTTGCTGCATTGCATTTCGATGCGTTGCGCAGGCAGCATTTGCGATCTTCCCCGGATTGACGTGCCGCCGCGCATTTGATTTAGTAGATGGCTTGTGCGGACGTTCAGGCGACGCCTCTTTATCGCAACGGTGCCAGCTGTTTGCATCGACGCGAAACGGGCGCAACCTGCGACGGCGTTCCAGCCGCGGCGATACCGGAGAAGGTTGAAATGGTGCAGGCAGCAATGGAATCGGAAAAGCCGGTGTGGATTCTGCAAGGCGAGTTCGGCCGTGCCACGGTGAACTTCATCAGCCGGCCGCTGGTCGCTCATGCGCATTCGCAGTACCAGTTCCTGTTCAAACTCGGCGGGAGCGACTGCGAGTTCCGGATAGGTGCCGAGGAATGCACGCTCAGCGCCGACGCCGCGATCTGCCTGAATCCATGGGTCGAACACGCAAAGTGCGCGAACAAGGACACGCCGTCGCTGATCCTGTCGCTCGTGATCGAAACGCCCTGGCTGCGCAAACGGCTCGGCCTGGCGGACGGCGGCCCGGCCGATATCTTCCCGCGCAAGCTGGTCGTCGTGACACCGGACGTGCAGCATCACGTCGATCGTCTGGCGGCCGCCATCACGAATCATCTGGTTGCGCAGGATGCGGGCTGCCTGCCGATTCTCGAGGATCTCGTCACGGCGCTCGGTCGCGATTTTGCCGATCCGGAGCTGACCACGCGCATCGCGCCGTCAACGCGCCCGGTCGACTTCAGAATCCGGAAAGCGCTTGATTTCATCAAGCGCGCGCCGTCCGCGAACATGACGGTCACGCAGGTCGCGTCCGAGGTCGGGCTGTCGCGGTCGCGCTTTTTCGAGCAATTCCGGCGCTGCATGGGCATCTCGCCGCAGCACTTCATCGACTGGGTTCGCATGTCGCATGCGATCCGGCTGCTTGCGGAGAGCGACCGGCCGCTCGCCGACATCGCGGACGAGCTCGGCTTCGAAGAGCATAGCCACTTCACGCGCTTCTTTGCGCAGCACATGGGCGTGCCGCCCAGCGATTTTCGCCGGCATTCGGTCAAGCTCGATCTCGAATGACTCGACCGACCGGCGCGGTCATTTTTGCCGCACGCGCGCGGATGCGCGCATGCGGCTCAGGTCAGGCCAGCAGTTCCGACGGATCGGCAATCACCGGATTGGCCAGCACGCCCAGTCCGTCGATCTCGATCTCGACCCAGTCGCCCGGGCGCATGTGCACGAGCCCCGGCGTCGGAAACGGGCCGTACTGGCGCGACAGGTCGTTCCCTTCCGCGTCGTCGGGCTCCGGCTTCAGCGCGCCCGGCGTTCCCATCGCGATCAGGTCGCCGGGCCGCAGACGGTAGCCGCGGCTCAGATAGCTGACCGTGCGCGCGACGTCGATCAGCATGTCGTCGAGCGGTGCGCGCTGCCGCACCACGCCGTTGATGCGCGTGAGCACCGTGCGCTTCGCCGGGTCGCCGAACTCGTCCGACGTCATCAGCCACGGTCCGTAGGACCCCGATGCTTCGAAACATTTCCCGAGGCCGAATTGCCGGTTGTGCACCTGGTATTCACGCACCGAGCCCTCGTTCAGGCACGTGTAGCCGGCGACGTAGTCCAGCGCGCGCTCGACGGGGACGTAGCGTCCCGGCTTGCCGATGATCACGCCGAGCTCGCCCTCGTAGTCGAACGCGCGGGCGACCGCTTCCGGCGGCGCGACGATCGGCTCGCCCGCGCCGACGTAAGAAGCGGCCGTGCGCAGGAACAGATGCGGATAGTCGGGATTCGTTTGCAGCCCCGTCTCCGCGATATGGCTCTTGAAGTTCAGCGCGAGCGCCCACATCGCGTTCGGCCTGTCGAGGAACGGCTTCAGCGTCACGGACGAGAGCAGCCGCGTGCCGGTCTTGCCGGCAGCCGATTCGCGCAGGCGTTCGAGCCCGCCGTCCATCTCGAGGATCGCGATCAGATTCGCGGGCAGATCCGGCGCGATTTCCGCGACCGGGACGAAGTGGGTGTCGCTTGTGACGACGCCGAGCGCTTGATGGCCGGCGTCCGAGTAAGCAATGATTTTCATGATTGAGCGTGATTCCGCAAGTTTCCAGGAAGACGTGTCGAGAACGATTCAGTGCCCGGCCGGCGCGCCGCCCGCGGCCGGTTCGCGACCGCCCGCACGGCGGCCGATGATCGCCAGCGCGCCGAGCGCGGCAATCGCGGCGATCGCCGGCACCACGGCGACCAGCACGATGTTGCGCGGATCCCAGCCGGTCGCGAGTAGCGCCCCACCGATCGCCGGGCCGACGAACGAACCGATCCGCCCGATTGCATGCCCCCAGCCGACTCCGGTGGCGCGGATGCTCGGCGGATACACCGCGACCGCCAGCGCGGTCTGCCCCATGATCCCGTTGACGAGCCCCGCGCCGATCACGCCGATCGACAGCAGCACGGCCAACGGCGACAACGCGGCCTGGCTCAGCGCCGCGATGCCGGCGATGACGCAGACGATCCCCACCGCCAGCGCCGACTTCACACGCAACCGCCCGGATACCGTCATCGCCGTGACCGCGGCCGTCATCAGCAGGTTGCCGCTCAATCCGCCGACACTGAACGCGGCCATGCCGGCCGGTGCGCGGTCGAGCGAGAAGCCGAACGAGAGCAGCATGGTCGGCAGCCAGAACAGCAATGCATAGACGTCCATGAAGATCAGGAACGAGAACAGCCACAGCACGGCGGTATAACCCGCGCGGCCGTCGGCGAACAGCGCGCGCACCGGGCTCGCCACCGGCCGCGCCGGATGCTGCGCGCCCCTTGCCGGCGATGCTGCCGCGGGCAGGATCCGGAAGAACGCCGGCGCGACCGCGAACGGCAGTACGCCGCCGACCAGGAACACCGACTGCCAGCCGAACCGGTGCATCAGCGGGCCGCCGATCAGCCCGCCGATCACCGCGCCGACCGACATGCCGGTCGTCACCAGTACCGACGCGGCGACCTTGTGCTTGGTGCCGATGATCGTCGCCGATGCCGTGATCGCGATCGGCAGCGCCGCGCCGAGCCCGATCGCCGCCAGGACGCGCAGCACCGACAGCAACGCCACGCTGCTCGCGGACATCGTCAGCAGCGTGCAGCCGCCGAACAGCGCGACGCTGGCCAGCCCTACCGCACGAAGTCCGAAGCGATTGGCGAGCGAGCCCGTGACGATGAAGCCGATTGCCGCGCCGACATTGGTCGCGACGAATACCGGCGTGAAGGCAGCCGGCGCGAGATGCCAGTCCCGCGCCAGCGTCGGGACGACGAACGAGATCGACGTCGTATTGAAGCCGTCGAGCACGACGACGAGAAAGCAAACGAGCAGCGCGACTGCCCGGCTCATGCCGCCGACCTCGGCCATGCCGGTGTCGACCGCGGTCTGTTGATCATTCTGTTTCACTACGTAACCTCCTGCGGCGCGCCCGCGCCGGTTCGCCGTGAAGCGCGACCCGGCCCGGTCGGCCGCTCGTTCCGAAGCCATGAAGAACATGCGCTTATGCGCGCACGTGGTCCGACAGGCGCCGCAGCATCTCGGCGGAGAAAATGTTCTTCGGCACCATGCAGTGCACGCCTTTCGGCGGTTCCGTCTTGTAGACGGTTCCGGTCTGGTGCGCGTACTGCGTGATCCGGAAGCTCCCCGCCACGCTCAGGATGCCGTAGCAATCGACCGCCGCAATGCCGGTGGCCGATGCCATCCAGCCGATCGTTTGACGAATGCACGCAACCAGCGCGTCGTCGAGGCTGTCGGCGAAACCGAAGCCGATCCAGTGCTCCGGGGTCTCGGCCAGCGGGCCGTTGAGCGACGCTCGCTTGTGAAGCACGAACTGGATGCGCATCTCCTCGAATGCGGATTCGATCGACGTCTGATCGATGTTGCCCTCGCCCGACGCACCCATCGACCCGCCCGTCCAGACACGTGCGCCGGCCACCTGCACCGGCAGAAAGATCGAGGTGCCGACGCCGAGCACCGCGCAGTCGAGATTGCCGCCGTAGCTGCCGGCGAAGTTCGCGCTCGTCACGCGGTCACCGGGCGGCTGGGTGCCGAGATAGGCCTGGAACGGTTTCAGCGGAATCTGCACGCCCGGCACATACGACGCGTAGGTGCGCGCATCGTCGAACTTCAGGTAACGGAGATACGGACCGAAGTCGCCCGGCAGCGCGCCGACGCCCGGGGGCGCGGAGTTCCAGCCCCAGTCGATCGGGCGCATCTTCAGCATGCGGCATTCGACGACGTCGCCGGGTTCGGCGCCTTCGATTTCCACGGGCCCGATCAACGAGAACGCGCCGTTCGGATATTTCTTGCGGATGGGCTCGCGCTCCTTGAACCCCATCCCGTACTTCGCTTCATTACCCCAGTTGGTCCACGTGCCGTCGTACCACACCGTGTCGCCGGACCGGATCGATGCCGCCGCCACCGCATCCGGTGTCATCTGGCCGACCTGCACCGTTTTCCACGATGGCACGAGCTTCACGGTGTTGCCGCCCGGTACCACGCGCATCGTGGCGGCGTGCGCCTTGGGGGCCGCCGTTTGCGCGCGTGCGACGCCGGCGAAACCTGCCGCGATCGCGCCGAAGCCGAGCTTGAGCATCGTGCGGCGGCATTGCGAGGTCCCGTCCATCGTCACCGCGCCACGCGTCTCCATGTCGCTTGCCGGGACGTCGCCCGGGTGTTCCATTTCCATGTTGTGTCTCATACGTCTTCCAGACCTGGTTTTAAGGACAACGCGCGTTCAACGCGCGGATTGAGCGCCGAGCCCGGCGATCGCCTTCAGCACCACCTGATCGTCGGTCTCGGATGGCGCGCCGGCCGCGCCGAGCGCGCCGAGCAGATGGCCGTTCATGAACACGGGGAACGTGCCGCGGCCGGGCAGGAACGGCGCGTAATACCCGGCGCCGGACATGTTGCTGTACTCGGACGGATCGTCGCGATAGCGATGTTCGAGCGTGACGCCGGACTGGCCGCCGAGCGCGACTGATGCGAACGCCTTGCCGCGCGCGAAGTCGACACTCGAAAACGATGCGCCGTCCATCCGCACCGCGGCGAGCAGATGACCGCCGGGATCGACGACGGCGAAGCCCATCGCCAGGTGTCGCGCGTTCGCCTCGGCGACGGCGAGCGAGAGCAGCGTCTGCGTCTGCGCGTAGCTCAGCACATAGGTCGTCACCGCGACGTTGCCGTGCGTGTCTTCGGCGAACGAAGCGTGCATGGCGCCGGCGAGCCCGGCCCAAACGCCCGCCAGCTTCAGCCACCGCCGAACCCGTAACCTGAATTTCACTTCCATTTCCTGACTCCACTTCACCCTGTACGCCCAAGCTCCAGCGTACGTCCGGCCAGGCCGGGCGACCTGACCATCCAGCCTCGCGATTTACCTTCGCGTCCGATCTTCGATGTCACGCGGCGGCAGGGCGTGATGCTCAAAAAAATCCGCGGGAGCCCATCTCCCGCGGACAATCACCACACTGGAGCCCTTACTCCGTCGCGAACACCGCGACGCCGGTTCCCGGGAACTGCGCGGACGAGCCGGCGCCGTACGGAACGAATACGTGATGCGACTCACCGTCGACCGCGACCGAATGCGAGAACTTGCCGGTCGGAACGATCGCCACGAGGCTGCGGGTGCTTGCGTCGATGATCCCGAGCGCGGGGTCGAACTTCGCGTCCTTCGCGCCGACCCGCGAGATGTTGTCGGCCGAGTGGTGGCCGCCGGCGAGGAAGTAGCGATTCGAAACCGCGTCGTAGGCCACCTCGTCGGCGCCGCCGAACGGCAGTTGAGCGAGCGGCGTACCGTTCGTCCGGTCGATGATCAGCGTCGTCTGCTTGCCGCCTTCGTCGGGATCGCAGCCGATCAGCGCATCGTTGCCCGGCCCGAGCGCAAGGCCACTCGGGCTGTCGCAGCCCTTCAGCTTCAGCGCGGCCTGAACGACCGGCTTGCCTTCGAGCACCGATTTCACCGGGATCAGGTCGACCTCACCCTTGGGGTTGGCCTTGGTCCCGTCGTTGTTCAGCACGAAGTTGTCGTTCTTCGCGTCGAACTCGCACGCCTCGAGGCCGGTCGAGTCCGCGAGCGGCATCTTCGCGATCACCGAATGCGTGTCGGTATTGAAGAAGGTCACGAACGGAGGCTGCTCGGCGCCGCTCGCGAACATCGCGACATGGTGCTTCGGTGCGAGACAGCCTTCGTCCACGCGAATGCCCGACGAGCTGACGTCGATGCGCTTGACGAGCTGCTTCGAGGCGACGTCGATCACCTTGACGGAATTCACGTCGCCCACATACACCAGCGACGTGCCGGGAATCGGCAGCACGCCCGACGGGCCCGACTTCTCGTGCGACGGGCCGATACCCGCGAAGTCGGCCTTGATCCGGTCGCGCAGCTGCATCGTCTTCGCGTCGAATACGTCGAGCGTTCCGTTCGCACCGTCGGCGAGGTAATAGTTGCCGTCCGACACGGCGCTGATATCGAAACCGAACGACTTTTCGCTCGTGACCGGAATGGTCGTGATCAACTTCGGGCCGCCGGCATCGGCGCCCCACGCAACGGCGGCGGCCGCCGTCAGGCTCATCATGGCAAATGCGACATAGGCTTTTTTCATCTTTGACTCCTCCTGATACTCATCGATAGACCCGGTACGAACCGGAATGCGAGGCTTGCGCGGTCGGCCGACACCATGCCGGCCGACCGCCGGGCGATACGGTCAGAACGTGTGCGCGAGGCCGACCCGGATGTCCGCCTGATGGCCGGTCGGCGCCGGTGCGAAACTCGCGCCGATCACCGCATCCACACCCGCGGACGCCTTCAGGTAATCGGACGACAGGTAGACCGTCGTGCGCTTCGACAACGAATACAGCGCCGCGGCCGTGACCTGGTTCCACGCGTGCGCTTCGAAGCTGGTGTGCTGATAGCCGCCGACGAGCTGGAACGCAGGTGTCACCTGCCACGTCGCGCCGCCTTCGTAGACGTTCATGACCGACTTCGCGTCCTGGAACTTCAGCACCGTGTTGGTGTAGTCCGCGTACAGCGTGACGTTGCCGATCGCGTACGATCCGCCGACGCCGAGCGTGCCGAGCGAGCGGATCTGGAAGGACGGCGCGGTGTCGGTGACGCTGTCGCCCGAACCGGTCGCGACCGGCAGGCCGAAGAACGAATGCACGCCGATCTGTGCGTACGGGTCGATCGTCGGCGTGGCGACGAACGTGTACATCGTCGCGAGCGTCAGCGGCCCGTTCGTGTACTGCACGCCCGCGCTCCAGCCGCTGCCGTCGTGGAAGCTGCCGGGGGTATTGCTGAACCCGTACATCGCACCGAACTGGAAGCCGCCCCACGTCGGGCTCATGTACTTGATCGAGTTCGTCAGCCGGTCGTTGTTCGTGCGGTCGAAATCGCCGAGGTGAATCGCGTAGCCGCTGCCGGCCGAGCTGACGTTGAGCGGCGCGAGGAATTCGGCGGTGAAGTCGAACTGCTTGCCCAGCGTGATCATCCCGTAGGGCGTCTGCACGCCGACATACGCCTGTTGCCCGAACAGCGTGTCGGGCTGGTTCAACTGCCCGTTGTTCAGGTTGTACAGCGACGACAGCTTGAATATCGCCCGGTAACCGCCGCCCAGCTCTTCGGCCCCCGACATGATCCACAGGTTCGGGAACAGCACGCCGCTGTCCATCTTGAAGTTGTGATGCCCGCCTTCGTTCGTCACGTAAGTCAGGCCGTTGTCGATCTTCCCTGAGAGCGAGATGCTGCTCTGCGCGAAGGCCGAGCCGCTCAATGCCACGCCGATCAGTGCCGCGATCGCTGTTTTTTTCATCTCCACCACTGTCTACCCCTCCATTTCAGTCTTTCGATGCCGGATGCCCGCGGATGGAATGCTTTTTTTATCTGTATAACTAATCATTCCGGTAGCTACTTCGGTAGTGAAAGGTCACGAGAGCCGATCTGATTTTTTGCCAGAACCGGATCGTGCGATGCCGATCACCTGGACTTCATGTTAAGGACACTTCGGCCGGCCACCGTCGCCGAAGAGTCCCGTCGCTTGTCAAATCGTCTCTTTGTTTTCGTCGGGACGGTCTTGACTGCGGACCGTCAGCCGCCGCGCTCGGCATTCCGGCGGCCGAGCGCATCGGTGAGCACTGCTACCAGCAGCACGACGCCGACGACCAGCGGCTGCAGGTTGGCATTGAGGTTCAGCAGGTTCATTCCATCGATGACGAGGGCCAGGGTCAGACAGCCGAGCAGCGTGCCGAGCAGGGTTCCGGTTCCGCCGAACAGCGACGCACCGCCGATCAGGATCGCCGCGATCGCGGGCAGCAGGATCGGATCGCCCATCGCCGAATCGGCCGCATTCACGCGCGCGAGATAAACGACCGCGGCGATCCCTGCCATCAACCCGCTGATCGTGTAGACCGCAATCCGGCGGCGGCGCACCGGAATCCCGGACAGCCGCGCCACTTCCGGATTCGCCCCGATCGCGTAGATCTCGCGGCCGATGTTCAGGCGCGCGGTGACGACCGACCCTGCGACCAGCACGAGCAGCATCATGTAGACCGGAATCGGCACGCCCCACCAGAACCCGGTGCCGAGCGCACGAAAACCGGCCGGGAAGCCGAAGATCTCGTTGCCGCCCATGTAATGAAAGGCGAGCCCCTGCACGACCCAGAGCATCCCGTAGGTCGCTAGGAACGGCGGCAGCCGCAGGAGCGTGACAGCCAGGCCGTTCAGGAGCCCGATCGACGCGCCGCACGACATCGATATCGCGACGGCGAACCACGGGGAGACACCGGCCTTCATCGCGCCGGCCGCCAGACAGGCGGACAGCGTGAGGTTCGCGGCAATCGACAGGTCGAACCCGCCCGACAGGATCACGATCGTCAGACCGGATGCGAGCAGGAACATCAGGCTGGCCTGGCGCAGGACGTTCAGCAGGTTGCCGGACGTGGCGAAACTGTCCGATGCGAACGCGAGCGCGATGGCAACGACACCGACGAACACGGCGCGATAGATCAGCGCGGTCGCGTCTTCGGACAGGCGGCCACGTCGATCGATGCCGATGACGCGCATCGACGCAAGCCGGGATGGGATCTGGATACTCATGCTTGTGCTCCTGCGACGCGGGATTTGAGGACACTGTCGACAACGACGACCGCCAGAACCAGCAGGCCGATCGTCACGACCTGCAGCGACGATTCGATGCCGACCAGGTTGAGCGCATTGCGCAGCACGCCGATCGTCAACACGCCGATCACCGTGCCGGGCAACCACCCTTCCCCGCGCTCGAACGACGTGCCGCCCAGAACGACGGCCGCGATTGCGTCGAACTCCATGCCGATCGCGGCATTCGGCTCCGCCGAGTTCATGCGGCCGACGAGCAGCAGCGCGGCAAGGCCGGCGAACAGGCCGCTCATCACGTAGATCGCGACGTGATAGATACGCGCCCGGACACCGGCCAAAGTCAGTGCGTCCCGGTTGCCGCCGATCGCGAACACATAGGTGCCGAACCGGGTGTGGTAGAGCAGCAGATGCGTAACGGCGTATGCCGCGAGCGCGCAGACGATCGGGAACGGCACGCCGAGTACCGACGAACCGTAAAGCGCTCCGACGAGCGGATTCGTGACGACCACCGCATTGCCGTCCGTCATCACGAGCGCGACACCGTGCGCGACGCCGAGCGTGCCAAGCGTCACGACGAACGGCGGCAGCCCCAGGCGCGCGACGAGCGTGCCGTTCAGCAGGCCGATCGCGATGCCGACCGCCGCCGCCGCGCCGAGCGCGGCAACGATGCCGGCGCCGACGCCGAGCGACTGCGCGAACACGACGCCGCAGAGGCTCAGCAACGCGCCGACCGACAGGTCGAGCCCCTCGCTCAGGATCACCAGGGTCATCGGCATCGCGATCATCACGAGGATCGAGACCTGGAGGCCGATATCGACCAGATTCGCACGCGACGCGAAACCCGGTACGCCGAAAGCCGCCGCCGCGACCAGCGCGACACTGGCCCATACGATCGAAGGCAGCGGCCGTTTGCGCCGCGCTGCCGGATCCCTGCCATTCCGTTTCGTTTCAATCGACATCGTCAACCTCCATGCATGGCCAGACCGAGAATGTTTTGCTCGCTCAATTGTTCGCGCTGCAGTTCGCCCGAAATCGCGCCGCCGCGCATCACGTATGCGCGATCGCATACGTGCACGATCTCCGACAGCTCCGAGCTGATCAGCAGGACGGCCGCCCCCTCCTCGACCAGCCGCTCGATCAGGTTGAAGATCTCGGTCTTCGCACCGATATCGATGCCGCGCGTCGGCTCGTCGAAGATGTACAGGCGACACTCGGCACTGAGCCACTTGCCGATCACGATCTTTTGCTGGTTGCCGCCGCTCAGGTTGCGCGCCCGCTTCGCCGGGTCGCCCGGCGCGATCCGCAGCATGTCGATCAGGTCGCGCGTCGCCCGGGTTGCGCGCGCCGGGCGATACCAGCCCTTCGGGAACAGATGCCACAGGCTCGACACGAGCAAGTTCTCGTGGACCGAGCGACGCAGGGCGAGCCCCTCCTGCTTGCGGTTTTCCGGAATCAGGCCGACGCCGCGCCTGACGACTTCGTGCGGGCCGCCCGACACCGGTTTGCCGAAAATCTCGACGCGCCCGCCTTTGATCGGATCGGCGCCGATCACCGCGCGCGCGACCTCGGTCCGCCCGGCGCCGACCAGGCCCGACAATCCGACGATCTCGCCGCAGCGCACCTGCAAGTCGACCCCGTTCACGCCGGTCGATGTCGTCAGTTCGCGCACGTCGAGCGCCATTTCCCCGCATGCACCGAAATACCGGCGCTCGTAGACCGCGCCGACCTTGCGCCCGACCATCAGCGCAATCAACTGGTCGGGGGTCGCGTCGCCGGCCGGCATCGAGGTCACCAGCCGGCCGTCGCGCAGAACGGTCACGCGATCGCCGAGATCGAACACTTCCTTCATCCGGTGCGAGATGTAGACGATCGCCACGCCTGCGTCGCGCAACCGGTGCACGACCGCGAACAGTGCGTCGGCTTCGCGGTCCGAGATGGCTGCGGTCGGCTCGTCCATCACGAGCACGCGCGCGTCGTGCGACAGCGCTTTCGCAATCTCGACCATCTGTTGCTGCGCAACCCCCAGGTCCGCCGCATGGGTTCGCGTGTCGTACGCGAGCCCGAGTTGCGCGAGCACGACGGCGGCATCCGAATGCATGCGCCGGTGATCGACGAGGCCGAAGCGGTTGCGAGGCTCGCGGCCGAGATAGATGTTCTGCGCGATCGACAGATGCGGCACGAGCGAGAATTCCTGGAAAATCACCGCGATGCCCAGGCGCTTCGCGTCGGCGGGCGATTCGATCGCGACCGGCACGCCGTCGTAGCGGATCTCGCCGCTATCGGCACGGTAGGCGCCGAACAACACCTTCATCAGCGACGACTTCCCGGCGCCGTTTTCGCCGAGCAACATGTGCACCTCGCCCGCGTACAGCGTCAGGTCGACGTCGGTCAGCGCCGCCACGCCAGGAAAATGCTTGCAGATCTTGCGTAATTCGAGACGCGGAACGCGCCCGGTCAAAGTTTCCATGCTCATCTCCACGGTGCAGGTCGGCGCGCGGCCGTGCGTCATGCGGCAGCCGCGGCGCCGTCCCGCGATACGGCCCGCCCGGCCGCGCGCGTCACTTGCTGGCCACGTCGCTCCAGGCCGGGCATTGACGCTGATCGCCCGGCAGCTCGAACGGCGCATAGTTCGTCTTGTCGATCACGATGCCCTTGATCAGCACGGTGTCGGGCACGGGTTCCTTGCGCAGCGTGCGGACCGCGGCCATCGTCGCGATGCAGCCCATCTTGAAGCCGTTGAATTCGGCCGTTGCCAGCAACCGCCCTTCCTTGATCGCCTTGACCGACTCGGGCACGCCGCCGATGCCGACGACCTTCACCTGCTTCTGGCCCGCGGCCTCGAGGGCTTCGATCGCGCCCATCGCCATCACGTCGGCGGCCGCCAGCACGCCGTCGATCTTCGGATTCGACTGGATCAGGTTCTCCATCACCTGAAGCGCCTGCAGCCGCTGATAGTTCGCCGGCTGCGCCGCCAGCAGGTGAACGTCCGGGAATTCCTGAAGGGCTTTCCTGAACCCGCGTTCGCGTTCGTCGCTCGTCGTCGAACCCTTCACGCCTTCGAGGATCACGACATTGCCCTTGCCGCCGAGGCTCTTGAACAGGTAACGCGCGACGTCGAGACCGAGGTTGTAGTCGTCCGCGACCACGACCGAGGAAAACTTGCCGCCCGCCACACGATCGTTGTAGTTGACGACCGGAATGCCGATCGCGTTGATCTTCTGGATCGCAGGCACGACGCCGTGCGGGTTCACGCCCATGAACAGCACGGCGTTCGGTTTCTTCACGCCGACGTCTTCCAGCTCGCTCAGTTGCTCGCCGAGATCGTTCGGCCGCGTCGGCGCGTAGTTCGTGACCGACACGCCGAGCTGCTTCGCCTCGGCGTTGACACCGGCACGAACGAGCGCGAAATGCGGATCGACCTGGTTCTTGTAGAAGGCGGCGATCGTCTCGCTTGCCGCAAGCGCGCTCGCGCCGTGGAAGATGCCGATCGTCGCGGCGGACGCGGCGACGATGCACATCGCGGCCCGCTTGCGCGCCGGCTGGCGTTCGGGTTTAAGGTTCGTCTCCATCCACTGGCTCCTGTACGTCGTTCAGATTGGCCACGCCGCCTGACGGCATGACATCCCGGGTAACAGCGTGCAACCGTTTGCATAAATTCAGACAAAAGATGACCGGGCAACGCATCGACGTTACCTGTCGCATCTTTGAATCGACCGGGGTTTTTCCGGGCTTTTGCGTGCCCGATTGTCGATGGCATCTTCGACTTCGGCCACGGTTCGGCCGATTGCATCCGGCATGTGATTTACTTTATGCAAACGTGTGCATATCCTACTCAATGGAACTGTGCTGTCAATGAGGTTTAGTGCTGAAAACATTAGGGTTTCACCTGCAACATTGATCGCAACCCATTGCATGGATACAATCGGATGCCTATTCTCCAGCGGGTTCCATGAGCCAATCCCCCGAAGCGCGCGGCACCGGCCGCGTCACGATTCGCGAAGTCGCCGCGGCGGCATCCGTCAATGCGTCGACGGTGTCGCGCGTGCTCAATCCGGCCACGCGCCACCTGATCGGCGACGAAGTCGTGCGTCGTGTGCTCGCCGCGGCCAAGTCGCTCGGCTATCGGCAGAACCGGCTTGCCTCCGCGCTGCGCGGCGGGCAATCGAAGGTGATCGGCGTTTGCCTGCCCGACATCTCGAACCCGGTGTTCCCGCCGATGGTCTGCGGCATCGAGGAGGAACTCGCGGCCGAAGGCTATGGCGTGCTGATCGCGAACATCGTCGGCAAGCCGAAGAACCAGGAACGGATGCTCGAGCAGATGCTCGAGCGCCAGGTGGACGGCCTGATCCTCGCGACAGCCGCGCGGCACGATCCGCTCGTGCGGCGCTGCATCCTCGACGGCGTGCCGGTGGTGCTCGTCAATCGCGGCGAGGACGGCGGCCACGTGCCGGAAGTCGTCAACGACGATTTCCTGTCGATGCGGCTCGCGGTCGAGCATCTGGTCGGGCTCGGGCACAAGCACATCGCGCACCTGTCCGGGCCGGAGCGGCTCGCGACCGGTCTGTCGCGGCTGCAGGGCTTCCAGATCGCCACCCAGCAGCACGATCTCGCGGCCAACGTCGTCGTGGAAGCAGCCGAGTTCACGCGCGAAGCCGGGCGCCTCGCCTGCGCGCAGTTGCTCGACACGCATCGCAGCGTGACCGCCATCATCGCGGCAAACGATCTGATCGCGCTCGGCTGCTACGACGTGTTTGCCGAGCGGCGGATCGTGTGCCCGAAGGACATCTCGCTGATCGGGCACAACGACATGCCGCTGCTCGACATGCTGAATCCGTCGCTGACCACGCTGCGCATCCAGCATCGCGAGATGGGCCGGCAGGCCGCGCGCCTGCTGCTCGGCATGATCACGACACCGGGCAAGGCGCCGATGCGCATCACGCTGCCGCCGGAACTGATTGTGCGTGGGTCGACCTGTGCACCGCGGGCGGCAGGCAGCCGGGCGCGCGCGACCTGACGCGTCGCGCCGATCGGCCTACCACCGAAACGGTCGCCGCCGTCACGGCGTGCGAGTGCGAATCAGGTGAGACAAATATAAGGTTGCGGGCGGCCGGAAACCTGACCGGAATGGCCTGCGGTTTGCCGGATCGTCCGATCTTCGCGGCAGCCCGGCCGATTGCGTTCACGGCGAGCTGCCGCGGGCGGTGTTGTGCCGCCCGGCCCGCGTTCGCAGCTAGTCGCGCGCAGGACGCGCGAACGGCATCGCGAGCAGGATCCTGGCGCGGCGGTCCGACCGGTTATGCAGCGCACGCCGCTCGCCCGGCGCGAGACGGCACGAATCGAACGCCTGCAATTCGACTTCGACGCCGTCCGCGTCGACGCACACCCGGCCTTCCAGCACGACGTAATGCTTCTCGACATCCGACCCGTCCATCGTCGTGTGCCCGCCCGGTTCGATCGTCGACACGCCGAGCCACAGCGATTCCGCCGGGCCCGCCTCGCGTCCTTGCAGGCGAACGCATTGCATCCCGAAGTGATTCGGCGGGAAGTAGTCGGGCGCGTCGCGAAAGCGCGTGACGTTCATGGCTTGAGCAGCACCCGGTTCGCGGTGCCGCCGAATACCGCCCGATACGCGTGTGCCGCATCCGCAAGATCGAACACGGAACCGGCATCGATCGGGAACGGCCGCAACGAACCCTGCTCGAACGACGGCAGCAACGCGTCGAGGATGTCGGCGCAGTGTCGCGTATCGAGCGCGAGCGTATCGATGCCGACGTAGGTGTGCTGTCCGCGATAGAACGCGAAGATGTCGAACGGCACCGCACGCTCGATCGTCGAGATCAGGATTTGCGTGCCACGCACGGCCATCGCGCGATTCGCACGCTCGAAGTACGGACTCCCGACCGTGTTGTAGACGATGTTCGCGCCGCGGCCGGCCGTCATCTCGAGCACGAGCTCGTCGAACGGTTCCGCGGACGCATTGATCATCGTGACATCACCGTTTGCGTGCCCGATGTACGACGGATCGTCGCGCACGACACCGATCACCTCCGCCCCCGCCATGGTCGCCAGCTGGACGGCCGCCTGCCCGACCTTGCCGTTGGCGCCCAGAACGAGCACGACGTCGCCGCGTCGCACGCCGCCGGCACGGTGCAAGCCCTCGAAAGCGGTGACGAACGGTACGCCGATCGAGCCTGCCTCGTCCATCGTCAGGTTTGCCGGTTTCTCGCGCACGCTGTGCGTCGGCACGACGAGATGGCTGGCGTGGGTGCCGTCGCGACGGATGCCGAGCTCGCCGCTGCTGCCCCAGACTTCCTTGCCGATCAGGCCCGGCGGGCCGTCGATCACGCGCCCCGCGTAGTCTCGCCCCGGCGTGCGCGGCCACACCGCGTGCGGCATGAAACCGAGCACGGCCTTCACGTCGCTCGGGTTGACGCCCGCGCTCTCGATTTCGACCAGGCAGTCGGTCGTATCGATCGTCGGGACAGGTTGCGTGTCGATGCTCAGTGCGAGCGCGCTGATATCAGCGCTTTTCTGCTGGACGCGAATGCATTTCATGCTCGATGGTTTCCTGGAAAATGTCGATTCGGACGCATGGCGCGGTGACCGTCGGCCCGTCGCGCATCCATGCGCCGCTCTTGAATACCGTGTGTCGCGTTGCACTCAGCGCGCGAGACCAAGGCATTCGCGCGCGTCGCGGCTCGTCGCGATCTCGCCGCCGAGCAGCGTGACGATCTCGCGTGCCCGCGCGACGAGCGCCGCGTTGCTTTCGGCGAGCACGCCTTTCTCGATATAGATGTTGTCCTCGAGACCGACACGCACGTGTCCGCCCGCGAGCCACGCCTGCGCGACGATCGGAAACTCGAAACGCCCGATCCCGAACGCGGACCATATCGCGCCCGGCGGCAACAGCCCGCGCGCATAGAGCAGGGTTTCCGGCGACGCCGTGAATCCATACTTGACGCCGCTGACGAAGGTCCAGAGCCCGGGGCCGTCGAGCACGCCGCTCGCAATGAGGTCCCGCGCCAGGTGGATATCGCCGGAGTCGAAAATCTCGAGCTCAGGCTTCACGCCGGCCCGGCGGATTACTTCGGCCATCCGCGTAACGTTCTTCGGCGTGTTGATCACCACATCGCCCCCCGAATTCATCGTGTTCAGGTCGAGGCTGCAGATGTCGGGCCTGAGCGCGAGTATGTGTTCCACGCGCTTTTCGGGCGGCAGGAGCGTAGTGCCCGGCGCGGCCACCTTGGGATCGTCGTCGCTCGGAATGAAACGCCCGCCCGGGCCGGTCGTCAGGTTGATGATCAGTTCGCGATCGACCGCGCGAATCCGGGCCATGACGTCGCGATAGAGATCGACGTCCATCGAGGGTCTGCCCGTGGCCGGATCGCGGACATGGATATGCACGACGGCGGCGCCGGCCTGCGCGGCTTCGAGCGAAGCATTCGCGATCTGCTCGGGCGTGACCGGCAGGCCCGGATGC
Source organism: Burkholderia cepacia (assembly GCF_029962485.1). NCBI lineage: Bacteria > Pseudomonadati > Pseudomonadota > Betaproteobacteria > Burkholderiales > Burkholderiaceae > Burkholderia > Burkholderia cepacia. Next base: position 464,701 of record NZ_CP073639.1, read on the forward strand.
TGGTCGGGTCGCGTGATGTTGCCCGTAACGGCGCAGGTAATGATGGTCTTGCGAGCATGCATCGAAAGGTCTCCAGGCAATCAGTTCAGCCGGCGGCCACCGTCGACGACGATCGTTGCGCCGGTCGTGAACGTCAACGTCGTCGCGCAGGCGACGATGGCGGTCGCGACATCGTCCGGTGCGCCGATCCGGCGAAGCGGTGTCGTCGCGGCGGCCTTTTCGTTGAAATCGTCGCCGCGCCCGGGAACGAACTGCGTATCCACGACGCCGGGCGATACATTCACCACCCGAATGCGCGGCGCAAGCGCGCGGCCGAGCGACAGCGCCATCACGTCGATGCCCGCCTTGGCCGCGCAATAGGCGACGTTGCTGCCGTTGCCGGTCGTGCCCGCGATCGACGATACGTTGACGACGAGCCCGTCGCCGGATTCGTCGAGCAGCGCGCGAAAGGCGCGGATCGCCGCGAACTGGCCGCGCCAGTTGACTTGCATGATCTCGTCGATCAGATCGTCCGTCAGTGCGTCGAGATCCGCGTGACGAACCGGCTTCGTGAAGCCGGCGGCGTTCACCAGGATGTCCGCACGCCCGTAACGCGCGCGCACCTCGTCGGCCAGTGCGGCGAGCGTCGCGCTCTCGGTGATCGTCGCGACCGCGGCGGAATGCCCGTCGCCGGGCAGCGTGTCGGCGAGGCGCTGCGCCGCATCGAGGTCGCTTCGCCCGACCACGACCACGCGCGCGCCCGCTTCGGCGAAACGCGCCGCGGTCGTGACACCTATCCCGCCCGTACCGCCGAGAACGACAGCGACTTTATCCTTCAGATTGCGTGACACGACTCTCTCCTGTTCAGTCGATCGGCGGCGTCGGGTACGTCGGCGTACCGTCGGCCATGACGAATTCGAAATCGAGCGTGTAGTACACCTCGTTCGTTTCAGCGTGTGGCCCCGTCCGCGGGTCATGACGCTCGAAATTGCCGACGAGGCGACGATTCACGCCAAATACGACGTCCGAGTCGAGATGCTCGGAATCGTCGGCAAACACCTGCGATACCAACGTCGCATAGCCTTCGGCGACGATCACGAAATGGATGTGCGCGGGCCGGTACGGATGACGGTTCTGCGCATCGAGCAGCGCGCCGACCGGGCCGTCGACGGGCACCGGGTATCCGGCCGGGCGCACGGTGCGGAAGTTGAACCACCCTTGCGCGTCGGTATGAAAGCGACCGCGCAGGTTGCGCTCGGGCTGGCTCGGATCCTGGTTCTCGTAAAGACCGACCGGCGATGCCTGCCAGACGTCGACTGTCGCGTTCGCGACCGGCCGGCCCGACACGTCGAGCACACGGCCGCGCATGAACAGCGGCGAGCCAGGCGACCCCGCGCTTGCGATCGACTGGCCTTGCTCGTAGACCGGCGAACCGCCACGGTAGAACGGCCCGAGCAATGCGCCCGGCGTACGCTCCGTCGAGTCGGAATTGTTCAGCAATGCGACGAGCGTTGAAAAACCGAGCACGTCGGCCAGGAGCACCACCTCGTTGTGTCGTTCGTTGCACGCATGCCCGGCGGCACGGATGAAGGAGAGACCGCGCTCGAACTCCTCGTCGGTCAGCTTCACCTGCTTCAGGAACGCGTGCCCATGATCGACCAGCGCATCGACGATCTCCTTCAACCGGGCGTCCCGGGTTCCCGCCATCGCCGCCTTGACGATCGCGGTAACAGACGCGGGATCGTCGGTAATCGCACTTGCAACTGTCTCTTCCGTCATGACTTTCTCCATGCAATCGTTTGCATAACTTGATGCAATAGTACTCGCCGATCTGCACCAGCGGATAGAGTGTTAACCCTGAATCAAGCGAATTATGAGGAGGAGATGGGTATCATCATGAACGCAATCGTTTGCATGAATATGGCTCGGAGCGCCTGGTGCTGTCGACGATTGCATGAGGCCAGCGTGCCCGGGCGTGCGGCGGGGCACCGTGATTCGCCCCGCGCCGGCGCAGCGGCGCGGGTCCCGGCGCCGGATCGTTATTGCCCGGGAGCGGGCGAGTCGCCGGTGCTTTTCTGGACTGCCGCCTTGTGCTCCGCCCTTTGGAGGCTCTGAGGATAATGATCGTCCTTGCTCACACGATAGCCATTCTTCTCGAGCGCGCTCAGCTCCTGGTTCCGCTTCTGCCGAGCGGCTTTGCGTTGCGCCTTGCGTTGCGCTTTCAACTCCTGCTTCGACGTCGGGGTGTCGGGGGCGGCCGATGTTCCGCCCGCATCCTGTGCGTTCGCGACCGGTGCACCCAGCAGCACGACTCCCGTCAGGACTGCGAGCGCGAGCGGCGCCAGCCTGGACTTTTTCATGTGATTCTCCTTTTTTCGTCGATGATCGAATGACAAGGTTCTACGTGCCGGCGCCGGTTCGACTGATATCGATCGTGCTTCGTCCGAGTCACGCCTCAACACGTTACACGACGGCAACGGGATTTTTATTAAGACACCTGAATTGTCCTGATCGGTGAAGCAAACGAGAGCAGACATCCGATCGGCCGAGGGGCGCGGCATGTCCTGCTGCGGCGATCGGACTGAATTTCGCGTGAAACACCATGAGCCACGAAAGCCTGTCGGGCATTCGCCCGTCTTTGCACCGAGGAAAACAACAATGAAGCTGTCATTCGAAGCCTTCGAGGCACTGGATGCGATCGACCGGACCAGCACGTTCTCCGAGGCGGCCGCGATGTTGCATCGCGTTCCGTCGACGCTCAGCTATCTCGTGCAAAAAATCGAAAGCGACCTGGGGGTCACCCTGTTCGATCGTAGTGGCCGCCGCGCAAAGCTGACTCGCGCGGGGCGAGTCGTCATCGAGGAAGGCCGCCGGTTGCTCGTTGCGGCCGAGCAACTCGAGCGGAAAGCGCAACGGATCCAGGATGGCTGGGAGACCGAACTGCGCATATGCGTCGACGAGATTGTTCCGCTGGCACGCTTCTGGCCCTATGTGCGCGAATTCGACGCGCTCGATCTGGACACGCGCTTGCACCTGTCGACCGATGTGCTTGGCGGCACCTGGGATGCACTCGTGTCGCGACGCGCGGATTTCGTGGTCGGCGCAACGGGGGAGCCGCCCGCGCTGACGGACATCGTCGCGCGCCCGATCGGCACGCTGCGTTATGTTTTCGCGGTCGCGCCGCATCACCCTCTTGCGACGATGCCGGAACCGCTCACGCTGGAAGCCGTGACTCGATACCGTTGCGCGGTGGTCAGCGGCCCTTCGCGCGAATCGCTCCTGCGTTCGTCGGCGTTCCAGCCGTCTCAACCGTATCTCGCGGTACCGACCCTCGAGGCCAAGCTGGCGGTGCAATGCGAAGGGCTTGCTGTCGGCACGCTTCCTGCAAGCATTGCCGCCCGCGCAATCGAAGAAGGCCGACTCGTCACACGCCGCGTAACCGGAATGCGCGAAACGGCCGAGTGCTACCTCGCATGGCGCGACGACGAAGCCGGCCGCGCGCTGCAATGGTGGCGAGACAAGTTCGACCACCCGGATCTGCTCGAGCGATTCATCGCGCGGCGGTGAACGCGAGCAGCCAGGTTCGCGCGGTTTTCGGAATGTGTTTCCCGTCGAGTCATTTTTATTCCTGGATGAATCGAACATTTCGAATCACCCATTCGATTTTTTCGAAATGACGTTTATAAATACGAAATAACGACTTTAAGCAATAATGTTTTACCAGCACGGGAGCGCGGCCTCGGCTACACTGTTCTTACCGGCAGCTGACAAGCAGGTTGTCAGCGCCGCGCTTAATCCGTATCCGAGGTAAATCATTATGGAATCCTTTCTTAAAGCTGTTGCGATCGGCGCGATGCTCGCCGTCCCGGTCGTATCGTTCGCGCAATCCGAACAGTCGACGATGACCCGTGCAGAAGTCCGGAACGAACTCGTTCAACTCGAAAAGGCCGGCTACAAGCCATCCATGGCCAGAAATACGCATTACCCGGAAAACCTGCAGGCTGCCCAGGCACGCGTGGCAGCCATGAACGGCCAGAACACGGGCGCCGGCCGGCAATGAGCGGGGCGTCGCAGTCGGGCGGGGCCACCCCGCCGGCCGCGCCATAGTCAGACGTTCGGGCCGCCAGTTCGCCGCGCGGCCGCTGGCAGGTTCGCAGCCGGCGTCATCGTCAACGGCCTGCGTCCCGAATGCGAACCACCCTTCGCACAATCCCCCGTACACACATCGATCGCACATCGCGGGCTGTACACCGACCGTGACGGAAAACGGCCACGCGACCCTGTCAGCGGCACTCGACAAGGTGTACTCGCACCGCGTCGTTCGATCTTCGGCATGAAATGTCGTCAAGCAACGCTGCGCTTGCGGGCCCCAACCTTCCCGGCGACTGACTCCAGCGCGGGTTCGAACCGCCCCGGCACGGCGCGCATGCCGATCGCGACGGCGGCGGGTTCGACGCGATTCCCACGTTCTTCGGCGACGACGCGTCACTTCCACGAGTGCGGCCGGGTCAGGCGTCCGCGCGAGCCAGCCGTTCACAGCCATCCCTAAAAACCGCAAAATCTGCAAACGCGCCGACCCTACATTGCTCCCCAGGAGCCCGCAATTGAAACCCCGAACCCGTACCCAATACGCGCTGCGCATGGAGCCTGTCCTGCGCTGGCTGGCAAGTCACCCCGAGGCCGACCCGGATCTGTACCAGCTGGCCGACCTCGCGTGCCTGTCGCCGTATCACTTTCACCGCGTCTACCGCGCGCTGATGGGTGAAACGGTGAACGCCACCGTGCAGCGCCTGCGCATGCACCGCGCGGCAGTCGCGTTGGGCGGGACCGGGGCGCCATTGCGTGATGTTGCGCAGCGTGCCGGCTATGCGTCGGACGCTGCCTTCACCCGCGCGTTCGGCGCGACCTTCGGCCTGTCGCCGGGGCGCTACCGCGCGGCCCGCTCCCGTCCGTTCAATCCCAAGGAGCTCGGCATGTATCCCGTCACCATCGAAACCTTCCCCGGCGCCGTCCTGGCCGCGTTGCCGCATCGCGGCAGTTATCAGGAAATCGGCCCGGTCTTCACCCGTGCGTTCATGCTGGCCGCCGCCCGCGGCCTGGCGCGTCCCGAAGCGATCGGCTTCGGCGTGTATTTCGACGATCCCGAACAGGTGCCGTCCGACCGGTTGCGCTCGATGGCGGGCATGTCCGTCGCGTCCGACGCCGACCTCGGCGACGAACTCGAGCGCTTCGAGATTCCGGCCGGCCGCTGCGCGATCCTGACTTACACCGGGCCGTACAACGAAATGGACCAGCCGTATAACTGGATGTTCTCCGAGTGGCTGCCCGCCAGCGGCATGGTGCCGGCCGATTTCCCGATGTTCGAGCAATACCTGAACGACCCGCGCACTACACCGCCCGCTCGCTTGCAAACGCGCATCTGCATGCCGCTGAAGTAAGCGCCGCGCGGCTCCGGCCGATACTGCCGGGGCCTGCCGGACGGGCACGCCCGCCGTGGCCTGTCCGCCCGGCAGGCCTAGCCGAGCCAGCGCGCGTCGGGCCAGTGGCCCTGTTCGAAGGTGCCCTTTACGCAGTCGAGCAGCACGGCGACCACACAGCGCACCGGCGCGGTCGCTTGCCGGCTGCTGGGCGCGGCCAGCACGATCGTGCGCCGCAGCCCGGGCGGCGCGAGCGGCGCCGCGCTCAGCGAGCGCTGCTCGATCTCCTGCGTGACGGCGACCGCCGGCAGAATCGTCCACCCGTGACCTTGCGCGACCAGTTCCTTCTGTACGCTCAGTGCATTGGTTTCGGCCACTACCCGCAACGTCACGTCGGCCTCGGCCGCCGCGTGCTCGATCGCCGCGCGCAGGCCCTGCGGCGCGGACGGCAGGATGAACGGCTCGCTCGCCACGCGCGACAGCGCGACCGGCCGCTTGCGCGACAGCCCCACGGACGGCGCGGCCACGGCCCACAGGCTTTCCTCGATCAGCGCCTTGACGTGCAGCGCGGGCGTTTCCTTCTGCCCGTACAACAGCGCGGCATCCACGTCGCCGGCTTCGAGCCAGTCCTGCAGGTGCCCGGCATAGCCGATAGTGAGCCGCAGGCAAATGTGCGGGTAACGCCGCGCGACCTCGCCGGCCAGCCGCGTGGCCAGCAGGTCCGACGTGCTGGCCAGCAGCCCGATGCTCACGATGCCGGCGACGGGCCCGTCGGTCGGCTGGATCTCGGCCTTGGCCCGTGCCACCTCGTTGAGGATGCGCCGCGCGTACTCGAGCATCGTCTTGCCCGACGGCGTGAGCTGCATCCCGTGGCGGCTGCGGTCGAACAGCTCCGTGCCCATGTCCTCTTCGAGCAGGCGCAACTGGCGCGACACCGCGGGCTGCACGAGATTCAGCAGGTTCGACGCACGCGTGACATTGCCGGTTTCCGCCACGGTGACGAACGCGCGCAGTTGCTTCAGATCCATCGCAGGGTCCTCGATACCGAAAACTGATCCATCGATCAAAAAATTCTATTTTTTAACGGATCCATCAAAACTTATTATGGACCGGGACGATGCCAGTGACGAGACAGGATTGATGAGCGCTTCCATTTTTTCCGCCCCCGACCAGTACCAGGCAATCCGCGATGCGGTGCGCGACCTGTGCAGCCAGTTCCCGGCCGAGTACCACCGCAAGATCGACGAAGCGCGCGGGTATCCCGAGGCGTTCGTCAACGCCTTGACGCAGGCCGGCTGGCTGGCCGCGCTGATTCCGCAGGAATACGGCGGCCCGGGCCTGTCGATGGCCGAGGCGTCGGTCATCATGGAAGAGATCAACCGCTCCGGCGGCAACTCGGGCGCATGCCACGGCCAGATGTACGTGATGAACACGATCGTGTTCAGCGGGACGGAAGCGCAGAAGCAGCACTATCTGCCGCGCATCGCGTCGGGCGAACTGCGCGTGCAGTCGATGGGCGTGACCGAGCCGACCACCGGCAGCGATACGACCAGGCTCCAGACCACGGCCGTGAAGAAAGACGGCCGTTGGGTCGTCAACGGCCAGAAGGTGTGGATTTCGCGCGTCCAGCACAGCGACCTGCTGATCCTGCTCGCGCGCACCACGCCGTTGGACCAGGTGCAGAAGAAGAGCGACGGCCTGTCGTGTTTCATCGTCGAGCTGGACAAGGCGATTGGCAACGGCCTCACCGTGCGGCCGATCCTCAATATGGTCAATCACGAGACCAACGAGCTGTTCTTCGACAATCTCGAACTGCCGGAGGACGCGCTGCTGGGCACCGAGGGCAAGGGGCTGAAGGTGATCTTCGACGGCCTGAACGCCGAGCGCACGCTGATCGCGGCCGAGTGCATCGGCGACGGTTACTGGTTCCTGGAGAAGGCGCGCGATTACGCGGTCGAGCGCAAGGTGTTCGGCCGCCCGATCGGGCAGAACCAGGGCATCCAGTTTCCGCTGGCCGAATCGTTCATCGAGCTGGAGGCCGCGAACCTGATGCGCTGGCGCGCGTGCGAGAAGATCGACGCGCGCCAGAACGCGGGGGTCGAGGCGAACATGGCCAAGTACCTGGCCGCGAAGGCGAGCTGGGAAGCCGCCAACGCTTGCCTGCAGACGCACGGCGGCTTCGGCTTCGCCTGCGAATACGACGTGGAGCGCAAGTTCCGCGAAACGCGCCTGTACCAGGTCGCACCGATCTCCACGAACATGATTCTCGGGCATGTGGCCGAGCACGTGCTGGAGCTTCCCCGTTCCTACTGACCATGCAAGCTCGAAAAGGCCCCCTGAGCGGGATGACCGTCGTCACGCTCGAACACGCGATCGCCGCGCCCTTCTGCACCCGCCAGCTCGCCGACCTCGGCGCGCGCGTGATCAAGGTGGAGCGCCCGGGCGTCGGCGATTTCGCGCGCGCCTACGATCACCGTACGCGCGGACTCGCGTCGCACTTCGTCTGGACCAACCGCTCGAAGGAAAGCCTCACGCTGGACCTGAAGCAGCCCGCCGCGCAGGACGTGCTCGGCGAGCTCATTGCCCAGGCCGACGTGCTGGTGCAGAACCTCGCACCGGGCGCGGCCGCGCGCATGGGGCTGTCGTTCGATGCGCTGCACGCGAAATATCCGCGCCTCATCGTGTGCGACATCTCCGGCTACGGCGGCGACGGCCCCTATCGCGACAAGAAGGCCTACGACCTGCTGATCCAGAGCGAGGCCGCGTTCCTGTCGATCACCGGCACCCCCGACGAGCCGAGCAAGGCCGGCAACTCGATCGCGGATATCGCGGCCGGCATGTATGCGTACACCGGCATTCTCAGTGCGCTCCTGCAGCGCGGCGTCACGGCCGAAGGCTCGCACGTGGAAATCTCGATGCTCGAGGCGCTGGCCGAGTGGATGGGCTTCCCGATGTACTACGCGTACAACGGCCAGCAGCAGCCGGGCCGCAACGGCGCGGCGCACGCGACGATCTATCCGTACGGCCCGTTCACGGCGGGCGATGGCCGCGTCGTGATGCTGGGCCTGCAGAACGAGCGCGAGTGGAAGGTGTTCTGCGACGCCGTACTGCGCGACCCGGCGCTCGCGACCGACCCGCGCTTCGACGCCAACGTGCGCCGCTCGGAACATCGCGCCGAACTGAAGGCCGTGATCGAAGCGGCGTTTGCCGGCCTTACCGCGCAGGAGGTCATCGCGCGCCTGGACGACGCGCAAATCGCCAACGCGGCCGTCAATCAGGTAGGCGATCTCTGGGCGCACCCGCAACTGCATGCCCGCCAGCGGTTTCGCGCCGTCGATTCCCCCGCCGGCGAACTGCAGGCACTGCTGCCGCCCGCCACGATCGACAGCTTCGACGTTCGCATGGACGCGGTGCCCGCGCTCGGCGAACACAGTACGACCATTCTCCGCGAGCTCGGGCGCTCCGACGCCGATATCGAACAACTGCGCGCCGCCGGCGCGATCTGAACCATGTCCACGCCCTCTTCTCCCGTGCATCACGCGCGCAGTTTCCTGTTCGTGCCGGCCACGCGCCCCGAGCGCTTTGCGAAGGCGTTCGATTCCGCAGCCGACTGCATCGTCATCGATCTCGAGGATGCAGTCGGCATCGACAGCAAGGACGCCGCGCGCGCGCAGCTCGCGCAACATCTGCCGCTGCTCGCTTCGGCGCAGCGCGCGCGCACCGTCGTGCGCGTGAATGCCGTCGGTACGCCGTGGCACGACGCGGACATCGCACTGCTGCGCGACTGGATGCCGCAAGGCGTCGCTGTGATGCTGCCGAAGTCGGAAGCGCCGAACGCGCTGCGCGCCGTCGCGGCGCAGCTCGGCGAGGAAGCGCGCATCGTCGCGCTGATCGAATCGCTGGCCGGGCTCGATGCGGCGGACGCGCTGGTGCGCGATCCGCAGGTCGTTCGCGTTGCGTTCGGTCATCTGGATTTCCAGCTCGACCTCGGCATGCGCGCATCGCCCGACGAGCCGGAGCTGGCCTTTGCGCGCAATGCGCTCGTGGCCGCGTCGCGCCGTGCACGGCTGCCCGCGCCGATCGACGGCGTGACCGTTCGTACCGACGACCCCGCCCAGCTCGCGGCCGATGCCCGGCGCGCACGCGCGTTCGGCTTCGGCGGCAAGCTGTGCATTCACCCGGCGCAGGTCGCCGGCGTGAACGAGGCGATGGGCCATTCGGCTGCCGAACAGGCGTGGGCGCACCGCGTGATCGACGAAGTCGCGAAACACGGCGGCGCGGTGTTCAGCCTGGACGGCCGCATGGTCGATCTCCCGGTGATCCGGGCCGCGGAGGCAATTGTCGCGAGCATGCGAAAGCCAGTGTAATTTTCTGAACGATCGATGCGGCTCGTCATCAATCGATGCCCGCCGACAGCCGCCTCCGTTTTCGTCCGGATCCCCCTGCTTGACCTTGAAGCTGCCTTCAAGGTTAGCCTCTGGTCTACCGTCCTTTGACGCAAGACCGCACGGGCAGACGACATGCAAACGATATTAGGGGCAAACGGCCAGATCGCCACGGAATTGGCCCGGGAACTGCACCATATGGGCACCGTGGACCTCCGTCTCGTGAGCCGCAATCCGCACAAGGTCAACGACACCGACAGCCTGGTGCCGGCCAATCTCCTTGACGCGAAGCAGACCGCGCAGGCGGTCAAGGGCAGCCGCCTCGTCTATTTCACCGCCGGCCTGCCGCCGGACACGCAACTGTGGGAAACGCAGTTTCCGGTGATGTTGAGGAACGCGCTGGATGCGTGCCGGGCCGAAGGCGCCGGATTCGCCTATTTCGACAACACCTACATGTATCCGCAGGACAGCCGGTTGCAGACGGAGGCCACGCCGTTCGCGCCGGTCGGTCGCAAGGGCAAGGTACGCGCGGCGATGGCGTCGATGGTGCTCGACGAGATGGCGCGCGGCGACATTCCGGTCCTGATCGGGCGGGCGCCGGAATTCTATGGCCCGGGCAAGACGCAGAGCTTCACGAATGCGTTGATCCTCGACAAGCTCAAGGCCGGCAAGAAGCCGAAGGTGCCGTTGCGTGACGACACGCGCCGCACGCTCATCTGGACGCCCGACGCGAGCCGCGCACTCGCGACGCTGGGCAACACGCCGGATGCGTTCGGGCAGACTTGGCATCTGCCGTGCTGCGACGACCGGCCGACGTACCGGGAGTTCGTCGCGATGGCCAGCGACGCGTTCGGACGCAAGCCAGCCTATACGATCGTCGGGAAATGGGCCTTTGCGGCCGCCGGCCTCTTCTCGCCGCAGGTGCGCGAAATCAGGGAGCTCCTGCCCCGCTACGAGCATGACAACCGCTTCGATTCCACAAAGTTCAAGCGCCGGTTTCCCGAGTTCGAGGTGACGACGTACCGGGAAGGGCTCGAACTCGTTCGACGGGAGTCCTAGGCGGACGGCGGGCCCGCCTTCGCCGCGACAGGAAAATGCTTTCTACGAATCGTTGGTTTGAGCCGCGCGGCGCTGCCCGTAGCATGGGCGCGTCACCCTCCTTCCAGCATCGGAATGTCCGCGCAAACAGACAAGGTCGTCCATTGGCTGCTCTCCAGCCTGGAGCCCAGAAGCCAGCTCTTTCACGTCGGCCAGTATTGCGGGGACTGGCAGGCGTCGACCGCCGGTCGGGCCAAGGCGAGCTTCCACATCATCCTGCACGGTGCCGCGTGGCTTCACTTTGCCGACGGGCGCGACAGCATCCCCGTCTCCGAAGGGGATGCGGTGTTCCTGCTGCGCGACGTGCCGCACGGGTTGTCGCCGAGCGCGGTCAACCCGAAGGCCTGCGCGATCGCCGAAGGCCAGCCCGTCGAGCGACGCGGGTCGATGCAACCGCTCGACCCGTCGGTCGACGGCAGCGTCGGCCTCGCGTGCGGCTTCATCGAATTCCGGTCCGCCATCTCGCGCGCGATCGTGTCGCTGTTTCCCGCGTGCCTGATCGTGCGGCGCGGCGACGGCGCCCATCGCGGCATCCACGGGCTGTTCGACCTCATTCGCGCCGAGGGCCGCCATGGCGTCGACGAGCCTTCGCCGCTGATCGACAAACTGGTCGAACTGCTGCTGTTCTACGCGGTCCGTGACGCCGCGGGGCACGATACCGTGGCCAGCGGGCTCGCATCGCTGATGCAGCGGACCGGCTTTGGCACGCTCGTGGCCGCGATCATCGATGCGCCCGGCGACGCGTGGACCACCGAGTCGATGGCCGCGTTCGCCAACATGTCGCGCACCGCGTTCTGCAAGCACTTCAGCGAAGCGTCGGGCCATCCGCCGATGCAGTTCGTCACGCTGGTGCGCATGCGGCTCGCGGCGGACCTGTTGCAGCAGGGCTTGCCGATTTCGCGTACGGGCGAACGCGTCGGCTATCAGTCGGAATCGGCATTTGCCCACGCATTCAAGCGCACGATGGGCATGCAACCCGGCGCATGGCGTCGTGACCGCGACGGCGCGTCGCAACCGGCCGCTCGCCTGCACTAGCCGGACGGCGCGACGCCGCCTCGCGGGACGAACGCACAGGAATCGCGGATGTTCGCGCATTGTCCGGCGGCGGTGCGGGCTCGACAATGATCTCACTGCCCTTCCGGAGAATCCTGTGAGTCGTCTGCCCTTGCCCACCGTCGAAACGGCCCCTGCGCCCAGCCAGCCATTCCTCGAAAAATCGCAACGTGCGAACGGCTTTCTGCCGAACCTCGTGCGCTCGCTCTCGAATGCGCCGGTCGCCCTCGAAACCTATCTGACCGTCGCCGAGATCAACGGCCGCGCGGGCCTCACGTTCGCCGAACGCGAAGCGGTTCAGATCACCGCGGCCGCCGTTCACGGCTGTGCGTTCTGCGTGGCCGGACACACCGCGGCCGCATTGAAAAAGGCGAACGTCGATCGCGCCGCAGTCGACGCGTTGCGCGACGGCGAGCCGGTGGCCGATGCGCGACTGAACGCCGTCGCTGAATTCACGCGCGCAGTGATCGCGACACGCGGCGCCGTGCCCGACGATGCGCTCGACGCGTTCCTCGCGGCCGGTTTTACCGAAGCGAACGCGCTCGAGGTGGTGCTGGGCGTGAGCCTCGCGACGCTGTGCAACTTCGCGAACAACCTGGCGCGCAACGAACTCAACCCCGAACTGGCGGCATACCGATGGGAACCCCGGACACAGGCCGCCTGACGGCGCCCGCCCTCGACGCATCGCTCGTCGACTGGCTCGACTCGAACGCGACGCAGCTCGACACGAGCGCCGACTCGAAAGCCGAGGTCGTGCCGCGCCTGGCGGCCGCCGGGCTGTTCCGGCTCGGCGTGCCGGCGAACCTCGGCGGCGCGGGCGGCACCACAACCGATGCGATCGCGAGTATCGCCGCGGTGGCCGAACATTCGCTCGCGGCGGCATTCGTGCTCTGGGGTCAGCGCAGCTTCATCGAGTATCTGCTGCAAAGCCCCAATACCGCGCTGCGCGAGCGCCTGCTGCCGGCACTGCTCGACGGGACCTGCGCCGGCGCAAGCGGCCTGTCGAACGCGATGAAATATCTGTGCGGGATCGAGTCGCTTCAGATCGAAGCCGCGCGGCGCACGGAGGCGGCCGAAGACTGCCGGTTGACGGGCCGGATGGCCTGGGTGACGAACCTGCGCGCGGAGCAGTTCGTCGTCGCGGCGGCCGTGTCGTTTCGCGATGGCCGTCCGTCCGCGATCGTCGCGATCCCGCATGACGCGCCCGGCCTGACACGCAGCGCGGATCTCGACCTGATCGCGCTGCGCGGCAGCAACACCGCCGCATTGCAGCTTGAAGACGTACCGACCGATAGCGCATGGCTGATCCACGCGGACGCGCAAGCGTTCCTGCCTGCGGTGCGGCCAGCGTTCCTCGGCTTGCAGTGCGGGCTGTCCATCGGGCTCGCGCGTCGTGCGTTGGCCGAAGCGCGCCACGCGGCGGAGACGACGCGCGGCATTCTCGGCCCCGAAGTCGATACGTGCGCGGCCGAATTGAGCGCCGCGTGTGCGCTGTTGTCATCCGGTATTGCCGACGGCAGCCTGCGCATGCACCCCAACCGCCTGTTCGAGCTGCGCATCACGCTCGCGACGCTGGTGGCGAGCGCGGTGAACCTTGAACTCGAGGCCAGCGGCGGCCGCGGCTATCTGCGCGATGCCGGGCTCGGCTTCGATCGGCGCTGGCGCGAAGCGGCGTTCATTCCGATCGTCACGCCGAGCGTGGTGCAGTTGAAGGCGCAACTCGCGGCGCAGACGCGGAGTATCGCCGCATGACGCCCGCGCTGCTGGATGCCCGCCACCTGACGCTCGGCTACGGCGAACCGCCACGCAATATCGTGCTTGCCGATGTCTCGCTGTCGGTCGACGCGGGCGAAATCGTCGCGTTGATCGGCCCGAGCGGCACCGGCAAGTCGAGCCTGCTGCGCGCACTGGCCGGCCTGGAGCAAGCGCAATCGGGCACCGTGTCGATCAACGGCGCGACGCTGCAGGGCCCGCATCCGCGGATCGCGATCGCGTTTCAGGATCCCTGCCTGCTACCGTGGCTGTCGACCGAAAGCAACGTCGCGTTCGGGCTCGCATTCAAGCATCAGGCGCGCCTCACGCGCGACCGGCAACGCGAGCGGGTCCGATCCGCGCTGCGAGCGGTCGGGCTCGAAGCCGCCGCGGCGCTGCGCCCTGCCCAACTCTCCGGCGGCATGGCGCAGCGCGCGGCGCTCGCACGTGCGTTGGCGCGTCAACCGCAGGCCCTGCTGCTCGACGAGCCATTCTCGGCGCTCGACGAAATCACGCGCGCCGCGATGCAACGGCTGCTGGTGAGCATCGTCTCGTCGACACGCTGCGCGACGGTGCTCGTGACCCATGACATCGACGAAGCGCTGCTCGTGGCCGACCGCATCGTGCTGCTCGGTACGCAAGGCCGCTTGATCGATGCATGGCATGTCGATTTCCCGCATCCGCGCGACGCGTTCGTCAGCGAACTCGGCACGATGCGCATCGACATCCTGAAGGCGTTGCAGGCCGGCATGAAGCGCCCGCACGCCACCGAACTCCCCTCCCTGACCTGACCTGCCTACCCATGTGCCAGATTCCGATGTCGCGCCGCGAATGGCTGAAGCTTGCGGCCCTGTTCACCGCGACGGGTGCCGCCCCGCTGCTGTCCGCGGCGAACGCGCACGCCGCGACGGAACCCGATGCGCCCGTTCGCATCGGCTATCTGCCGATCACCGACGCAGCGCCGCTGCTGGTGGCCCACAACAACGGCTATTTCGCGGCCGAAGGGCTGAACGTCGAGCAGCCGAAGCTGCTGCGCAGCTGGGCGCAACTCGTCGAAGCGTTCCTGTCCGGCCAGGTCAACGTCGTGCACCTGCTGTCGCCGATGACGCTCTGGGCGCGCTACGGCAGCCGCGCACCGGCGAAGGTGGTCGCATGGAATCACGTGAACGGCTCCGGGCTGACGGTCGCGCCCGACGTCGATTCGCTGCGCGACCTCGGCGGCAAGACCGTCGCGATTCCGTTCTGGTATTCGATCCACAACGTCGTGCTGCAGGACATGCTGCGCCAGCAAGGGCTCGTGCCCGTGCTCAAGCGGCGCGGCACACCGGCGGCGAACGAGGTCAACCTGGTCGTCATGGCGCCGTCGGACATGCTGCCCGCGCTCGCCGCACGCCAGATCGCCGGGTATATCGTCGCCGAGCCGTTCAACGCGACGGCGGAATTGATGAAGATCGGCAAGATCCTGCGCTTCACCGGCGATGTCTGGAAGAACCATGCGTGCTGCGTCGTGTTCATGCACGAGCACGATCTGGCGCAGCGCCCCGCGTGGTCGCAGAAAGTCGTCAACGCGATCGTGAAGGCGCAGGTGTGGGCGCGCTCGCATCCGCAGGAAACCGCGCAGTTGATGTCGAAGAACGGCGCCCACCGCTATTCGCCGCATACGCTCGCAGCGCTGGATCGCGTGCTGGTTCCGTCGGCGTCGCTTGCCGATACGTATCGTACAAGCGGCGCGATCCGCCATGCCGACTGGAACGGAAAACGGATCGACTTCCAGCCGTATCCGTTCCCGAGCTATACCGAGGCGCTGGTTCAGCGCCTGAAACGTACGGTGGTCGATGGCGACAGTGCATTTCTGGCGTCGCTCGACCCGGCGTTCGCGGCCCGCGATCTCGTCGACGACCGGTTCGTGCGCAAGAGTATCGACGCGGTCGGCGGGATGGCCGCGTTCGGTCAACCCGGCGCCTTCAAGCGAGAGGAGATCATCGTTGTCTGACGCGCTTGCCCCCCGCCGGTCATCCGCGCGCGAAACGCGTCGGCCTTCCGGCTCCCGTTACCTGGTGCGCGCTACCGCCGGATGGCTCGGCGTGGCCGGCCTCGTCGCGACCGTCGTCGTATGGTGGGCCGCGATCCATGCGTTGACCGAACCCGGCTCGCTCGGCCGGCAGTTCGCGCCGGACAGCGCGTTCGCCAGCCTGCGGGCGCTGTGTGCGGACGATCATCTGGTCGAGCACGCGCTCGTCAGCCTGCGGCGCATCGGCGTCGGGCTCGGCGCGGCGCTGCTGGCCGGCGTCCCGCTCGGGTTGCTGATCGGCCGCGTGCAATGGGTCGAGCGCGTGCTGTCGCCGACCTTCCAGTTCCTGCGAATGGTGTCGCCGTTGTCGTGGATGCCGCTTGCCGTGATGTCGTTCGGCATCGGCGACCGCGCGATCTACTTCCTGCTCGGCTTTGCCGCGCTGTGGCCCGTGCTGATGAGCACGGCGGCCGGGGTCGCCCAGATCGACCGGCGCTGGCTGCAACTCGGCGAGAGCCTGTCGGCCACCCGCCGCGAGCTGCTGCTCCACATCATGCTGCCGGCCATCGCGGGGCCGCTGCTCAACGGGATCCGGCTCGCGATCGGCATCCTGTGGATCGTGCTGGTGCCGGCCGAGATGCTGGGCGTCAGCGCGGGGCTCGGTTACCTGATCCTCGACACGCGCGACCGGCTCGCGTATTCCGAACTGACGGCAGTGATTCTCGTCATCGGCGCACTGGGGTTTACGCTCGACGGTATCGCGCGGCTATTGGCACGCGCGGTGCTGGCGACCGACCGCTAGCGCGATGCGCGGCGGCCGGTCGAACCGCGGGGCGCTTCAGTTCCACGCATGGCGTGCCGGGCGCACGCCGTTCAGGTAGTAGTTGCCGACCAGGTGATATTTCCAGCGCACCGGATCGTGCAGCGTATGCGTGCGCGCGTTGCGCCAATGCCGGTCGAGGTTGTGCTCGGCGAGCGTCGACTGCGTGCCGGCCAGCTCGAACAGCTTCTCGCCCGCGAGCAGCGCGACCTCGGTCGTCAATACCTTCGCTTCGCCGACCGCGACTGATGCGCGCGCGACGTCGTCTTCGGTCACTTCACCGCGCGCCGTGATTTCGTCGAGCGTGCGCGCCGCACGTTCGAGCAATGCCTCGGCCGCGTGCAGCTGGATGTGCAGGTGGCCGATCTCGCGAATCGTCAGCGGATCGTCGACAGCCCGCTCGACGCCGCTGTCGATCCAGGGCCGCGTGCGGGTCCGCACGAACGCCAGCGTATCGTCGATGGCCGCCTTCGCGATGCCCGCGTCGATCGCGGCCTGGATGATCTGCGACAGCGGGCCGTTGAGCGTCGGCACGTCCGACACGCGCTGCGCGGGCAGCACGTGCGACGCCGGGACGCGCGCCGCGTCGAGCACGACCGTGCCGCTCGCGGTCGTGCGTTGTCCGAAACCCGACCAGTCGTCGATCACGGTCAGCCCCGTCGTCGGTTGCGGCACATACGCAAGCCACGCCTGGTGCGCGTCGTCGAGGCCGAGCACCGGGACGTAATGGGCGAACAGCGCACCGGTCGAGTAAAACTTCGTGCCGTCGACGACGTAGTCTTCGCCGTCGCTGCGCACGCGCGTCTTCAGGTCGAGCACGTGCTTCGTGCCTTTCTCCGAGAACCCGTTGCCGAAGCGCTTTCCGCTCAATATTTCCGCGAAGAAATGACGCTTCTGCGCGTCGGTGCCAGTCAGCGTAATCACGTCGACCAGCCCGAAATGATTCTGCGGCAACTGCCCGAGCGACGGATCGGCCGCCGCGACGATCTTGATGACTTCGGTCAGCGTGACATGCGACACGCCTGCGCCACCGTATGCCTTCGGCACCGTGATCGCCCACAGCCCCGACTGCGAGAACCATTCTATTTCGTCGCGCGGCAGGCGGCGGGTGCGATCGCGCTCGGCGGCCCCTTCCGCGAGCCGCTGCGCAAGCGCGTGCGCGGCCTCGATCGCCTGCGCGTCGTCGGCAATCACACGGGCGACGTGCGGTTGTGCTTCAACCGGCCGCTCCTGAATCGTGGCGCTCGTGTCTGACATCGGACCCTCCTGTCGAATGACGAAAGCGTTCAATCTAGCAGCGCAGCGCAAGCTGTAAAAACGAGCGATTCTCGGAACGATATTCCTTTGGATAACAAACGACCTGGCGATTCTCGCGCGCGACACCGTGCTTGCGCGTCGCAATCGACGTCGCAACGTCGGCGCAGTTCACGACTGTCGCGGTAATACGCATCGACGATAACGATCTGCGAATCCGTTATTGGAACGCTCGCCGCGCGCTTCCTATACTGGCCTCCCGGCGCAATCGGCCCCGCTCTTCGAGGAACCCCGCATGACTTCGTCGCACGCAGCCCCCGACCTTTCCACCGGTACCGACTACGACACGCTCGCGAGCAGGTTCCGGCCGATCTTCGAGCGCATCGCCGCCGGCACCGCCGAACGCGAACGCCGCCGCGAACTGCCGCACGAGGCAATCGGCTGGCTGAAATCGGCGGGCTTCGGCGCGGTGCGGCTGCCGGCCGGCGCGGGCGGCGCCGGTGCATCGCTGCCGCAGTTGTTCAGGCTGCTGACCGAGCTGGCCGCTGCAGATTCCAATCTGCCGCAGGCGTTACGCGGACATTTCGCCTTCGTCGAGGACTGGCTGAACGCCCCGCCCGGCCCGCAGCGCACGACCTGGTTCGACCGCTTCGCGAGCGGCCAGCTCGTCGGCAATGCGTGGTCGGAGGCAGGTGACGTGCCGCTCGGCCAGACCGTCACGAAGGTATCGGAGCAGAACGGCCGGCTCGTGCTGAACGGCCGGAAGTTCTACAGCACGGGCAGCCTGTTCGCCGACTGGATTGACGTGTTCGCGCAGCGCGCGCACGACGGCAGCGACGTGATCGTCGCCGTCGCGACCGCACAGCCCGGCGTGATTCGCGAGGACGACTGGGACGGCTTCGGCCAGACGACGACCGGCAGCGGCACGACGCGCTTCGAGGATGCGAGCGTCGACGCCGACAACGTGATCGACTTCGCGCGCCGCTTCAAGTACCAGACCGCGTTCTATCAACTATTCCACGTCGCGACGCTGGCCGGCATCGGTCACGCAATCGTGCGCGACGCCGGCGAGCTCGTGCGCAACCGCACACGCGTGTACAGCCACGGCAACGCGGCGCGGGCGGGCGACGACGCGCAGCTGCAGCAGGTGATCGGCGAGATCGCTTCATGGGCATACGCGGCCGACGCACTCGCGCTGCGCGCCGCGCAGCCGCTTCAGCATGCCTATGAAGCGCGCTTCGGCGGCGACGAGGCGGCCGAGCACGCGGCGAACGTCGCGGCAGAGATCGAATCCGCGCAGAGCCAGCTCGTCGTGTCCGAACTCGTGCTGCGCGCGGCGACGCGCCTGTTCGACGCGCTTGGCGCGTCCGCGACGCGCACCACGACCGCACTCGACCGGCACTGGCGCAACGCGCGCACGGTGTCGTCGCACAATCCGCTCGTCTACAAGGCGCGGATCGTCGGCGACTGGGTCATCAATGGCCGTACGCCGCCGTTCGTCTGGCGTGTCGGCAACGGTGCGGGCGCCAGCGCGGAAACGGGAGCCGCACGATGAGCAAGACGATCCGCTTCAATGCGTTCGAGATGAACTGCGTCGGCCACCAGTCGCCCGGCCTGTGGGCGCATCCGCGCGACCGCTCGTGGCAGTACAAGGATCTCGACTACTGGACCGACCTCGCTCGCGTACTCGAACGCGGGATCTTCGACGCGATCTTCATCGCGGACGTGATCGGTTATTACGACGTCTACAAGGGCAGCAACTATCACGCGCTGCATCAGGCCGCGCAGATCCCGGTCAACGACCCGCTGCAGCTCGCCGCGCCGATCGCGATGGCGACCGAGCATCTCGGCATCGGCATTACCGCGTCGACGACGTTCGAGCACCCGTACACGTTCGCGCGCCGGCTGTCGACGGCCGATCATCACACGAAGGGCCGGCTCGCGTGGAACATCGTCACGTCGTACCTGGAGAGCGGCGCGAAGAACGTGGGCGATCACGGCCTGCGCACGCACGACGACCGCTATGCGGTCGCGGCCGAATACGTCGAGGTGCTGTACAAGCTGTTCGAGGGCAGTTGGGAGGATGGCGCCGTGGTGCGCGATCGCGACGGCCGCGTGTTCACGCATCCGGAAAAGGTGCACGAGATCGGCCACAAGGGCCGCTTCTTCGACGTGCCCGGCTACCACCTGTGCGAACCGTCGCCGCAGCGCACGCCGGTGCTGTTCCAGGCCGGCGCGTCCGGCCCCGGCAAGGCATTCGCCGCGCAGCATGCCGAATGCGTGTTCGTCGCCGCACCGACCCGCGAACAGCTCGCGCGCTACGTGGCCGACGTACGCGCGCAGGCCGCCGCCGCGGGACGCGATCCGGCCAAGGTGCTGATCTACAACCTCGTCACGGTGATCGTCGACGAAACCGACGAGAAGGCGCAGGCCAAGTTCGACGAGTACCGCCGCTACGTGTCGTACGACGGCTCGCTGGTGTTCATGTCGGGCTGGACCGGTATCGACTTCGGCCAGTATGCGCCGGCCGATCCGGTCCGGCGCGTCGAAACGAATGCGATCGTGTCGGCCGTCGAGCACCTGTCGGGCGGCGATACCGCGTGGACGATCGAGGCGCTGGCCACCTGGGGCGGCATCGGCGGACTCGGTCCGGTGTTCGTCGGGTCGGCCCAAACTGTCGCGGACATCCTGCAGGAATGGGTGGCGGCGACCGACGTCGACGGCTTCAATCTCGCGTACGCGGTTGCACATGAAACCTTCGAGGACGTCGTGCAGCACCTCGTTCCGGAGTTGCAGCGCCGCGGCGTGTACCCAAGCGCGTATGCGCCGGGCACGCTGCGCGAGAAGCTGTTCGGCGGCACGGCGCGGCTGCCGGACGAGCACCCTGCCGCGCAGTTTCGCGATATCGAGCAGGTCAAGCGCGAAGCCGAGCGGGAGGCTGTCGGCGCGTAGCGAGACGTCGAGGCCGGTTTGCCCGCATTCGGCGGCGACCGGCTTCAGCACAAACGGCTTCGTGCGGTTCGACGAAGCCGTTTGCGCTTTCCAGGGGGCGCGCTAACCCGCCTGCTCGCTTTTACGCGACGCTTTCGTCGTCGATGTCGCGCGCTGTCGGCTCGTAACGCACGATCAGCAGAAACACGATCGGCGTGACCGCACTGATCGCGACGACCCAGAACATGTCCGTGCCGAGACGGGCCTGCAGGATTGGCAGCACGAACAGCGCAAGCGCCTGGCCGATGCCGCACAGCGAACGCCCGAAGCCCACGCCGGTACCGCGGATCGCGGCCGGATAGGACAGCGTCGGATAGATCATCATCTGCGCACCGGGCCCGAAGCCTTCGGCGAACAGCCAGGTGCCGAGCATCAGCAGCACGACGCCTACCGCGAGCGCGCCGTGCGGATGCCCCGCGAGCGCAAGCGCGACCAGCGCGACCGTTTGCAGCGCGAAACCGGCGATCGCGACATGGCGCGACGGATAGCGATACGCGAGGCGCATGCCCAGCAAGCCGCCAGTGAATGCGAACAGCACGTTCAGCGCGAGCGAGGCCGCGATCGTCTCGAACACGCCCGCGCCGAGAAACTGCGACAGGATCGACGGCAGGAAGAACGCAATCGCCGTGTACTCGAACGGGATGCACAGGTTCATCACGCTCGCGACGAGCGTGCGCCCGAGATACGGGCGCTGGAACAGCACGCGAACGCGCACGGGCGGCGGGTTCGGCTCGCGTCGCGCGTCCTCGGCTTCGTGGGCGTGAATGCCGTACGACTCGCGCAGGATGCGCGCGGCATTGGCGAGGTCGCCCTGGTTCGCGGCCCACAGCGGCGATTCGTTCATGAACCGGTTCCGGAACAGGATGATGACGAGCGCGGGCACCGCGCCGAAGATCAGCGACGCGCGCCACAGCCATCCCGCGTGCTCGGCCGGCAGCAGGAAATACAGGCCGAAGATCAGCAGGAAGCAGACCGACGACGCGACGTACCACATCGGGCACCACGCAGCGAGCCGCGACGCCTTGTTGCCGCGCCCGTTGAACTTCGAGAATTCCGCGAGAAACGCCATCGCGACGGGCAGGTCGATGCCGACGCCGAGCCCCATCACGAAGCGTGCGCCGATCAGCACCCAGACGTTCGGCGCCAGCCCGGCCGCGATCGCCGCGACCACGAAGAACAGCATGTCGGCCATGAACACCTGGTAGCGGCCGATCCGGTCGGTCAGCCAGCCGCCGATCAGGCTGCCGAAGATCGTGCCGATCATGATCGCCGAACCGACCAGTCCGGTCAGCGCGGGCGTCAGGCCGAACTCGCGCGCGACGTCGTCGATGCCGTAGGACAGCGTCGTCAGGTCGTACGCGTCGAGAAACACGCCGCCGAGCGCCAGCAGCACGATCATCCGCGCATGGCTGACCGAACTGTCGACCGTATTGATCAGGCGTGCGACGTCGCTTGCCGAGCGGATGGGGGAAGAAACGGGTGTGGCGGGGCTTAGATCGATCGAACTCATCGCATTCCTTAGTGTTTGTCGGAATGCACGGCGATGTCGGCATGAAGCCTGGAACCGGGCTCGTGCATTCGCGATCGGCGGGGCTTCAACGGAACGCGGGCTCGTCCGCAGGCGCCCGTCATTGCGTTCCGGCAGCGGGCATTCTGTTCCCCCGATCCGGGTATCCCAAGCGATATAAAGCGATAAATTAATCGGCCTTCGTCATAAAGTTGCCCGGCCGGATCGCTTAGCAGCCGCATGCATGTTCAATCGCGGATTTCTTCGTTAACGGATCGCGCGCACTTCGTTACATTGATCGATCACCTGCCTGTTCGCGGCGCGTTGCCGCTCTTCCGGAGATTCCCCGATGAAGCTGTTCTGGTCCCGCGCGTGGCAATCCGCGGCCCTCGTCGTTGCCGCGCTTGCCGGCCTCGTATCGATTCAGGCGCACGCGGCGACACCCGCGGAAATCCGCGTCGACTATGCGTACTACTCGCCCGAGAGCCTCGTGATTCGCCACTTCGGCTGGCTCGACGACGAGTTCAAGGCCGACCGTACGTCGATTCGCTGGGTGCTGAGCCTCGGCAGCAATCGCGCGCTCGAGTACCTGAACAGCGGTGCGGTCGATTTCGGCTCGGCGGCCGGACTCGCGTCGGTGCTCGCACGCGCGAACGGCAACCCGATCCACGCGGTCTACGTGTTCTCCCGCCCCGAGTGGACGGCGCTCGTCGTCCGCAAGGATTCGCCGATCCGCACCCTCGCCGACCTGAAGGGCAAGAAAATCGCCGCGACGCGCGGCACCGATCCGTTCCTGTTCACGCTGCGCGCGCTGCACACGGCCGGCCTGACGCGTGACGACGTCGAGATCGTCAACCTGCAGCATCCGGACGGCCGCACGGCCCTCGCGAACGGTCAGGTGGATGCATGGGCCGGCCTCGATCCGCATATGGCCGCGGCGCAGCTCGACGACGGTGCGCGTCTCCTGTACCGCAACGTCGCGTTCAATACATACGGATTGCTGAACGTGCGCGACGCATTCGCCGGTCAGTATCCGCAGGCGGTCACGCGCGTGCTGAAGGTCTACGACCGTGCGCGCCAGTGGATCGTGGCGCATCCGGCCGAAACCGCGCAGATCGTCGCCGATGAATCGAAGGTGTCGCTGCCGGTCGCGAAACTGCAGCTGCAGCGCAACGACTTCAGCGACCCGGTGCCGGGCGACACCCAGCGCGCGGCGCTGAAGGCTGCCGCACCGGTGCTGACGGCCGAGCAACTGACCAAACCGGGTGTCGATCCCGCGAAGATCGTCGATACGTTGATCGATCCGTCGTTCGCGCGCCCGATCGTCGCGGCGTCGCACTGAGGTTGCCGACATGACGGATACCGCCGCACGCGGCGACGCGCTCGCAACGAATCGCACCGCGCCGGCCCGTGCGAGCCGCCGCGACCCGCTTCGCGCGTGGCGCATCGCGGGCCTCGCGCTGCCGTTCGCGTCGCTCGTGCTGCTGGAATGCGTCGTGCGGCGCGGCTGGCTGCCCGATCATCTCGTCCCGGCGCCGAGCGAGATCCTCGATACGCTCGCGCGAATGGGCGTCACGCGTGTCGCACGCCATGTCGGCGCGAGTACGCTGCGGGTCGCGGCGGGCTTTGCGGCCGGCGCCGGGCTCGCACTCGTCGTCGGCGCGGCGATGGGCCTGAGCCGACGGATCGACGTACTGCTCGAGCCGACGTTCCAGGCACTGCGCGCGATTCCGTCGCTCGCATGGGTGCCGGTGCTGTTGCTGTGGCTCGGCATCGACGAAGCGCCGAAGATCACGCTGATCGCGATCGGCGCATTCTTCCCGGTTCACCTCGCGGTGGTCGCCGGCATTCGCGACGTCGACCGCAAGCTCGTCGAGCTCGGCGCGGTGTACCGGCTCGGCCCGCTCGCGCTGTTCCGCCGCATCCTGCTGCCGGCCGCGCTGCCGCAGATCGTCACCGGCCTGCGTACCGGCCTCAGTCTCGCGTGGATGTTCATGGTGGCAGCCGAACTGATCGCGGCGACGCGCGGGCTCGGCTTCCTGTTGAGCGACGGCCGGGAAACCGGGCGCCCCGATCTCGTGTTCGGCGCGATCCTGCTGCTCGCCCTGCTCGGCAAGCTGACCGACGGCGCGATGCGGCGTATCGAGTTGCGCTGGCTCGGCTGGCGCGATGCATTCGACGGCGCGTCGCGCGAGGTATCGAAATGAGTACGGCGGCTTCTGCGCACGCGACGGCGGATACCGATACGCCGCTGCTCGACCTGCGGATCGCCCGCAAGCAATACGGGGATCGCACGATCCTCGCCGACATCGCGTTGCAAGTGGCGCGCGGCGAGATTCTCAGCGTGGTCGGTCCGAGCGGCTGCGGGAAAAGCACGCTGCTGCGGATCGTTGCCGGTCTCGACGCGCACTTCCGCGGCAACGTGAAGCTCGACGGCATCGCGCTCGATGGGCCGTCCGCGCGCGTCGGCGTGATCTTTCAGGAGCCGCGGCTGCTGCCGTGGCTGTCGATCGCGGACAACGTCGGTTTCGCGTCCGGCCCGCGCGGCGGTCGCGACCCGAGTGTCACGCGCCTGCTCGACGAAGTCGGCCTGGCCGGCGTCGCGCGGCAACTGCCGGCCACGTTGTCGGGCGGGATGGCCCAGCGTGCCGCGATCGCGCGCGGGCTGTTCGGCGAGCCGGATCTGCTGCTGCTCGACGAGCCGTTCAGCGCGGTCGACGCGATCACGCGGATGCGCTTGCAGACGCTGCTGCTCGCCGTCGTCCACCGGCACCGGATGGCCGCGATCGTCGTCACGCACGATCTCGACGAGGCGCTGTATCTCGGCGATCGCGTGCTGATGCTCACGCCGAACCCGGGCCGCATCGACGACGAGATTCGCGTCGATATCGCGCGGCCGCGCGATCGGCGCGATCCGTCGCTGGCCGCGCTGCGCGCGCGGCTGCTCGGTGCGTTCCAGCGCTTTCACGATCGTGCGGACGGCGCGGATAATCGTTCCCACGACCGTCGGGCATCCGGGCGCGCGGATTCAGCGCCGCCTCAGCGCCCGTAGAAGACGACCGGTTCCGGTTCCACACCTTCCCGCATCGCGTCGACGCGCGCCGTCCGGCCGCGTCGCGCATCCTCGGTATTGTGCAGCGGCATCCCGAGATCGAGCACGACCTGGTCGGCGCCCGGCACGCCGCCCGCCGACCAGGCTTTCAGCAGTGCGCGGATCGCCGCATACGAGCGTGTCGGGCCATTCGAGAGCCGCGCCGCCAGATCCAGCGCCGCTTGCTCGACCTCGTCTTCCGGCACCACGAAGGCGGCGATACCCAGTTCGCCGGCCGTCTTCCCCGACATCACCTCGCTCAACATCACGTAGCGCGCCGCACGCGCCGGGCCCGCCCGCTCCGCAATCCGCTGAACCGCGCCGCAGACGGGTATCGTGCCGACCGACGGCTCGATGCAGCGGAACGATGCGTTGTCTGCCGCGACGACCAGGTCGCACGCGAGCGCCAGCTCGAACGCCCCGCCCCACGCGCGACCGCGCACCGCACAGACGGTCGGAATCTGCAGCGCCTCGATCTTGCGGTATGCGTGATGCATGTCGCTGATGAAGGTGCGCCACGCGTTGAATTCCTTGTCGATGAAATCGAGGATATCGCCGCCCTGGCTGAAGTTCGGGCCCGCCGCGCGGACGAGCAGCACGCGGATATCCGATTCGCTGGCCGCGTGAATCGCGTCGCTCAGGTGGTCGGAAAACGCGTTGGCGATCAGGTTGAGCGGCGGGTTGTCGAGCACGATGTGGCCAACGGAACCGTGACGCTCGAAACGGACGGATGTCATGGGTGTCTCCTTGATGGGATGGGTGCGGGGGTTCAGGTCGGGGTGCCTGCGTGCAGGTCGAGTTCGCGGATCATGCTTTCGCGCATCGCGAACTTCTGCGCCTTGCCGGTCACGGTCATCGGCATGTCGTCGACGAAGCGGATGTAACGCGGAATCTTGAAATGCGCGATCTGGTCGCGGCAGAACGCGCGGATCTCGTCCTCGGACGCATCCTGACCGGGCTTGAGCACGATCCACGCGCAGATTTCCTCGCCGTACTTCTGATCGGGTACGCCGAATACCTGCACGGTCTGCACCTTCGGATGGCGAAACAGGAACTCCTCGATCTCGCGCGGGTAGACGTTCTCGCCGCCGCGAATGAGCATGTCCTTCACGCGCCCGACGATGTTGCAGTAGCCGTCGGCGTCGATCGTCGCGAGGTCGCCGGTATACATCCAGCCGTCGCGGATCGACTCCCGCGTGCGCACGTCGTCGTCCCAGTAGCCGAGCATGACCGAGTAGCCGCGCGTGCACAGCTCGCCCGTCTCGCCGACGGGCACGACGTTCCCGTTCATGTCGACGACCTTGCATTCCAGATGCGGCTGGATATGCCCGACCGTCGAGACCCGCTTGTCGAGCGGATCGTCCGTCGCGCTCTGGAACGACACCGGGCTGGTTTCCGTCATGCCGTAGGCGATGGTGACCTCCGTCATGTGCATGTTCACGACGACCCGCTTCATCACCTCGATCGGGCATGGCGCGCCGGCCATGATGCCGGTGCGCAGGCTGGAGAAGTCGTGCCGCGCGAAGTCCGGGTGATCGAGCTGCGCGATGAACATCGTCGGGACGCCGTGCAGCGCGGTGCAACGCTCGTCGCTCACGGCCGCCATCGTGGCCGCCGCATCGAACGCCTCGCCGGGAAAGACCATGCACGCGCCGCTGGCCGTACACGCGAGCACCGACATCACCATGCCGAAGCAGTGATACAGCGGCACGGGCACGCACAGCCGGTCCGCTTCGCGCAGGTTCATGGCCGCGGCGACGAACCGCGCATTGTTGACGATGTTCCGGTGCGTCAGCGTGGCGCCCTTGGGCGCGCCGGTGGTGCCGCTCGTGAACTGGATGTTGATCGGGTCGTTCGCGTCGAGCGTCGCGGCGATCGCGTCGAGTTCGTCCGTCGAAACATGTGCGCCGCGCGCGAGCACCTGTCGGTACGTCAGCATGCCCGGCGTGGGAATGTCCTCCATGCGAATCACCCAGCGCAGCGCGGGGAGCCTCGCCGAATCCAGTGCGCCGGGCTCGCAGTGCGGCAGCTCCGGCGCCAGCGTGCGCAGCATGTCCAGGTAACGGGACGTCTTGAACGACTCGGGCGCGACGATCGCCTTGCAGCCGACCTTGTTCAGCGCATATTCCAGCTCCGCGAGCCGATACGCGGGATTGACGTTGACGAGGATCAGCCCGAGCCGGGCCGTCGCGAACTGGGTCACGGTCCACTCGAACCGGTTGGGCGACCAGATGCCGATACGGTCACCCTGGCGCAGGCCCATCGCATGCAGGCCAGCCGCCATCGCATCGACCTCCGCCGCGAACGCCCGCCAGGTCCAGCGCACGCCCTGCTCGCGGAAGACGACGGCGGGACGTTCGCCGTGGCGCTTCACGGTGTCGGCCAGCAGTGCCGCGACCGTCAGTTCGCTCAACGCGGAATCGCCAGCGCCCCTGACGTAGGACAGTCCGCCGACCGGCAGCGTCGGATCGGCGCCCGGGTCGGGCGTTGCAGTCTGCATCTTCATGCGTGTCTCCAGAGTGTCGGCGGAGACGGGCTCACCGCGCCAGGCGCGTGAGATTCTCTCCGGGATATTTCTGGAAATCATCATCGTATCTTCCACGGAAGACGTCAAGACGGAATTGACCTGAATCGCGCGGATGGTCTTGAACCGCGTAAACGCTGATATTTCGCGGGTTTCGAGCGAATGTTCCGCTCCTGCAACACTGTATTGCGCACGGCGGCCTACGGGTATTCTGCGAGATATCCACCGAAAATCATCCATGGAAGTCGCTCCGTGCGTGTCGCGCTCCGTGACGCTTTCCCGCCAGAACGATTACCGGCACACGCGTCCAGACGCGTGTGCCGTTCCGTCAGAACATATGACGAATGCCGAGCATTACCCCGGTCTGGTCCACGCCGGCGGCCGGCCATGACGACGTGCCCGCGGTGCCGCCGTCGATCGTCAGCACGGAATTGCGCTGATTGAAGATGCGCCCCGCGGTCACGTACACCGAACTGCGCTTCGACAGCAGATACATCGCGCGCGCCGCGATGACCGACGCGCCGGCGTCGTGCCCACTCACGGTGAGATGGCCGTACTGCGCGTCGAGGACGATCCTCGGCACCGGCAGATAGGTCGCGCCGAGCCACCAGTAATTGCTGTTCGCGTCGACGACGCCCGGTGCGAGCTCGCCGTGATCGATACGGTGCAGGAAGCCGCCGCCGATCGTCGCGGTGCCGAACTTCACGTAGCCGTCGATGACGGCCCGCGTGTCGGTCTGCGAGCTGCTCGGCAGCGGCGAGCCGGGGCCGCCGCCGCCATTGTTCCGGTCGATCGCGGTTGCGATCCCCCAGCTGTCGGACTCGTACTTCAGCATCGCGGCGATCGTCTTGCATGCGCGGTAGTCGGTCGGCGACTGGCCCGCGCATCCCCCGGCGGCCGCGGGCGCGACCGCATCGCGCCCGAGCGAATAGCTGACGCCGAAGGTGAAGCCCGACGCCGTAATGCTGTAGACGATCGTGTTGTCGAGACGCGCCTGCGCCAGGTACGTATCGAGCAGCCCCGCCGCATAGATGTTCGGCCCCATCGTGTCGCCGGGTATCGCCCAGTAGATCTGCGAATACTGGCGGCCGAACGACAGCGTGCCCCACCGCCCCGACAGGCCGACGTACGCCTGCCGGCCGAACAGGCGGCCACTCTGGTTCAGCGTCCCCTGCCCCGGCGAAAAGCCCGATTCCAGCACGAAGACGGCGCTCAGGCCGCCGCCCAGGTCTTCCTTGCCGCGTATGCCCCATCGCGACGGCAGCGAACCGGTGAGCTGCGGCACCTTCACCACGCTCTGCTTCTGCGGGCCGACGTTCGTGATGTATTCGACGCCCGTATCGATGATCCCGTACAGCGTGACGCTCGATTGCGCGTGCACGGCGCCCGACGCGCATGCGGCGAGCGCCGACAGTCCGGCGCAAACCGCCTTGTACCTGGCCAACCCTTCTCCAAACCTGTTTGTCCGCAGACTCATTTTGATGCCTCCATGTGATTCTGTTCTTCCGTGGAAGATAGTAATCACACATCTTCCGTGTCAACCGTACGGCGGATCGTGAGTTACCCCTAGGCCGGCTCGCAAAGACGCCTGAACGGGGATTCATTGGATAATCCCGGTCAGTCATAGTTTTCCCTACCTCGACTTTTGGCTCACACCAATCTATCTTCCATGGAAGACGATACTGATTCGTCTGATCCGCTTCATGGAACGAGGTATGGAAATGAAAGAGTCAGAAGATCACCGGACCGCTGCCCGGAACGGGTATGCACAGTCGCCATCGGACGCTGCCGGTTTCGTCTGGAACGACGACTACGCGCTCGGTCACGGTCCGATGGACGACACCCATCACGAATTCGTCGCGTGCGTGAACGCGCTGCTCACGACGCCGGACGACGACCTCGGGCGCGCGCTCGACGCATTTGCCGCGCACGCACACAGCCATTTCGGCGACGAGGACACCGCGATGCGCGAGACGGCTTACGGCTCCGCCGGCTGCCATATCGACGAGCACGCGGCCGTGCTGCAGTCGACCGGCGAGGTGCGCGCCGCGCTGGCCGAAGGCCGGCCGCAGGTCGTCCGTGCATTCGCCCGCGCATTGGCCGGATGGTTTCCCGAGCACGTACGCGTCATGGACCAGGGTCTCGCGCGCTGGCTCGTCCAGCAACAACTGGGCGCGTCGCCGGTGGTCATCCGGCGCCGCCTTCCCGTCGCGGCCTGACGCACGCCCCCCCTTCTCATACGAGCGTCCATCATGGAACAGAACACTCCATCGTCTAACACACTGCTGCCAGTCGTCGTATCCGCGAAGACGTGGCTCGCCGACGGCATCGTCGGCTACGAACTCACGCCGCTGTCGGACGACCGCCTGCCCGACTTCGAAGCCGGTGCGCATATCGACGTACACCTGCCCGGCGGGCTCGTGCGCCAGTACTCGTTGTACGAGCTGCCCGCCGAACGGTCGCGCTACCGCATCGGCGTGCTGCGCGATCCGCAATCGCGCGGCGGATCGACGCGCCTGCACGACGACGTCCGCGCGGGCGACACGCTGTCGATCAGCGCGCCGCGCAATCACTTCGCGCTGCACCGTGGCCCCGAGCGGTCGCTGCTGTTCGCGGGCGGCATCGGCATCACGCCGATCCTCTGCATGGCGCAGCAACTGGCGCGCGAGCACCGCCCGTTCGATCTGCACTACTGCGGCCGCTCGCTGTCGCGCATGGCATTCGTCGAACACGTGCAGCAACTGTCGTCCACGGACGATCCGCACGCCCGCGTGCAGATTCATGTCGACGACGGTCCTGACGGGCAGCACCTCGATGCGCACGCCGCGATCGGCGCACCGTCGGCCGACAAGCATCTGTACGTGTGCGGGCCGACGGGTTTCATGGATCACGTCCTGCAGACCGCGCGCGCGCTCGGCTGGGACGACGCGCATCTGCATCGTGAATATTTCGCGGGGCCGCCGGTCGAGCCGTCGGACGAAGACGGCCCGTTCGAGATCGAAATCCGCAGCAGCGGCGAAGTGATCCAGGTGGGTGCCGGCCAGACGGCCGCGCATGCACTGCTGGATGCCGGATTCAACCTGCCGCTGTCGTGCGAGCAAGGCGTGTGCGGTACCTGCATGACGAAGGTGCTGGCCGGCAAGCCGGACCACCGCGACCTGTACCTGACCGACGACGAGAAAGCACGCAACGACAGCTTCATGCCGTGCTGCTCGCGTGCGAAGACTGCACGGCTGGTGCTCGATCTCTGATGCCGCCGCGCACGTGCCACTGAACACTGGAACGAGGAACTCAACATGCTGACCAAGCAGGACAATGAACTGATGTGCCGCACGGGCCCGGGCACCGCGATGGGCAACGCGATGCGCCGCTTCTGGCTGCCGGTGATCCAGTCGTCGGACCTTCCGCAGCCGAACGGCGATCCGGAAACGATCGAGCTGCTCGGGCAGCGGTTCGTGGTCTGGCGCGACCGCGATGGCCGGCCCGGCCTCTACGACGAGGGCTGCCTGCACCGCGGCGCGTCGATGCAGCTCGCCCGCGCGGACGGCGACGGCTTGCGCTGCATCTATCACGGCTGGAAATTCGCGGTGGACGGCACGGTGCTCGAAACGCCGAATGTCCCCGATCCGAAGTTCAAGAGCCGCATTCGCGGCCGCACGTATCCGGTGCGCGAGGCGGGCGGCCTGATGTGGGCGTACCTCGGTCCCGAAGGCAAGGCGCCGCCGTTCCCGCACCGCGCGTTCATGGACCAGTCCGATGCTCACCGCATCAACGTGTGCGCGATCGTCAACTGCAACTTCGTGCAGGTGATCGAAGGTCTCGTCGATTCGTCGCACCTGACCGTGCTGCACAGCTCCGCGCTCGCGCAGACCAACGCGTCCGACCTCGACTACGCGGGGAAGATCACGCACATGCAGTTCGACGCCGCCCCGACGATCGAAGCGGACGAGACGGATTTCGGCTTTCACTATGTCGCGATCCGCCAGGCCGGCGACAACCGCATCGCGCGCGTCACGTCATTCATCGCGCCGAGCTTCATTGCGAACGCGAACGGCGACGTCTGGCTCGCGGCGGTGCCGATCAACGACGAGCGCTGCTACTTCTTCCACGTGTGGTGGGATGCGGAGAAGCCGGTCGGCGAAGAACCGCTGCGCAGCGCGCAGCTCAAGTTCGTCGGTCTCGACGAGCCGACGCTGCGCAAGTACGGGATGACGCTCGACACCTGCGATTCGCCGGCGGCCATGTCGTTCGTCAACGGCTATCGGCAGGATCGCCGGGCCCAGCGCGACGGCCACTTCACCGGATTCGACGGCATCACGCAGGAAGACGCCGCGTGCAGCATTTCGAGCGGCGCGATCCGCGACCGGTCGCAGGAAATGCTGTCGACCGCCGATCTTGCGATCAGCCGCCTTCACCGCACATTGCTTGCATGCGCTCGTGCCGAGCGCGATCAGCAGGACATCCCGGCGCTGCGGGCGGAATCGGGCGGCGCCATCGGCGTATCCGGCGAGATCGGCCCGGGCGAAGACTGGCGTCGGCTGGTGCCGCATCACCGGATCGTGTCGTCGGCCGGCACACGCACGCAGCGCAATGCATGACCACCATTTGAACAGGAGTCCAACATGTTGAGCCACGAAGATAACGAGATGTTGTGCCGTGTCGGCCCGGGCACGCCCGGTGGCGCATTGATGCGGCGCTACTGGCACCCGGTGTGCACGTCCGTGCAACTGCCGGAGCCGGACTGCGCGCCGCTGCGCGTGCGACTGCTCGGCGAGCAGTACGTCGCATTCCGCGATTCGAACGGCGAGGTCGGCCTGCTCGAGGAGCTGTGCATGCATCGCGGCGCGTCGCTCGCGCTTGGCCGCGTCGAGGAAGGCGGCATTCGCTGCCTGTATCACGGCTGGAAGTTCAGCGTGTCCGGTGCCGTGCTGGAGACGCCGAACCATGCGGACCCGAAGTACGCCGCGCGGATGAAGGCGCCCGCGTTCCCGGTGCGCGAAGCCGGCGGCATCGTGTGGGCGTATGTCGGCCCGAAGGAGCTCGAACCCGCGTTCTCGCGCTATGCGTTCATGGATGCGGCGCCGGACCATCGCGTCGTGCTGCGCATCAACGTCGCGTGCAACTACCTGCAGCTGGTCGAAGGCGGCGAGGACAGCTCACACGTCGGCGTGCTGCATACCAACATGGCGCGGCCGGGCTGGAAGGACGATTCGTTCACGCGCAATCCGGACGTCGTGAATCCGGCCGCGCTCGCGTCGAACGACCTCGAACCGTCGCTGAAGATCGAGGACACGGCGTTCGGTTTTCACTATGTTGCGCTGCGCAAGACCGGCGAGCCCGGTGTGCGCAACGCGCGCGTCGTGCCGTTCATCGTGCCGTACGGCCGCATCATTCCCGCGCCGGCGTTCCTGTTCACCGTGCTCGAGGTGCCGGAAGACGACATGCACACGAGCACCTATATCGTCGTGCACGGCGACTTGCCGGTCACCGAGGACAAGATCATCGAGCTGCTGGGCCTGGACGATCCGAAGTACTACGATCGCAAGAACTGCACGTTCAACGCGAGCTGGGCCGATTCGTTCGGCCAGAGCCGCGCGCTGATGCAGGAAAACTGGACCGGCCTGCGCGGCGTCGAAGTCGAGGATGCGACGATCGGGCTGTCCCAGGGGCCGCTGTACGACCGCTCGCGCGAGCATCTGGTGCCCGCCGACCAGGCCGTCGTGCGCGTGCGCCGCGCACTGCTGGCAGCAGTCAAGCGCGTGATGAACAACGAGCAGCCGCCCGCGCTCGGGCTCGATCTGCGCGGCGTCAGCGCATGTGACCGGCCGCTCGCGGACGATGCGGCCTGGCAGGATTTGCTGCCCGCGCATCGCGATACCACCGAAGCCGTCGAAGCCTGAGGAGAACCTTGATGACCTACGATCCAACCCGCAGCCCCACGCCGGATTATCTGTCCCTGTTGCGCCTCGACGGACGCGGTTTCGTCGTGCTCGGCGCCGGCCAGGGCATCGGCGAGCAGACGGTTCATGCGCTTGCGCAGGCCGGCGCGCGCGTGCTTTGCGTCGACCGTGACGAGACGCTCGCGCGCGGCATCGCCGAAGCGGTCGACGGCATTCCGTGCACGGCCGACGCCACCTCGCGCCACGACATGCAGCGCGTGTTCGACACGGCGCGCGAGCAATTCGGCCGCATCCACGGCGTGGTCGACATCATCGGCGTGGCGGGCATCAAGCCGCTGGCCGCCGTCGACGACGCGTCATGGGCGCAGCAGTTCGACATCGTCGTGCGCCATGCGTACCTCGCGCTGCAGATCGGCGGCGAAATGATGAAGCGCGACGGCGGCGGCACGTTCGCGTTCGTCGGCTCGCTCGCGGGCGATCGCGCGGTGCCGAGCGAGGTCGCGTATGCGGCGTCGAAGGCCGCGCTGCATCATCTGGTGCGCTGCGCGGGTGTCGAGTATGCGCCGTACAACGTGCGCATCAACGCGGTGTCGCCGGGGTTCGTGCGCACGCCGCGGCTGAACCAGCGGCTGGACGCCGCGACCTGGACGCGCGTCGGCGAAGCGATCCCGATCGGGCGCGCGGCCACGCCCGCCGAGATCGCCGGCCACCTGCTGTTCCTCGCGTCCGACCTGAGCGCGCACATGGCCGGCGAGATCGTCACCGTCGACGGCGGCCTGAGCGTGAAGGCCGCGATTCCCGCGATCACGTTTGCGCCGTCGGCCACGCCCACGCCATGAGCACGATGAAACAGCCCTCCCCGCGCGACCTGATTCATCCGTCTCTACGCGCGTTCGCCGACGCGGCTGCCGCGCGGCCGAGCCTGGCGCAGATGAGCGCCGACGACGCGCGCGCCGGCATCGCCGCGCGCACGGCCGCACGGGCGGCCGGCCCGCGCATCGACAAGGTGTTCGACCTCGCGGTGCCCGGCCCGGGCGGCGGCATCCCGGTGCGCATCTACCATCCCGACGGCGCGACCGGCGTGACGCTGGCCTTTCACGGCGGCGGATGGCGGATGGGCAATCTCGACAGCTTCGACGCCGTGTGCCGGCATCTGGCCAACGACTCGGGGCTGGCCGTGATCAGCGTCGACTATCGGCTCGCGCCCGAGCATCCGTTCCCTGCCGCGCTCGAAGACGTCTGGGCGGCGACTTGCTGGGCGGCCGAGCACGGGCACGAGCACGGGCTGCCCACTGCGCGGCTGACGGTGTTCGGCGAATCGGCGGGCGGCAATCTCGCGGCCGTCGTGTGCCTGCTCGCGCGAGAGAATGCGCGGCCGCGCCTCCTCGCACAGGCGCTCGTGTATCCGGCGACGGACGCGCGCCAGCAGCACGCGTCGCGGTCGGTGTATGCGGAAGGCTTCGTGCAGCGCACGGCCGACGTCGTGCACGCGTTTCGCGAGTACGCGCTCGATCACGGCGTGTCGCCGTCGGTCTGGACGCTGTCGCCGTTCCATGCAGCGAGCCACGCGGGCCTGCCGCCGGCCCTCGTGATCACCGCCGAGTGCGACGTGCTGTGCGACGACGGCGAAGCGTATGCGCGCAAGCTTGCCGATGCGGGCGTGCCGACGACCTGCGTGCGCTATGCGGGCATGCTGCACACCTTCTACGGCATGCGCGGCGAGGTCGACGCCGCCGCGCTCGCCCAGCGGCAGGTGGCCGACATGCTGCGGGCGACCGTGCAGGCCGGGTAGCGATGCACGTGGACGTGCGACCGGGAAACTTACGTACAATGGCGGACAGCGGCACCAGTCGCCGCCCCGTTACGATCGATCCGGTCGCACCCCTTCCAAGGAAGCCATCGAGATGAGCACCGCAGACGCAAAGCAGCCCGCCCGCCGCCGAACCGCCGGCACCGCGGCGGCCCCGGCGCAGACGGAATCCGCCGCCAAGGCGAGCCTGCCGCGCAACAGCCTGATCGAACTGATCACGCTGCAGTGGCAGCACGAGCACAGCGATCTCGACCTGTCGAATTTCCTGCTGGCGATTTACTTCATGCGGATCGGCACGCTCGTCGAGCAGTCGTTCGACAAGATGTGCCAGCGCATGTGCGGCATCAGCGGCTCCGACATGCGCGTGCTGCTTGCGCTGCGCCGCAGCGGGCAACCTTACGCGAAACGCCCGACCGACCTGTACCGCGCGCTGCTCGTGACGTCGGGTGCGATCACCAAGAAGATCGACCGCCTGGCGAGCCTCGGGATGGTCGAGCGCCGACCCGATCCGGGCCATGCCGGCGGATTCATCGTGCACCTGACGCGAAAGGGGCTCGACATCGTCGAAAAGGCCGTCGTGAAGCTCGCGAACGAATCGTCGATCGCACCGGCGATGGCGCATCTCTCGGATGCCGAGCGCGCGGCCGGCAACGAATTCTGCCTGCGCACGCTGGCGTTGATGGAAGAACTGGTGGCGCCGGACGCCGACGACGCGGACAGCGCACCGCCGGCGCCGCGAGCAGGGAAAGCGCGGCGCGCGCCGCGTACCGCCAAGTAGAGGCTGGACCGGCGCGCGGCTTCGGCGCATGAGGCACAATACGCGGCCTCGAAAATCGACCACGGTCTACCCATGCGCTTCATCGTCGTCGGAACAAGCGGAGCGGGAAAATCCACCTTCTCCAGCGCACTGGCTGCTGCAGCAGGCTACCCGTACATCGAACTCGATCGACTCTACTGGGGCCCCGGCTGGACAGCCGTGCCGCCTGAACAGTTCGAGCAGGCCGTACGTGCTGCGACGACCGGCGAGCGCTGGGTCGCCGACGGGAACTACAGCGCCGTGCGCGACGTGCTGTGGTCGCGCGCCACGCACGTCGTCTGGCTCAACTTCGGACGCTGGACAGTGTTCTCCCGTGTGCTCTGGCGGACGATCAGCCGCGGGCTGATGCGTACCGAGCTTTCCCATGGCAACCGGGAATCGCTGCGGATGGCGTTCTGCTCGCGCGACTCGGTACTGCTGTGGTCGTACAGCACGTTCACCAGAAACCGCGTCAAGTTCGCGAAGCTGCGTGAGGATCCGAAATACGCGCACCTGCAATGGACGGAAATCACCGAGCCATCGCACACTCGCGCGTTCATCGAGATGCACGCCCGCGCCGGCAGTTGAGCCAGACGTGAGGGACGCCCGCGTCAGTCGTCGAACGTACCTTGATATTCCGGCGAGGCATCCGCGCGCGTGTTCAGTTCGAACATCACGCCGCCGGGCTCCCGGCAAAAGAATCGCGAACCGCGCCCGTTGTTGAAGATGTCCGTTTCCATCGCAACGCCCTCTTCCCTGAAGCGCTCGAACAGTGCGCGAACGGCTTCGAGGCTCGGCAGTTCGAACCCGATGTGAAAATTCTTCGGCCATGCGGGTACGCCGTCGCCGACGTGATCGATCACGACGTCGAAGCCCGGGCGCTTCAGGATCCAGGATTGGTCCCAGCTTCCCGCGATCGTGAAGCCGAGGTAGCGCTCGAAGAATCGGGCCGTCGCCAGCGTATCGGCCGAGGGGAAGCTCAGGTGGTTGAGCTTCATCGTGTGTGTCGTTCCGGTCATTGTCGTGCTCTCACATGCGGTGATGGGCGGAGGCCCCATGCCTTCCCGCCCGACGACTTCAGAATACGAGCGAAGGCTCACATTCAACAACTCGCATTGGAGGGCGGCCCGGACCGCGCATGAAACCCGTGCGGGGCCGCCGGTTGGGGCATGGAGACGATCGCGGTGGATTGCGCTACTCGCATTCGGGACGGGCCCACCCGATGCGGGGTACCCGGTCTGCACCCGCGTCAAACGTCGAAGGCCCGAGATCCGCGTACGGACCTCGGGCCTTCGATTTCCGGCCGGCACCCGACATCACCTGCATTGCCGGTGGATCGTGCTCAACGCCGCGCGACCGGCCATAGCGGGAAAGTCCGGCATTCACCCGGAAAGCTGCGGGCCGATATTGGGCGGGATCGGTGTCGTGAATGCCTATGAACTGCCGACCGGTCCACACAGAAAAACAGCCTGTCACTCGCATGAGAGACAGGCTGTTCGTTACATCACTTGAAACGTGCCGGTTAGAACTGGTAACCCGCGCCGACCACCGCGCCGAAGTCCGACCGCGCGTTGCCCGTCACCGATGCCTTGACGACCCAGCGGTTGCTCTCCGTCACGTACGAGTACCCCGCCGCGAAGCCCTGCTGGCCGTGATAGTTCGACGTTGCCGCCGACACCATCGAGCGCCCCGCGCCCGTCGGTTGCGGCAAGCCGGCCACCGCCATCGCCGATGCGACGCCGCCGTACATGTCCTTCTTCAGGTCGTTGAACGAGTTGTACACCTGCCCGATCCGCTGGTCGGTGTATCCCTTCGCCTGCGTCGATGCCGCCGACAGGTTGTCGTTCAGTTGCTGCACGTTCACCGCGTCGGTCGGCGCCGTCCCGGCCGCGACGTTCGTGACCTGGCGCTCGCTGCCCTTCGCGCCGACCGAGAACGAGTTGTCGCGATCGGCGACGGAGCCCTGGCCGACCGCCACGGCATTCTTGCCGGTTGCCGTTGCCGTCGACCCGATCGAACCCGCATCGGCGCGCGCGATCCAGGTCGTGTTCGCATCGGTGGCCGCCGCACGGATCTTGTCGGTGGCCGCGGCGTTCTGCAGTGCCGTGTTGAACTGGCCCATGTTCACTGCGTCGTTGTCGTGCACGCCCGCCGCAACGCCGGTCAGCACGCGGTCGCCCGCCGTGCCGGAGAAGTTCACGCTGGTGCCGCCCGTGTCCTTCCCGACCGTGATCGCGCCGTTCGGATCCTGCTGCTGCACGAGGCCGGCCTTGCCGTTCGCGATGTTGGTTACACTCCCCTGCAGGTTCGAGATATCGGTCGTGTTCTTCGACACCTGCTGGTTGGTCGCGTACAGCTGCGAGCCGTTCACCGCATCCGTGCTGGTGGCGCTGAGCGTGCCGGCCTGCACGTTGGTGATGCGCGTGCCGCCTGCTCCTCCGAGCGTGATCGTGCTCTTCGAGCTGTCGTCGTACTGCACCGCGAGCGCGCCGAGCTGGTTGAGGTTCGACTGCACGTCCTTCAGTTGCTTCACGTTCACCGCATCGGTATCGCTGGTGCCTGCGGCGACGTTCTTGAGCACGACGGCCGAATTGACGTCACCGCCCACGAGCGACACCGAATTCAGCCGGTTGCCGTTCGTGTCGACGTCGTACTTGACGACGTTCTTCACGGCCTCGCCGGCCTGGTTCGACACGTTCGTGATCTGCTGTTCGAGCGCGGTCTTTACGCCCGACAGCTGGCCGCCGTTCACCGCGTCCGTGCTGCCCGCGGCGACGTTGCCGTCGGCCACGTTCGTCAGCTTCGTCGGCGCACCGCCGCGCGCCGCGCTGTACGCGCCGAGCTTCGGATCGAACTGCAGCGCGTCCTGTTGCAGCCCGGCGATCGCGGCCGTATTGCCCGCGATGTTCGTTTCGGCGTTGCCGAGGCGCGTTTCGTGATTCTCGAGCGTCGTCGTGTTGCTGCCGACGCGGCCGTCGAGATTCGTCAGCGCATCGCCGACGTTGTTGAACGAGCCGCCGCCGACCTTGTAGGACGGCGCGCTGATCGAGCCGTCCGGGTTTGCGGTTGCGCCACCGCCGAGCGCGGCCGCAGCCCCGTCGGTCGTGCGGCGCAGCTGCGCGCCGTTCACCGCGTCCGTGCTGCCGGCCGCCACATTGCCTTCCGCAACGTTGGTCAGGTGCACCGGGCTTCCGCCGTTGCCGGCGCCGAGCGACACCTGCCGCTTGCTCGCATCGTCGTACTTCACGGCCAGCGCATCGAGCTGGCTCGTGCCGTCATGAATTGCCGCGCTCAGCTGGTCGACGTTGACTGCATCCGTGCCGTTCGTGCCGGCCGCGACGTTGCTGATCCGTTGCGGGCCATGGCCGCCGTGGCTGGCATCGTAGGCGCCGAGGCCCGGGTTCCACTGGAGCGCGTCCTGCTGGAGCGCGGCGATGTTGCCCGTATTCGTCGTCACCTGGTTGCCGACCGTCGTGATCGACTGGTTGAGCGTGTCGGTCGCCTTGCCGAGCTGGCCCACGTTCACGGCGTCGTTCGCGGCAACCCCGTCCGCGACATTGTGCAGGCCGACCGGCGACGCGGCCCCCGTCCCGCCGAGCGTGACGCCGGTGTGCGCGTCGCTGTCGTACTGCACGGCGTTCTTCGTCGCGTTGTCGATCTGGCTGGTGATCGACGTGCTCAGGTTGCCGAGCGTCGTGCTGAGGTTGTTCGTCACGCTCGTGCTGAGCGACGCGAGACCGCCGCCCAGTTGCCCGACGTTGACCGCGTCGTGCGCGTCCTTGCCATCGGCGACGTTGTGCAGCGTCGTGCCGTTCGTGCCCGCGAACGTTACCGAGTCGAAGCCGCTTGCGCCGTCGTACTTCACGTTGCGCGTATCGGCCGCCTGCAGGTTGCCGATGTTCGAGGCCGCCGTGCTCAGCGACGTGTTGATGCCGGTCACGCTGGTCTGCAGGTTCGCGATGTTCGAGGCCGCCGTCGAAATGGACGTCTGCAGTGGCGCGACGCTGCCCTTCAGCTGGCCGACGTTGACCGCGTCGGTATCGGCCACGCCGGCCGCGACGCCGCCGATCGTGGTGCCGCCGGCGCCGTCGAGCGCGATCGCCGCATGCGTGTTGTCGGTGTACTTCACGACGTTCTGCGTCGCCGTGACGATGCTGGTACTGAGGCTGTTGCCGACGTTGGTCACGCGCTGGTCGACGTTCGAGATCGTGGTCGACAGCGAATTGCCGACCGACGTCACGCGCGCATCGACGTTACCGATGCCCGTGCTGAGCGTGTTGTTCACGTTCTTCAGCTGCTGGACGTTGACGGCGTCGGTATCGGCCGCGCCGGCCGCGACGTTCTTGAGCTGGCGTTCGCTACCGATCGCGCCGAACGATACCGCGCCGCCGACCGGCGCGGCCGTGCCGCCGAACACCGGCGTGCCGCCGTTGTTCACGCCGATGCTGCCCGACCCGATCGCGACCTGGTTGTTGCCGTTCGTCTGCGCACCCGCACCGATCGCTACCGATTGCGTGCCGCCGGCGCGCGTCTGCGTCGCCGCGTCATACGACGCGCCGGCCGACACGCCATCGCTCGACGTCGGGTTGGCGCCGCCGATCGCAATCGAGCGATCGCCGCTGGCCAGCGCCGAGTGGCCGAGTGCGATCGAGCTTGTGCCGTGCGCATCCGCGACGTTGCCGAGCGCCATCGAGAAATCGCCGATCGCGGCTGACTGACG
This sequence comes from Burkholderia cepacia, assembly GCF_029962485.1. NCBI lineage: Bacteria > Pseudomonadati > Pseudomonadota > Betaproteobacteria > Burkholderiales > Burkholderiaceae > Burkholderia > Burkholderia cepacia. The sequence goes on from NZ_CP073639.1 coordinate 505,809, forward strand.
GCCGATCGCCAGTGCCGTGTTGCCTTGCGCGACGGCTACCGTGCCGATCGCGGTGGACGAGTTCGCCAGCGCCTGCGAGCCGACACCGATCGCAATCGCGCCGCCGCTGCTGCTGCCGCCGTTGCTGCTCGCGTTCGACTGGTCGCCGATCGCGATGCCGCTGGTGCCGGCCTTCGCATTCGTGCCCTGCGTCACGTTCGCGGTACTCACCGCCACGTAGTTCCCGCTCTTCGTTGCAACGCACAGCGGGTTGGTTCCGTCGATGCACTGCCCGGTCAGCGCGTTGTCCGGGTTGCCGCGGTCGACGAAATTGTCGGCGTGCGCGACGCCTGCGATCAGCACACCTGCGCCCGTGAACATCGCGGCGGCGAGCGCCGAAATCTGCTTCCTCTTCATGGCCTTCTGCTCCGTTGTATAGCGTCTTGTTTAAATTCGGATTACTTAACGTTATTGACAGCTTCGACTTCGATTGCGATTGCGACTTCAGTGCGGAACCCGATGCCGGCATCCGGCCCGGCCACATCGGTGGTGACTTGCATCGACCATTCGTTTCGACAGGACGATCGAAGCCTCCGGGCACGCCGTCTTTTTTGCGGCCCGTTCCGTTAATCTGGAAACTGCATCAGGAATACGTAATACTGTTTATGGGCGAGCCTTTCCCCGGCTGAATCCGGAGATTCGACCTGCCGTTATAAACACCTCTGATGTGATGTCGCGCCGACCGCGACCAACCCCGCTTCTTTTATTTCATCTTCGGCAACCGATGTTTCGCTTCCGTGCCACGAGCACTCGCTCGGGCGCGCATCAATTGATGCGCCGGACTCGAATCGCACAACGTCCGTCACCGCTTGTGGCGCCTTCCGCTGTGCTGTACCACCCGGCATTCAAAGTTCGGACGAATTATGGGACACGATCTTAAATTATTAAAGCCGACATTCTTTATAGATTGTGAAATTCAATACATTCAATGACTTACATGAAATATCTACGTCTCGCAAACGATTTCGCGCCGCCGACATTAATCGAAATGTTTTTCGTGGCGGATAAATACTTTGCCAAAGCGGATTTAAATTCAACTCGATCTCGAAACGATAATATCGAAGCTGACCGACAGCATCGGTTGTGCGCCGGATGTTCGCGTAAACCATGAGTACCAGCCCTTATCAACTCACGGCATTCCTGTCGTAAACCGCCATTTTTAAAATCATGAAAGCGGAATGATGCGAATAGAGCTGCCTCGTCTGGCGGGATCCGAAATAAGCTCCTACAATTCCGCTCGCATTGATTTCCGCAGTCGCGAACTTCACCACGCGAGCACGGCAATCGTCCGAGTCTTTGCCGGCTCAGTGATCAAAAAAAACGAATGCCGTGGCTTGCGACGAACGGTTGCCTGCCGCGCAGTGACGGCAATCTCCGGAATCGATGCGAGCGTGCGATGCGTGTCTGCGTCGTCATAGAGCGGCTCACGACGTTTCCCCAGAACCGGGCAGGCCACCCGCGGAAACGCAGCCAACCGCCATTCCAGAACAGGTGCACGATGCCTTCATCGATCTCCGCATTAAGCGACGCCCATATCCTGGTCGTCGACGATCAACCCGACCAGCTGCGTTTGCTGATCGACATCCTGCGCGACACGGGCTGCCGGATCAGCATCGCGTCGGACGGCATGCAGGCATGTCAGCGCGCGCAGGCGCTGTTGCCCGACCTGATCCTGATGGATGTCCGCATGCCACGGATGGACGGTTTCACCGCGTGCCGGCTGCTCGCGGCCGATCCGGCCACGCGCGCGATTCCGGTGATTTTCCTGACCGTGGCCGGCGAATTGCATGAACGCCTCGAAGGGCTGGAAATCGGCGGCGTCGACTATGTCGTGAAGCCGTTCGAGCCGGCGGAAGTGGTCGCGCGGATTCGCGTGCAGCTCGCGCGGACGACGCGCGAACGGCCCGCCGATGCGGAGCAGGCTGACGGCCCGTTCGCGGCCGGCAAGGACGACGACATCATCGTGCGCGCGGCGATCCGCCACCTGTCGCGCACGCTGAACGACCCGCCGACGGTCGAGCAGCTGGCACGCGCGGTCGGCACGCATGAAAAGCGGCTGTCGCGCGCGTTTCGCGACAATCTCGGGCAGACGGTGTTCGAGTATCTGCGGCACGAGCGGCTGCGGATCGCGCAGGATCTGCTGGATTCGACGTCGCTCAGCATTGCGAGCATCGCGAAGGAAATCGGCTTTTCCACGCCGGCCAATTTCGCGACGGCCTTTCGCGAACGCTTCGGCACCACACCGACCGAGTGGCGACGCCAGCGGCAGGCGCGCTCGCGCGCCGCAACCCGCGGGCCGCAACGCCGCGCATAGGCACGCTCGGCACGTTGGCCGAGCCCGCGATCACCAGTTGTATTTCGCGCTGGCCAGCACGGTCCGCTCGTTGCCGAACACGCATACGGCGTACGACTGGCAGCCGCTGACGTAGCGCCGGTCGAACAGGTTCGCGACGTTCAGCGCGAAACGCCAGTGCGGCATGTCGTAATGCAACGCCAGGTCATACAACGTCGCGCTCGGCACCGTCAGCGAGTTGTAGGGCGCGCCGGCCGATGCGCTCTGGTAGCGCACGCCGCCGCCGATTCCGAGCCCCGACAGCGCGCCCGTGCGCCAGGTCCAGTCGGCCCACATCGACGCCATCTGCCGCGGCAGCGGCACGGACACCGGCCAGTTGTTCAGCGACGCATCGTTCGCCTGGACGTTCTTGACGTCCTGGTACGCATACGACGCGACGATCGACAACTCGCGCGTCACCTTGCCGACCGCGCTCAGCTCGATGCCGCGCGAGCGCACCTTGCCGGTCTGCACGGATGTCGTGCCGGTCGGGTCGAGGTTCACCGGCGTCGGTGTCACGACGTTGGTCTGGTCGATCCGGTAGACGGCCGCGCTCAGCATCAGGTTCCTGCCGGGCGGCTGCCAGCGCAGCCCGGCCTCGGTCTGCGCGCCGCGCGTCGGTTTCGGCAAGCCGCTACCGAACATCCGCACGCCGATGACCGGATCGAACGACGTCGAATAGCTCACGTACGGCGACAACCCGGCGTCACCCTGATAGGTGAGCCCGACGCGCCCGGAGAACGCACTGACGTCCTGCTGCGCCTGCGTGCCCGCCGTCCGGTCGTCGAAGCGCGCGTTCACGAGATCCTCGCGGCCGCCTAGCGTCAGCGTCCAGCGCTGCCAGCGGATCTGGTCCTGCGCATACACGCCGAACGCGTTCAGCGCCGTGTACTGGTCGACATGGCCGAGCGACGTCGGACCGGAGAAGATCGCGGCCGTCACCGGCCGGTAGACGGGGTGGTACAGGTCGAGCGACGGCGCCAGCGCCAGCCGCACGCTATTGGTCGTCGTCTGCCGGTCGAATTGCAGGCCGAACAGCAGCGTATGCTCGAGCGGCCCCGTGCCGAAGCGCGCCTGAGCGTGATTGTCGATGTCGAGCCGGCTGTAGTTGAGCTGGAACAGCCCCGCGAAACGCATCATGTTCGTCGTGCTGCGCGGCACGAGTCCGTTGCCGAACACCGTCGCGTCGTCGAGCGACAGGTGCGACCAGCGCACGTCCTGGTGCAGCGTCCAGATCGCATTCACCCGATGTTCCAGCGTGTAGCCGAGCGACCATTGCTTCTTGCGGTAGTCGTTGAACGACGGGTCGCCCATGTAGATATCCTGCGACAGGCGACCGTTCGGGTTCGGCAATACGGTGCCCGACGCGGGCAGGAAGTTCGACGAAATGTCGCCGCTGTCCTGCAGGAACGTCGCGGAGACCGTCAGCGACGTGTCGGCGTTCGGCCGCCAGCGGAACGACGGCGCCAGCGCGACGCGCCGGTCGCCGTTCGGGCCCGTCACCGCGTTGCCGTCGCGCGCGATGCCGACAAAGCGGTATGCAACCTTGCCATCCGAGTCGAGCTTGTCACCGACATCGAGCATGACCTGCTTGCGCGCATCGTTGCCGATCTGCACGCCGGCTTCGCGCACGCGTTCGCCGTCGGCGAGCTTCGTATGGGCGTCGACGATCGCGCCGGGCTCGCCCGCGCCGTACAGCACCGACGTCGGCCCGCGCAGTACCGCGATCGAATCGATCGTGTACGGATCGACGCGCCAGTTCGCGATCACGGCCGTATTCGGCGCCGCCACGCCGTCGACGTACAGCGTCGGCGTGAAGCCGCGCAGCGCCGCATACCAGTCGGTCCGGCTGTCGGCGCCGAACGTCGAGAAGCCCGGCACGTAGCGCAGCGCCTGGTTCAGGTCGGCCGCGCCGGTCATCTCGATCTGTTGCGCGGTCACGATATTGATCGTTTGCGGGATCTCGGCCAGTGGCGTGTCGGTCTTCGTGCCAGCCGTGGTGCGCCGCCCGACGAGCCCGGCGGACGCGCCGTCGGTCGCACCGTTCACGTCGATGGCCGGCAGCACGGCGGCGGCCGCGCCGGCCTGCGGCGCGCCCCCTGCATCCGAAGCCTGCGCGGGCGCGCTGCCTGCCGCCGCCACGCACAATGCTCCGCCGGCCGCGATCGCCCTCGCGCGTCGCGCCGCACTCGTCCCCGTTACCATCGTTCCCTGCTCCGTCGTGCTGGTGGCCGATTCGGCCCGATCGCGGCGCGACGCATCGAACGGCGTCCGCCCTGTTTTGTCATGCTTGTGATGTCGATTGCGCGCGAGCCGGAATCCGATAGCCAGTGGCGTCGTTCGCGAGCGCAGCGATCATACCGGGCGAATATGGCGTGGTCTTCTAAAAAAGTACGCGGGCGGGCGAATCCGGTGATCGCGCAGCGGAAACGGCGCAGGCACGCCATCGATCCAGTCGGCTGCCACCGGGAAAGGCGGATGAAAGACGGGAACGCTAGACTGCGTTCGACCCGGAAACGGCCGCGGACCACACGGCCCCGCACGATGCATTGCGATGCGTCGACCACGTGCGCCCGGCGTCACGACCGTTACCACCGGGGACCGTATGCGCCGCCTGTCGACTCGACCGCTGTTCGCCGTATTGCTCTCCCTGGGCGCGTTATTCTGCGCCGCGCCGCCGGCCCACGCCTGCGACCTGCCGGCGGCCGTCACGACGATCGATCCGCCCGGCTACTATGACGACGCCGCCGGCTATGCGCGCGCCGTGAAGCCGATGCGCGATTTCATCGCCCGGCTCAACACGGCGGCAGATCACGGCGACTGGTCGTGCGCATTGAACCTGCTGGAAAGCTGGGCGCGAGCCGATGCGCTGATGGGCCGGATCTCGGGTTACCAGGGCCATTACGAGCGCTCATGGGCCGGCACCGATTTCGCGATGGTGATCCTGCGCATGCCGCGCGACGTGCGCGATGCCAATCGCGCGCGCTTCGACACGATCGATCCGTGGCTCGAACGCATCGCGATCGCGACCCGCGATGCGGAAGCGATCAACCACCTGCACAACAACCTCGTCTACTGGGCCGGACTCGACCTGATCGCCATCGGCACCGTGACCGGCAACGCGAGCCTCATCGACTCGGGGCTGCTGCGCGTTCGCGAGGGCATTCGCGACATCGGGCCCGACGGCTCGCTCGCGCGGGAAGTCAAGCGCGGCAACCGCGCGCTGCACTATCACACGTTCGCGCTGCTGCCGCTCGTGTTCGCGGCGGAGCTCGTGCAGCGGCGCCATATCGATCTCTACCGGGAAAACGACGGCGCGATCGGCCGCCTCGCGAATCTCGTGATTGCCGCGGTGGATAATCCCGCGAGCTTCACGGCCATCACGCCGGTCAAGCAGGACCTGTTCCCGTGGACGTTTCGCGATGAATTGAGCTGGGTCGAGCCGTACTACGCACGCTTTCACGATCGCCGCCTGCCGGCGATCATCGCGCCGCGCCGCCCGTTCAGCGAATGGCGGCTGGGCGGCGATGTGACGGCGGCGTGGGGTGCGCCGCTGCCGTAAGCCCGGTCACCCCCGCCCGCGCCGCATCCTCAGCGTCGCCGATGGCGACTCCCCGAACGCCCGCTTGTACTCGATCGCGAACCGCCCGAGGTGCGCGAAGCCCCATTTCAGCGCGATGTCCGTCACCGATGCGAGCCCCGGCGTCTCGTCGGCCAGCAGTTCCTCGCGCACATGTTGCAGCCGCAACTGCCGCACGAAACCCATCGGCGTGATCCCGTGGCGATTGCGGAACCCCGCGAACAGCGTGCTCGGGCTGACGCCGGCGAGTTCGGCGAGCCGCTCGATCGTCAGCGGCTCGTCGAGATGCGCGCGGATGTATTCCTCGACGCGCCGCACGTAAAACGGCGCGAGCACCACCGGCAGGTGCCGCGTGCCGTTGCGCGCGCTGTTCGGGTGGCCATGCAGCAGCAGGTTGAGCAGCGTCGATTCGAGCTGCTCGAACGCGAGCGGATGACGCAGCGGATGCGCGTCCGTCGAGATCGCGCCGGCGAGGACCGGCAGCAACTGCGCGAGACACGTCCCTTGTGGCGACGACAGGCTGAACTCCGGCTCGAATTCGACCGGCGCACGCCGGTCGTCGCCGAAGTGCCGTTGCGCATGGCGCTCCATCACTTCGCGCTCGATGCGCAGGATCACTTGCGGGCAGGCATCGCCCCACTGCATCTTCAGCGGCAGCGTCGGCGAGATCAGCGACGCGGTGCCGGGCGACGACACGAAGCGCGTCGAACCGCATTCGATCTCGGCGTCGCCGCGCAGCGGGATCTGCAACAGAAAGAAGTGTTCGAGCGGCCCGGGCTCGATGCTGACGCCGCCGCCATAGTCGAGCAGGTTCAGCGACAGGTTGCCCCAGCGCGCATGATGCATGCAGCTGTGCAGCGCACGCGATTCGCCGGTCGGCGTGAGCCGGTGCGGCTTGAATACGTCGGCGACGCGCGCGCGCACCTCGTCGACGTCGTTCGACTGCAGCATCAGGTTGTCGTGATTGAAACAGGCGGCGTCGGCCAGCCAGCCGGTTTCCGAAAATTGCGCCATCGAAGTTCTCCCGTCATGCTCGATCGCACTCGCGCCGTGCATGCATTCCCGGTATCGGGGAATCCGCCGCACGATCCGGACAGCACCCGGAGTATCCGGACAGTCCGGCCACACAAACACGCAAGTCCCGCGCAAACGACGCAAGAAGCGGACCGTTCGCGCATCGTAGAAAACTGTGCGGGCATTCCGCATCCGCACATACCCGCAGTCAGCCGCGTGCCTGCCCACGCGCGGCGGCCGGTGCAGCAGGTTTCCGGAATTCGCGGATACCGGCCGAAGAAAGCGGATAGAAGCGCCCGTTTCGTCCGCCAATACTGGGCCCGTCGCAGAGATGAACCGAATGGAGAGACCCATGAAAGGACGTTACATCGAGATTCCGTCGCCGAATGGCGGAACGTTTCGCGCGTACCTGAGCACGCCGGCCGGCGGCACGGGGCCAGGCATCGTGCTGTGCCACGAGATCTTCGGCGTGAACGAGGCGATGCGCGACGCGGCCGACTACTACGCGGAGGAAGGCTATACGGTACTCGTGCCCGATCTGTTCTGGCGCCAGGCGCCGGGGATCGAGCTCGGTTACGCGGCGGCCGATGCCGAGCGCGCCATGGCCCTGTATCGCGAATACGACGAGGACAAGGGCGTCGAGGACGTCGGCGTCGCGCTGAGCGCGCTCAGAAAGCGGCCGGAATGCACGGGCGAAGCCGGCGTGCTCGGCTACTGTCTCGGCGGCAAGCTCGCGTATCTCGCCGCGTGCCGGTTGCCTGACGTGGCCGCGGCGGTCAGCTACTACGGCGTCGGCATCGAGCACGCGCTGGACGAGGCCGCGCAATTGCGCGGGCGGCTCGTGCTGCAGATCGCGGGACAGGACCGCTTCTGCCCGCCCGACGCGCAGCAGCGCATCGCCGACGCGCTGTCCGCGCGCGACGGCGTCGAGGTGTATGTGTATCCGGGCGTCGATCACGCATTCGCCCGCGCCGGCGGCGATCATTTCGACAAAGCCGCCGCGATCATGGCCCATCAGCGCGCGATCGCCGCGTTCCGCGCCGCGCTCGGCCCGCACTACGACCTGTCCACACTGTGGGAAGCTCATCTCGAACACGAATTCGCCACGCGCAACGTCGACGCGACGATGGCCACGATGGTCGCCCAGCCGTACGTCAACCATATCCCGACGCTGACGGGCGGCGTCGGTTACGACGAGCTGAAGCGCTTCTATACGCATCACTTCGTGCATGCGAACCCGCCCGACACGACGATCACGCCGATCTCGCGCACGATCGGTGCGAGCCAGATCGTCGACGAGCTGCTGTTCTGCTTCACGCACACCACCGAGATCGACTGGATGCTGCCGGGCGTCGCGCCGACCGGCAAGCGTGTCGAGATCCCGCTCGTCGCGATCGTCAAGTTTCGCGGCGACAAGCTCTATCACGAACACATCTACTGGGACCAGGCGAGCGTGCTCGTGCAGGTCGGCCTGCTCGACCCGGCCGGGCTGCCGGTGGCCGGCGTCGAAACGGCCCGCAAGCTGCTCGACGAAACCGTGCCGTCGAACGGCCTGATGCGCCGCTGGCAGGACAGCGGGCCGTCGACGGGTGCGCGTTGACGCGCCCCTTCCCTCACTCAACGATTCCAGGAGACTCCCCATGACTGCCCTTGCAGGCAAAGTCGCGATCGTCACCGGCGGCGCCACGCTGATCGGCGCCGCGGTCGCGCAGGACCTGGTCCGCGCCGGCGCGCACGTCGCGATCCTCGATCTGGACGCGGAGAACGGCGCGCGCGTGGCCGATTCGCTCGGCGAACGCGCGATGTTCGTCGCGCTCGACATCACCGACGACCGCGCGATCGAGCGTGCGGTCGCGGCGATCGTCGAACGCTTCGATTCGATCGACGTGCTCGTCAACCTCGCGTGCAGCTACGTCGACAACGGCATCCAGGCGAGCCGCAACGACTGGCTCGCCGCGATGGACGTCAACGTCGTGTCGGCCGCGATGCTCGCGAAGGCCGTGCACCCGCACATGGCGCGGCGCGGCGGCGGCGCGATCGTGAACTTCAGCTCGATCTCGGCCCAGTGCGCGCAAACCGGCCGCTGGCTGTATCCGACGTCGAAGGCCGCGATCCGCCAGCTCACGCGCAGCATGGCGATGGATCTCGCGCCCGATCGCATTCGCGTCAACTCGGTGTCGCCGGGATGGACGTGGTCGCGCGTGATGGACGAGATGACCCACGGCGACCGCGCGAAGACCGATCGCGTCGCCGCGCCGTTCCACCTGCTCGGGCGCGTCGGCGATCCGTCCGAGGTCGCGCAGGTCGTCACGTTCCTGTGCAGCGACGCGGCGAGCTTCGTGACGGGTGCCGATTACGCGGTGGATGGCGGCTATTCCGCGATGGGCCCCGAACAGGCGGTGCCGGCCATTCCTCGCCTGGCGGAGTGACCGCGCTCGCCACCGCCCCCCTCAACCATTCCGGCCGTCACCCGGCCACCCAAGGACACTCCATGAGACGCATCGCCATCGTCGGCGCCGGCCAGTCCGGCCTGCAACTCGCCTTCGCCCTGCTCGACCAGGGCTATCACGTCACGCTCTCGACCAACCGCGACGCGGAGCAGATCCGCACGGGCAAGGTCATGTCGAGCCAGTGCATGTTCCACACGTCGCTGCAGATCGAGCGCGACCTCGGCCTGAATGCGTGGGAGGAAGCGTGCCCGTCCGTCGAAGGGATCGGCATCGCGGTGCCGCACCCGGACGGTAACGGCCGCAAGGCGATCGACTGGTCGTCGCGGCTGACGCGCTATGCGCAGTCGGTCGATCAGCGCGTGAAGATGGCCGACTGGCTCGACGGCGTCCGGCGCCGCGGCGCGGACGTGCGTATCGGCGACGTCGGCGTACCGGAGCTCGAGGAACTGACGCGCAGCCATGATCTCGTGCTGCTCGCGGCCGGCAAGGGTGAAATCGTCAACCTGCTCGGCCGCGACGACGCGCGCAGCGCATTCGACCGCCCGCAACGCGCGCTGGCGCTCACCTACGTGAAGGGGATGACGCCGAGCCAGCCGTACTCGCGCGTGCGCTTCAACCTGCTGCCCGGCATCGGCGAGTACTTCGTGTTTCCCGCGCTGACCACGACAGGTCCGTGCGAAATCATGGTGTTCGAAGGCATTCCGGGCAGCCCGCTCGACTGCTGGGCCGACGTGAAGACGCCCGAGCAGCATCTGGAGCGTAGCCTGTCGTTCCTGAAGCAGTACGTGCCGTGGGAATTCGACCGCTGCCGCGACGTCGAGCTGACCGATCCGAACGGCACGCTGGCCGGGCGCTTCGCGCCGACCGTGCGCAAGCCGTTCTTCCGGTTGCCGTCAGGCCGCACGGTGTTCGGGATGGCCGATGCGGTGGTCGTCAACGATCCGATCACGGGCCAGGGATCGAACAACGCCGCGAAATGCGCGAAGGCGTACTTCGACGCGATCGTCGCGCGCGATGCCGCGCCGTTCGGCGAGGACTGGATGCAGCAGACGTTCGAAGGCTACTGGGCGTACGCGCAGAATGTCGTGCGCTGGACCAACTCGCTGCTCACGCCGCCGCCGCCGCACATCCTCGAACTGCTCGGCGCGGCCGGCCAACTGCCGTCACTCGCGTCGGCGATCGTCGACGGCTTCGACGATCCGCGCCGGTTCTCGCCGTGGTGGTTCGAGCCTTCGGCCTGCGCGGCGATGATCCGCGAACACAGTGTGCGGGCGGCATGAACGCCATGGAAACGACCATGACCGAGCGTCCCGCCATCGACCCGATGCAACTGCGTGCCGCGTTCGGGCAGTTCCCGACCGGCGTCACCGTGATCACCACCTGCGCGGCCGACGGGCGCAAGGTGGGCCTCACCGCCAATTCGTTCTCGTCACTGTCGCTCGACCCGCCGCTCGTGCTGTGGAGTCTTCGCAAGGTTGCGCCGAGCCGGCCGGATTTCATCGCGGCCACCCACTTCGCGATCAACATCCTCGCGCACGACCAGATCGAACTGTCGCGCCGCTTCGCGACGCCCAGCGCCGACAAGTTCGAAGGCGTGCTGCATGTCGAATCGGACAGTGGCGGCGTGCCCTGCCTCGACGGCGCGAGTGCGCGCTTCGTGTGCCGCAACGTCGGCCACTACGAAGGCGGCGATCACCTGCTCTTCATCGGCGAGATCGAGCAGTTCGATGCATTCGGCAAGGCGCCGCTCGTGTTCCATGCCGGCCAGTATCGCGCGATCGCCGACCATCCCGATCTTTTTCGCACCATTTGATTAGTTATACGAATAAATAACCAGGAGGTGGTGAACATGACATTCGGCTCTCGCCTGCTCGTCGTCGCAGGCCTTGCGATCACGGGCATCGCCACAAGCGCGCCGGCCAACGCGACCGACCTGCCGTCGGTCAACCTCGGCATGACCAGTTTCCTCGACGGGATGCCGCCGGCCGGCTCCGGCTGGTACGGCACGCAGTACCTGCAGTACTACACGGCCGGCCGCGTCAACGACAACGCAGGCAACAAGGTCGGGCTGCCGAAGCAGGACATCGACCTGTTCGCGGGGCTGAGCCAGCTCGTCTATCAGTCGCCGATGACGTTCGCGGGCATGCATCCGGGCCTGGACGTGATCCTGCCGTGGATCGCGTCCGCGCGGACTGACGACGGCATCGGCAATGTCGCGTTGAATGCGCGCGCCGGGTTCGGCGACCTGCTGATCGGCCCGTTCATCCAGTTCGATCCGGTGATGGGCGCGCAGGGCCCGCGCTTCGCGCAGCGGGTGGAATTCCAGTTCATCGCGCCGACCGGCGCATACGATCCGTCGCGCGCGATCAACCCGGGCAGTCATTTCTGGTCGTTCGACCCGTACTGGGCGGCGACGCTGTGGCTCACGCCGAGATGGACCGTGTCGTGGCGGCTGCACTATCTGTGGAACGCGACCAACCATCAGCCGGCCGCGTCGCTCGGCCCCGACGTGACGTCGACGCAGGCCGGCCAGGCGATCCACGTGAACTTCGCGACCGAGTACGAAGTGCGCCCGGGCCTGCGCCTGGGGCTCAACGGCTACTGGCTGCGCCAGACCACCGACATGAAGGAAAACGGTCAGGACGTGCCCGGCACGCGGGAGGCCGTGTTCGCGATCGGGCCGGGCGCGATGATCAGCTTCTCGCCGCACGACCACCTGCTGTTCAACGCGTACTTCGAGACCTATGCGCGCAACCGGCCGCAGGGGACGCGGATGGTGCTGCGCTACGTGCATCACTTCCAGTGACGCGCGCGGCCGGATCGCCGGGCCGGATCGCTTTCCGCAGACGAATCGGGCCGGCGGCAACGCGCGCTGCCGGCCGCGACGCGGCTGTCCTATAGTTTTTGGAGAAGGCAGGAAAGAAGTTCGTCACGAACCCGGAGGGACCGCGCCATGGCTACTTCAGCAACCTTCCGGTGCGTGCCGCGCGCGGCGAAACGGCTGGTGCGGCGCATGGTTGCCGTCGCACCGGCCGTCGTCATCGGGCTCACGGTGTCCGCGTGCGGCGGCGACAGTTCGCCCGCATCGGGCGGGCCCACGTTCGCGAACGCGGCGCGCCCGCAGATCAATGCACTGCTGTCGGACACGATGACGGCCGGCGCGGTCGTCTACGTGCAGTCGCCGCAGGGCAACTGGCTCGAATCGTTCGGCACGGCCGTGCGCGGCACGAACACGCCGATCCCGACCAACGCGCACTTTCGCGTCGGCAGCATCACGAAGACGTGGACCGGCACGGTGATCCTGCAACTCGTGCAGGAAGGCAGGCTGAGCCTGGGCGACACCGTCGACAAGTTCGTCGCCAACGTGCCCAACGGCAATACGATCACGATCGAGCAGTTGCTGCGGATGCGCAGCGGCCTCTACAACTACTCGACCAGCCTCGCGTTCAACCAGACGCTCGATGCGCAGCCGGAGAAGGTCTGGACCACGACGGAACTGCTGAACATTGCCGAAGGCCAGCCGGTCTATTTCGCGCCGGGCGCCGATTTCCGCTACTCGAACACCAACACGGTGCTGCTCGGGCTCATCATCGAGCAACTCACCGGCATGAGCACGGCCGATGCGATGAATGCTCGCCTGTTCGCGCCGCTCGGCCTGAGCAATACGTTGCTCCCGCCACAGGCGAACACGGCGCTGCCGGCGCCCGCGCCGCACGGCTATCAATGGGGCACCAATGCGGAGACGACCGACAGCGACGCGCTGTCGCCCGAACGCCAGGCGGAAGCGAAGAACGGCACGTTGCAGCCAACCGACGTGACCGGTGTCAACACGTCGTGGGCGTGGACGGCCGGTTCCGGCATTTCGACGGTGACCGAACTGGCCGCCTACGTGCAGCGGATGGTCGGCGGCGGCTACCTGAGCGCCGACCTGCAGGCGCAGCGGCTCGCCAGCTGTACGCCGATCGATGCGTCCGACCCGATGTCGGCTAGCTACTGCATGGGTTTGGCGAAGTTCGGCACGTTCTACGGCCACACGGGCGAAATACCGGGCTTCAATACCTTCATGGGCTACGACCCGGCGACGAAAACGACGATCGTCACGTGGGCGACCACCGCTGCCGCACCCGACGGCCGGGCACCGGCCAACGTGATCGCGCAGATCGTCATGGGCGAGCTCAGCAAGACGGCGGAAGTGCCGAGCGAGGGGCGGCCGTGAGGCGGTGACGGCGGCGCGTTTCCCTGCCTGCGCCTGTGGCGTGAAGCGGCACGTCGGATCGCGCGTCGAACGAACGCGAAGCACTCGTCAGCGCGATGAACGATCTCGCCCATGATGGCCGCCGGCTTGATCCGGCGGCGGGCATTCGATCCCTTTCCATCGCTTCAGACCGCGCACGCGTCATGCCGGCAACGGCCTTCGGGTTAGCAGTAGGGGGCAGCCGGAAAGGCGGTGGACTACGGCTTGTTCCATGGCCGACCATGGGTCCAGGATGCATTGACGCCGCTATGGTCAACCTGTCTCGCGGCGCCGCCTGGGGAGGGAGCCTCCATGAAGCCTGTTGCCGTGCCGGCCGACGGATGGGTCAGGCCGGCACGCAAGTTCGTGATCGATGCAGGCGAAACCGTCGCGCCCCGCCGCTCACTGCGAGATGCCGACGAAGGTCGGCAGCAGCACGCGGTAGACGTGAATCATCGCCGGCCCGAGCAGCACCATCATCAGCGCGGGAAAGATGCAGAAGATCAACGGAAACAGCAGCTTCAACGCAATCTTCGCCGCGCGCTCCTCCGCGCGCATCCGGCGCCGCGTGCGCAGCATGTCCGACAGCACGCGCAGCGACTCGCTGATGCTCGTGCCGAAGCGATCGGCCTGGATCAGCATCGCGCAGAACGATTCGATGTCCTCCACGCCGGTGCGCAGCGCGAGATTGCGCAGCGCCGCTTCCTTCGTGAAGCCGGAGCGCATCTCGAGCAGCAGCAGGTCGAGTTCGCCCGCCACCACGTCGCTGCTGAAGCGTAACTCCTCGCTCACCTTCATCAGCGCCGCGTCGAGACCCAGCCCCGCTTCGACGCATACTGTCAGCAGGTCGAGCGCGTCGGGGAAATCCTCGAAGATCTTCTGCTGGCGCACCTTGACCCGCTGCGACAGGACGATGTTCGGAATGTAGTAGCCGATGCACGCGAGCAGCACGAGGATGATCGACAGCACCTCGCGCTGGTCGCCGAGCCGGGTGGTAATCAGCACCATCAGTGCCGCGCACGGCAGTGCGAGCGCGAGCATCGTCTTCGCGGCGAAATACAGCGCGCCCGCGCTGGGGTCGCGCCAGCCGGCATTCATGAGCCGGATGCGCAGCGGTGAATTCTCCCAGCCCTCTTTCGGCACCGACAGCCTCGAGATCGGCGTGGACAGTTCGACCAGCTTCGCGACCCAGCGCGACGCCATGTCGTCGTCGTCGCCCCCGGCGGCACCCACACTGCCCGCGCCGCCCGCCTGCTGAAGCCGGCGCTGGATGCTGCGCGGCGCGAACAGCAGCATGGCGGCAAGCACACCGCCCGCCACGAAGATAAACAAGCCGCCCAGCATCACGGCATGGACCACGCTCAGGTTTTGCATGACTGCCTCGCAATGGTTCGTTGGACGATTCGCGCGTCAGACGCGAATCCGGACAATTCGGCGGATCCAGA
This sequence comes from Burkholderia cepacia, assembly GCF_029962485.1. NCBI lineage: Bacteria > Pseudomonadati > Pseudomonadota > Betaproteobacteria > Burkholderiales > Burkholderiaceae > Burkholderia > Burkholderia cepacia. The sequence goes on from NZ_CP073639.1 coordinate 520,903, forward strand.
GCAGACCGAAGGCCATCGACACCAGCATCGTGCCGACCATCCGGATTCCGGCCGGATCCTCCCAGAGTACGGACAGGAACTCGCGGTTCAGCAGCGCCATCACGCCGGCGGTGCCGAACGGCAGCAGCCCGAGAATCCACGCGGACAGCCGCCCTTCCGCCGACAGCACGCGCACCTTGTCGAACAGCTTGAAACGCTCGCGAATCAGCCCGGAAATGCTGTCGAGCAGTTCGGCCAGGTTGCCGCCCGTGTCGCGCTGGATCAGCACCGCGATCACGAAGTAGCGCAGGTCCTGCACCGGCACGCGCGTCGCCAGGTTCATCAGCGCATCGTGCAGCGACACGCCGTAGTTGACTTCGTCGAACGTGACGCGGAACTCGCCGCCCATCGGCTCGGGAAACTCGTCGCCGACCATCCCGAGCGTGCTCGTGAACGAATGACCGGAGCGCAGTGCGCGCGCGATCATGTCGCAGATGTCCGGCAGTTGGCGCTCGAGCTTGAGCATCCGGCGCGCGCGGGCCCGCAGCACGTACATCATCGGCACGCAGCCGGCGAACAGCGCGAGCGGCAGCGTGGCGAGCTGCGGCAGCCTCGCGAAGCTCAGCGCGAGCCACGCGAGGGCCAGGAACGTCACGCTGAGCATGATCAGTTTCGGCAGCGTCCACGCGAGGCCCGATTGCTGGATCACGAGGTCGAGCGCCTGCACGCGCGGCACGCGCAACAGCATCCGGTCGAACGGCTTCGATTCATCGAGCATCCGCTTCTTCAGGATCGACAGCCGCTCCTCCTGCACATTGCCGCCGGCCGACATCGCGCGGATGCGCGACTCGATCCGGCGCGCGGCGCTGCCATGCCGCGCGTTCCACCATTGATAGGCACCCTCGATCGTCAGCACGACCGCGACGAAGGTGAGAATCACAAAAGCATAAAAGACCGTGTTCATGAAACCTCCCCTGCTGCAAACGGCGCCATGGCGTCACTTCGTCTCGTACCGCTGGGACGGGTCGTACAGCGAATCCGGCAGGTTGATACCGAACGCCTGCAGCCGCTCGGCGAACTTTGGCCGCACGCCGGTCGCGCAGAAGTGGCCGCGCACCGTGCCGTCGCGATCCATGCCCGTACGCTTGAACGTGAAGATCTCCTGCATGTTGATGATGTCGCCTTCCATCCCGGTCAACTCCTGGATGCTGACGATCTTGCGCTTGCCGTCGGTCAGCCGCGCGGCCTGCACGACCACCGAGATCGCCGACGCGATCTGCTGGCGCATCGTCTTCGGCGGCAGCGACAGGCCGGAGATGCTGATCATGTTCTCGAGCCGCGTCAACGCGTCGCGCGGCGTGTTCGCGTGGATCGTCGCGAGCGAGCCTTCGTGGCCGGTGTTCATCGCGTTGAGCATGTCGAGCGCTTCGGCACCGCGCACTTCGCCGAGGATGATCCGGTCGGGACGCATCCGCAGCGCGTTGCGCACCAGCGTGCGCTGCGTGATCTCGCCCTTGCCCTCGATGTTCGGCGGGCGCGTCTCGAGCCGCAGCACGTGCGGCTGCTGGAGCTGCAGCTCGGCCGCGTCCTCGATCGTCACGATCCGCTCGTTGCGCGGAATGTAGCCGGACAGGATGTTGAGCAGCGTCGTCTTGCCGCTGCCGGTGCCGCCCGACACCAGCACGTTCACCTTCGCGCGCGACAACGCGTCGAGCAGCTCGGCCATCGGCGGCGTCAGGCTGTGGTAGCGCACGAGGTCGTCCATCTTGAGCGGGTTGACCGCGAAACGCCGGATCGACATCAGCGGCCCATCGATCGCGGACGGCGGGATGATCGCGTTCACGCGCGAACCATCCGGCAACCGCGCGTCGACCATCGGGCTCGATTCATCGATGCGGCGCCCGACGCGCGACACGATCTTCTCGATCACCTTCATCAGGTGCGCGTCGTCGTAGAACGTCACTTCGGTCAGTTCGAGCTGGCCGCAGCGCTCGACATAGACCTGCCGGTACGTGTTCACGAGGATGTCGGAGATCCCGGGGTCGCGCAGCAGCGCTTCGAGCGGGCCGAAGCCGAACATCTCGTCGTACACGTCGACCGCGAGCTGGCGCCGCTCGATGTCGTTCGCGGGCAGCCGCTCCTCGTCGAGAATGCGCGCGATCAGCGCGCCGATCTCCATGCGCACCGTATCCTGCGGTAGCCGCGACAGGCGTTCGAGCTCGACGCGTTCGAGCACGGCCAGGTGAATGTCGCGGCGCAGCTTCTGGTACGCGTCGCGCACCGACGAATGGGCCGAGCCGGCCGGTTCGCAGCCTGTCGCCAGCGGCTGGGCCCGTTGCAAGGACATCTGTTCGCGCAATGACATGATGGTTCCCCGAAAGAATTACATGGACTTTAGCTTCGGCGTGGCCTTGCGGCCGAACAGCCGTGACATCAGCGGTTCGCTGAGCGCTGCGCCGTGCCCCGCGCGCACTTCGCCGTCGACGAGTTGTTTCGCACACCCCTGCAACGCCCGCGCGACCGCCGTGCTGCGCGCGAGCCGCGACACCGGATGGCCCTGGTTGATCGCTTCGAGCACGGTCTCGGCGTCGTCGGGAATCGTGCAGGCGGCCTGCAGGCCCAGCACTTCCTCGAGCGCGGTGCGGGTGCGGTCGCTCGCGCGCGTCGCGCGGTTCACGATCAGCCGCATCTGGTCGGTCGAGTAACCGAGCGACACGAGGATTTCCAGCAGCCGACGGCCGGCGCGCACGTGCGGCATCGCGGGCTGCAGCACGATCTGGATCTGGTCGCTGCGATCCAGCGCGACCATCGTCAGCGGGTTGATGCCGACGCCCACGTCGAAGATCACGAAGTCGTAGCGCGGCGCGGCGACGCCGAGAATCCACTCGAGCGCGTCGTCGCGCATCTCGGCGGCCTTGACCGGGTCCCCGGCGCCCGCGAGCACGTGGAAGTTCTCGGTCACGTGCGCGACACTCGCGTCGAGAAACGCGCTGTCGAGCCGCTCGATCTGCGTGCACAGCTGCGGCAGCGTCGACGGTGGGGTTTCGTCGCTGACGAGGAACGCCGCGTCGGCGAACTGCTGGTTCAGGTCGATCAGCAGCACGCGGCGCTTGAAGCCCTCAGCGATCTCGAACGCGATGTTGCTGGCCGCGAAGCTTGTACCTGTGCCGCCCTTGCACGACATGAACGACACGATCCGCGTATCGTCGGTGTCGCGTCGCGTGCTTTGCGCGGCGGCCCGTTCAAGCGCGCGACCGAGGGCCTGCGGATCGAGCGGCCACTGCAGGACGTCGCGCGCGCCTGCGCGCATCGCTTCCAGCAGCACGTGCGGCGACGCATCCGCGGCCACGAGAATGCAGGTCAGGCCCGCGTGAGCGCGGCAGATTCGCTCGATCGCCGACAGCTCCGACGGGTCGAGCGATGTGCCGTCGACCAGCAGGATGTCGAACGCGTCGAGCCCGTCGGTGCGATGCTCGATCTGCGACGGGCGGCCCGTCGCGCGCGTCGCGCGATACCGTCCGCTGTCGGCCACGAGCCGCGCGATCTGCGTGAGCCGCGCGGTATCGTCGGAAGCTACGAGGATGTTGATCATGTCGTGTGCCTCGTCTGTTCGATTAGTTGCAGGCGCTGCCGCCGGTCGCGGAAGTCAGACTTTCGCGCGGCAGCGTGGTCGTGAACGGCGGCATCGTCAGCGTGACGTTCACGAACGGGATCATCGTCCTGACGGTCACGTTGGTGACGCTCACCGTCACGAACGAGCAGCTGTTCACATCGCAGTTCGCCGGCGAGTAGTTCACCGACACGTTCGCGTTCGACAGCAGCGGCAGCAGCGCCGTCACGCGCTTCGCGACGCCGGCGGCGTTCACGTCGCACACCACCGCCGTGCGTGCGCCGAGCCGCACGGCCTCGCTCGCGGTGTTCCAGTAGAACAGCACGCGGCCGAATTCGAAGATGCCGACCAGCAGCATCACCAGGACCATCGCGATGAGCCCGAACTCGACCATCGCCGCGCCACGTTGGGCGCGCCGGCGCGACAGCGGAAAATGGCGTGCGTTCATGACACTTGCCTCATCACGGTGATGATGTTGCTGAAGGTGATCGACGGCAGCGCCGGGTACGCCGGAATCGGCTGGTACCGGTAACCCTTGATCTTCACCTCGACGATGTTGATCGCACCCGATGCCGTGCCGCTCGCCGAGTTGTTGTTCGCGTCGTAAGTCGGCAGGTTCGCGAACTGCGACGGGTCGGACGCATCGCTGCAGCCGGTCGTGTGCTGCGCGTCGCAGATGGTCACCATCGACGTCTTGAGCCCCGGCACCAGCTCGGTGCCGGACGCGCCGCAGGTCGTGCTGCCGTAGACGACGAGACACTGGGCCTGCGACACCGGGTACGCGCTGTCGGTCGGCAGCCAGACCGACAGGTAGCGCGCCGCGTCGCGCGTCGCCTTGGTCAGCGTCTCGTACTGGTAGATCGCACGGCCGAACTCGGCCACGCCGGTCGCGAGCAGGATCATCGGCATCAGCACGAGCGCGAACTCGACGGCGACGGCGCCGCGCGTGCGCGAACGGCGAATCGGTAGCTTTTTCATGATCGCCTCTCCGCTATTGAACGAGCATCGGCACCTGGGTCCCCGACGCGCTGCCGCTGCCGGGCAAGCCGTGCGTCGCGCACGGGTTGTTGCCGGACACCGACGAGCCGAGGTACTCGAGATGCGCGACGATGTTGCCGCTGCCCGGGCTGAACGGCAGCGGATCGAGCATCAGCACGCAATCCCATTGCGTGACGTGCACCTTGCCGCTGTTGCCCTGAAGCGCCGAACAGTCGCCTTCCGGCGCGAGCGCGACGCGGCGGTCGCCGCCGTAAGTCTGGTAGTTGCTCGCGGTCACCGTGCCGTTGGTGGCGATCCCGCTGCCCGAGGGCGGCGTGCCGTCGCCCTGGTACGGCTTGAAGGTCGTGCGGTCGGTCACGAACTGCGTGTATGCGTCGCCCGTGATGCCGGCCGTTCCGGGCGGCCCGTAGTTCGGGCCGACATACGCATAGCCGGTGAAGTCGGGCTGCCCGCTCGAGCCGTTCGCGCCGTTCGTGTAGATGCCGAAGCGCGTATTCCAGGCACGCAGCGACGCCGACTTCAGGCCCGTCGTGCTCAGGTCGGGCGGGCTCGTGATGTTGCAGGTGTTGCCCGACAGCTCGCTCGCGAGCGTCGACTCGCTCGTCGAGCCGTCGAGCGCAGCCCAGCCGAAGTTGCCGGGCCCGTAGGTCGTCGACGAGCCGGACGGCGATGCAATCCAGTCACCGACCTTGTAGGAAGGCGAACCCGTCGTGCGGCACACGAACACCGGAATCGCGCAGGTCGTCTGCCCGCCGCCGACCGTCGCGATCGCGCTCGCCGACACGGACGCCGCATTCGCGACCTGCGTGCCCGGCATCACGTTCAGCACCTCGAGGAACCAGTGCGCGATGTTGCTCAACGACGCGGTGCACTGCACGTACTTGATGTTCGCCGGGGTGGTGACCGAATTCTTCGTCAGGAACGGATTGGACAGCGAATCGCTGAACGTGACGTTCGCATTCGTCAGCATCTGCACCGACTTGTTCTGGAAAAACACGTAATTCAGATGGCCGGCGGCGATGCCGTCTGCCTCGGCCACCGACAGGCTGATGGCCGAGGTCAGGTCACGCGCAGCTGACAGCGCGCACGCATCGGCGCTGTTCTGCAATTCGCTGCGCGTGACGTACAGCTTGCCGAGATCCAGCGCGAGGCCGACGAACCCGATCATCACCGCCAGTGCGAGACCGACGATGATCGCGACGGCACCGCGCTGGCGATGCAGGCCGCGACGCGTGACTTTCGGATGGCGAGCTGCGCGGTTCATGGCGTTCTCCCTGAGCGTGCCGTCGTTACTGGGTCGACTTGCCGATGCCGATCACGAATGCATTCGCGGGCGGCTGGGTCTGCTTGAACGACTTATCGTAGTTGTCGAGCGCGGACGTCGCGGCGGCGCCGTCGACCCCCGATGCCACGGCCGGGTGTTCGCCGGCGTGCGGATCGATGATCTGGGCTTGCGTCACGGCGCGGACCGACTCGCCGAAGCGGGTATCCCATACCGGCGTCGACGACATGCAGCCGGCAAGCGCGAACGCGAGCGGGACGGCGAGCGCCGCGCGGCGCACGAATACGAGGTAGGCGGTTTTCATGAGTGTCCCCTTGACTGGTTTCAACGATCGGTGGACTCGGGGGCCGCGCTCACGCGCGCAACCTGCGCCCGCGCCGCTGCCGGGATCCGGTGCTTGAGTCGCGCCGCCGGCTGGGCCGGCGTGTCGGGGCCGGCCGCCGCGAGACGCGCGGCGGCGGCCTCGATGTGCGCGATGCGGGCCGCATTCGACGCGTCGGACAGCGGTGCGGTGGCGACCACCGGCGCGGGCACCTTCTGCGGCTCGGCCAGCACCGGCGGCTGCGCGTCGGCGCCTTGCAGTGGGCGCGGCGCGGGCAGCGCGGCGGCGGGGCCGACGGGCGCTTCCGATTGCGGCGCCGGTGCGGGGGCCGGAGCCTGCGATGCGGGCGCTGCGCCGTTCGCCGGTTGCGCGCCTGCCTTGCGTACCCCGCCGCGGCCTTCCATGTTGCCGGTCGCGAACACGTCGGCTTCGTTCGGCTTCGAGAAGCTGTCGGTCGGCATTGGCACGTCGGCGGTCTGCAGCGGCCTCACCAGGTGCGGCGTGATCAGGAAGATCAGCTCGGTGCGGTCCTGCTGGAACGACGTGCTGCGGAACAGCGCACCCAGAACCGGCACTTCGCCGACGCCCGGGATCGCCTTCAGCGCGCCGCTCGCGTTGTCCTTGATCAGCCCGCCGATCGCGAACGATTCGCCGTCGCCCATCTGCACCGTCGTCGATGCGCGCCGCGTCGTGATTAGCGGCAGGATCGACGTGCCGCCGATGTTGGACGCGCTCAGCGTGACGCCCGTCTGCGACAGCTCCGACACTTCCGGTGCGACCTTCAGGCTGATCCGGCCGTTCGCCAGCACGGTCGGGGTGAACTTCAGCGCGACGCCGAACTCCTCTTCCTGCAGCGTGATCGACGAGATGCCGTTGCCGCTGCTTTGCGGAATCGGGATGAAGATCTTGCCGCCCGCGAGGAACGTCGCCTCCTGCCCGCTGATCGTCACGAGATTCGGCTCCGCGAGGATCTTGACGAGGTTGTCGGTGTTCTGCGCGTCGGCCGCGATGCTGAACGGCTTGTTGTTCGCCTTGTTGAAGACGGCCCCGCTGGCGACGCCCGCGAGCAGGTTGCTGACCAGCGCGCCGCTCCACGAACCGAACCCGCCCTGGATGTTGAACGCGCTGCCCATCTGGTTGATCAGCGTCTTCGACACCTCGGCGACCTTCACCTCGAGCATCACCTGCTGCGGCGACGTGACGGTCAGCATGTTCAGCACGCCACCGCCCTTGCCGCCCGCGGCGGGATCGCCGGCGCTGTCGCCGTAGGCGCGCGCGATCTGCACGGCCTGCTGCGCGGCCTGCGAGCTCGACACCGAGCCGGCCAGCACGATCGTGCCGGCGGCCGTCGACACGTGGATGTCGCGCTCGCCGGGCATCAGTTGCATCAGCGACGCCTGCAGGCCGCCGGCATCCGCGCCGACCGCGACATCGATCACGCGGCAGGCGCCGCTCCTGCCTTGCACGATCATGTTGGTCGTGCCGACCGACAGCCCGAGGATGTACAGCGTCTGCGGCGACACCATCGTCGCCTGCGCGACGGCCGGATTGCCGATCGTCCGATTGCGGACCGGCTCCGGCATCGGCACCAGCAGCGACTTGCCGAGCGGCACGCTGACGCTGGTCGACTCGCGCACGGCGCCGATGCAGTTCGGCCCGCGCAGCGGCCCTGCCGACGCGGCGGGCGCGGCAGCCGGTGCCGGCGACATGCTGATCGTCATCTGCATCGGCCCCTTGCCGACGGCGGCCGGCGCGCTGGCGCCGCCCTTCGTCAGCGCGGCCGCCTCGATACCTTCCTGGGCGAGTGCGCCGTAGACGGTCAGCCATCCGGAACAGAGGATCGCGGCCATCATCGAGCCCCGTGCGACGCGTGTCCGCAGTGGGCCGGTACCTGTACGTTGCGGTTTGATCTTCATTTCGTCTGATCCCCCGAGAGACCGGCGCCGTGCCGGTTATCGACTTCCAAGGCCGCCGCGCGTTGCCGGCGGCCGGTTTGTTTGTCTGGCTGTATTGATCTGCTTCAGAAACATTCGACGCTGCCCTTCACACCGGTCAGCACACCGACACAGTCGTGACGGGCTTCCGGTGCCGCATGCGACGCGACGTGCACACGCACCGTCCGCACGCGGACCGGCGCCGGTGCCGCTTCGGGCACGGGTTCCTTGCCGAGCAGCGTCAGCTTGGTGGCGCCGTCGGTGGTCAGCGTCTTCTGGTCGACCTGGTTGCGCAGCACGAGCGACAGCGTGCCGACGCTACGTGCGAGATCGAGCCGTTCGGCCTGGTCGGGCGTGACTTCCAGCGTCACCGCGTTGACGACCTTCGGTGCGGTGTCATCGCGGCTGACCTGCTGTGCGACGGCCAGCACGAGGATGTGCTCGAGCACGATCTTGGAGATGCTCTGCCCGTCAGTCTTGCCTTGCTGTTCCTGCGTGTTGACGATCACGTCGACGTAGTTGCCCGGCAGCGCGAAGCCCGCGACGCCGACCACGTCGTTCACGCGCACCGTGATCGCGCGGCTGCCGTCGGCGATCACCGCGGACAGCCCGCCTTTCGTGCCGACCGGCGCGAGCTTCGACTCGATCACCGGCTCGCCGCGCGACAGACTGGTGCGCACGACGCGACCTTCAAGGGCCTTCGTATCGGTGAATGCGCCGGTCGGCACGCTGCCCGCCGGCCAGCTGACCATGTGGATCTGGTTCGGCCCGAGCGGTTCGCCCAGGTTCAGGTCGGTGGAGGCGACCGCGACCGGCGTGACCGAGCTCGTGGATGTCTGTACCAGCCAGTGGGACGCGAACACGACCGCGGCAAGACCCGCGATCATCGCGACGACCAGCATCATGAGCGCTCGACTGTTTTTCATGGCAATGCTCCTCGACGAATCGTGAAAGAAACGGCTCAACCGGTGATGAACGTGCGGCCACCGCGTTCGACAGGCGGCGGATGGCCGCCGTCACGTTCGGGCGCCGAACCGAAATAGCTCGCCCATGCGTCGTACAGCGCGTCGTGCGTCACTTCGGGCGGATCGCCGCGATACCGCGCACCGGCGGCCACCAGGCGCAGCAGATCCGCGGGGAAACAGGCAAGAAACGCCTTGCCGGTCGGGAAATGCAGCCGATGCAGCAGGAAGTCGAAGGCGTCGGCCGCCGACACGAGCCCGAGCGATGCGCAAGCCGCGTCGTACACGGCACGGTAGTCGTCGATCGACATCGCGCCGACGTGCAGCTTCGAGCCGAGGCGGCGCAGGAACGCGTCGTCGCAGAACTGCTCCGGCGCGAGGTTGCTCGAGAACACCGGCCACACGTCGAACGGCAGGACGAAGCGGTTGCCGGATTCCAGCGTCAGGTAGTCGACGCCGCGATCGAGCGGGCGCAGCCAGCGATTGAGCAGGTCGCGCGGCTCGACGCGCTGACGGCCGAGGTCGTCGATGATGTACATGCCCATGTTCGCCTTCATGTGCGGCGGCGCCTGGTAGAAGCCGGCGGCTTCGTCGCGGCGGAGATCGAGCTCGCCGAGTGTCAGTTCGCCGCCGGACATCACGACCGGCCGTTCGCACAGGCGCCAGCGGCGGTCGACCGACTGGCCGCTGGCCCGTTCCCCGGCTTCGACATGCACGAGCGGGTCGTAGATCTGGATCACTTCGCCGGCCGCGCAGATCGCGTACGGGATCGGCACGCGGCCGCGCATCAGCGTGCCGAGCCGTTCGGCGAGGAAGGTCTTGCCGCTGCCGGCCGGGCCGTAGATCAGCAGCGGACGGCCCGCGTTCAACGCGGCAGCGGCCGAGTCGAGGATCGACGTGTCGATCACGATCCCTTCGAACGCGGCCCACACGTCGCTCTGACGGATGAGCAGCTTGCGCACCGAATGCGTGTTCAAGCTTTCGAGGTACGCATCGAGCGTGACCGGCGCGGGCCCGCTGTAACCGCTGCGTTCGCGCTCCTCGAACGCAAGCACGCGGCCCGCGTCGGTCAAGCGGAACGTGACGTCGAGGTCGGTGGCGCCGCGATGCGTGAGCTCGACGAGATGCTCGCGCACCAGGAACGCGAAGACGTCGTCGAGCACCGCGAGCGGCAGGCAATGCCGCTCGACCAGGTCGCCGTACGACGGGCGGCCGAGCATCAGCGTCGACTTCAGCACGAGCCCGGCGACGAACGTCGTGCTCAAGCCGGTTTCCGCGAGCGTACGCGGTGCCGCCGGCAATTGCGCGCCCGGCTTCGTATGGGCCTCACGCGACGGCAGCGGATCGGGCAGGTGCGCCACCTGCGCGTCGCGTCTCGGTTCGGTGTGTTTCGTGTACATGGTCGCTCCGTCCTCGTTGCGGATGCATCGCGCTATGCGCACGACGCGAACAGCATGCCCAGCGTGCCGGCCGCAATCGCCACGCCGTACGGCAGCGTGCCGACCGACGCGAATGCCGCGGGGCCGCCGGCGGCCTCTGCGTGCGCGTCCCGCGAACGGCGCGCGAGCAGCGCGCGGACGTTCGCCCACATTTGCCGCATGCGCCCGCGCAACAGCACGACCGCGACGGCACCGATCCCGCCGACCACGAAGGTGGCCAGCACGATGTAGAAGGCCATGTGCGCGCCGACCCATGCGCCGATCGCGAGCATCAGCTTCACGTCGCCGGCTGCCATCCCGCGCAGCAGGTAGAACGGCAGCAGCAGGCCCAATCCCGTCGCCGCGCCCCCGAGCCAGCCGAGTGCGCCGGCCAGGACGCCGTGCAACATGCACTGGACCACCAGCGCGCCGGCGAGCCCGACCGCGACGAGGCGGTTCGGAATGCGGCGGCTCGCGATGTCCGTGCTGGCTGCTGCGACGACCAGCAGCGTCACGCACAGCGGAACCGGGTAAGGCGGCGCAACGGGTAACATGGCGTACCTCGCGGGTCGAATGAGTGGATCAGGAAACCATTGCCAGCGCGGTCGCCACGGCGGCCGTCACGGCCGTCGCGATCACGACGTGCGGATTGGCAAGCAAGCCTTTCAGCGTGGCGATGCCGCCCAGCACCGCAACGGCGAACATCGCCGCGAACGATGCGGATTCGATCGACGTCCTCCCCTGCTCGCCGCCGATCCGGCGACAGACGACGCACGCGTTGGCTTGCATGATGGTCTCCGGCTCCAGGTTGCCCAGGGGATCGGAGGAAGGCTCGATCACTGCACCGGCCGAGCCACCCTCGCGGTCCGTTTGCAGCATCAGACGACCGAGTTCAGATCGTCGGCGATCGTGTTGAACACGGTGGCCAGATCCTTGCCGATGGTCGACAGCGCGGTGATGATGCCGACGGCGATCAGTGCGGCGATGAGGCCGTATTCGATGGCGGTCACGCCGTCTTCGTCGCGAACGAAACGGGCGGCTTGTTGAATGAGCTTGGACATGGTGATCTCCTTTCGTGGTGACTTTCAAAACCCTCGCGTACCGGCTGGATCGATCGATCTGGCATCGAGACGTCGAGGAGAATGGTTAATGCCCGGTGGTGTCGACGATCGATCCGGATGCACCGTTCGCCGTACCGTCCATCACATGCTTGCTACTGCTGAATCCAGATCCGCGGCGACCATGCTGTACACAGACTGCAGATCCGTACCCATCGTCGTCAACGCAACGACGATGGCGACCGCGATCAGTGCAGCGATCAGGCCGTATTCGATGGCCGTCACGCCGCGCTGATCCTGAATGAACCACGCGATCTTTTCGATGACTCTGAACATGAGCACTCTCCTTTCGGACTGCTATGAATTACCCTTCGTCCGTCAGGACGTTGGGGACGGGCACCACCGGCACTACGCGAAAATTCGAAGCGCGACGTTCAGCTGCGGGAACGGGGATGCATATCCCTGTCCGTGCGAACGGGTATCAGTGAAACGGAGCGCGAGAGACGCGTGTACGGCGCGGCCAGCCGGATGAACCGGGCCTGCCGACCGACCTGAACGGCACGACGGCCGTTCGACGCATGGAATCCTGTTGAACGGGAGACGAACTCCCGACAAAGCCGCAATGTGTCTTTAACGCGGTTTGCGATCCGCGATGTGCAGTGGTCTTTCATTTTTATTCCCCATGTACTGCCATGCCGAATTCTTATTGCCCTGAAGATTCCGGGTCTGATTGGTCAATCGACGAGGCTTGCGCGGTTCGTCGACCTGGCGCTGCGTGTTCCCCGTCGCGCTCCGGTCATTTTTTCCGCTGGCTCCGAAGCCAGTTCCAAGTGTCTGTCTTCGGAACCGGCCGGTCCTTACATCGTCGACTGCCGTGCCAACGCTTACGCAAAGAGCAGGCCATCCCGGGTGAAATCGCGGCGTATCAAGGGTTCCGGCGATTCCCCCCTTCCCCGGACAACGGTGCGATGCCCGAAATGTTTCAAATCTGAACGGCCCGCGGCGGCCGGCGCCACCGGTCAGAACGCCCGCCGCCGCGCTGCACAAAGGGCGGAAAAAATTTCGTCGGGACTTTCCCGGACGCGGCACGCCGGTCTCGCGCCGTGCGTTCGGCGGGATGCAACGCCGGTGAAAATCGCGAAATGTTTCAAGCCAGAAACACGAAACCCGATCGCACGGATTTCTCATACCTGAAAACGGGGATTTCAAGCCAGTTACTCGGCAATCTCAATACCGGCTTTCAGTGCCTGGTTTGCATCACGCGATTTTTTCTTCAACAATGAATTCACCGGACAACGCAGATTCAGCGCGATTCGATCCGCAGGCACGACAACATCAAACGGCTGTGACAGACCACGCAGCCACTACGACAAACGGGGCATCATGTACACAGCCAATCGTGGTGAAACGCGCATTCGCGCCATCCGATGTGCTCAATGGCTGACAGCCGACCGCATCATTCCGTACAGCTGCATCATGCTGATGCTCTGTGTCGCACTACTGATCACCTGGGGCGTCGTGACGCACGGCTTCACGTCGAAAGCCACCGCCCGACCGGGTACCGATTTCGCGGTCTTCTGGACCGCAGCACACCTGGTGTTGCAAGGCCATGCCGCAACGGCCTACGACCCCGCGGCATTCATGCAGGCCGAACTCGCGCAGTTCGGCGCGTATCTGCAGCACCAGTCGCTTCCCTGGCTCTATCCGCCGACGATGTTGCTGTTCATCGCGCCGGCTGCCCTCGTGCCTTTCCTGCCCGCTTACCTCCTTTTTTCCGCGGGCAGTCTTTTATGCTACGCGTTCGCCGTCTCGCGATTGTCGGGATTGCGCGCGCATCTTCCGCACCCACGCGCGGCGCTGCTCGTCATGGTCGCGTATTCGGCGGTGTTCCTGAGCGCTCTGTTCGGTCAGAACAGCATCCTGACCGCCGGCGTCGCCGCACTCGCGCTGCACCTGCTCGGCAAGCGTCCGATCGTGGCCGGCATGCTGATCGGGCTGCTCGCGATCAAGCCGCAACTCGCCGTGGTGTTCCCGTTCGTGCTGATCGCGGCACGGGCGTGGCGCGCGTTCGCGGCGGCCGCCGTCAGCGCGACGCTGTTCGCCGCGGCCGGGGTCGCGCTGACCGGCCCCGCCGTGCTGAGCGGGCTGGCGCACACCATGTCGACCGTACGCGACCAGCATTTCATGCTGCCGTCGTACTGGCTCGCGTCGCCGACACCGTTCGCCGCGTTGCGTCTCGCGGGCATGCCGGTCCCGGTCGCGCTGGCCGCGCAAGCGGCCATCGCCTTGCTCGCCATCGTCGCGGCCGTCGACGTCTGGCGCCGCACGCGCGACATGCGGCTGCGCGGTGCGGCACTGGCCGTCGCCACGCTGCTGACGACACCATATCTGTGGGGCTACGAGCTGACGTGGCTCGGCGTCGCGATCTTCTGCCTGATCGCCTACTGTCTCGATGAAGGCTGGCTGCCCGGCGAACAGGGCACCATCGTGCTCGCGTGGCTGCTGCCGCTCTTCGAGATGTTCAATCGGCTGATGCGGTTTCCGCAGGTCGGGCCGATCGTGCTGCTCGCGGTGCTGTTCATCGTCGTACACCGCGCGACGCTCGCGTCCCGGAGCACACGATGAAATCGCCGCTGTTCGCCCGTCACGCGCATCCGGCTGTCGACATGCATCCGGAACTCCCGATCGCGGGCCCGCGCCGCTACCCACACTGGCTCAATCGCCATCGCGTACGCGTCTACGCGGGCGCCGTGCTGGTGGCCGAACTGCTGTTCGTCGTCATCTACCTGACCCGCATGTTCCTGTCGCGCCACGGTGCGCTGGGCCCGCTGTCGCAAGACTTCTCGCCGATCTGGAGCGCCGCGTGGCTCGCCGCGCACGGGCATGCGGCCGACGCGTGGCATTTCCCCGCGCTGTTCGCGGTCGAGAAGATCGCGATCCCGACGATGAATCTCGCGGACGGCACGCTGCCGTGGCTCTATCCGCCGACGATGCTGCTGCTGGTGCTGCCGCTCGGCTGGCTGCCCTACACGCTCGCGCTGGTGCTGTGGCTCGGGCTCACGTATGCACTGTTCGCCGCGACGATCCGCGCGACCGTGCAGCGCGATGCCGCCTGGCTGTGCGCGCTCGCGTTCCCCGGCGCATTCCTTACAGTGATCGTCGGGCAAACGAGCCTCTTCACCGCGATGCTCGCCGGCGTCGGCCTGCTCGCGCTGAACCGCCGCCCCGTCGTCGCGGGCATCTGCTTCGGCTTGCTGACGACAAAACCGCAGCTCGCGGTGCTGTTTCCGCTCGCGCTGCTGTGCGCAGGCCAGTGGCGCGCGCTGGCCGCGTGGGCCGCGACGATCGCCGGCAGCGCCGCGCTCGCCGCGCTCGCGTTCGGCATCGGTTCGTGGGTCTCATTCGTGCACGTGATCGGCAGCGTCTACACCGTGATCGGCACCGGTCAGGCCAAGCTCTCGCGCATGCCGTCCGTATTCGCGCTGGCCACGATGGCCGGCTGGCCCGTGCTCGTCGCGCGCGGCCTGCAACTCCTGTCGGCAGCAGCAGCCGCGATCGCCGTCGTCTACGCATGGCGCGGCGCATGTTCCTACGCACTGCGCGCCGCGACCCTCGTATGCGCATGCCTGCTCGTCAGTCCTTACCTGTACGACTACGACCTGACCTGGTACGGCCTCGTGATCGCGTGGTACGCCCGCTATGCGTGGACCCACGGCTGGCGCCGCTTCGATCGCGAATGGCTGATGCTGCTGTGGCTGATGCCGCTCGCCGGCCTCGCGGTCATGCCGCATCTGCCGTTCCAGTTCATGCCGCTCGTCACGCTGGCGTCGCTCGCGCTGCTCGTCGGCCGGGTCGCCCAGGAAAGACACGACGTGCCGTCGATGCCCGACGCGCGCGACCACTCGACCGAGACCGGGTTTGCTCATCCGCTCCGGCCGCACCACCGCCCGGCGTACGGAATGCGCCGCACCGGCCGCCCGACCATCGGCGCCGACCGGTGACGCGACATTACAAGGGGAGTCATCATGCGGGAACCACTCTATTCACCGCTCGTTTCGCTGGTCGTGCCGTTCTATAACGAAGGCGAGGCCGTCGAGCGCTTCTTCGACGTCGTGATTCCGTTGCTGACAGCCATCGACGCGATCCGCTTCGAGATCGTCTGCGTGAACGACGGCAGCCGCGACGACACGCTCGAGCGCCTGGTGCGGATCAGCGCCACCGAGCGGCGCGTGCGCGTGATCGACCTCACCCGCAACTTCGGCAAGGAAGCGGCGTTGACGGCCGGCCTCGACGAAGCCAGCGGCGACGCGGTGATTCCGCTCGACGCCGACCTGCAGGATCCGCCGAGCCTGATCCCCGTGATGATCGAGCACTGGCGCGACGGCGCGGAAGTCGTGGCCGCGAAACGCAGCAACCGCGCGTGCGATTCGTTCGCGAAGCGTACCGCCGCAGCGATCTACTACCGCGTGCACAACATGTTGTCGGACGTGAAGCTGCCGGAGAACGTCGGCGATTTCCGGTTGATGGACCGCAAGGTTGTGAATGCACTGCGCAGCCTGCCCGAGCGGCACCGCTTCATGAAGGGGCTGTTCGCGTGGGTCGGCTACAAGACCGTGATCGTCGAATACCAGCGTGACCCGCGCAGCGCCGGGCATTCGAAGTTCTCCGGCTGGAAGCTGTGGAATTTCGCGCTGGAAGGCATCACCAGCTTCAGCACCGTGCCGCTGCGCAGCTGGACCTACATCGGCGTCGGCATCGCCGCGCTCGCGTTCCTGTACGGCAGCTTCATCATCTTCCGCACGGTGCTGTTCGGCAATCCGGTGCTCGGCTACGCATCGCTGATCTCGGTCACGCTGTTCATCGGCGGCATCGAGTTGATCGGGATCGGTGTCGTCGGCGAATACGTCGGGCGGATCTACGACGAGTCGAAGCAACGGCCCGTCTACCTGATCCGCCGCCGCTACCAGGCGCACGGCAAGGTGATCGAGCTCCCGGTCGCGCGCGATGCGCGCCGCCTGGCCGCCCGCCGTCGCATGCAGCCGACCCGCGCACGGATCGGCACCCGCTGACGCAAGCGAGCCGCCATGATCGACCTGCTTTACGCCGAACGCACGCGGCTCGTGCGCTTCGGCGTGTCCGGACTCTGCTCGACCGCGATCCACACGCTGGTCGCCGCTGCCATGTTCGCGCTGTTCGATGCAACGCTGGTGACCGCGAACGCGGTCGCCTTCCTCTGCGCCACGGCGTTCTCGTATCTCGCGAATACGCTGTGGAGCTTCTCGTCGACGGTGCGCACGCGCAATATGGTGCGCTTTCTCGCGGTCACGCTGGCCGGCTTCGTCGAGACCATGCTGCTCGCGCGCGGCGCCGAAGCGCTCGACCTGTCGCGCGGGATGAGCATCGTCGCGATCGCGCTGCTGATCCCGCCGACGACGTTCGTGCTGCACCGGCTGTGGACGTACCGGTAAGCGGCGTCCCCGCCTTTTCTCCTCCCGCAGATAATCGACCAATCGATTAACAGATTCAATGTCGCGTTATTTATGTGGTGTATCGAATCGATTGATTCCGATTTTAAAATTACCGCTTTAAATATTATTTACGACCTGTTTACCTTTACAGCTTCCATAATTAATCGAACGGGATAATCTGCATTCGCCGTCGCTTCGACACCTGCCGCTTTCGGCCAAGAGCCTTGCGGCACAAGGCGATGGCGGCCGCACGAAGCAATTCGCGCAACGATAAGTCCCATTACTTCAAACGGGAGCTTCCATGTCACGCGTTACCGATGTGCTCGTTTCGTTCGATACCGAAACCATTCTCAAAAAATATCCGAATCCCAGCAAAAACCCGGCCGCGCCGACGCTGATCGACTGGCGCTATGTTTATATGGTGACCAACCAGGACAACGTCATCTCCGGGCAGGCGGGCGGCGAGCTCGATCTGAAAGCGCAGGTCGGGGACCTGATCCGCTGGCGCGAAACGAGCCTGTCGCTGGGCTTCGAGAACCAGGTGGTGTTCTACAAGTTCATCGGCAACGTCGGCAACGACCTGATCTCGACGCCCACGCCGCGGGTCGCGGAAGCGTCGATCCCGGTGCCGAACACCAGCAAGCCGGAAGTGCCGACGTGCCAGAAGGTCGCGAACTACTACTGGTCGTCGGAATGCCTGAAGGTCGGCCGCGTGACCTACCACTTCCAGTTCCAGATCATCGATCGCAACTGCCAGAGCCAGGGCTGCTTCTCGTGGGATCCGTTCATCTCGATCCATAACTGATCGCGGCCGGCGGGCGGCCGTGCGACGGCCGCCCGTGCCGCTCCCTTGTTGCGGAGGAGATGCTCATGTCTGGTCTTCGTTGCGATGTGCTCGCAGTCGTCGACGCCGTCACGCTGCTGTCGACCTACCCCGATGCCAGCCGGAACGCCGACGCGCCGACCGTGATCGACGGCCGGCACATCTATGTGCTGAGCCCCGGCGACGCCGGGCAGGTCGGCCACAACGACAACCGGCTGTTTGCCGGCCTGTCTCCGGGCGTCCAGCTTCATCTGCGCGAAACCGCGCTGGCGCTGCGCGCCGAGGTGAGCGTGCTGTTCGTCCGGTTCGCATTGAAAGACGCCGGCATCGTCGCGCCGATCGAAGCGGAAATCCGCGATGCCGCCACGCCGGTGCCCGATGGCGACGACCTGCTTCAACCGTCGTGCCGGCCGATGAAAGACCATTTCTGGCGCAGCGAGGTGCTGGCCGCCGGCACCACCACCTGCACGGCCGATTTCGCGGTGCTCGACCGCGATGGCGCCGTGTCGGGCTACTTTCGCTGGGAAACGGCGATCGAGATCGCCGGCGGCCAGCCGGACACGAAACAGCCTGGCTTCAAGCCGTCGTCCGACCGCAACGGCAACTTCACGCTGCCGCCGAATACCGATTTCAAGGCGACCTTCTACGCGAATGCCGCCGACCGGCAGGACCTGAAGCTGTTCATCGACGACGCGTCGGAACCGGCCGCGTCGTTCACCGGCAACGGCAACGACGGCGTCAGGCAGTTCACGCTGAACTCGCGGGGCGGCAAGATCCGGATCGACGCGTCGGCCAACGGCAGGCACTCCGCGACCGATGCACGGCTCGCGCCGCTGTCCGCCGGCGATACGGTCTGGCTCGGCTGGCTCGGTGCGGAAGACGGCGCCGATCGCGACTACAACGACGGCATCGTGATCCTGCAGTGGCCAATCACGTGAGCGGCGCCGCGCGCGGCGCTCAGGTGCGCGGCAGCCCCGGCGGATTGGTCTGCGACTGGTCGATCGCTTCGGCATCGAGGCTCCAGCGTCCGAGCACCTTCCGGTAGCTGCCGTTCGCGATCAGCGCATTGATCGCGAGCGTCAGCGGCTCGGCGAGGCCGCTGCCCTTGCGCGTCGTGATCGCGATGTCCGCGCTGCGCGGCCAGCCGCCGCTCACCGTGCCGATCAGCTTCGCATCGCCGCGCAGCGACGCCTGGTACGCGAGCATCGAATTCACGCTGAAGATCGTGTCGACGCGACCCGACTGCAGCGCGACCCAGCGCTCCGCCGCATCCGGGTAGTACTGGATTTCGACCGGCGCGAGACCGCGTGCGACGTTCTGCCGGTTCCATTCGAGCAGGATCTTTTCCTGGTTCGTGCCCGAATCGGTCACGACGCGCAGCCCGGCGACATCCTTCGGCTCGCGGATCGCGGCAAGCTTGCTGCCGTTCTTCACGTAGAAGCCGACCTGATCCTTCCGGTAGGTCGAGAAGTCGAACTTCTCCTTGCGCTGCTCGGTGACCGTGACGTTCGAGATCACCGCATCGACCTTGCCGGACTGCAGCGCGAGCGGCCAGTCAGCCCACGCGAGCGGTACGATCTTCAGCTTGCGGCCGACGCTGTCGGCGATCAGCTGTGCGAGATCGGGATCGAAGCCGACGACGGTCCGTGCATCCGTCGCATACGTGCTGAGCGGCGGCAGGTTCGGCGCGATGCCGATCGTCAGCGTGTTCGCTTCGGCAAACTTGAAGCCGCCCGGCACCGCCTGTTCGACCGCCGGATTCACGGTGCCGCGCTGCCGGCCCGGTTGCTCGGGGCTCAGGTCGAACGTCGCGGCCTGCGCGGCGACGCTGCCGCTGATCACAATTGCAGCCAGCGCGCGAGCGATGCGCGCAACGGGGAAAGTCGTTCTTCTCATGTCTTGTGCAATCCTTTGTTATTCGATGATGCGTCGGGCAACCGCGAGTGGGGCCGTCGATGTGTCGCGCACGTCGCCGCCCCGCCCGGTCTCTCACGCGGGCGTTGCCTCGAGTTCGGCCGCGGCCGCGCGCTGCGGCGCCGGTTGCGCGACGCGCGACGGCTGCCTCGCCTGCGCCGACTCGCCCGCGTACAGCGCCTTCGGATCGAACACGCGCGCCTGCAGCGGCGTGAACGAACGGAAATTCCACAGGCTGCGCGCGACGAACACGCGCTGCACCCAGCGGAACGCGCGATCGTTCTCGTCGTATTGCGGATCGAAGCGGTCGCGCGAATGCAGCGTGAAGTGGTTGTTGATCAGCACCAGCTTGCCCGGCGACACCTGGACGCCGAACGACACCTCGCGCACCGCGCGGTACAGGTTGGCCAGCGCCTCCTGGGCGCGCGTGTTGACGGCCAGCACCATGTCCGGATAGAACGCGACCGTCACGCGCGGCGCGTCGAGCGGCCCCGACAGCACGGCGCTCAGGTCGGTGTTGTCGCGCGGCGTCGGCGCGGCGCCGCGCCACCGGTACGGCACGCGGATGATGTAGTGCTCGCCGTACAACTGCGCGATGTCGTCCGGCGACAGCCGCTCCAGCGCGCGGCGCGCATCGGCGAGCCGCGTGTACGGTCCGCCGCCGGCTTCGCTGCGCACGCCGAGCAGCAGCAACGCGAACGGCGATGTATCGCCCTCCGGCATGTGCGCCTGCGCGGCGTTCTCGATATGGAAATCGAGTTCGACCTCGGAGCCGAGGCCCGTGTACTCGCGCGCGGTCGTCTTGTGCGGCGTCAGGTTGTTCACGAGTTCGCGGCCTTCGTGCGCGATCGAATACGGCTCGCCGGCCAGCGTGCTCAGCGCGACCAGCACGTTCTCGCTCAGCACGCCGGCCTTGAACGAGCGGCCGGTTTCCTCGAACCGCGGGCTGCCCTTCACGTCGTCGTCGATCGGCAGGTTGTCGATCTCGATCGAACCGTGCGCGTCCGCGGTCGGCGCCTTCGCGCGGTCGAACGCGTCGACGATGCGGTCGGGAAACGCGTTGTACGCGAGCTTGCGCACCGCACTGATGTAGCCGGCGCCGCCGGCCGGATCGTAGGCCAGCGCGCCGAGCGTCTTGCGGATATGAGCGGACTCCACTGCCGTCAATGCGATGCGTTCATCTGCGAGATAGGTCATAGGTCTCTCGTATAAAGATTCTGGGTCGAAGAGCGGTAGGGCATCACCGCCGCGCTCGGCCGTCCTCGGTGCGAAGCGCTCGACAAGACTAGGAGACCGTCATTGCATTGCGAAATGATATTAATTCGATTGCAAACAAAAATTATCGATATAAGTTCAGCAACGCGGCCGCGGCCGCGGCCGGCCGCATCGATCGCACCGACCTTTAACACGAATACTTGTTAAAAAATCGCTGGTTATTATTTGTATTCGTTAGCGAGTCGATGCTAGTTTGCTGACGGATCCGACGATGCGGCCGGCGCCCGACGCGCAACCGCCTCCCTTCATCCGCCATACGGGAACCCGCCAGATGAATCGATGCCGCCTGCCGCGCTGCTGCTTCTTCGAGGACGCCGGAAACGACGTGCCGTTGCCGGTGTGCCGCCCCGCCAGTCATCCTGCCCGGGAGCCGCAATGAGCGACCGTGCTCCGGCGCTCGACAGCGCACTGGCCGCCGCCGCGCCGGCACCCCGCACGTCGCTGCGCGCAATCTTCCCGACCGTCGCGGCTGCAAGCCTCGGCTTCGCGATCGTCCAGCTCGACGTAACCGTCGTGAATGTCGCGATTCCGAGCCTCGGCCATTCCTTCGGATCGAGCGTTCACGGGCTGCAGTGGATCGTCGATGCGTACACGCTGTCGTTCGCCGCGCTGCTGCTGACGTCCGGCACGCTGGCCGACCGCTTCGGCAGCCGCCGGCTGTTCGCGTACGGCCTCGTGCTGTTCTTGCTCGCGTCGCTCGGCTGCGCACTCGCGCCTTCGCTCGCCGCGCTGATCGCCGCACGGGTTGCACAGGGCATCGGCGCCGCGATGATCCTGCCCACCTCTCTCGCGCTCATCACGCATGCGTGTGCGAACGACTCCGCCGCGCGCGTGAAAGCCGTCGCGTGGTGGAGCGCGACCGGCGGCGCAATCAGCGCGGCCGGGCCGACGCTCGGCGGCCTGCTGATCGATTCGCTCGGCTGGCGCGCGATCTTTTTCATCAACCTGCCGATCTGCGCGATCGGGCTGTGGCTCACGCTGCGCCACGTGCGCGATTCGGCCGCCGCGCGCACGCGGCTGTTCGATCCGGCCGGCCAGATCGTCGCGGTGCTGGTACTCGGCCTCCTGACGGGCGGGATCATCCGGGCCGGCGCGCAGGGTATCGGCGATCCGTATGCTGCCGGCGCGCTGATCGCATCGGCCGTGCTCGGCGTAGTGTTCGTCGCGATCGAACGGCGCGTGGCCGCACCGATGCTGCAGCTGGCGTTCTTCCGGATTCCGCGTGTGCCGGGTGTGCTGGCGATCGGCGCGATTACGAACGCCGCGTTCTACGGGCTGATCTTCTCGCTCAGCCTCTACTTCCAGAACGCGCGCGGCTTCACGGCGACCGAATCGGGGCTCGCGCTCGCGCCGCTCACGATCATCATGCTCGCCAACATCGCGAGTGCGCGGCTCGCCGTCAGGTACGGGTTCCGCGCGACCGTCATCATCGGCCTCGCCGTGTCGCTCGCGGGCTACGCGTGGCTATGGCACACGCTCGCCGCGCACACGCCGTATGTGCTGCTGGCGCCGGGGCTCGCGGCGATGGCGATCGGCGGCGGCATCGCAATTCCCGCGCTGACTTCGACGATGCTCGGCAGCGTCGAGGCCGGCCGCTCGGCGACGGCTTCCGCGATCCTCAATACCGCGCGCCAGGTAGGCGCCGCGATCGGCGTCGCAGCACTCGGCGCGCTGGTCGCGGGCCAGGGCGCGGCGATCGTGGCCGGCGCGTCGCACGCGTTCGCCGTCGCGGCCGTGCTCGTCGCCGTCTGCATCGTGGTGGCCGTGCGCTGGCCCCGCGACGCACCCGATACCGGCGCGCGGGCCTGAGCCGCTTCCGGCCGACACCCTTCAACCGATCCCACAGCCGAGCGAGGAATCCATGCAGCATCGCTTTATCGATACCGTCCTGATCGTCGACGGCGCGTCGACAGCCGCCTACCTGGCGCCCGCGTTTCGCGCGTATGGCATCCGGTGCGCACACGTCATCAGCGATCCCGATCTGCCGGAAATCTACCGAAACCAGTTCGTGCCGTCCGACTACATCCGCCAGGTCCAGCATCGCGGCGACATCGACGCGACGCTCGCGCAATTGGGCGACCTGCGGATCGGCGCGGTGTTGCACGGCCTCGACGCGGCGCTGGAGCTGGCCGACACGCTGGCCGAGCGGCTCGACGTGCCTTATCGCAACCCGCTCGCAACCTCAGCCGCGCGGCGCGACAAGTTCGCGATGAACGAGCGCATCCGCCAGGCCGGCCTGCGCGCACCGGTGCACTTCCACAGCACGTCGGTCGATGAAGCGCTCGAATGGGCACGCGCGCAAGGCACCCTGCCGCTCGTCGTGAAGCCGGCGCGCAGCGCGGGTGTCGCCGGCGTGAAGATCTGCCGGACGCTCGCGCAGGTCGAGGACGCCGCGCACGACGTGCTGGCCACCCGTTCGCTGTACAACCAGCCGAACGACGACATCGTGATCCAGAGCTATTCCGAAGGACAGGAATACATCGTCGACTCGGTGTCGTTCGAGGGCCGCCACCGCGTGGTCAGCCTGTGGGAAGTGCATCGCGACCGCACGCACGCGCCGCGGCTCGACAAGATGCTGGTGCTGAATCACGCGGACCCGCGCTACGCACCGCTGCTCGACTACGCGGCCGACGTGCTCGACGCGCTCGACGTGCGCTTCGGGCCAACTCATCTCGAACTGTTCGATACGGCCGACGGCCCGACCATCGTCGAGCTGAACGCACGGCTGCACGGCAGTCTCGACCCGCGGCTGACGAGCGCGGTCAGCGGCGAGAATCACGTGTCGGCCGCCGTCGAAGCCGTGCTGCATCCGGAGCGGCTGTTCGGCGAAACCATCGCACCGACGGATTTCCGCGGCTACTGCGGGCATGTGCTGCTGCTGTCGTCGCGTAACGGCGTGTTGCGGCAGGACTTCACGTGGCAGGCGATCCAGGCGCTGCCGTCGTTCGTCGGCCTCAAGCAATGGATCAAGGTGGGCGACACGCTGCGCGTGACCACCGACCTGCAGACGGCACTCGGCACGGTCGGCCTCTACAGCCCGACGTTCGAGCGGCTGCTCGAGGATTGCCGACGCATCCGTGAGATCGAGGCCGATTTCTTCGCGGACGAACGCGCGGTCGCGCCGGCCTAGCGCGCGAGCAGCGCGCCCGCCTGCCGGCCGAGCACGGCGCGCAACGCATCGAGTTCGGGCAGCGCGGGCGCTTCATCGGGCGTGACGAGGTAGGTCGTCACGCTGTCGAGATCGTCGAATGCATGCGCGCGCAACTCCTTGCGCGCGACGTGCTCGGTCGTGATCCGCTTCGGCAGGATCGCGACACCCATTCCGGCCGCCACGCAGCCGAGGATCGCGCCGAACGTGCCGAACGACGACACCGATTCGATCGCGACGCCGCGTGCCTTCAGCCAGTGCTCCGCGACCGCGCGGTACGGGCAGCCGTCGTGAAACGCGAGCAGCCGCACCGTGTTGTCGGCCAGCAGTTGCCGGCGCGTGACCGTGGCCGCGCTGACCAGCACCATGTCCTCGGCGAACGCGGGCTCGTAACGCAACCCGGGCCGCACCACCGCGCGCGCGGTAAGCGCGGCATCGATCCGGCCGCGCAGCAGCGCGTCGGCCAGGTCCGGCTCGCTGCCGATCTGCACGGCGAGACCGAGCGCCGGCTCGCGCTCCTTCAACGCGGCGGCCAGCGCCGGCAGCCGCGTGGCCGCCGTGCTTTCCATCGAACCGAGCCGGAAGCTGCGCGCGACCGGCGTCTCGCGCACCACCTGCGTCGCTTCGTCGACGAGGCGCAGGATGCGGTCGCAATACGGAATCAGCCGGCGCCCCGCATCGTTCAGCACCAGCCGCTTGCCGTGCCGGTCGAACAGCGGCGCGTCGAGCGACTCTTCGAGCTGGCGCAGCCGCGCGGTGACGTTCGATTGCGTGCAGCCGAGCCGATCGGCCGCGCGCAACGCGCTGCCTTCCTGCACGACGGCACGAAAGGTTTCGAGCAGAGGAATGTTCATATCACTTTCTCTTGTTACCGATCCAGTTTATATCATTTTACTTCGCTCACCATCCGGATTAGCCTAGCGGATATTCGGTGCTGGCCGCCCCCTTCCCAGGAATCCGCATGCCATCCGCTGTCTGCTCCGGCTTCACCTCCGTTCGCCGCCGGCCCGAGGTTCGCCCGTGCGCGCGCTGATCGCCGCGACCGTTCGGCGTGGGCCGACCGTGCTCGCGTGCGGCGTCGTCCTCGGGCTGCTGGTGCCGCCGCTCGCGGACCTCGCGCGGCCGCTGATGCCCGTCACCGTGTTCCTGTTCGTGCTCGGTACGCTGTTGCGCGTCGAACCCAGCGCCGTGCGCGCGGTCGCGCGCCGGCCGGCCGTGTCATTGCTGCTGCCCGCCGTGACGATGATCGCGTGCCCGGTCGCGCTCGGCATCGCCGCGCGGCTCGCCGGCATGCCGTACGACTGGGTCGTCGCACTGGTGATCGCGTACTGCGCGCCGCCGTCGAGCGGCACGTCGACGATCGCGCGAATGCTGTCGCTCGACGCCAGTGTCGCGCTCGTCGCAACGCTCGCCTCGATGGTGTTCGTGCCGCTTACCGCACCGCTGCTGACGGCCTGGTTCAGCCACGATGCCGCCGTGTCGATCTCGCCGTTGAGTCTCGCGTTGCGGCTGGCGCTGCTGATCGGCAGCGCGGAAGGCGTCGCACTGCTCGTTCGGCGGTTTGCCGGTTCGCGGCTCGACCGCTATGCGACGCCGATCGACGCGATCGTCGTCGTCGCGCTGCTGGTGTTCGCGCTCGGCACGATGGCCGGCATGCAGCAATCGATCATCGACGCGCCGCACCGTGCATTGACCGCGATCGCGCTCGCGTTCGCCGTGAACGCCGGCTTCCAGATCCTCGCTTACGGACTGACGCCCGGCGACGTCCGTACGCGGCTCAATGTGGCGCTGATCGTCGCCAATCGCAACGTCGGCCTGATGTGGGCCGCGCTCGGGCTGGCCGCGACGCCGACCATGGCGCTCGTGTTCACGTGCGCGCAGTTGCCGATCTATACGCTGCCGCGCGTCATCCAGCACCTGCTGCCGCGCCTCGAAGCGCAACACCTGCGCCGGCGCACGCGCTAACCCCCTCCTCCGTTCCCGATCAAGGATCCGACATGAAGCGACTCATCGTGATCGGCGCGCGCGCCACCGGCAGCAGCGTCGCGCTGGTTCGCGCCGCGCTGACACGCCAGTTGGCCGTGACCGTCATCACCGCGCCCGGCCATCGTCTCGACGGCGTGTTTCCCGACGCCGTCGAGACGGTGAACCTCGAGCCCGACGCCGGCCAGCTCGCCGGCTGGCTGCGCACGCGTTTTGCGAATGAACTCGACACACTGCGCGTGACGACCGCGCACGACACTTATGCGCGCACCGCCGCGTGGGTCGCCGACGCGCTCGGCCTGCCCGGCCCCGATGCGCGGCACGTCGCGCACGCCGTGTCGAAATCGAACCAGAAAGCGCTGCTCGCCGCGCACGGCATCCCGGCCGCGCAGTTCGTCACGGGCACGCTGGCCGCGCCGACGGCGCTCGCGGCCGCGGCTGCCCCGCTGCGCTTTCCGGTCGTCGTCAAGCCGTCGGAAGGATCGGCGAGCGACGGCGTGCGGCGCTGCGAGGACATCGCCGGCGTGCGCGCGCAGCTCGATGCGCTCGCCGCCGCGCAAACCGATGCGCAGTCGCTCGCGACCGAACGTATCGTCATCGAGGAATTCCTGAGCGGAAGCGAATACTGCGTCGAGTATTTCGACGGCCGCTATGTCGGCGCGCTGCGCAAGCTGAAGCGGCATGGCGCCGGTTTTCTCGAACGCGGCTATACGTCCGAACTCGATCTCGATGCCGACACGCTGCGCGCGCTGATCGAGGTCGGCGCGCGCGCGACCGCGGCAGCCGGGCTCACGTGGGGGCCCGTGCACCTCGACTGCATCGTGCACGACGGCGTGCCGCACGTCATCGAACTGAATCCGCGCATCGCGGGCAGCTTCATCTGCGATATCGTGCGCGACGGGTATGGCTTCAACGTCGTCGATGCGTTGCTCGACAAGCTCGACGGGCGTGCGGTGGCGATCCCCGAGCTGTTCGAGCCGCACGCGTATGCCCGCGCCGAATTCCTGCTCGACAGCGATCCGCGCGCGTGGCGCTTCGCGCAGGCCGGCGAGATCGACGATGGCGCGGTCACGCTCAGTTACGGGCCGCAAGTGCTGCCCGATCGCGAACGGCGCGCGTTTCTGTATGTGCGGGTCGCGTTGCCGGCGGGGCGAGGGTCGGCGGAACACGCGGGATTGTCGGCCGGACACAGCGGTGTCGTGCGGTCGACGCTAGGTGCGGCACCTTCTCCTTTTCCGGAGCCTTCAACCGGAAAGGTGTCCTGACACATTCGCCGGGTTTTCCGGAGTGGTTGCTGCGTTGCCTGGGCGCATCCGTGAGGTACTTCACGCGAAATCACGCGCCTCGTTCGTCGATGTGGGCGCGGATACGGCGGGCGCCCTCGTCCGGGCTGCATGTCGATGTGTCGATGCGCATCGAGTACGACCGTGAATAGGCAGGATGTCCGAACTGGGATCTGGCCATTCCCTCGCTCCGATCCGGCCTCGCACGTTCGCGCTGCTCAAGTATGGCCAACGGACACGAAACGCCAACGACGACTGTTTGGCGAGGTGACAGTGCAGCAATGCACGCGTCCAGTGCCGGAGTATCACGAAGGACGAGGTCGACAACGATGTCGAAATGACTGCCCGCAACGCAGCGGAGCGGAGCGTCGACTGCAGGTTCAGATGATGAAGTCTGATCGCCTGGTTGAGTTCGTCGTCCGACCGCATGTCACGCCTGCGCGACATTTCGACAAACGCGTCCAGTGAAATGTGAAACATGGGCACGTCCGAGCTGTCCTGGAGTGCCCTCGCCAAGCTGCTCTTGCCCGCACTGGTCGGGCCGTGCAACACGATCGCGATTGGTTTCATTTCGAATGGCGGTGAGTGTGGCTGGGGTGTTTCAGTGTTAGCACGAAGAATCTATGGCAGGACCTATGCGCGCGCTGTTCACGATCGATAGATCTCGCCCCATATCGGCCCGGTCAGCCCTTCGCAAACCGATCGGCCCGCTCTGAAGTAAAACAGTCACTCTGGAAGGGCATCGTCGCTGACCGTTCGCTGGTCTGTGAGGAATTCGGAATGGGGACGAAGAAACGACGGCTATCAAATTCTGACTGGCCGTTCAATGGAGGCCTGATTGAGCTGCGGCTATTCTCGCTAACGAATGCGTATTGTATGCCTGCATACTTATAGGTTATGGCACGAAACCACAACGCGCGCATATCTGTCTGAAGGCGCGGCGGGTGGAAACTAAATTGGCAAGACCAAGCCGTTTCTTGTGGCACCGGAAAAACCGGAATCTGTCACTACCCGGACGGCGAACCGGATGGCGTCGTAGACGGCTGTTGTCGTTTTATCTCGCAGCGGCGACGTTCAAGGCCACAAAGAAGGTTTCCGGAAACACTGATCGTTCCCGCTGTCCGTCCGCGGACAGCGGGAACGATCGCGACAAATGAACCGAATGCCTTTTGAAAGCCTGACTTCTGGGCTGGGCTCCCCCGAGTCCCAGAAAGGTTGCGCGTTATCTTGAGCGATCTGTTGGCATCGACGACGGATCGTCATTTGAGAGCCCTGGAACAAAGATTTCGACTCCCGATGATGCTTGAGTGGCTGGAGAACTCTCCACCCATAGCCAGTCCACAAGCGCTGGCGGCATTCCAACGAAGACGTTCGTATTCCAATATTTCTCCCAATGGTTAAATCGTTCGTTGAAAGGTCTCGCTAAGCTTTTTTTCGGATCCGTGCATTTGTTCCTAGCTGCGAGTTGTGTCGAAATGCATTCCTTTAATTCCCTGATACCCGGAGCTGTGGGTTCAACGATGCGACTCATGATTTGCGAGGGGACCAAATAAGCTAGTCTATCGTGCAAATTGGACCTGAATTTCAGTGACTCATTTCTATCAACTTCTACAATAGGCAAGTAAGCAACTAACTGAAGTGGATTAGCTAGTGCCTGTGGTCTCGGTTTGCCTTCATGCATAAATAGCGGATCAACGTCGGCGATAACCATTGCCTGCTCACTATTGCCAAGAGCGTCGGATCGGCCATTGTAATAAATACCCTTTGACCACCCAGCATAAGGAGTTATGTTTGTGTCGCTGTGGACGTTGTACTCACCCCCATTCCAACTATTTCGCCCGATGAAGCAACTTCCTCCGACCGAATGGCTATCGACGGCATTGCAAAAGACGGTCGTCGCCCCGCCGGCGAGCAAGGCGGCTTGGCCGAAGATCCAATAGTCAGCCGATCTAGTTGTCATCGCTGGCACAAGAAGAATTGAACGTCTCTTCATCGCCCCTGTTTTATCAGAGATACCCAGAAATTTCGCAACGCCCTCTATGTCGGCTTGTACTTGCTTCATCGCGAGCTCTTCGTCAATTCTTGACCCGAATCGACGAGCTAATTTGTGCAGCTCTACAGCGAGTGTTTGATGGTTGGCAAGGCTCATTGGTAAAAATAGCTCTGAGCATACAAACTCTGCGAAACATTCCAAATGTCTCAGTTTTTCGACGTAATGGAGTATTTCGGCGGCCGACACCACCTCTGAGGTGACAGAACGAAGCCCGCCTTTCGAACGACGCTCCAGCTCGTGCAACAGCCCTGAACTGGAAAAGAGTGGGGCCAATGGTTCCAGCGGAGGGTTAAAGACTTCAGAAGCGGCGAGAGATGGATACTTCTTCCTCCGCGAGAAGGTACAGACGATTCGCTCACCACTTTTCAACTCCAAGGGCGATAGCATGGTTAGCACTGCACTATGTTCACCAGAAATGTAATCTCCGCTGCTTCCCTTCGTAACGACAGACGACGACTCAAACGTCTTCTGATATTCTGGTAAACCGAGAATCTCCCGATATACTTTTTCGAAGTTCAAATCTGTCGATTTGCCGTGCAACTTGTACGTGCCGGCCAATATTGAGGGGGCCCCTGTCCTTAGCTGCAGCTGATTTTTCAGCCAACCGACCGTATCAGGTCTGACTGAGTACTCCGGGAGTACCAGAAGATCCACCTTGAAGCTTTCGCACGCGGCCAGGGCTTCAGTGAGGAACTGTCGGCGACGGTATTCAATTTCACTCGCTTCAAACGGTAAAAGGGGATTAGATATTCCCGCGACAGGTTCTCTTCTTGGCGGCCATTTCTTGTCCCATTTGTCCGCATCAATTGCAGGATGATGATAAGTCTCATGGAGTTCCCACTGCATCAGGGCGATGCGTACGTGTCCAAGAGACTTCGCCTGCCTCAACTGCCAAGTGTTCTGCTGCAGTGCTCGCCAATTTGCCCGCTCCCCCAATGACGATGAACCGGAAGGAGTGGAGGTTTCCTTGGATCTCCACAACGCATCATTGGTCTCGCGTAGCTCATTGATCGACGAATGCGATTCTTGCGTTTCGCCAGATTGGTTACCTATTTCAGACGTCTTGTCGGTCGTATGAATACCAGTCTCGAATACGCTACGGCCAGCCGTTTCGGAAACGTTATCTAGCATGTTCGACGAAACATCACCCTGTGAGTCGTGATGAGCGAAAGTCTCTTCGTTTACCAATCTGCCAAGCCGCGCATCGCGCGCGGCGACGAGTAAAAGGTTTCCTTCAGCGTCTCGTGTTTCATCCCAGACGCTGAGAATTCGCCTGCCTATCGTAACCCGCTCTGGCTTTGATCCTCCGCCTAAGAGAATCTGCCAAGGTGCGACGCTCCACTTACCTCCGAATGAATCAGTGAAGCTACGATCCGTAGGATCAAGTCTCCACGGCCCGACTATCCGAGAAGTATGGTTGAGGCCGATATTCGCCTCGAACTCGCCGACTATGAGTGCGCTCGAGGCAAACGAAGGTGTCGCCCATTGTGTAAGCACAGCTGCGCGGTCACATTCAAACGGCCAGTCGGGATGGACACCGTCTCCATCTTCAACAGTCGAAGACCCAATCGCCGCAAGGCTTTTTGCCAAGGCTTTTGTGCGATCAACTTGACTAGTGCTCCATTCGCCTATCAACGGTCTTCTTATTAATCCGTTTATCAGGCCAATTCTTCCCGCCAATAAAACCAGCCAACCGAGCGGGCTAATTCCTGAGAATGCCCGCTCCGAAGTTCCTTCGGCAATTTTTTTTTGGAAGAACTCTGTAAGAGCGCTAACGGATCCATCAGGCCGATCAAAAAGAAAACCTCTCTCTTCAATTTGCCAGATTTCGGCGACTTCACCATCGAGGGGTAGCGGCCACTCTTCCTTTCCTGGAAGGGCCTCCACTGAAAACGTCAACTCACGTAACCACGCGGATATAGCGGCAAGCCGCAATCCTGAGACCAGTACTGTGAAGCTTCGATCTTGCTCTTCGATACGCTCAGTGGCCAAACGTAACGACGACAACCTATTGGCTAAAGTCCAGTATGTCCGCGGAAGTGTGCGATCCGTCGACAGTGTGTTTACAGTATCCGGCTCAGAGGGTTGACTCAGCCAGCCCAGTTGTATCCGGCTGACGACGCGCATGGCAACTTGCTCGAAAAAAGCTCCCGTGATGCCAGGATAGTCGAGCGGTACATCAGTCGCGAGGCGTGAGCGCATTCCCGCCGTCTCGGCTTCGCTAGAAAGCACGTAGGCCATCGCGCTGTGGTATTCCCCGTCAACTGGGAATTTTCGCAACAGGTCAAGTGATCGGGCAACGGATGCCGGAATGTAATCTCGTCCTGGCGGGGACTGGAGTACGCGTCCGTTTACGTATGCTCCCCGCAACTTACGAAGTACGTTACGAAGAAGATGCGCGGCTGGTTCGAGGCTGTCAGCAGCGTCGTGACGACCAAGAGCAAGCGGATTCAATGAAGCGTACTGATCGAGATCACTTCGAAACCCAAATAAATCGGACAGAAGAACTCCAGCTCGCCAATGCCGACCATATAGTTCGGGCACATCGTACGTCTGCAAGCCCCGTGCGCCGCTGCGCACGAATGCTAGGCCATCAAGCGACGATCGCGGGTACCGTGGCGAGAGTAGTGTTAGCTCCAGTGAAGCTTCGTCGGGACTCTCGGGACGCACGTTGACGACCAAATATGGCCAAGCCGGCGCAAATTCGGCACCGTCGATCCGCATATCCTGCTCGACAATATTATTTAGCTTTGCGATCGACTCGTAAGCATCCGCGATCCACGCCAAACTACGGGTAGTTATTGACAACGCGGGAGGTTGCAACAGCGCGTAAGCAGGCGAGTTGCCTCCAGTCCATGGGGCGCTAAACATTTGAAGGCCATCCACCCCTTGGACTTGCTGCCAATCGAGCGCGATTTCTTCAACTGTTCCGCTCGCGGACGCAAGGCGGAAGCTCGGAAGCAACACTTCCTCATCTTCTCGTTGGGGCGTAACCCACCATAGGGTCGAGATTTTTACCCAATTACCATCTCTCTCAGCATGCGAAATGAGCAGTAGCCCTCTCGCAGGCACGCCCGGCAAAGGTGGAAGAGGGAGCTTTTCTCCGCCTCCCTGTAGTAAATGCCCTCGTCTTGATAGCAACTTTGCCAGATGCTGCCTTGGCGCAATAGCAGCAAGCGTCTGGAGAGAAAGAAACGTAGTCTCTCCGTCGTGCTTTTGCTGCGTGCTGAATGGATCATCGTCATTCGGCAATAGACCACGTAGCAACGGCAGAAACCTATCATGCTCTACCGAAAAATGCGCTGCTTTGTCGTCCCTCAGCCATCGCTCCATCCTTTCGAGGTCGCTTTCAAACCCTGATAGCGGATCCACATCTGAAAAATCAGTTTCCGATGCTAGCGCCGCGATTGCACGATGGATCCATTGAAAGCCGTCGCTCAACACATTGAGCTCCAATTGACCGCTAGAGGTTACTGCGACCCCCGTTGTACCAGTCCTCCAAGTTTCCGCATCGGTAATAAGTGATCGCCGCAGCGAAGCACGAAGCGGGTCACCAAGATGACGGAGCAAAATCTGGACTGTTTCGTCGCGAGAATCAGCCATGGGGGCATCATCGGTCAAACACGCGGCCTTCCAACGCATGCAGATGACGCGCTGGAAAAACATTCGACGCAAGCGCGCTGTCCCATGTCCCCATCCTGAGGGCGCATCTTCGCGATCGGTTTGTTCAAACACGCGTACGAATTCCAGAGAGCGCGCTACGCACGCCAGTCCGGCAATACATCTTGTCCGTTCAATTGATTCTTCTGGCGTCAAACCAAATTCGACACGGTTTGCCCTTTCAAACAGATTTTCCAAGCCCTCGATCGCATGAAATGCCGGATCATCCCAAGGGATTCGTACATCTAGTGTGAAAGGTGCGTCGGAAGTTACGGCGCCCCAAAATTTCCAGTAGCGCGCGATGACATCTTTCGCATTATATTGTGCGTCCTTGAAGGAAAGCGCAGCTTGATACCACAACCAGCGCGAAGCTTTCCCGAGTTCCGCCGGTCGTAAATCATCAGCCCTCAGTGCCGTGTAAACTTGATCTAGAACCGTGTCGGCCGGCATCGCGTACAGTCGAGAATCCCGAAGAAGCTCCAACGACGTTTGCCGGCGCGGACCTTCCGTCAGCCACATACCCCAGCCGGCGTCGCCATCACCAGATTCAAGAAGCAGCGCCTCTTCTCGCGGACCATAGGCCGGTAGCGCACGGCCCGCGGTTAAATTCTGTGAAAATTCCGCAGATGACATTGGCGCGAAATTTTCTTTCGAGACCAATTCTAGTTGCAGAGTGCGAGTGACATCCTCCGCGGCTGCTCTCAGAACGTCGAGTATTCCTTGATTTTCGGCCAAAATTACTACGTCATCGACATATCTCGCGTAGCCGGCCCGAACTACTTGATCGGCATTTAGCTCTTGTAGCTTTGCACGCATTACGGCGTCAAGCTTGAAGAGAATAATATTCCCGATCCACGCAGACAGCACTGGCCCCTGTGGTATGCCTTTCTCCCAATCAGACGCTATCGGGTGCCCCGTATTCGGATGGTAGTAGTGAAATCCGAAGCTTTGATCCAGAAGAAAATCGATAGCGGCGTGTTGGCGCTCGGTTTGTAGTGCCTTAGGACTGAGGAGCGGTGCGAAAGCCCCTTGACTATCTCCCAGGCTTTTGTACGCCGATTCAATGCTGCTACTTAAAATGTCTTTAGCGACGATACGCGTTATACGATCGTAGTACCTCTTCAAATCTAGACGGACCATATGAACATGGTTCATCGCTCGCCCCTGCTTCAGCAGCGAAGAGATGAAACCACGCCAGCACTCAAAATATGGACGAAACATTCCGCCCTCGCTAGGAGGAGAGCGGCCTTCTAGCGCATCCATGTCGACTTGGTACGCAAAACTCAACGTCTCGCTATGTTCAGTTCTTCCTGATTCGCCCGTTGTCCGCACGTGATCAATTGAGCGATAGTAACGAACTGCCGGAATATGATTGCTAAATTTTGAATCGGAACCGTCATCTAGACGCTCCGTGAGGATTTCGTTCATTAAATACTGCTGTACGATCAAATCCTCAATACATGGCATTGCCTTAAGGCGCTCTTCATTCTTACCAAATCCTCTCGACACGAAAACGGCGTCGAAAGGCTCGATTGGTTGAAACTGAACCTGCTGGAGGCGCGTTATGAGACCTTCGTTAAACGCGGTGGCGGCAAGTGATACGCGCCTCCATGCCGCAATATCTGAAAGCACCTCGCCTTTGTTTGCACCCGCCTGAGCGAGCTCACGCGCGATATTCAGTTTCAGTGCGATTTCTTCCGCGGACTGAATCGGTAGTTCAACACGTGCAGGAGCCGGATTCTGAATAAATCGCCAGACATCTTGATGCCACTTTCCATATGAATCAGAATGTGCCGCTCCCGTTGTCAGGACGCGATCGACAAGGCCACCTGCCAAGCTCTCAAACAGTACCGCTAGGCGATACTTCGCTCCAAGGGGAATAGTCTCCCAGCGGTTATCTTCCAGGATGTCTATCGGGGGAACCCTGAGCCGCTCAGCCAGAAGTGCTACCGCGACCGGATGAGTGGAACGGTCAAGATACGCAATTGCTGGCTCTGGCGCATCGAACATTCTGAGTAAATCGTCCGGATCTTTAATTGAAAGCGATTGCGCATGGGTCGATTGACTGTCCAGTGGCCAAACGAACCCTAGCTCGAGGCGCACGTCTTTATCAAATTTGAGAACAGTTTGTATGGATGCTGCAGCCCCTTTCAACCCCGCCCCGTCTTGGTCCAGGAAGAATCGGACCTGCAAGGGAGCCATGTCGGGCAACGTACCAGCGAAGTCGATTAAAATTCGAGCTTGAGCGTCTGACATACGCGCGCCGAGAACTGCGACGGCGGACAAGCCAATGCTCTCGAGCCTCAAAGCATCAACCAGCCCTTCGCAAACGTACACGACCGGTTTGACGCCATCGGCTAAGTCGGCTTTGATTTTGGCAAGCGCGAAATTTGCTCGGTACAGCACCTGCGATTTAGGTAGGTTCGGTGAATAGAGATACTTCGGCGCTGGCGACTCATTCAGACTTCTCCCCGCAAAACCTAACATTCTCCCTGAAGCGTCTCTTATTGGGAAAATCACCCGGCCATCGTTAAAGAAATCTCTATATTGCCCTCCGAGATTTAAATAAGTCTCTGCGGTAGCAGCATCTGAATTCTTTCTTTCAGGTCGTATTAGACCTGCACTTTGCAATTGACCAAGTAGCTCCCTAAATGCACCAAAATCCGAGCGACCGCTTTCAACATAATTCACAAGCGTCGCCGGGGCAGCAAATCCCAACTCCGCCGTTACGGCGACTTCGTTGGGCAGAGCGCGAGCCTTTAACCACTCTTCAAGTACCTTCGTATCTTTCTGCCTGTATACTCCGATTACACGCTCGAGAACACCGGAATTTTCGGGCGCCAGTTCAACGGTTGCTCGACCTATTGTTGTCTGCGACTTCTTTGGTAATGCACCCCTAGCTAGTGCTGGCGACGCTAATCCATAGGACGACGCCAGCCAACGCACCGCCTCCACAAAGTCCAATCCTTTCGACTGCTTGACTAGTTCGAAGATATCGCCATGAGCGTTGCAGACAAAGCAGTGGTAGTGCGCCTTGTCTCGCGGTGTACCCGAATACAGCGCCATAGATGGATTCGTGTCGTTATGAAATATGCATTGCGCATATGAACGATCACCTACTCGCTTTACCGGAATTCCCAGCCGCTCGGCGAGATCATCAATTCGAATCGTGTCAGCCAGTTGTTCAATTAGACGACGGGTTTCGCTTCCGGGTTTTGTCGGTCTCATTTTTAATATTCGATACAGAGGGTTTTCGGCTTTGGGACTTCGATACAAAGGGTGTGCAACTCTAGCACTCTGCGCGAACCCAAGCCGACAGTCTATCAACAATTGGCAGCCCGGCGGCATTGTCATCCAAGCGGCTAGGGGTTGGTTTAGATTCGGCGGAAATCAAAAGACTAACCGTCATTGAAAGACTCGTTGGCTGAGCCATTTCTTTATGACCAAACTTGGTCGCTAGGCCGCGCTCCTATTGGCGTAGTATTTATAGGATCCATGGCTCCAGCCATGTGGCTCGCAGATGGTCGACCTAGCAGCAGTAAACCTTGCCTTTTCCGCTGCGACCGTGATGGTTGTCCCGCGTGGCTGAGCCAAGTTCTGCACCAGTTGAGAACGCACATCCGTTCGCAGCGAGAGCGGGCGCTCGTGTTCACGCAAGTGTAAGAATGGCTGAAGCTCGATCTGAAGCGGCCTTCCGGACGGTATCACATAAACTTTGGCAGGGAGGATGAGAGGGCGCTGGCTCGCGGTATTCGAGTGACAGCTTGCGAAGCGGAACCGCCCCCGAATGTCATTGCGTATCCGCGGACGAATGTCGCTTAACGGCCGATACTTGCTCCCGGCTCTACCCCAATCAGACCATCAAAAGTCGCCCCATACCGAACCAAACCTCCGCATCGATCATAGTCGTCATCGAACCGGAAATCCCTGACGCTCGAGAAACTCCGATACAACGGGCTCCCAGACGTCGATACCGCGCGCAAACAGCAAATGCCCATTTTTCTCGAACGGCGGAAGCAGCCGATAGTCGGCATAGCCCCCGGCACGAACAAATGCATCGTGCCAGGCGCTGCTGTACGTCGGTGCGAAGTACTGGTCATTTTCGGTATAAATCCACAGCATCGGGACGCGCGCCGTTTTTCCGAATCGCGAATACATGGCTTCCAGCCGTTCGCCCTGACAGGGGACGCCGGGGTGCTCGACCGGATCGCCGCCGGAACCGCCAGCGAAGTTGATCGCCCCGACCACGCCGTCCGGATTGTCGGCCGCCATGGCCGTCGTGACGAAGCCGCCGACCGATTGCCCGACAATGACGATGCGATGCGGGTCCACGTGGGGCTGCCGCCTCGAGTAGTCAAGTACGGCAAGCTCTTCCGTGCGCGCCGCCTCGATCATCGGCACATAGTCCTTCTGACGACATTTGCCGCTGTATTCCGGATCGAATTGCGTGCCGAACTGACCGTAGCCGATGCGCGTCGGCTCGAATACGGCGAAGCCCCGTTTCACGAAATAGGCGACTTGCCGGGTGAAGCGAAACCGCGGCGGCGTACCGCGATCCGATGCGCTGCGACCATGATTGAGAATCAGGATCGGAAATGGCCCATCGCCATCCGGAAAGAATTGCGTGATCGCAACCTTGCCCGTTCGCTCCGCCCCGTAAAAATCCTTCACGGTCACGTCGATTGTCGACACGGACTCGTGAAGGTCCGACCTGAGTTGCTCGGCGCGAACGCCGGGGATCACGAGCGCAACGCATATCCAAAGCAGGCGTCTGGCAATCGTCATAGCGACCTACCTGTCGAGAACGATGGATTCAGCATGGTCACAACGGAACCGTATCGCGCGCACCGGCTACGTCCCGCGCGGCAACGAACGCTGGTCGATTCCCGAGGGCTTCTTCTTGATCCTGCGTCACCCTGGTAGCCGGGACAAGCGCCGTCACAAACGACGCCCGAGCAATTGCCCCGGCCAACCCTCCACGTCGAAGGTTGAAATACGCTCATACCCGCAGGACTCGTAAAAACGCACCAGCGCCCCCGTCCCGCCGCCGTAGCAGTCCACGCGCAGGCGCGCCACCCCGGCAGCCCGGGCGCGCTCGTCCGCGAAGGCCATCAGGCGCCGGCCGACACCGCGCGCCTGGGCATCACGCCCCGCCACCAGCACTCTCACGTAGATTTCCGGCTCGGTGGCGGCAGGCACGTAGGGCATGGACTCGCCCAGGATCAACGCGCCCAGAATGCGGCCGTCCGCCCCTTCCGCCACCCACGCCTCGGGCAGCGCACAGGCTTCGGTCACGAGCGCAATCCGCTTCGGCGACGTCGACCAGGGCTCGCGGCCCCATTGCCCCTCGTTGCCAATGGCGACGAACCAGTCGATCACCTCGTCGAAGATCCCCAGCACCGCCGGCACATCAAGCGCGCTGGCGCGGCGTATCACCCGTTCGTCGACTCCTGTCACCGTCACGTTCCACACTCCTTCGCCGGCTTCAACGACCGGCGCACGATTGATGGCAATGCCGGGCCGCACGGGGACGTGCGATGGAAGCCAGGCGATCAAGCCTGCTACGTTACTGAAATTCCGCCCGGTTGATCAAGGCATGGCGAGGTACCGAGCAGTCATGCTGCGGCGCACGACCCGTGGCGTCAGCCGCCTGCGCCACACTGCATCGCGGCAGGACGCTGCCCCCGCCCATGTCGCCCGACGCAGCAAAACTATACAATCGACGCGATGCATCGAAGACATGAAGCGCCGGCCGCCCAATCTCGTCTGCCACCATGATCGCACCCGCTGCCCCCTCCTCCTCCGCCCCGTCGGTACTCGGCGTCTATCGGCAACTGGCCGACCCGTCCGCCGGACAATGGGTCGTCAGCCGTTCCGAACGTGCGCACATGTACCGGATCCAGCATCACCGGCCCGACGGCAGCACGTCGGTCGACACGGTCGTCGATGCGGACAATCTCGACGCAAAGCTGCACAAGTGGATTCAGGAAGGCTTCGTCCAGCGCGAAACCGGCGACCGCGCGGCTCCTGCTCATCGCGCCGGGTTCATGCATGACCTGCGCCGAGCGCAGGCGTTGCGACCGGCGGCAGCGAGCGAAGTAGCCGATCAGGTGCGGGTGGGCGGCGTGCCGATGCCGCGCGGCCCGGGCGGGCCGCTCGTGCCGCCGCCGAACCCGGCCTACCTGTTCACCGCACGCACGACGAACGTGCTCGAAGACATCCTCGAGAACCGCCGCATCCTGCTGATCGGCCATACCGGCACCGGCAAGACGAGCCTCATCGAACAGGCCGCCGCGCAAGCCGGCCACGGCGTGCTGCGCTCGAACATGAACGGGCAGACGACGGTCGGCGACTTCGTCGGCTTCTGGACCGTCAAGGGCGGCGAGACGATCTGGGTCGATGGCGTGCTGCCGACCGCGATGCGCGAAGGGCTGTGGCTGATCGTCGACGAAATCGACTTCGCGGAACCGGCGATCCTCGCGGTGCTGACCGCCGTGCTCGAACCTGGCGGCCGCCTGCTGCTGAAGGAGAAAGGCAACGAGATCGTCGTCCCGCATCCGTCGTTCCGGCTGTTCGCGACCGCCAACGCAGTGGGCGCGATGGGCCAGTTCCGCCACCTGTACCAGGGCGCCAACGTGATGAACGAGGCGTTCCTCGATCGCTGGCGCGTGTACCACCTCGACTACCTGCCGCCGGCCGACGAGGCGCATGTGCTGCAGCGGACCTTCGGCGCGGCCATGTCGGCGGCGATGGCCGGCACGCTCGCGTCGATCGCCGCCGACTGCCGCGCCGCGTTCGTCCGCGAGGATCTGGCCAGCGCGTTCTCGACGCGCCGCCTGCTCGACTGGGCCGAGCTGATGCTGCGCACCGGCGACCCCGAATCGGCCGCCGGCCCGACCATCTACGCGAAGGTCAGCACGGAAGACGCCGACCTGATCCGCAGCATCATCCGCCACTACATCGACGTCGGGGCCTGATGCGATGGACCGGGACGACGACGCGAGGTCGCAGCATCTGACGCGGCTGGCCCGGACGCTTACGCAACGGCACGGCATCGAGGTGCGGTTCGCGCGCCACGGGCCGGTCGTGCGGCGCGACCTACTGCTGTTGCCCGACACGCTGCTCGCCGGCGAGATCGACGACGATGCGATCACCGGCCTTGTCGATCTCCATGCGGCACGGGTGCGCTTTGGCGCGCTCGACGACGTCGCCGCGCTGGTGTCGCCTGCCGTACGGGCCATTGCGCAAGCGATCGACGACCGCCGCGTCGCCGGTTGTCTCGTCGCGATCTATCCCGGCGCGAACGCATTCCTGGGCCGGATGCGGGCGGTGTCGGCCGCCGACACGCTGCGCCGCTGGCCGCGCATGGCGTGGCGCGACAGGCTGATGTGGCGCATCGAGCGCGCGCTGTGGGGCGAACCGCCTTCGTCCACCGAACACGTTCCGTCGCTCGACGCCACACTGGCCGCGTCCGACGATCTCGTCGACGAAGCGCGCGTGTCGGCGTCGACGGCCGACAGCATCCGCGCCGCGCAGCGGATCGTCGAACGGGTGCGCGCGCTGGCATCGGCCGGGGCGAACAACATGATGTTCACGGCCGATCCGGGCAGCACGATCGACAGCACGACCATCGCCGCCGAATTCGAATCGGACGGACAGGGCACGTCGGACGACGCGCGTGCGCCGGTGGCGGCCGAATCCGGCACCGGTGCGATCGCGGACACCGCGTCGTCCACCGAATCGCCCACGCCGGGCGATACCGCGCCCGGCACGATCCGCCTGTCCGCGGACAACCGGCCGCTGCTCTCCGTCCCGCTGACGACCGCGTTCGACACCGTGACGGACTTCACCGGCAAGGGTGAACCGGCCGGCTGGCATCGTCTGCGCGCGGCGGCCCGCGCGCAGACCGAACCGCTCAAGCTCCGGCTCGAACGCGCGTTGAAAGTGGACGAGCAGACGCGCTGGAAGCGCGAACAAGAACGCGGCGCGCTCGACCGGACGTCACTCGCCCGTCTGGCGACCACCCCCGGCTATCGCACGCCGTTCCGCACCGAACGCGCAGCACCGGGACGCGACGCGGCCGTCAGCCTGCTGATCGACTGCAGCGGCTCGATGGACGGCAAGAAAATCGAACTCGCCGGACTCTGCGCAACTGCGCTGTGCGACGCGCTGATGCAGCTCGGCTTCGCCTGCGAAGTGCTCGGCTACAGCTCGGTCGAGGATGCCGCGATGCGTGCGCATTACCAGCGCTGGATCGACGACGGCCGCAGCACGTTCGGCTACAACCGGTTCGTCGAGCGGCTCGATCTGCGCGTCTACAAGCGGTTCG
Source organism: Burkholderia cepacia (assembly GCF_029962485.1). Taxonomy (NCBI): domain Bacteria; kingdom Pseudomonadati; phylum Pseudomonadota; class Betaproteobacteria; order Burkholderiales; family Burkholderiaceae; genus Burkholderia; species Burkholderia cepacia. Next base: position 562,403 of record NZ_CP073639.1, read on the forward strand.
ATTCCGACAATCCGAGCGGCCTCGCGTGCATCGAATGCGGCCACGAGAATCCCGACGGCGAGGCGTTGAGCTGGGCAGCCGAACGATTGCTGTCGAAACGTGCGCGCCGGCGGATCCTGATGGTGCTGTCGGACGGCTATCCGGCCACCGGCGACGGCAACCCGGCGATCCTGCGCACCGACCTGCGCGCACGCGTCGATGCGTTGCGCGAACAACGCGTCGAGCTGATCGGCGTCGGGATTCTCGACGATTCGGTCGAGTCGTTCTATCCGGTCAGCAGCGTGGTCGAACACCTGAACGAACTGCCCGGCGCGGCGTTCCGCGTGTTGAGCGATACGCTGCTGGATCGGCGATAGCCGCGTCGTCATGCGCGTTGCGTGAGCGCGGCCGCGTTCGCGTGGTCGCCTGCGCGCCGGACCGGCAGCCGCACGCGGAAGGTCGTGCCGCGCCCGGGCTCGCTGGTCACGTCGATCGCGCCGCGATGGCGCTCGACGATGCCGTGCGATACCGACAGCCCGAGCCCCGTGCCCTGCCCGACCGGCTTCGTCGTGAAGAACGGATCGAAGATCCGCCGCACGATATCGGGCGCCATGCCCGTGCCGGTATCGCTGATCGCGATCGACACCTGGTCGCCGTCGCTCGACGTGCGAATCGTGATCACGCCATGTTCGGGAATTGCCTGCGCCGCGTTGACCAGCAGGTTCATGAATACCTGGTTCAGTTGCGACGGCAGGCATTCGACATGCGGGACATCGCCGTAGTCGCGCACGACGTCGGCCTTGTACTTGAGTTCGTTGTGGACGACGTTGAGCGTGCTCTCGAGGCCGGCATGCAGATCGACGACGCGCCATTCGTCGCTGGCCGGACGCGAGAAATCGCGCAGGTCCTGCACGATGCGCCGCACGCGCAGCGCACCGTCGATCGATTCGTCGATCAGCGTCACGATCTCGTCGCGGACGTAGTCGAGATCCGCCGCGCGGCGCACCGCGGTCAACGCATCGCGCGCGGCCGGGTCGTGCCGCGGCAGTGCGGCTTCATGTGCGGCGACCACGTCGAGCAGGCTGCGCACCCACGTCTTCAACGTATTGAGGTTCGCGCTGACGAAGCCGATCGGATTGTTGATCTCGTGCGCGACGCCGGCCGCGAGCTGGCCGATCGACGCGAGCTTTTCCGACTGCAGCAACTGCTCGTGCGTTTCCTCGAGCACATGCAGCAGGCGCCGCTGTTCGTCCTTTTCCTGTTCGAGTTGCGCGTGCGCGGCCTTGCGTTCATCGATCTCGGCCGCCATGTTCTCGCGCGTGCGTTGCAGCATCTGCGTCGTCTGCTCGTAGCGGCGCAGTGCGCGTTCGAGTTCGTCGGTGCGCAAGCGCACGAGCCGTTCGAGCGTGTCGGTCATGCCGCGCAGGAAGGTGGTGCGCGCATCGAAACGGCACAGCATCAGCGTGACGACCAGCGTCGCCATCGTGAACAGCGCGACAGTCGTCGCGAGCCACGGTGTGTCGACGCCTTGCGCGGCGCCGCACCGTGCATCCGGCGCGAAATGCGCGGCCGCCATCGCCGTATAGTGCATGCCGGTAATGGCCATGCCCATGATGACGGCCGCACCGACGCGTTGCGCGGCCGCATGGCGTGCCTGCTGCACGCGCAATGCCTGCGCAATCCACAGCGCGGCCGTCGATGCGATCACCGCGATGCCGATCGATGCGGCAAACAGCGCGGCATCGTAACGAATGCCCGGCTGCATGTGCATCGCGGCCATGCCCGTGTAATGCATGCCGGCAATGCCGCCGCCCATCAGCACGCCGCCCGCGCACAGCCGCCGCCAGCCCAGCCGCGCGCGCGTAACGACGTTCAGCGCGAAATACGACACCAGCACGGCGATTGCCAGCGATATGCCTGTGCCCTGCCACGCATAGCCGAGCGGGATCGGCAGCGAGAACGCGAGCATCCCGACGAAATGCATCGACCAGATTCCGGTGCCCATTGCCGCCGCGCCGCCGCCCAGCCACGCCCGCTTCAGCTTCGGGTTGTCGAGCAGCGAAATGAACGCCGCTAGGTCGAGCGTCGTATAGGACGCCAGCGTCGCGATCGCGAGCGACAGCAGAACGAGCGGGACGTTGTAGGTGCCATGCATGATCGGGCGCCCGAAGCAGGAGGAAGGCAGCGTCGCGGTGCACGGTCGATCGCGCACCGCGACCGTCAGGCCGGCGGTGCGCCCGCGTCGGGCGCCTGCACCGGCGCCGACGCCGCCGGGCCGGCCAGCACGAGGATGTCGAAGGCGGTCCCTTCCCGCGTCTCGAAGCGCCGCACGAGTTCGATCTGGTGCGCCGACATCACGCTGCCCTTCGTCATCAGCAGCACGCCGCGATGCGTGCGCAGATCGTCGGCGAGCCGCATCCCTTCGCGCAGTTGCGCCGACCGGATCTCGGCGACGGACGCCGCGATGCCGAGACTCGCGGGATCCCGCATCAGCTCGGTGAAGCGCCCGACGAGCTGCGGGTCGTAACGCACGCCGGCCTGCGAGCGCAGCACGTCGATCGCCTGTTCGATCGAATGCGGCGCACCGATCTCGCCGTGTCGCAGCCCTTCGAAATCGCGTGCGATCGCAACGATCCGCGAGCCAAGCGGGATCGCGTCGCCGATCAGGCCGTCCGGCGTGCCGCGCCCGTTGAAACGCTCGTACTGATGCAGCACGATCGACGCGACCTTGTGCAATTGCGCGACAGGCGTCAGCACCATCTGCGCACGCAGCGGATGTTCGTGGAACAGCCGGTGCTCGTCCGTCGTCATCCGCGTGAGCGGCTTGTGCAGCAATTCGTCCGGCAGCGACAGCTTGCCGATGCCGTGCAGCAGCCCCGCGAAATAGACGTCCTGCGCATGCAGCTCGCTCATTTCCGCCGCCAGCGCGAGCCGGCGCGCGATCTCGCCAACCCGCATCGCATGGCCGCTGGCCGCTCCGCATCGAAGCTCGATCATGCTCGCGCAGACCTGCACCATCGCCGTAAAACTGCGCTTCAGGTCGCGTTGCGCGGCCTCCAGGAACATCACGGTCTGGCCGAGCTCGTCGGTGCGCGCACGCACCTGCGTTTCGAGTTCCGTGTTGAACAGGCGCAGCGCTTCGTTCTGCGCTTCCGTCAGCGCGGCCAGCCGGGCCGCTTCGCGGCGCAAACGGCGCTGCTCCAGCGCCTGCTCGATGGTCAGCAGCAGGTCGTGATCGTCCCACGGCTTGTTCAGATAGCGATACACGCCGCCTTCGTTGACCGCCTGCACGACCGACGCGATCTCCGCATAACCGGTCAGCAGGATGCGCATCGTGTCCGGGTACAGCGCCCGTGCGCGCGCCAGGAATTCCGCGCCGCTCAGGTGCGGCATCCGCATGTCGGACACGATCAGGTCGATCTCCGTCGACGCCAGGATCCCGAGCGCGGCCTCGCCGCTGTCGGCGGTCAGGATCTCGTAGCCGGTGGGCCGCAATACGCGCCTGAGCGCCGACAGCACATTCGGCTCGTCGTCGACCAGCAGGATCGACGGTGCGCGGTCCGCATCGCCGGATGCCGCTGTCGCGTCGGGAATTTCGGATGACATGGCATTCACGCCGTTTGTTGCAGATGTCGTCACAATTGGCCTCGGATCAATTATTCACATCCTCTCTGCAACATCGGCCGGCCTCGCGTTTTCCATATTGGTGAAAACGCTAATACGTGCGTACGATTTTAACCGGCGTACATCCGGCGGGCGCTACACGGTTGCCGAACCCGGCTCGCGCACGTAGTAGATGTCCCATTCCGCTTCGTCGCTCCGCACGAAGCCGTGCCGTTCGTAGAAGCGGTTCGACGCGCTGCCGCGCAACGCGCCGACGCGGACGATCATGCGTTGCGCATCGGCCCGCGCGAAGATCTCGCGCAGCACGGCCGCGCCGATCCCCTTTCCCTGATGCGCGGGCACGATATAGAGGTGGTCGAGCAGCCAATGATCGTCGTTCGGCCGGATCACGTAAAAGCCCGCGCGGGCGCCATCGGCTTCGATGAAACGGCATAACGCCGGGTCGAACGACGCGAGAAACCGGTCGCGCGCACGCTGCGGATCGAAACGACCGATGCGTTCGAGGCTGTCACGCATCGCGGCGATGCGGATCGCGACCAGGGTTTCGGCGTCGGATTGCGTCGTTGGGGCGAAGGTCAGGTTCATGGGCGGGGACTCGCGTCGTGCGGAGAAAACGCCTGCGCGTCAGGGCGCCTGGATCCCGTCCGCCCGCGTGGCCAGGAATCGCAGGTACTTGTCGTCCTCGTCCTCGAAAAGCTCCGGCCCGCCGCCCATGTAGGCGCGCATCAGTTCGTCCGCCGCGCGGTCGAGATCGCCGAGTTCGAACTGGCACTGACCGAGCCGCAGGTGCAGGAACGGGTTGCCGATCGCGTTGGGGAAATGCATTGCGTGGCCGAGATTGTCGCTGCCGGCCGCGTAGTCTTCCTGAAAGAAATTCGCGTCGCCGATCGCGGCCATGAGCCAGGTGCCGGCTTCCCAGTTGGTCCTGGGTTCGGGAAGCAGGTCGAACGCCTCCCAGTATTTCGCGAGCGCGCCTTCGTAGTCCTCGTCTTCCGCCAACGCGTCGCCCGCCTCGCTCAGCGCGCCGATCTGCTCGTAAAGTGCGTTGTCCAGTTCTGCCATGGGGAGTCCTTTTTTCCGGAAATGGAGGTGGCGTCGTGCGGCGAACGGCGCGATGCAAGCGCGGTATCGACCGCGCTTGCATCGTCGTATTTGATGTGTTCGCCAGGCTGACAAACTGTGACGCAGCATACCCGAGCGCCGTGACGCGTGCGCGTCGATTTCCGGTGGACCGGCCCGGCACGTGCCGGCGTGTGTCCGGCACGTGCCTCGTTTCGCATCCCCCGACTCAGTGCCCCGCTTGCTGTTGCGCGAGATATGTGTCGAGTGCGTCCATCGTGCCGCCCCAACCTTGAGACATGCTGGCGTGCGACGCGTCGAAGATGGCTTCCTCGGCTTCGCTGGCGTCCAGCGCGCGCCACTCCAGGCGCATCGACGTGCCACCCTCGATTTCCGCAAGCGTGGTTGTCGACAGCGTATAGAGCGGCCATTGCTCCGCCATCGGATGCCGCGTCACGCCGCCGTCCGCATCACTGAACTGCACGACGACCACAATACGTTCCGGCGGCGTCAACTCGCGAAACGTCCATTTGCCCCACATCGCCTGCGCGTCGGGCGCGCCCTGCGGCTTCATCGCGTAGTGAAAGACGCCGCCGACACGCGCGTCCACCGTGCAATGGGATATTTCCATGCCAGGCGGGCTCATCCACTTGCTCAAATGCTCAGCCTCCGTCAGCGCGGCATAGACGAGTTCGCGCGGTGCAGCAAAGCGGCGCTCGATGACAAAGGGAGCGGACAGTTTGTCAGTCATGGTGACGAGTCTTCCTGGTTCGGGTTGAGGAATCTTTGGACGCGGTTTTCGGCTCGGCCTTTTCGCCGGCGTCCTTGTCAGGCTTCTGTTGCAATTGCTGCAGGTAGCTGTCGAGCTGGTCGAGACGCTGCTCCCACAGAGCGCGGTACTGCAGCACCCAGTCGGCAGCCTCCTTGAGCGGCTCGGGCGCGATTCGACACGGACGAAACTGCCGGTCGCGCCCTTGCGTGATGAGGCCCGCCTTTGCGAGAACACGCAGGTGCTTGCTGATGGCCGGCGCACTCATGTCAAAAGGACCGGAGAGATCACCGACCGTGGCCTCGCCTTGCGCCAGCCGCGCGAGGATCGCGCGCCGAGTCGGATCGGCAAGCGCGGCAAATGTGACGCTGAGGTGGTCCGCTTCCAATTACTTTTCCAATTGGTTAATTAGCCGATTGGTTAATCATGCTGCCGATCCAGTCAGCTTGTCAAGCTAACCGTACGGTTGGTCGTCAGGCAGCATCTTCGCTGTTGAAGCCATCCACCCGACGCGCCGGCGATCCAGCACTGGCCATCATTGCCTCAAGCGGCGCGAGCCATGACCGGCGCATCGTACGCCGACGCTCTCCTTGAGTTTTCGCATCCGGATGCAATACTCCCATCACCATTCGATGCGAGATTACCTATTGTCCGTCCTGACGGATTCCGTCATTGGTATGACCCATCCGATCGTCCAGGTCGATCCTGGCCTGCCGTTCGTTGCCGGCGACCCCGACCGGGTGGGGACATCGCGACCAGACTTGCGGCGGATGTCATTCTGAAGAAGTTCGACGTGACCGCAACTGCATCCGAGCAGTTGCTCATTGCAATCGAAAGCAGACAGGAGGCGTTTCATGAACATCCGGATGCTGGTTCCCTGCGCCCTGGCCGTCGTGGCCATCACCGCTCACGCTGCCGACATCACCGGGGCCGGTAGCACATTCGCGGCGCCGGTTTACACGAAGTGGGCGGATGCCTACCGGAAGTCGGGCGGCGGCAAGGTCAACTACCAGGGCATCGGCTCGTCGGGCGGCCTGAAGCAGATCGTCGCGAAGACGGTCGATTTTGCCGGGTCGGACGCTCCGCTGAAGGACGACGAACTCGCGAAGGAAGACCTGTTCCAGTTCCCGACGGTGGTCGGCGGCGTGGTGCCGGTCGTCAACGTGCCGGGCGTGAAGGCCGGTGAACTGACGCTGTCGGGCCCGGTGCTCGGCGACATCTACCTCGGCAAGATCAAGAAGTGGAACGACCCCGCGATCGCCGCGCTGAACCCGAAGGTCAAACTGCAGGATACCGACATCGCCGTGGTTCGCCGCGCTGACGGCTCAGGCACGAGTTTCATCTGGACGAACTACCTGTCGAAGGTCAACGGCGAATGGAAATCGAAGGTCGGCGAAGGTACGACGGTCAACTGGCCGACAGGCACGGGCGGCAAGGGCAACGACGGCGTCGCAGCCTTCGTGCAACGCCTGCCGGGCGCGATCGGCTACGTCGAATGGGCGTACGCGAAGCGGAACAACATGGTCTACACGGCCCTGAAGAACTCGACGGGCACCGTGGTCGAGCCGAAGACGGAAACGTTCAAGGCCGCTGCTGCCGGCGCGAACTGGTCGAAGTCGTTCTACCAGATCCTGACGAACCAGCCGGGCAAGGACGCATGGCCGGTCGTCGGCGCGACGTTCGTGCTGCTGCACGCGAAGCAGGAGAAACCGGCACAAGGCGCTGAAACGCTGAAGTTCTTCGATTGGGCATTCCGCGCAGGCAGCCAGACTGCCGCGGACCTCGACTACATCACACTTCCCGATTCGGTCGTGACTGAAATCCGCACGCAGTGGAAGACGAAAATCAAGGATGCCTCCGGTAAAGCGCTCGCGTATTGAGTGCACCACGAACGCTGGTGTCCGCATCGCCACTGTCGGACCGCGGACACTCTCCCCGCCCATGTTCACCCATTCAGGATAGCGACATGACCGAATGCGCTCTAACGTTTTCCAGTCAGTCCGAGTGGGAAAGCTGGTTAGGCGAGAACGGCAGCACGTCGACCGGCGCATGGCTGCGTCTGGCGAAAAAAGGCACCGGGCAGCGAAGCGTCACTTACGAACAAGCGCTGGAAAGCGCGCTCTGCTTTGGATGGATCGACGGTCAAAAGCAGGCCGAGAGCGAGACATACTGGTTGCAACGCTTCACCCCACGCACTGCAAAAAGCATCTGGTCCAAACTCAACAAAGACAGGGCTGAAGCGCTGATCGCCGCGGGCAGGATGCGCCCGTCCGGCATGGGGGAAATCGAGAAGGCCAGGACGGACGGCCGCTGGAAGGCTGCGTATACGTCGTCCAGCAACTCGACCGTGCCGGACGACCTGCAGGCTGCGCTGGATGCCAATCCGGGAGCCAGGAAGTTCTTTGCAACACTGAACAGCCGTAACCGCTACGCCATTCTGTTTCGGATACAGAATGCCAAAAAGCCGGAAACAAGGGTGCGTAAAATCGGCGAATTCATCGACATGCTGAACCGGGGCGAAACCTTCCATCCATAGGCATTGCGCTTCTGACGGCGAGTTTTGCAGACGGGGGCATATAACCGTCATGGCTGCTTCGTCTCGGTAGGCAGCCGTCGCGCTGCCCTTTTCGGGAGTCGGCCGTTATCGCCCCGCAAAGGGCGGTCGGAGATGTCGACAACAATTCCTCGCCAATCGCAATTCAGGCACGAGACTTACGGCCCCGGGCTCACACGCGTGATGGCAAGGAAGCCTCAACCTCGAACTGCCACGGTCGCCACGACGAGTGCCGAGAAGATCAGCGCCGGAGCGAGATGCCCGAACGGCTCCCGATTTCGTATCAGCGTGAAGAGCGCGCCGATCATGATCGCACCGACCAGCGTCAGGCCCAAGACTCTCGTTTGTTGTCCAGGAAGAAGGGCCGCACTGAACAGTTCGAGCGCGCCACAAAGCCACTGAAACCATGCCGGATAACCCCAGCGCGCAAAGTCGCGCTTCGTCGCGCCGAGTCTTGCCAGATTGACCACCCCGGCGATCGCGAACAGCACCGCTACGATCGTCGCGAGAATCGATTCGAAAGATGCACCGTTCCAGGCCATCGTCATGCTCCGTTGCGTTGCTGAAAGTGCGTTGGTGCGGAGAGATCCGCAATCAGGCCGGGGCCATGAGGTTGCCACGCAAAAACTCGCCGGGCCTCCTGACCGCTGACAGCCTGATCGAGAGCCAGTGCGTCGGCGAACGGCCCGAGCGCGTTGCGAGCATCGTCCAGCGGCCAGAGTTCGACGCGATCGGCGCCGACCGAGGCCCGAATCGCGTCACCCATTTCCGCAACGGCGACGGCATCTTCCGCGACCACGTTGAAGATCCGTCCCGCGACGCGATCATCACCGCTTGCCGCCTGCTCGACCGCGCTCAGGTAAGCCGTGGCGAGATCATCGACATGAACGGCAGGCCAGTGATTGCGACCATCGCCGACGGTCCTCACGCAGCCGGCCTGGGCGACCATGCCGGCGAGCATGCCGAAGATGCCGCCACCGTAGCCGTGCACCATCGCGGGCCTGAGAATCACCGCGGCAACCGAGCGGCTCGCTGCCAGCGCCAGCACCTGTTGCTCCACCGCTGGCCGCCAGGCGACGAGCGGGGTCGGGTTCAGCGCCGACGCCTCAGTCGCGGGCCGTTCCTCCGTATTGCCATAGACCCAGGTGCCCGACGTGTAGACGAACGCCGCGCCCGGCTGCAAATGCTCAAGCATCGCGACAACCGCGGCCTCGTCGGCAACAGCGGCGGAAGCATCCTGGGTTGACGCGGTGTGCACGACGCCATCGGCGGCCCCGGCAATCCCGGCGAAGGATCGTGGCTCGCGCAGGTCGCCGCAATGCAGTTCCACACCGAGACGGGCCAGCGCAATGGCCGCCGCCGACTTGTCCTGGCGCACCAGCGCCGTCACTTGATGACCGAGGCCGATTGCCTTGCGTACGACCGCTTGCCCGATGTAGCCGGTACCACCCGTAATGAACAGTTTCAAAGCGTTCTCCTGAACAATTGGCCTGCGAAGCGGGATATCCACCCAAAACGAGACCGATAAGTCTCGTTTCCGCACAAGGTAAACGAGACTACCCAGTCTTGTCAACCGTTCGATGGTCTGTTATTTATCGGGTATGAACGCCACCTCTCTCTCTGACCTGAGCCCGCTGCAACGCCGCAAGCGGTCTGCCATTCTCGACGGCGCGAAAACCGTCTTTTTAAGCCAGGGATTCAGTCTGGCAACGATGGACGACGTAGCCGCCGCCGCTGGCGTCGGCAAACAGACCGTTTATCGCCACTTCAAATCGAAGGAAGCGCTCTTCGTTGGTCTGGTGAGTTCGATGTGCGCGCAGGTAGGCGGACTGCTTGCCGGCGCCCTGGACGAGCAGTCCGATCGAGCCCCCGAAGTCGAACTGCACGCGTTGGGATGGCTGCTGGCACGCAGTTTGATTGCGCCGGATTACCTGCGGCTTTACCGGGCCATCGTTGCCGAGGCCGAGCGTCTTCCGGAACTCGGCCTGGTGTTCTACGAAAACGGCGCCAAGGTCGTGCGCGCCTTCGCCGCCAACGTGCTGCGAAAGCGATTCGACGAATCGACTGCCGTGTTGCGGGCAGCGACATTCGTTCAACTGGTGCTGGGTGACGCGTATCTGGAACTGTCGATCGGCTTCGCGGTGCCCGATGTCGAAGCGCGCTTTGCACAGCAGATCGGCGAGGCCGTGGCGGTGGCGCTTCGCTAGCGCGTGCGGCGGCGGATGAACGGCTGGCGCGGCGATACCGGGCGCATGGCGCTGGACGCGCCGGTTTCAGTCGCGCTCGGTATTACGCGCATCGGCAGCCGTCACATATGGTTGTCAGCGCAACCTTCCCCGGTCACAAGAGCACGCAAGCCACAGCAGCACCGGCAACCGTCACCCCAATGATGCAACAGTACCTGCACGCCATCGGGTGCCGCTCTGCGCGCAAACCTGCGCCACGACCTACGTTTGCCCTTACGTAGCGCGCAGGCAGGGCACCTTGATCGAGGGGTGCCTGACCGCACGATCGGCGTAACGCTCGAAGCAACTCTTGCGACTACGTCGGTCGTTGACGCTTACGCAAGCACCGCCTTGTCGCCGGGGTACGCCAAATGCGGATGCGGTGCTTGGCCATATCCGAACCTTGGTCAGCCTTCCGAACGCTCCACCACCACCTCACTGATCTGGAGCACGGGTTGTATATCCGTGTACTTGGCTATGTCGGCCATGATCTCCTGCGTGTGCGGATCGCGGGCTGCCTGGAAAGCTTCGACGGACGTGCAGACGAAGTCGCACCTGGCAACGTAAACAGGATCAGTGCCCGGCGCGCCGCCTGCGATGCCCTTGTCCACCGTGTAGTACAGACAAGCAGCACCGAGCCGCTGTTTCACCATTGGCATATGCCGCTCACGGTAGTAAGCATGATCGAATCGCGCGCCTGCGGCGTACGGGTACATGACACTGACTTTGATCATCGAGTTCTCCTGTTTGCTGCACGGTAATCGAGGCATCGCCGCCCGCGAGACGATATCGAGGTCGGCGATATAGGGCGATCGGCCAAGGTTTCTTCCAGAATCGGCATACTGATTCTTCTGATTGCAAGCACCGTCTTGCCAGCTGAGTGGCGCTGGGTGTCCAACGATGCGGGAGCAATTCAGCAATGTCGAACGCCGCGCATGACCGGACAAGGCACAGCGCAAACCTACGCCGCCCTCCCTTCGACATCAGCCGTTACGGCCCCGTATCAGCCACCGCTGGCAAACATTGCCCACCATGAGATTCGCGGCATTCAAGCCGGACGCTAAACTTTGGCAATCTTGTTCCGGCCGGTCGCCTTCGCGCGATAGAGCGCTTCGTCCGCGGCCTTGATCGCCCCACCTGCGTCGCCGTCCTGTTCCGACGTCCAGCTCGCCAGCCCGATGCTCGCAGTCACATGGCCAAATTCACTGCATGCATGCTCGATGGCCAGGTCGCTGATTGCCATGCGGATTTTTTCCGCGATCAGCTCCGCACCTGCAGCCGGCGTATCGGGCAACAACACGACAAACTCCTCTCCACCGTATCGCGCGGCGACGTCGCCGGGGCGGCGGATATTCTCGCCAATGCACCGTGCGACCGCGGTAAGCGCGTCGTCGCCTGCCTGATGGCCGTAAGTGTCGTTGTACGCCTTGAATCGGTCGACATCGAGGAACAGCAGCGAGAAAACACTACGTGACCTGCACGCCCGGCGCCACTCTTGATCGAGGATTTCACCGAACGTGCGCCGGTTGTTGAGACCGGTCAACCCGTCGGTGCGCGCCAGCAGAACAAGCTCCGATTCCGCGCGCATCCGTCGACGCAGTTGCGCACTGAGCACGACCGCCAGCGCAACAAACCCGACGCCGAACGCAGCCACCAGCGTCCCGATGGTGATCGCACGATGCCGCCACGCGGCGTAGATATCCTGTTCGGCTTCCGCGACCATGAGGATCAGCGGAAGATTCGGCAGATTCCTGAAATAGTAGAGCCGGCGCACCCCGTCAATCGTTGCGGTTTCCGAGAACGAACCCTCCGGTGCCGTAAGGAATCGTTGGAAAGTGCTGGCCTTGCCGATGTTGCGACCGACGATGTGCGGGTCGAACGGCTGTCGCATGAACATGATGCCGTCTTGGCCGATCAGCGACATCGAGCCATTTGGCCCGAGCGCAAGGCCGGCGAACAGCTTGTGGAAGTATTCAAGGTTGATCGCAATCAACGCAACCCCGGCGAATGAGCCGTCCGGTTGGGAAATCCGGCGCGTCAGCGCAATGCTGGGCATTCCGCCGCGCAATCGCGACTCGAACGGATCGCTGACGTACAGCCCGATATTCGGATTGTCGCGGTGGATCGTAAAGTATTTGCGATCCGCAAAATTGCCTTTGCGTGGTACATCGTTGGCCGAGTCCAGCTGGATGTTGCCGTCACGATCCAGCACCAGCATCGAGCCGAGAAACTCGGCAGTCATCGCATGATCGAACAACACCCCGTTGCGCAGCGAGGGGGCGGCCGCCATCACGTCCGGGCGCTGCAATCCTTGAATCACGGCCTGCAACGACAGGTCGTAGAGTTCGAAATTGCGCTTGATGTCGCGCTCCGCCATCAAGCCGAGGTTACGCGACGTCTCCCGCGCGCGATCGAGCGCGTCGTCACGGCTTTGTAGCAGCTGGAGTGTGCACAAGCCCATCAATACGCATGCAATGGCGACGCCCACCAGCACGACGTAAAGAGGAGCCGCTGACCGCTGTTGCATGTCCGTCCTCGTGGATTTAGACCGAGCTTGAACCGCCGAAAAGGGCCGGGTTGAGCATTCTGCATACTAAAAAAGTCGGCGCCCGGAAGCAAGCGAGATTCACCCGGATGAAAAACGGGCGCCGCGGCTTTCGGCGCCATTGAATCCGGGCCATGCAGGCTGAACGGAGCGTGGCAAGACGCCCCGATGTGTCGAGGGTTGGAGGTCGGGCACCCGCTCCTCCCGAGGAGCGGGTAACGGCTTTGCGGAAAGTACGCCGGCTTAGCGACTCAAGAGCGGCATCACGATTCGCTCGAAGCGTTCAGCGGTCCATGCCGGCTTCCGGTCATCCCAGCCGTTGTCGACGAGAATCCCGTTTCGGTCGATCGTGAAATTGACCGGAATACGCCAGATCCGGCCGTAGTCACCGGCGTACGCACTTCCCAGAAGACCCACCGGAAAACTCAGGCCGGCCGCCACATGCTGGACATCCGGGATATTTTCCGCCCCGTCCAGACTGAAACCGAGCACGTGCAATCCCTGCGGCGCGTAGCGCGCGGCATAAGCGGACAGCAACGGCAACTCGGTCCGGCACGGTTCGCACCACGTCGCCCAGAACGTCAGGATCACGACGCTCCCGCGCAAGTCGTCGCTGGCGATACTTTTCCCGTCGAGCGTATGCAGCACGATGCCGGGTGCGGGATGACCAACGGCCAGACTGCTGGCCCGTGCGGGCTGCAGCCATCCGCCGATACCGGCGCCGAGCGCCAATCCCGCAGTCGTTCGCAGCCAGTCGCGCCGCGATCTTGCCGGTCTCGCGCCACGCGAAGCATCGTCGTCAGAACGCATAGCTCGCCCCCACCGTGCCCGACCAGCGCGGAAACAGCTGGTAGCCGCTGAGCCGGCTGTATAGCGATTTCTGTACAAACGCGTACACGTTCAAGTTCTTCACGACGTTGACCGTCACACCGGGCGACAGGTAGACGACCGTGCCCGCGGTATTGGCGGTGTCGGCAAGCGCCCCCTGATCCGAGCTTTTGCGCGTCACGTTGATTTGCAGTTGCGGGACGATTCTCGGATTCGCTTCGTAACGCAGGCCAACGCTGATCGTCGCCACATTGCCCGGTCGGTAGTCCTCGCCGATGCCACGGAGGTTCTCGATCACGGCCGACTGGAATTGACCGTTGATGAACGCATCGAAGTCCTGGCTGACTGGCTGGTAGTAATAAGCGCCGACGATCAGATCCGTGCTGCCGGTGCCGGGCTGCAGGCTGGTATCGAGCGTCTGGCCGTTGGCGCTGTTCGGGCCCGACGAAAAGAACACCGGGCTGCGACCGACGGTGGCGCCCGTCAGCACGTTCTGGCCACCGTATTTTCCCGTAGGCAGCTTGACACCGAGCTGCACGCCGAGATTGTGAGTCGGCAGGAAGCCCTGATAGCTTGCGATCAGTTTAATGTCGCCCAGCCCCTTGCTCGTGACGCCGCTCAGGTTGTCCGGCGTAAGCTGATCCGGCGTGGCGTTGCCGTAGGTCGAGTGGCCACGATCGATGAATGGAACGATTGCGCCGAAGCTCCACATGGGATTCGGGCTGTAGTTGATGCCGAGGTTCCAGTAGCGGTTGATCGTCTGATGCTCGACCTCCTGGCTGCCACCGGCAGCATTGATCGCGGCCGGCACGCTACCCGATACCGCGCTCGTTCCATTGCGCAGCTGATTCTGCGGAAGAAAGGTGTAATCCAGGCTGATTCGCCAGCCCGGCATCGCCGAATAGCCCATTGCGGCATCCGTACTCAACGAGCAACCGCACGTCGCGCACGCACTGGCGGCAACCGGCAGGGTCAGGCCAATCAGGCCGACGAGCGCGGCGAGCGCAACGTCGGTCATTCTGTTCGATTCGATTCGCATGTCATTCTCTCTTGTCATATGCGCACACGCGAGCATTCCGCAGCATCGCGGAAGCGCATACGAAATGTCCCGATCAGAGATCTACAGCCATTCGAGTCCCGCGCGTTTCCGCGGAATCTCGTTGCTTGGCCGAGAAGGCTGCTTCAGGCGAGGAATGGCGAATCCCGCGGGCGTGCTGCCCGCCGGACATCGCGAAAGACGAATTCGAGCGAAGCGGGAGGCAGCTCGATCGCGTATCGTGCAACCGCTTGCAGCGGCGGCAGCGCCAACGATGGCGCCGGCACATGATGCGCGAGCAGATCGCAGTACCCGCACGAATCGAGGTGGATCGCGAGCACATGATTACCTGCGTCAGGCTGACTTTCCGCCGAGCAGATCGGTGCGAATGGGGAATTCCGCTCCTGGGCGATCAGGCCCTGACTGACGATCGGTGCAAATATGATGAGCCACATGGCGAACAGGCCAAGCCATGCGGTCATTCGATTGCGGGGGCGATCAATCATGATGTCGAGGATAGGTGAGCGCCAGCATTCTAGCCGAGACCGGCTGCGACGCCGGACCAATACAGAACATACGTGGAATCACACTGCAATGTGATGCTCTTTCATGGCCGGCACAGGTTCGCCATTCGTCGACACGCTCAATTGGACGCCACGAGCGAATGGTACATATGCAGCAGATCGTCGGTCGTCGCGAATCCGTCGACTCGAAGCCAGGATTGTCCCGGCGCGGCGCGCAGGAACATGACCGGGTTGTGGTCCATCTTGTCCTGCCGGTAGACGTTGAAGGCTTTCTGCGTGGTGACGCTCGCGGCCATCGTGCCCGTGTAATGCTGCCACTCCGGCCCTGCACCGAACTTCGTCGCATAAGCATGCAGGCGTGCGGGCGTGTCGTTTTCCGGATCGATCGAGATCGACACGATATGAACCTTGTCGCGATCGGCACCGAGCGCTTGTTGAAGCTGCGACAGCGTCTGGCTGATGACCGGGCAGATCGACGTGCACGTGGTGTAGATGAAGGTCAATACGACCGGGCGGCCGTCGTCAAGCTCATCCTTCAGCGCGACGGTCTTGCCATCGTCGCGCACGAGCGTGACGGCCGGTACCGTGTAGGTGACGGTCGACGTCTTCATCGCGGGCATCATCGTTTTCATCCCGGACATCATCATGTGATGGTGAGCATGCTCATCCATCGACTCCTGCGCTTGCGCGGCCTGCCCGGTGAGCAGCGCACACCCGATCAGGAGGTGCGTCAGCATGAAAAACTTCGGGAACGTGTTCATTTCAGTCTCCTCGTTTTGCGCGCCGCGTCGCCCGACTGCCGTGCGGAAACACCGCCGCGGCAAGGGCGGCGACGGCGTCTAGGGAACGATCCATGCGCCATCGGCGACGATGCGCGTGCCGCTCGCGTCGGCAAAGTGGACCATGTAGCCGCCTTTCGATGCGAGCCGCTGCCCCGGTGCGAGCGTCAGGCGCGGATAGTTGCCGGTGATCACGCGTTGCTCGAGCGTATCCTCGATCCGCTCGACGAGATAGTCGCGCACGTAGGTGCCCGTGACGTGTCCCAGCGCCTCTTCGAGCAGCACGCAGGCGAGGAACGTGTCCGCCTGCACCTGCTGGTCGACGATCGCGACGTGCCGGGCCGCGGCCCAGTCGAGCATGTAGTCGACGCGGCGCCGCACGCGATCGGGCAGATCGAACGGATACGCGATGTGCGTGACTGCGCGCCAGCGCTCGGGCAGCGGCGTGCGATCGAGACCGCCCATCAGTCCGGACAGGTAGACCGTCCGGGCGGGCGCGTCGCCGCGCAGCGATGCGATATCGGCGGGACGCAGCCACAGCACGAGCGCATCCGCGCCGGAAATGCCGGTCATGGCTTTCTCGATGCGCTCGCCCGGCATCAGCGCGCGGCGCGAGACGTCGAGCCCGTGCGCGCGCAGCGCCGTCGCGAGCGCTTGTGCGCCCGGTTCGCCGCTGTCGCCGGCCCGATACAGTTCGTAGATCACGCGCGGGGCCGGTGCACGATCGTCGCCGAGGATTTCCCTGGCGATCAGCGCGGCTTCGAGCAGCACGCCACTCGAGAAATAGATCGAATAGAAGTCGCCATCGCGGACGTCGGGCACCTCGACATTCGGAAACAGGCACGGAATCCGTTCGTGCTCGCAGAACGCCCGAACGGGCGACCAGTTGCGCCGGCCCATTCCGGATATCACCGCGAACACCGGTTCGGCGGCCGCGCGGCGCTCGAGTTGCGCTTCCCATGTCGACGCCGCCCCGTTCAGCTCCCAGACGTGCAGTTGCCAATGGCGCGACGTCGTGGCGACGTCCGTCCGCGCCGCGCTCTGCGGTATCGCGCTCGTCGGCAGCGCGTTCTTGTCGACGAAATAGTGCCGCAGGACGTCGAGCATCCCGCGGCGCTTCACGGGATCGGCGTCCGGCGTGACGATCGTCGCAAAATGCAGGGTGGTGTCGGTAACGCCAGGCGCGGGAACCGGATCGAGACGCTTCAGGTAGCGGATCAACGCAGCCATGTCGTCGTCGGTCATCACGAAGCGCGGCATCAGGTAACTCAGAGGCCTGCCCTGCGCGTCGATTCCGCTTCGGATCGCACGAGCGAGGGTTTCATCGGAATAGGCCGCCCGATCGCTTCGCATGCTCTCGACATAGGGTATGCCGGGTTTCTCGCCGATGAGCGTGCTGTCCTGGAACAAATACGTTGCGGCGATCGGCGGGATCGTCGTGAGTCCGGACTTGGCGCCGAGCCCGCTGGGTCGATGGCAATTCATGCAGGCGGCTGCCGCGCCTTCCATGCGCGGGCCGCCCTCCCGCAACGCTTGCAGCGGAGCGCCCGAAACGAGGACGCCATCGCGATAGATGGCTTCGCCGGGGTCGCCGGCGGGTGAGGCTGCGGCGCGCGTCGCCGCGACGACTGCCAGCGCAATCGTCAACCAGAGCAGCAACGCGGTTCGCCCCAGTGCGCATGCCAGAATCGCGGGCAAGCCGGCGGCAGACGCGATCGCTGGCCGCCTCGGGTGATCGCCGTGATTGCCCGAGCGTGCGCACACCGGCATCGGTCGCGATGAACCGCCACCGTGCAACGCCGGCGCCCATTTGGGCAAAGCTCGGTTACGGCTCATCGACGTGAGCCTGAACCAGACCGGCGGCAACGCATGTCGCGCGCCGCAACGTACGTCGTTTCATGTTGCCTTCCCCCGGGCGGAGACGCGCCGATCGGGCGATCGGCGCGTCTCCGTACCTATACCGCGTCGTTATCGTGGGTTTACATCTTCGCGCTGGTGAACGTCAGGGTTGTTCCGGCGCCTGCAATCACCAGCCAATTCGTCGCATCGGTCGTCACGACGGTGGCGGATCCGCCCGTCACGGCCGGCTGCTTGAACGCACTCTTGGGCAGCAGCCAGGTCACGTCTTGCAGGCTCGTCGGCTGGGACGCGGAGAACGTCCAGCTGCTGCCCGTGTCCGTCGCGCTCCATGTCACGAGCAAGCGCTTTCTGTCGAACTGCGTCAGCTGATCCATCGTGTACCACTTGTACTGACCCGACGAAATCAGGCTGTTGGCATAGCTGAAGATGGTCGAGAGCACGCCGGGATACCATGATGCGCCCAGCGGGTGCATGTAGATGAGCCGGGTCGTCCGGTTGGCGACGACGAAGTTCATCAGCGCTTCGTACCAGTTCGTGACGTCCGTGGTCGACACGCCAAACTCCTGGAACTCCTCGAACGTCGCGTACTTCCCGAACGGCATCACGGGGAACGCCCAGATGCCCGGGTTCAACAGCGCGCCGTTACGATAGGCGCGTGTTTGCGCCATGCCGGTGTGGCCCGTGAAGTAGTAGCCCGAATAACCGTTGCTTTCGAGCCAGGTGACGGCCCAGGTCGGCGTATTGCCCTCGGGGGCGGCCCATTCGACATCCGGCTTGCCGGTCGCCGTCTGCACGGACTGATGATTCAGCACGAGGTACTGCTGGAACGTGCTCTGGTCGGTCTCGCTGGCGTTGGCGCCCCAGTAGTCGTGGTCCCAGCCGCCATGGCTGCCGATGTTGTCTCCCTTGCTCATCAGGTACTGCATCATTTGCTTGGCTTGCGTGTTGTTGGCCAGGTTGATGCCGAGACCGTCGCCAATCGCCGCATCGTCCGGGCCGGCCGTCACGACGATGGAAAACGGCCCGTTGTTCCAGACACCGATCGACTTCAGATACTGCGCCGGCTGGATCATCTCTTCCGCGCAGAAGTGCCAGTTGAGCACCATGCCCGGCTGCGCCCTCGGCTCGAGCGACAGATGCGGCATCGACAGGATGTTCGTCGTGAAGTAATGCAGGAAGCCGTGCAACGGCATGCCGTCGGTTTGCCCTTCGAGGTAACCGAGCGGCATGTTCACGAACAGCACGCCGCCGCTGCCATAGGGGTTGTAACCGGCGACGAGGCCGAAGTTCGGCGAGGTCAGCAGCGTCGTGCCGCTATACGTGCCCTGCGTGACGTAGCTCGGATACGTGAGGTAGCCGTACACGTAGCCCGAAATGCCTTCGAGCACGTCGGTCGTCGTGGCCGCCGCTGTCGTCGCTGCCGCCGCTGTCGTTGTTGCGCCCTTCGGGTTCTTCGCGGAGTTGTTGGTCGATGTGGCCGTGTACTTCCCCGCATTGACCATCGAACCCTTGGAAACGTGGCCGAGATCCAGGCTGATGTTCGACGCCAGTCCGTTCTCCGTCTTGTAGTTGAAGTACGCGCTGTGGTTGTAGCCGGTCAATCCGCCCGGATTGGACGGGCTGGCCTGCAGATACAGGGCCTGGCTGGGCGTCGCGGATACCGACACGGCCGCCGAGTTCACGGTGGCGGCTGTCGTGGTGCCGGTGGTCGACCACGCCATCGACTTGCCGGGAGGAATCTGTAGCGTCCGCAGCGTGCTGCCCATCCCGGTCACGGGGCCGAGCCCGATCATGTTGCCGCCGAGCGAGTTGTACAGGACATAGTTGACGCCTGCCATCGAACTGAATCGCGACTGCGGAATGGGATAGAAGCCGGTCGACGTGAGCGCGCCGAAATCGTAGACCAGCATCACTTTCCCGCCGCCGAGCGCGTAGTTCTGGATCGCCGTCACGAGTGCGTCGTCCGCGGCGGTATGAACCTGATCGGGCAGGATGAGGCCTTGATACTGCTGGAGCGTCGTGCCCGCCTGTTCGAACTGGCTGTCCTGCATGGTCGTGATCTGCAGACCCTCCTCGGAGGCGGCATCGAGCCACGCCGACACGCGCGGGTCGGGCAGCGTGATGTTGTCCGGCAGCAGCAACAGCAACTGGTTGGAAACCGCGTTGGCCCGTCCGGGGAAGATCGCGAAACATAGCGAAAGCAGGACCAGGCACGCCCTGAAGAACCGAAATGACTTGACCAACATGGTGCTCTCCCGTCGGGGTGAACGACTGTGACTTTCAATCTGCCAAATAAACGCCCTGCCCCGAAATGCACGCCTGCGACGCGGGCGACGCGTTGCGGTCAGCGATTTCGTCTGGAAACGCCGAGAGATCAGTCAATGCTGAATGCGCGTCGAACCCGCCGCTGGCAGTGTGTCGAAACAAGCTTGCGACGTGCCATGCCGGTTGCGCATTGGTCGTGTCGGGGAGGCACGACGCAACCCGGTCGTGTCGAGACGCGAAATCGATGAAAAATGTAACAACATCGATACTCGGGGAGCGGGAACGTGGCGCCGCGGCGCGCGTTGAAGCGACCGTCATGCGCTGTGACGAACGGGCGCCGCACATCGATGCCGATGTGTCGTCGCTACGGTGCGGGTCGCGGGCATCGCGTTACGAACGTTTACGCACGACGCGAAACGTGGCGACCTGATGAAAATGATACTGAAATGCAACATCGATTCGCGTCCCCCTCACCTTGAACGCGTAATCGACCTGTGCCCGGTGCCGATGCGGGCAGTGAAATGCTGATCCTGCGCGTGTCGTTGGGTGCAACGGTGGCCATTTCTCGGGTCACCGGCTTACCGTTCGCATTGCTGATCGTCAGGCCGCTGAAAGCAGGTTCGAGTGCTCCGTCAAGCATGATCGTCACGTTCGCTGGCGGCGGCACTTTGGCGCCCGCCGACGTCCTGGTGATAAGCTCGACATCGACACGCCGTTGCGTGTCCACGATCACCCTGCCGCCCCTACGCCTCCCACGAACCTGATCATGCCCATCGCCCCTTCCGTCCGCTCCGCCTTCACCCCCACCGGCAAGCTCCGCGCGTCGATCAACCTCGGCAACCCGATCCTTGCGAACCGCGATCCGGCGAGCGGCGAACCGTTCGGCGTATCGATCGATCTCGCGCGCGCATTCGCCGAGCGCCTGTCGGCCGAGCTCGAACTCGTCGTATTCGACGCCGCCGGCAAATCGGTACAGGCGCTGACCGAGGAACGCGCCGATTTCGGTTTCTTCGCGGTCGATCCGCTGCGCGGCGAAACGGTCGCGTTCACCGCACCGTACGTACTGATCGAAGGCTTCTATCTCGTGCCCGACGCTTCGCCGATCCGCACCAACGACGACGTCGATCAGCCGCACAACCGTGTGGTCGTCGGCAAGGGCAGCGCGTACGACCTGTTCCTCACCCGCGAACTGAAAGCCGCGCAGATCGTGCGCGCGCCGACGTCGCCGGCCGTCGTGCCGACGTTTCTCGAACAGACGCTGGAAGTCGCCGCCGGCGTGAAGCAGCAACTCGAAGCCGACGCCGCGAAAACGACCGGCCTGCGCCTGCTCGACGAGCGCTTCATGGTGATCCGGCAGGCGATGGGCGTGCCGAAGAGCCGCGGCGAAGCAGCCGCAGCGGTGTTGAACGAATTCGTCGAGGACATGAAGGCGTCGGGTTTCGTCGCCGATTCGCTGCGTCGGCACGGCATCACGGGTGCATCCGTCGCGCCGGCAGGCTGATCGACAACCGCGCTGGATGCGAGACGGCCCGGATGATCGGGGCCGTCTCGCCGATCAGCGCTGCGCCGCGAGCGCGTCGGTAATCGCGACGTCGCGAACGTCGAACAGCCAGTGTGCTGCTCCGCACAAAACGGTATCGGGTTGCGCCGGCTTCGGGCACGAATCATGCACGAAGCGCCACCGGCGCCGTCGCCACGATCAGCGTGACCCGGCGCTAGCGCAAACCCGAACCCGGTTGCACTGTTCATCGCCATTCTGGTCCTGTATCGTCCTCCCATTCCCGATTGCGAAACCGCTGCATGGGAGGCTTACGATGCGAAAAAAGAATGCTGCAGCCGTCTGGATCCTGATCGCGATGGTGGCAGGCATCGCGATCGGCTACATGGTCTTCACGAGCTTTCCGGACAAGAAGGCCGCCGCCGAAGTCGCCGGATACATCTCGCTCGTCTCCGACGTGTTCCTGCGCCTGATCAAGATGGTGATCGGGCCGCTCGTCTTCTCCACGCTGGTCGTCGGCATCGCGCACATGGGCGACGCGGCCTCGGTCGGGCGCGTGTTCGCGAAATCGATTTCCTGGTTCATCACCGCGTCGCTGGTCTCGCTGCTGCTCGGGCTGCTGATGGCGAACCTTCTGCGACCCGGCGACAATCTCGGCTTGCCGCTGCCGGACATCGGCGCATCCGCGAACCTCGCGACGTCCAAGTTCACGCTGAAGGATTTCGTCGGCCACATGGTGCCGAGGTCGTTCGCCGAGGCGATGAGCAATAACGAAATCCTGCAGATCGTCGTGTTCTCGATGTTCTTCGGCGTCGCGCTCGCCGCGCTCGGCGATCGCGGCAAGGTCCTCATCGCCGCGATCGACCAGTTGTCGCACGTGATGCTCAAGATCACCGGCTATGTGATGAAGCTCGCGCCGCTCGCGGTGATGGCCGCGATGGCCGCCACCGTCGCGGTCAACGGGCTGTCGGTACTGCTGAAGTTCGCGGTGTTCATGGGCGACTTCTACGTCAGCCTGTTCATGCTCTGGGGCTTGCTCGTGTGTGCCGGGCTGGTGTTCCTCGGGCCGCGGGTGTTCAAGCTGCTGGTGCTGATCAAGGAAGCGTTCATGCTGTCGTTCGCGACGGCCAGCTCCGAAGCCGCGTACCCGAAGATCCTCGACGCGCTCGACCGTTTCGGCGTGAAGCGCAAGATCTCGAGCTTCGTGATGCCGATGGGCTATTCGTTCAACCTCGACGGGTCGATGATGTACTGCACGTTCGCGTCGCTATTCATCGCGCAGGCGTACAACATGCACCTGTCGCTGGGCACGCAGATCACGATGCTGCTCGTGCTGATGCTCACGTCGAAGGGGATGGCCGGCGTGCCGCGCGCCTCGCTCGTCGTGATCGCGGCCACGCTGCACCAGTTCGGGCTGCCGGAGGCCGGGCTGCTGCTGATTCTCGGCGTCGACACGTTCCTCGACATGGGCCGATCGGCCACCAATGCGGTGGGCAACTCGATCGCGAGCGCGGTGGTCGCGAAGTGGGAAGGCCAGCTCCTGTCGGAAGCGGAAGCCGAAGCCAACGCGGCGCGCATCGAAGCGGAACAGGAATCGACAATCGCACATCCGACGCAAGTCTGACGGAGGCCCGGCGATGAAGATGCAGCGATTCTGGCGTGCGCTCGCGCTCGCGGGCCTGCTCGCCACGGGCGCGACCTCGCGCGCGGAAGATGCGCCGTCGACGCTGCCGCGCGTCGAGCCGTTCGCGCCGGCCCAACTGACCGGCACGCTCGCGAAGGTGCGCGGCAGCGGCACGATCGCGCTCGGCTATCGCGACACGTCGATCCCGTTCTCGTACCTGAACGCGCGCAACCAGCCGATCGGCTATTCGATCGAGCTGTGCAAGGCGCTCGTGTCGTCGATCGAGGATGCGATCAACAAGAGCCTGACGATCCGCTGGGTGCCGGTCACGTCCGACAACCGTATCGACGCGGTGGTCAGCGGCAAGATCGATCTGGAATGCGGCTCCACGACGAGCAACCTGGAGCGCCAGAAACGCGTGGCGTTCTCGCCTGTCATCTTCGTGGCCGGCACGAAGGTGATGGTGAAACGCGGCGCGCCGATCCGCTCGTTCCGCGATCTCGCGGGCAGGAAAGTCGCGGTGACGGCCGGTACGACCAACGAGAAGGCGCTGCGCGACCTGAACGACCGGTTCAGGCTCGGGATCCAGCTACAGGTGGTGCCGGACCATGCGCAGGGCTTCGCGCTCGTCGCGAACGGCGGCGCCGACGCATTCGCGACGGACGACGTACTGCTGTACGGCCTGATTGCCGAGAATGCGAGCAAGGGCGGCCAGTACGACGTGGTGGGCGACTTCCTGTCCTACGACCCGTACGGCATCATGTTCCGCAAGGACGATCCGCAGCTCGCTCAGGTCGTGAAAAGCACGTTCCAGGAACTGGCCACCGACGGCGAGATCGCGCGTCAGTACAAGCGCTGGTTCCTGCGCCCGCTTCCGTCGGGCTTGAGTCTCAACCTGCCGATGAGCCCGCAACTGGAGACCATCATCGAGACGATCGGCGTGAAGGGGGAATGAGCGCAGCGACCTGAATGATGAAACAGGCGCGGCCCCGATGCCGCTCGTGGCACCGGAGCCGCTCGCCGGATACAACGCGTTCAGCCGACCCGTGCCGCGCCCTGCTGCTCCGCTTCAACGTCTTCGCTGGCCGTACGCGCCAGCACCGGCTTCAGCACCTGCCCCGTATGGCTCGTGCTCACCTTCACGAGTGCTTCGGGCGGCGCCGCCGCGACTATCGTGCCGCCGCCCACGCCGCCTTCCGGCCCGAGATCGATGATCCAGTCGGCTTCCGCGATCACGTCGAGGTCATGCTCGATCACGACGACACTATGCCCCGCATCGACGAGCCGGTGCAGCACGCGGATCAGCTTCGCGACGTCCGCCATGTGCAGGCCGACCGTCGGTTCGTCCAGCACGTACAGCGTATGCGGCGCCTTCTGCCCGCGCCGCGTGATGTCGTCGCGCACCTTCGTGAGTTCGGTGACGAGCTTGATGCGCTGCGCCTCGCCGCCGGACAACGTCGGCGAAGGCTGGCCGAGCGTCAGGTAGCCGAGCCCGACATCCTTCATCAGCTGCAGCGGATGTGCGATGTTCGAGATCGGCGCGAAGAATTCCACCGCCTCGTCGATCTCCATCGTCAGCACGTCGCCGATGTTCCGGCCGCGCCACGTGACGGCGAGCGTCTCCGGGTTGAAGCGCTGCCCGTGGCACACGTCGCACGGCACCTTCACGTCGGGCAGGAAGCTCATGCCGATCGTGCGCACGCCTTGCCCTTCGCACGCGGGGCAACGCCCGTCGCCCGTATTGAACGAGAACCGCGACGCCGTATAGCCGCGCGCACGCGCCTCCAGCGTATCGGCGAACAGCTTGCGGATCGTGTCCCACACGCCGATATAGGTGGCCGGACACGAACGCGGTGTCTTGCCGATCGGCGTCTGGTCGACTTCGAGCACGCGATCGATCTGCTCCCAGCCGCTCAGCGACTCGCAGCCCTGCCACGCATGCGTGACGTTCAGCGACGGCCGCGGCGCGCTGCGTGCGAGCACGCTCGAACGGCGGTTGGTGGCCGGCGCGTCCTGCTGCGCAGCCTTGCGCGCGCGCCGCGTGGCCGGTGACGACAGCACCGAGCGGCCAACCGCGTCGAGCAGGTTCGTCATCAGCACGTCGCGCGCGAGCGTCGACTTGCCCGAACCGCTGACGCCCGTCACCGCGACGAGCCGCGCGAGCGGAATGCCGACCGTCACGTCACGCAGGTTGTGCAGCCGCGCACCGTGCACCGTCAGCCACGCTTCCGGCACGGCCGCGCCGCCCTTCTTGCCCGGCAGGCTCACGCCGCGGCGCGGCTGCAGCGGGTGTGTCATCGGCTGCGCGAGCAGCCGGCCCGTGACCGAATCGGCCTGTGCGGCGAGATCGGCGACCGCGCCCTGCGCAACCAGCGTGCCGCCACGCTTGCCGGCGCCCGGGCCGACGTCGATGATGTGATCGGCGCGGCGAATCGTGTCCTCGTCATGCTCGACGACGACGAGCGTGTTGCCCTTGTCGCCGAGCTTGCGCAGCGCATCGAGCAGGATCTGGTTGTCGCGCGGATGCAGGCCGATCGTCGGCTCGTCGAGCACGTAGCAGACGCCCTGCAGGTTGCTGCCGAGCTGCGCGGCGAGCCGGATCCGCTGCGCTTCGCCGCCCGACAGGCTCGGCGCGGCGCGGTCGAGACTCAGGTAACCGAGCCCGACTTCCTCGAGAAACGCGAGGCGGCTGCCGATCTCGCTGACGATGTCGCGTGCGATCTGCGCATCGCGCCCGGTGAGTTCGAGCCCGTCGATCCAGCGGCGCGTGTCCGACACCGTCCACTGCGCGACCTCGACGATCGGATGCGCGTCGAACGTCACTGCGCGCGCGGACGGGTTCAGCCGCGTGCCGTTGCAATCCGGGCACGGCTCGTTGCCGACGCCTTCCGGCTCCTGCTCGTCCGACGGCAGCGTCTGCTCGCGGCCGCGATCGTCCCCGGCGAGCACCGTGTCGTCGTACGCGGCGCGCTGTTCACGCGTGAGCGTGACGCCGGTGCCGACGCAGGTCGTGCACCAGCCATGCTTGCTGTTGTACGAGAACATCCGCGGGTCCAGCTCCGGGTAGCTCGTGCCGCACACCGGGCACGCACGCTTGACCGACAGCACCTTGATCGAGCCGACGCGCGCGGTCGACCGGTCGCCCTGCATCGCATCATGCAGCCCGTCGAGCGGCGCGAGCAGGTGCATCACGCCCTTGCCGAGCTCGAGCGTCTCGTCGAGCCTGCGCCGCAATTCGGCTTCGTTGTCCGGCGACACGACGAGATCGGCGACCGGCAACTCGATCGTATGCTCGCGGAAGCGGTCGAGCTTCGGCCACGGATCGACCGGCACGAACTCGCCGTCGACGCGCAGATGCGTGCTGCCGCGCGCCTTCGCCCATTTCGCGAGATCCGTGTACACGCCCTTGCGGTTGACGACGAGCGGCGCGAGCAGCCCGACGTGTTCGCCGCGATGGTCGCGCAGCAACTGCGCGGCGATCGATTCGACCGATTGCGACGTGACCGGCGTGCCGTCGTGGATGCAATGCTGCAGGCCGAGCTTCACGTACAGCAGCCGCAGGAAGTGCCACACCTCGGACGTGGTCGCGACCGTGCTCTTGCGCCCGCCGCGCGACAGCCGCTGCTCGATCGCGACGGTCGGCGGAATACCGTACACCGCATCGACCTCGGGGCGGCCGGCCGGCTGCACGATCGAGCGTGCGTAAGCGTTCAGCGATTCGAGGTAGCGGCGCTGGCCTTCGTGGAACAGGATGTCGAACGCGAGCGTCGACTTGCCGGACCCCGACACGCCGGTGATCACGTTGAACTTGCCGTGCGGGATGTCGACGTCGAGCGCCTTCAGGTTGTGCTCGCGCGCGTTGACGATCCGCACGACGTCCTCGCCCTCGATCGCACGGCGTTCGCGCGCCGCGTTCAGCACGGCCTGCAGCGGCTTGCCTTCGTCGGCGAGCGCCGCTTCGGCATCCATCGCGCGGTCGTACTGCAGCAGCGCCACGCCCGTGTGCGATTCGGCGCAGGCCTTCACGTCGTCGGGCGTGCCCGCGCACAGCACGAGACCGCCGCCGTCGCCGCCCTCCGGGCCGAGATCGATCAGCCAGTCGGCCGCGCGGATCACGTCCAGGTTGTGCTCGATCACGATCAGCGAATGGCCGGCCGCGAGCAGCTTGCCGAACGCCTGCATCAGCTTCGCGATGTCGTCGAAGTGCAGCCCGGTGGTCGGCTCGTCGAACATGAACAGCTTCGCCCGCGCGATGCGCGCCTCTTCCGTCGCCACCCGGCGCCCGTTGGCCGCCGCCGCGGATTCGGCGAGGAAACCGGCGAGCTTCAGGCGCTGCGCCTCGCCGCCCGACAGCGTCGGCACCGGCTGGCCGAGCTTCACGTATTCGAGGCCGACGTCGACGATCGGCTGCAGCACGCGCAGCACCTCGGCGTCGGTCGCGAAGAACGCGGCCGCTTCGCTGACGGTCAGGTCGAGCACGTCGGCGATGTTCAGCGCGCGGTCGTTGCGCTCGATGCGCACTTCGAGAATCTCGGCACGGTAGCGGCTGCCGTCACAGTCCGGGCAGCGCAGGTAAACGTCGCTCAGGAACTGCATCTCGATGTGCTCGAAGCCCGAGCCGCCGCAGGTCGGGCAACGGCCGTCGCCCGAGTTGAAGCTGAACGTGCCGGCGCTGTAGCCGCGCTGCAACGCGAGCGGCGCCTTCGCGAACAGCTTGCGGATCTCGTCGAATGCGCCGACGTAGCTCGCCGGGTTCGAGCGCGTGGTCTTGCCGATCGGCGACTGGTCGACGAACACGACGTCGCCGACCTGGTCGGCGCCCGCGAGGCTGCGGTACACGCCCGGCGACTCGGTCGCCTTGCCGTGGTGCCGCGCCATCGCCGGATAGAGCACGTCCTGCAGCAGCGTCGATTTGCCGGAACCGGATACACCCGTCACGCAGACGAGCCGCTGCAGCGGAATCTCGACCGTCACGTCGCGCAGGTTGTGTTCGCTCGCGCCTTCGAGCACGATGCGCGGCGTATTCGCATCGACGACGCGGCGTGCCCAGTTCGACGCATGCGCGACATGCTTGCGGCCGCCGAGATACTCGCCCGTCAGCGTTTGCGCCGAACGGATGTCGGACGGCGTGCCGTCGTAGACGATCGTGCCGCCGCGCTCGCCCGGGCCGGGCCCCATATCGATCAGCCGGTCGGCCGCGAGCATCACCGACGGATCGTGCTCGACCACGACCAGCGTATTGCCCGCGTCGCGCAGCCGCTGCATCGCCTCGACGATCCGCGTCAGATCGCGCGGATGCAGCCCGATGCTCGGTTCATCGAGGACGAACAGGGTCTTGGTCAGCGACGTGCCGAGCGCCGTCGTCAGGTTGATCCGCTGTACCTCGCCACCCGACAGCGTGCGGCTCTGCCGGTCGAGCGTCAGGTAGCCGAGCCCCACGTCGCACAGGTATTTCAGGCGCGTGCGCACTTCGGCAAGCAGCAGTTTCAATGCATCGTCGAGCAGCGCGCTCGGCAGGCTGATGCCGTCGAAGAAGCGACGGATGCGTTCGATCGGCAGCAGCATCAGGTCGTGCACGGTCAGGCCCGGCAGCGCTTCGAGCTGCGCGCGGCTCCAGTCGACGCCGCGCGGCATGAAGCGATCGGCCGGCGCGAGCACGCCGTCGGCGTTCTCTTTCGAGCCGAGCCGCCACTGCAGCGATTCCGTCTTCAGGCGCGCGCCGCCGCACACGTCGCACGGCGTGTAGCTGCGGTATTTCGACAGCAGCACGCGGATATGCATCTTGTACGCTTTCGATTCGAGGTAGCCGAAGAAGCGCTTCACGCCGTACCACTGGCTCTGCCACTTGCCGTTCCAGTCCGGCGAACCGTTGACGACCCAATCGCGTTCGGTATCGGTCAGCTCGGACCATGCCACGTCGCGCCGGATCCCGGCCTTCGCCGCATAGCGCATCAGGTCGTCCTGGCACTCTTTCCACGCGGGCGTCTGCATCGGCTTGATCGCGCCGCCGCGCAGCGTCTTGCGCGCGTCCGGAATCACGAGGCCGAGATCGACGCCGATCACGCGGCCGAAGCCGCGGCAGGTTTCACACGCGCCGTACGCCGAATTGAACGAGAACAGCGCCGCCTGCGGCTCCGCGTAGCGCAGGTCGCTGTCGGGATCGTGCAAGCCAGTGGAGAAGCGCCACACCTGCGGCTCGGCAATCGCGTTTTCCGCTTCCGCGGCCAGCACGTACACGTTCACACGCCCGCCGCCACGCTTCAGCGACGCCTCGATCGCCTCGACCACGCGCACCTTGTCGGCCTGCTGCACGCGGAAGCGGTCGGCCACCACGTCGAGCACCTTGCGCGGCCCGGTGGGCGACGCGACTTCGCGCTGCGCCTGTACGCGCGTGTACCCGCTCGCGGACAGCCACTGCGCGATTTCCTCGTCGGACACCGCCTCCGGCAGCTCGACCGGGAACGTGACGACGACGCGCGGATCGTCCGCCAGCGTGCGTGCGACGAGATCCGCGTAGATCGTCTCCGGCGTGTCGTGCCGCACCTGCCGCGCGGTCTGGCGGTCGAACAGCTCGGCCGCGCGCGCGTACAGCAGCTTCAGGTGATCGTTCAGCTCGGTCATCGTGCCGACGGTCGAACGCGAACTGCGCACCGGGTTGGTCTGGTCGATTGCGATTGCGGGCGGCACGCCGTCGACGCGCTCGACCTGCGGGCGGTCCATCCGGTCGAGGAACTGGCGTGCGTACGCGCTGAAGGTCTCGACGTAGCGCCGCTGCCCTTCCGCGTACAGTGTGTCGAACACGAGACTCGACTTGCCCGAGCCCGACGGGCCGGTGACGACCGTCATTTCGCCGGTGCGCAGGTCGAGATCGAGATTCTTGAGGTTGTGCTGACGTGCTCCGCGAATGCGGATCAGATTGCTGGATGACAATTTGCCTGCCCGTCTGAATGAGTTAGCCGGATTTCACGGTGCCGGAACGCTGCGGCGGATACCCGCAGGCGCGGCGCACGTGCCGCAAGGGTTGCACCTGTGCGGCTCGAGTTCGACGGGTACTATACTGTATATTCATACAGTTTTCCATGACGACCCTGCGGACGTCATGGGCAGGCGGCCGGAGGAAGGCCACCAGGGGAATCAGCGAAAGAACAGCTCCCGCATCCCGAACGTGTGATGCGCTTCGGCAGCCATCAGCACCATGAGCACCAGCAGGCAAAGGGGCGGAATCAGTATCGCGTACACCAGTGCCAGCCGCTCCCACATCATGTGCATGAAGATCGACACGATCAGCCCGGCCTTGGCGATCATCAGCACGACGATCAGCACCCAGCGCAACAGGCCCTGCACGTGGAAGTAATCGACCAGGTACGACATCGTGCTGAGCAGGAACAGCAGGCCCCAGATCTTCAGATAGAGGCCGATCGGATGCTGCTGGCCGTGCGCGGCGTCGGGTCGATCGGCGGGATCGGTATGGTCCATGGCCTGCCTCACCACAAATAGAACAGCGCGAAGATGAACACCCACACCAGGTCGACGAAGTGCCAGTACAGGCCGGCGATCTCGACAATCTGGAAGTTGCCGTGCTCGACGAACCCCGGCCGCATGATCTTGCGTGCAACCAGCAACAGATAAATCACGCCGCAGGTCACGTGAAAGCCGTGGAACCCGGTGATCGTGAAGAAGCACGCGCCGAACTGCGCCGCGCCCAGCGGGTTGCCCCATGGCCGGATACCTTCATGAACGATCAGCTTGGTCCATTCGAGGGCCTGCATCGACACGAAGGCCGCGCCCAGCAGCGCGGTCGCGAGCAACAGCATGCCGGCACGTTTGGCGTTGCGCCGGTAGCCGAAGTTGACGGCCATCGCCATGGTGCCGCTGCTGGTGATCAGGATGAACGTCATGATGGCGATCAGCAGCAACGGCACATCCAGGCCGCCGACCGAAAGCCCGAACACCTTCGACGTATCGGGCCACGGCGCCGTGGTCGACATGCGCACCGTCATGTAGCCGATCAGGAAACTGCTGAAGACGAAGGTGTCCGACAGCAGGAAGATCCACATCATCGCCTTGCCCCACGGCACCTTGAAGGCTTCGCGATCGGCCGACCAGTCCGTGACGATGCCGCGCCAGCCGTCGGGCCGGGTGTCGGCAGGCGAAGCGTCGGCGGGCGGGCCCGCGGGCGACCCGGCCGCGGATCCGGTGGGGGCCGTAGGTGTGGTCATGGTGCGGCTCCATACAGCGGCCCGCAGACGGCGGCGACAATCCCGGGCGTCAGCCACCACATCGCCGCCAGCAGCACGAGCCAGACCGCGAGCAGGAAATGCCAGTAGAGCGCGCACAGCGCGATGGCGTGCTGCACCCGGAACGGGTTCGCGCGCCTGAGCTGCGCGATCGTCATCGCCCACGCCACCAGCCCGCCCAGGACGTGCACGCCGTGCAGGCCGGTGAGCAGGTAGAGGAAGCTGTCGGACGGATTGGCGGCGACGGCCTGCCCGGCCGCCGACAGCATGTGCCACGCGGTCAGTTGCCCGGCCACGAACACGGCCGCCAGCACGCCGCCGCACACGAGCCACGTGGTGCGGTGCGCGGTCAGGTGCCGGGCACGCTGCATGGCGACGCTGGCCAGCGCCAGCGCGCCGGTGTTCCACCACAGCAGCGCCGGATGCGGAATCGGCTGCCAGTCGGGCTCGCGCATGCGCATCGCATAGGCGAGCAGCAACAGCGAAAATAACGTCGTCGCGACCGCCATGAAGACGATCAGACCAACGCGGCCCGCATTCGGCAAGCCCGGCGGCGCGTCGTGAACGAAGGGGCGCGGCAGCGTGGTCATTCGTGTGCCTCACCGGGGTGAAGCGCGGGGTGGGCCGGTTCGGGCGTCGTCGCAGGCGGCTGGTTTTGCGGCACGAAGTCTTCCTCTTGCCCCGGCGGACTGTATTCGTATGCCCCGCGATAAACCACGGGCAGCGCGGCGCCCCAGTTGCCGTGCGCGGGCGGCGTTTGCGGCGTCTGCCACTCCAGCGTGGTGGCCCGCCACGGATTGCCGTCGGCACGCTTGCCGTGCACGAGGCTCCACGCCAGGTTGAACAGGAACAGCAGCTGCGCCGCCGCGACGATCAGCGCGACGATGGTGATGAAGGTGTTGAGCGTCTGCGCCGAATGCGGAATGAAGCTATAGCCCTGATACGCGTAATAGCGTCGCGGCATGCCGAGAATCCCGAGATAGTGCATCGGGAAGTAGATCGCATAGGTGCCGACGAAGGTGATCCAGAAGTGTGCGCGCCCGAGCGTGTCGTCGAGCATGCGGCCCGTCACCTTCGGGTACCAGTGGTAGAGGCCGCCGAACACCACCAGGATCGGCGACACGGCCATCACCATATGGAAGTGCGCGACCACGAAATACGTGTTCGACAGCGGGATGTCCACGCTCACGTTGCCGAGGTAGAGCCCGGTCAGCCCGCCCAGCACGAAGGTGCTGATGAAGCCGATCGCAAACAGCATCGGCACGGTCAGGTGAATATCGCCGCGCCACAGCGTCAGCACCCAGTTGTAGACCTTGAGGGCGGTCGGGACGGCGATGATCAGCGTGGTCGTCGCGAAGAAGAAGCCGAAATACGGATTCATGCCGGCGATGAACATGTGGTGCGCCCAGACCACGAAGCTCAGCGCGCCGATGATCACGATCGCCCACACCATCATCCGATAGCCGAAGATGCTCTTGCGCGCATGCGTGCTGATCAGGTCCGACGCAATGCCGAAGGCCGGCAGCGCGACGATGTAGACCTCCGGATGCCCGAAGAACCAGAACAGGTGCTGGAACAGCAGCGGGCTGCCGCCGGCGTGCTTGAGCGTCTGCCCCATCGACACCACGGCCGGTATGAAGAAACTTGTGCCGAGCGTCCGGTCGAGCAGCATCATCACCGCCGACACGAACAGCGCCGGAAATGCCAGCAGCGCCATGATGGTCGCAATGAAGATGCCCCATACCGTGAGCGGCATGCGCATCAGCGTCATGCCGCGCGTGCGCGCCTGCAGCGTGGTGGTCACGTAGTTCAGGCCGCCCATCGTCGCCGCGACGATGAAGATCGCCAGCGACACGAGCATCAGCACGATGCCCCACTCCACGCCCGGCGTGCCCGGCAGGATCGCCTGCGGCGGATACAGCGTCCAGCCCGCGCCGGTCGGCCCGCCCGGCACGAAGAAACTCGCCACCAGCACCAGCACGGCCAGCAGGTAGACCCAGTAGCTCAGCATGTTGAGAAACGGGAACACCATGTCGCGCGCGCCCAGCATCAGCGGGATCAGGTAGTTGCCGAAGCCGCCCAGGAACAGCGCCGTCAGCAGGTAGATCACCATGATCATCCCGTGCATCGTGACGAACTGGTAGTAATGGTTCGCGTCGATGAAAGCGAACTTGCCCGGAAAGCCGAGCTGCAGCCGCATCAGGTCGGACAACACGAGGCCGACCAGGCCGATCGAGATGGCCGTCAGCGCGTACTGCACGGCGATGACCTTGTGGTCCTGGCTCCAGACATAGCGTGTCCAGAAGCTGTGCGGGGCGTGGTCGGTGTGCGCATAGGTCATGGTTTCTGCTCCGCTACTGCCTGGCCGCGGTACTGGCGGGCGGTGGCCCGCCTTGCGCCTCGATATACGCGACCAGCGCAGCCAGTTCCTGGTCGCTCAGGTCGAAGTGCGGCATGATCGGCGAGAAGCCCTTCACGACGCGAGCCGTCGGGTCGCGGATGAACGCACGCAGATAGGCTTCGTCCACCTTCGCGGTGCTGCCGTCGGCCATCGTTTCGGTCTTGCCGTACAGGCCTTTCCAGGTCGGGCCCACGCGCGGGGTGCCGTCCACGGTATGGCACGCGACGCAGCCCTTGGCCGCCGCGAGCGTCTTGCCCAGATCGGCCAGTGCCTGGGCGCTGCCGCCGGCCGCAGCGGGTGCAGCTTGCACCCTGGCCTGCTGCCGTTGCGCGAACGTGGTCTGCTGCGCCAGCCAGCGCGAGAACGATGCTTCGTCTTCCACCACCACCACACCGCGCATGTTCGAGTGCCCGATGCCGCAGAGCTGCGCGCACAGGATGTCGTAGCGCCCCGCCTTGGTCGGCGTGAACCAGAAGGTGGTCACCATGCCGGGCACCATGTTCATGCGCGCCCGGAACGGCGGGACGTAGAAGTCGTGCAGCACGTCGCGCGACCGTGTCAGGACCTGGATCGGCCGGTTGAGCGGCAGGTGCACCTCGGGTGTTTCGATCAGGTAGTTGTCGCGGCCGTTAGGGTCGGCGGGGTTCAGCCCGAAGGGATTGTCGTTGCTGATGTAGCGCACGTCCGTCGTGCCCAGCTTGCCGCCGGGGCCGGCGAAGCGGAAGCGCCATTGCCATTGCTGGCCGAGCACTTCCATCTGCAGCACGTTGCGCGGCGGCCGGACGTAGTCCGCGTAGACGAAGAGACCCGGCGCCAGCAACGCCGCCACGCCGGCGGCGGTCAGGCCGATCAGCCACCATTCGAGCCGCCGGTTGTGCGGCTCGTAGGCCGCGCGATGCCCGCTGCGATGGCGATAGCGCACCAGGGCGATCGCGATGAACAGGTTGATCGCGATGAACAACACGCCGGTAATGACGAGCGTGATCGTCAGCATGTCGTCCATGCGCACCCAGTTCGACGCAATCGGCGTGATCCACCAGGGACTGGCAAAGTGAAACCCGACCGCCACTATGACGATCAGGATCAGGGCAATCGCAAGCGCCATAGGCCGCCTCGCTGCGTGTCACTCGCCGGAGCCGCCGACACCGGGTTCCGTGTCTCCCGCGAACGCTGCGTGGTCAAACTCGGCGCGGCGGGACACGCGATGTGTCAGTCGTCCACGTTCTGCTTGCGCAATCGCTCCAGCCTGCCGTAGGTGATGGCCGCAACCACGCCGAACAACAGGTTGGCCAGCAAGGGCCCGGAACCCCGCTCGGAGACGAACCACGGGAACACGGCCGTCATGACGTAGAAGTTCCACCCATATGCGACGATCCCGAACGCCAGCCCGATGGCGGCTTCCATGCCCAGGCTCGAATCGAAGCGGAAAGGCGCCATGATCGCGGCGAGCATCATCCCCATGATCGCGCCGAGCACGTAGTGCAGCAGCAGCGCCATCGCCACGATTTCAAGGTTGAATTGCGTCATCTGGCCGAGCGCGCTGCGGCCCATCACCATCGCCGCGATCTTGTGTGTCGGTTGCCACGGGCTCGAGCCGAGCACGAGTGTCGACCAGACGAATTCCAGCGCGATCACTAGCGCACCGCCTGCGAGACCGGCCACGGCGGCGGCGACCCAGTCTGGCGTACGACGCTCCCAATGGTGCGATTGAATGTGCAGTTCCATACGACCTCCTTGCCGACGGTTCGACGTCGGCGCTTCGGTTCCGAGGGCGTCACGCGCGTCGGGCCTGCGTCTCTTGCGCGATTCGGAAGCGCGGACCGGGTTGCCCGCGCAACGTGCGAACGCCCCCCGCGCGCCGCCCGCGGCCGTGCGCTCGACGACATGCGTCGATGAACCCGCGTATCGGGCAGGCCAGCTTGCTGTCGCGCGTCAGGGGAAGATCGGTGTCGTAGGCTCGGCGCCTTCCAGGTCCGCCTTCGGAAAATGCTGGGCGACCATCTCTTCGATTTCCTGCTCTCGCAATGCCGGCACGTCGGCCATGATCAGGATCTGGCCTTCCTGTATGGCCTCGCGAAATCGCTGGAGTCGCGCGTTCGGCTCGGCGATGCCGATCATCGCGGCGGTCCACGCCCCGAAACCCGCTCCGGCCAACGTCAACCCGACGACGGCGCCGCCTGCGATCACGAGCTCCGCCGGGGGAAATACCAGCGCGACGAGGCCGATCAGCGCACCCGCCGCGCCGCCAAGCGCGACGCCGCGCTCCAGCGCATGCACGACATCGCTGCTTTGCAGCAACGATGCTTCGGGTAACTGATCGAGTGTGACGCTGTGGTCGGCGAGAACGTGGATATGTCGCCAGATGATCCGCGCACGCAATAGGTCATCGACGATCGCCTTGGCCATCTGCGTATCGGGTACGAGGAAATAAAGGCGTCTCATGTTGGCACCCCTTTTTGCCGTCAACTACTCTTTCCATTCTATGTCAGCAACGGCGACGCGGTAGGTGTGTAAGGGCCAGCACCGATGCCACATGCGAAGCCGCTCGCTCCCGATCGACGCTATCCGCGTTTGCGCAGCGGCTCCAGCAAGTCCCGCAGGCCGTTGTGATCGATTTCGTGCATCAGCGCAAGCTGCCGGCCGATCTCACCGCGCGGGAACCCTTCACGGGCCAGCCAGTTGAGGTACGGCCCGGGCAGGTCGGCAATGAGTCGGCCCTTGTACTTTCCAAAGGGCATGATGACGGTGACGAGGTGTTCGAGGTCGGCGGTTTGCATGCGCGTATTGTGCACGGCTTTAGGTTGCTGTCGCGTGCCGGGCCGACATTCGACGCGGCAACGCCACCGGCAACCGCCCCGCGAAAAAGCGCGCTGCAAACCGCCTGTGCCCCTTTTCTGGCCTGCTAGACTGGAATTCCCCCTGCTAACGATGGAGGGAATCATGTTGTCCGTCTACGTCGTGAAGACCGGCGAGCAGTTCCTGTGCACCGCCGAGGATGGCGATATCGGCATGGCACCGGCGGTTGAAGATGCCACGTCGTTTGGTTCGTATGAGGAAGCAGAAAAGGCGGCGCACGTGCATGCCGACCCCGGGTACGAAATCGTGGCCGTTTGCGTGCTCAGACACTGACACGGCGTGCGCTGCCGTGCGCCCGGCTTGTCCGCCTCCGGAAGCTGCTTCATCACGCGCGCGGTCGCCGCGCAATCGAACCAGGCTGGCACCGGCCGATCCACGCGTGCGCCGCTTGAACGGCGCGACACATCCGGCATCCACCGGCCGCTGCGTTGAACGCGGCATGGCCGGCGGAGCCGCTCAAGCACCCGCAGCCGTCGCGTACGCAACGCATTGGCGAGCGAGCACGTCGGTCGGATCGACCAGCAGCTTGATGTGCTCCTGATCGCGCGAAGCCGGCGTGTTTCGAACGATCTTGTCGAGGAAGTCGACCGTCGCGGCCGGCCCGACGCCACCGACGACCCCGATCTTGAACAACGGTGCGCGGGCCCCGCATCGCGCCGAAACTGGATGTGGCCGCGAACCGGCCGCCTGCGCCGGTACCGCTCGCGGCCCCTTCCCGCTACTTCTGCAGCGAAATCTCCACGCGCCGATTGCTCGCTCGCCCTTCGACGGTATCGTTGGTGCTCACCGGATCGGCTTCCCCTCTGCCCGTCGCCGTGACCGAATCGGCCTTCAGGCCATGCTCGCGCAGATACGACGCGACTGCGTCGGCCCGCCGCTGCGACAGCGCGAGATTGTGCGCATCCGAACCGACCGAGTCGGTATAGCCGGTCACC